>JAVBLI010000037.1:0-25769 GCA_031553595.1 Thermoguttaceae bacterium | reverse complement strand
CTACGCCGAATTTTTATCCGCGTGCAAAAATTTCTTCCGCTGTCGCAAAAAATATCTCCCCGAACACACCACCCTCATGACCGAAAATTTCCATCTTTACAAAACCACGTGACCGGAATTTTAAAGTGGCGGGAGTATATCGCCGGGAAAAACGCGAAATCGGCGCTGGCGGATGCGGAAACCCTCTGGCGGCTGGGCCGGCATCTGACCCATCAGCCGAATTATATCGTGCCCCATCTGACCGGGCTTGCAATTCTTGGCCTGGCGAAAGAAATCACCGTCGACCTTCTGGCCGCCGACATCTGTACGCCGCAACAGCTCGACCACTTGCAGGCCATGCTCGAATCGCTGCCGCCGGAAGCCTCGCCGGAGGACCTCATGACCGTGGAATTTTTTGTCGCGCAGGAATTTGCCGACACCATCCCGCTGTATGGATTACAGGAACTCGCGGGGGATGCCGAGCATATCCCCATGTCTATGCGGGGAATCGACCCGAACGATTTCGCCCGGCGCTACACCGACCTGCGGAAAGAGTGCATGCAGTACGTCCTCGCGGGAGAGTATGATAAAGCTGAAGAACAGGTCAAGAGAATTAACAACGAATTTCACCGGAAGCTGCTCTCCGCCCTTACCGTCCGAGGGCGTTCCGAGATATGTGCCGACATCCTTTATTCGCTCATGACGCCGGCGGTGTGTCAGGTTTTTTATGCCCGCCAGCGTGCCGAACGGGGACTGGAACTTTGCCGCATCACGACGGCCCTGAAACGTTATCAAGCCGCGAACAAGCGGTATCCGAAAACGCTCGACCTGCTCGTGCCGGAATATCTCTCGGCGCTGCCGGAGATGCCGGACGCGGAAACGTATCCGCTGAGTTACCGCCGCAAAAACGCCGGCTTCATTCTCGCCGCGGTCACGAAGGAATTCGACCCGGAAAGCACAAAAGACCCCGACGGCCCAGGCGATACCAATTTCCTATTCGTCGTGAAGATGGAGAAGTAACATTCATTTCAGCGCGGCTATACTCCCCTGCGTAACAAATTGGTCGCTTCCACAAGAACAGCAGCCGGGAATGACGCGTAATAATCGGACAGAAATGGGAAAACGTTTGGCGGTGCTTATCCGGTCATTCCGCTGCGCTTCATTCCCGGCTGCTGTTTTCGTGAGTGAATTAATCTGATAACCGCTCTAGCGAGTTCAACTCGCGCATCAGACGCGGCTTCCGGCGGTGCCGTTCACGGATGTCCGCCAGCAGGGCCGCCCATGTCGCCTCGCGGCCGAGCGTTTCGAGAATTTGACGGATACGCCTCAGCAGCCGCGCGGCCTCCGGATAACGGCGTGTGACTTCCATTTCATGCTCCGCCTGCCGCCGGTATATCCGCAGCGCTTCGTCAGGAGCGTGGCCGAGCACCGCCTCCGCCACCTCCGCCGACGCGATAAAATGCTTCGGCGGCTCCTGGCGTTCATATTTTTCATACCAGCGGAGTGCATCCGCCGCGCGTCCGTCCTCCATGGCCCACGCACACAGCAGGTCATAACGCCGGGACGTCCGCGCAAGCCGGGTCCCCTGCCCACCAGGATAAACAGGCACCGGCCACGCCGCCGCCTCCACCGCCGTGAGCTTCTTCCCGGCTCGCGTTTTCTTGATCGCCGCCGGATACACGCCGGTTTCCAGAAACTTCTCCACCGCCGCGGCTACTTCCGCCTCCCCATGCATCTGCATCGCGGCGTGCAGCAATTCCCAAAGCGCCTCGAGATGCGGGTCATGAAAAAATTCCTCCGCGAGGATGGACGCCAAGGTCGGCCAGTCCTCCTCCTTCTCCGCGATTTGTTTCCCATACCGCCTCCAGTAGTTGCTGTATTCCGGCATGTCGGCGAGGAGCGTTTTCGCCTCCTTAAACTTCCCCTGCTCCAATAAACGGTCCACGAGCATTTCCCATTCCATCCGGGATGCCGCGTTTTGCCGCAAAAACGCCACCGCATTGTTTCGTCGGCCCGCCTTATCCATCGCATCCATCGCGTCGCACAGCAGCGGCTGATCGCGCTGGCCCGGCTGCTTTCCCTTCCATTCCGCCAAAAGCGCATCCGCCGCTGCCGACCACGCCTGCCGGGACCAGCGTCGGTCAAGCATTTTTTCGAACGCCGGCATGCCGATATAATGCATGTCCAGACGGGTCATCTCACTCGCCCACAGAATCGCCTGCGTGGCCGGTGGCTTGGATGCCAGGAGCACCGCGGTCATTTCGTCGAAAACGGCGCCCATAACATCCTCCAGATCATCCACCCCGGACGTCTCGACGCACCGGTTGCATCGCTGGACATAATGCCGGGAAATCGGGGCGATCACTGCCAGCGGGAAATCGATGTTCGCGCATTGGCGAATCAGCTCGGCCAGGCCGCGGAGATCGAGTGGATTATTATTGTCGTGCGGGCCGTGATAACAGAAATCGTCGCACCGGTCGAATTGCGTGTCGATGAGCCTGACCGCCTGCCGGACGATCACGTCCGGATCGGCGTTTTCCGCCGCTTTTCTCACGCATTCCGCCTGTTGAAAAACCATGCGGACGCCCTCATGCCTCGCGTATATTTCGGCGATCACCGCCACAAGATCTTTCACCGTCATGGCTTCCAGTTTTTTCTTCAGTGCGGCGGGAATGGCCGCTTTTTTCGAATGGTTTTTCCGGCACGGCACGCCACTACGCCTGCCGTCTTCCTCGTCCCAGCCGTGCTCGCCCATGCCGTATTCGTCGCCAACGATTTCCTCCAGCCGCGTTTTACCGGAGGGCAGGCTCACCTGCCAGCAGTCTTCCCCCAGCGCAACACACCGCGGAATCGGATTCCCTTCCGCCATGAGATAAAGAAAGCGGATGATCGCCGCCACACTGTGCTTACACTGCTCCTCAACGGGGCATGAGCAGTAAGCGTCCAGCTTAAACGTCCCTTTTTGCCGGCGATCCGGCTTCAGCGTCACACCGGTCGTGTAAAGGCATGTCCCCGCAACTTTCGCCAACAGCCCAAACCCGTCCGCCGTCGCCCACAGCGATTCCACCTTCCCACCCCCCGCGTAATCCAGCCCCCGCGCGACTGTGCGGGCATCGAAGTACGGGGTGAACTCACATTTCCGCAGGTGCTGCCAGTATGCGAAAACCTCGCGGGGAATGGCGTCCGGCGAAACCGTCGATGAAGCGGGGGGCGTTTTTTTCGGCATGGCAAAATGAGATTGAAAAATGTGGCCAAGCGCCGCGGGTGGCGGCTCAGTGCTTCCGCCGGCGCATGAGATATTCGGTCAGGGCTTTGTCGAACTGCATGCTCGTGTCCAGGGGCAGATAGTCGACGCCCATGACGGCGCACTCGCGGCGGTATGTTTCGCGGAATTCACGGATGCCGTCGGTGTAGGCCCGCTGAAATCCATCGGCGTCGACCCGTAGCATCTCCCGCGTCTCGGGGTCGGTCATTTCGAACGTCCCGCGGAAGGGAAAATTCACCTCGGCTTCGTCCAGAATATGCAGCAGCAGCACGTCGTGCCCCCCCCAGCGAAGTTTCCGAAGCGCCCCCAGCACCGCGTCCTGATCCATCAGCAGATCGCTGAACACCATCACCAGACTGCGGTGCTTGAGCATCGCGGCGGTTTGGGTCAGGGCCGTCGCGATATCGGTCTGCCCGTCCGGCGTCAGGCGCGACAGCACGGAAAGAATGTCCGTCAGCTGCGACCGCCGCGAGCGCGGGGGAATGCATTTCCGCAGCCGGTCGTCGAAGGTCAAAAGCCCCACCGGATCCTGCTGCGCGATCATCAGATACGCCAGCGCCGCCGCAAGGCAGATCGTGTAATCGAACTTCGTCACCTCCTGCCGGAACGTGTAATTCATCGACGCGCTCTGATCCATCACCAGATACCCCGTGATGTTCGTCTCGGCCTCGAACTTCTTCACGTAATACTTGTCGGTCTTCGCGTAAATCAGCCAGTCGATGTCCTGCGGGTCGTCGCCGTGCGTATACCTCCGATGCTCGCTGAATTCCACCGAAAACCCCTGAAACGGACTGGCGTGCAGCCCCTGCAGGAACCCCTTCACGATGAACTTCGCGCGCAGGTCCAGCCGCTTGATACGGGTGATGACTTCGGGCTTGAGATACTGTTCGGCGTTGGGCATAGGGAAATTGATAATTGATAATTGATAATGAGCCGCATATGGAGCGCAGCGTAACTTACGGATCAGGCGGCGGCTTGTTAAAACACGGATTCAAACAGCCGCCGGGAATGAAGCGCAGCGGAATGACCGGATAGAAGTGGGAAAAAATCCGGCGATTCGATCCGGCCATAGCGTTTCGCTTCATTCCCAGCTGCTGTTTCTTGCCTGACGACATGGTAAAATTGCTCCACGCCAACAATATAACACAGGCCGTACCGACCCGCAAGTTACGTGGCGAAGTGCGTGCGGCTTCTTTTGCTATTTTTTCTTCGTACGCACGGCAATAGCTTCGGCGAGGCGGTCGGGGGTGTCGGAGCCAAGGAGGTAACGCTTGTCGTCGACGGTTTCGATCAGCACGCCGAGGTGTCCGCTCATGAAATACCCCCAGATGCCGTCCCGGCTGCGACGAATGCCCCACCCGTGGAACTCGCGCATGGGGCGGAAGGGAATGACGTGGACACCCGTGATTTTCTCCAGCGGGATGCGTAAAACCGGCACACGGAAACAGCCCATGCCCACGACGACGTCATGCCGATTCACCCGCACACGGAAGCCTGTCAGCAGCAGCGAAACGCCCAGCACCGCGAGAAATCCCCAGCAGAAGTTTTGTCGCACCTCCGGCGGCACGAACGTCTGCCCGTATAACGGCTCATACGGCAGAACCAGAAACGGCGAGCCCAGCAGCAGCGTCAGCACGTACACCCACAGTGGATTTTGCCGCTGGCGATACGTCTCCTCGGGCGACACGTCCTGCTCATACGCCAGCCGCCGCAGATTCCGGCGATGAAGGTATGCGGCACGCCATTTTTCGCCGATGAAAATAATCAGAAACCCCAGCACCGGCAGCGCACACAAGTAGCCCACGATGAGCTGCGTCATCCACGGCCAGGGCCCGCCCTGCCACTTTTCCCAGCGAACCTCCGCCACTTTTTCGTCGATATACGTCACCGTCCCCTTCAGCGGACAGCGGCTGCCGGGATAATATAATTCCACACTCCGCGAACTGCCGAGATCCTGAACGATCCGCGTCTCGCGCAACTCGCCCAGCTCGCCGAACGGTGCCTGAATGGAAGCCGTAAATCCGTTGTCCGCCATCCATTCACGGTACTGCTTTTGCATGTCGCCCGTTAACGAAAATTCGTCGCGGATGACCCGCCAGGAACCGTCGTAAACCGCGCTGAAAAAACGATCCGCGTTCCGCTCGAGATCCTTCCCGTTAAGGATTCTGCCGGGCGCGTAATGCTGGGCCGTCACGGGAGCGGTCGCGCCGCCGAGAAAGGCCGTGAGGAGGATGAGGACGCTAAAAATCCGGGAATGGGTCATAGGGTTTTGCCTTTTATGAGTTTCTATTTTGAATGATTATTTATATTTTCTTCACTTCCTCGGCACGATTTCCCGCCGCAGGGTTTCCGCCGCCTCGCGCACCTCGGCCGGGTACACTTTCGCCACGTCTTTCGTCTCGCCGGGGTCTGTTTTTAAATTATAAAGCTGAATTTTCGCGTCCGGATTTTTCTGAATCTCCGTCCGCACCGCTTTCCAGTCGCCAAAACGCACGGCCTGCTGCCCGCCGTAACCCGGAAAATCCCAGAGCAGGAACGCATGCGTCCGCTGCACCCCCGCTGCCGTGAGCGTGGGCAGGAGACTCACGCCGTCCGTTTCCGGCATTTCATCCGCCGAAATCCCCGCCGCCTGGGCGAACGTCGGCATCATATCATAAAACGCGCTGAGCACGTCCGTCTGTGTACCCGGCTGAATCTTCCCCGTCCACCGCACCACCAGCGGCGCGGCGATTCCGCCTTCATACACGCTGCCTTTCAGGCCGCGGAGTCCGTTCATGCTCTGGAAAAAGGCGGAATCGGAGCCGCCGTTATACGTCGCGCCGTTATCCGAGGAGAAAAAAACCAGCGTGTTCTCCGCCAGGCCGAGCTCTTCCAGCAGGTCAAGAATTTCCCCCACGTGTTTATCCATCCGCGTGACCATGGCGGCGTACGCCGCGCGGGGCGTGGGGTGCGGTAAATAACCCTGCTCTCCATCATACGGCTTCTCGTCCCAGCCCAATTTCTGATACTCCGCCAGAATCGGGTCATCCGCCGGCGTCTGAAGCGCCACATGCGGAATCACGAAAGGCACGTACATGAAAAACGGCCCGTCCGCATGCGCCCGCACGAACTTTTTCCCCTCCTCCATGATCACGTCCTGCGCATAATGTTCGCCCGTCAGCCCGCGTGTGTTCCCTGGAAGCATGACCTTCTCGCCGTTTTTCCACAGATGCAGCGGGAAATAATTATGCGCCTCGCGCTGGCAGTTATACCCGAAAAATTCGTCGAAACCCTGGCGGTTCGGGTCCCCTTCCGTGCCCACGAAACCCAGCCCCCACTTCCCGAAAGCCCCCGTGGCGTACCCAGCCGCTTTCAGCATTTCCGCCACCGTCACACACTCCGCCGGCAGCGGGCGCTGCCCTTCCGGCTGCACCTCAAAATTATCCCGGATCGCCGCATGCCCCAGATGCTTTCCCGTCAGCAGCACGCACCGTGACGGCGCACACACCGGCGCCCCGCAATAATGCTGCGTAAAACGCATCCCGTCCGCCGCCAGCGAATCGATCCGCGGCGTGCGGATTTTCTCCTGCCCGTAACACCCCAGCTCATACTTCCCCAGGTCGTCCGCCAGAAAGTAAATAATATTCGGCTTTTTCACCGCCGGGGAATCCGGAAACGCCGACTCCCCCGCCGAAAGGAAAAAAATCCCCGCCGCGAGAATAAAAAACCACTCTTTTTGCTTCATTTATAATCGCTTTCAGAGAAAATCCATTTTCATTCTCCATTCTTTCGCATTTCCACAATTATATCTCCCCGCTCCCCGCCACACAAGTCCCGCACGCCGATTTTCGTCCCCATTCCTGCCGCGACGCCCTTCCATTTCCTGTCTTTTTCATTATAATAGTCATGCATACTTTCCATCCCCCATCCCCCATCCCCCATCCCCCATGTCCGTTCCCGCCTCCCAAAACGCCGCCGTGAACATTCTTGTCGTGGATAACGAGCGTCCGCACGCGGAAATCGTGGCCACCGCCCTGGCCCGCGTAGGTTATCACACGGAAGTGGCCGTTTCCGGCGAGGAAGCCGTGCAGAAAATGGAGTCCGGGCTTTATGACATTATTTTCACGGATCTCGTGATGGACGGAATCGACGGTTTCGGCGTCCTGAAAAACGCCCGCGAATCGCTCCCGGATGCACAGGTCATCATCATGACCGGCCATGGCAGCATCCCCTCCGCCGTCAGTGCCATGCAGCAGGGCGCGTTCAATTATCTATTAAAGCCGCTGGACCTCAGTCAGCTCCGGGCCGTGGCGGAAAAAGCCGCCCAGAGTGTGTGGCTACGGCGCGAAAACACCGAGCTTTTGACCCGCCTCGACGAAAAATTCGGCTTCCAGACCCTCATCGGCGACAGTCCCGAAATGCTCGACCTGGTCGCGAAACTCCGCCGCATCGCGCCGACGAACGCCACCGTGCTCATTTTCGGCCCCACCGGCACCGGCAAGGAACTCGTCGCGCAGGCCATCCACCAGAACAGCCCTCGGCGGAATAAGCCGTTCGTCGGCCTGAATTGTGCCGCCCTGAGCGAAAACATCCTCGAAAGTGAGCTTTTCGGCCACGTGAAGGGAGCTTTTACCGACGCCACCAGCGACCGGCTGGGCAAATTCGAGTACGCGTCCGGCGGTACGATTTTCCTTGACGAGGTGGGCGACATGCCCATGCCCACGCAAATTAAACTCCTGCGCGTGCTTGAGGAGGGCGAAATCACACGGGTGGGGGCGAATACGCCGATTAAGGTAAACGTACGTCTGATTTCCGCCACGAATCGCGATTTAACGAAAGCCGTGGAGGACGGCACCTTCCGCAGCGACCTTTATCACCGCCTGAAAGTGGTTTCCGTACGCCTTCCCGCCCTCACCGAGCGAACGGGCGACATTCCGGTGTTAATCGACCATTACATGCGTTTTTTCGCCAAAAAGCACGAAAAAACCATCCGGGGCATGACCGCCGCGGCCCGAAAAGCCTTCCTGGCTTACGACTGGCCCGGCAACGTCCGGGAATTGCGAAACGTTATTGAAAGTATGACCGTCGTCGATTATGACGGCCTGCTGGATGTGGACGACCTGCCCGAGGAGCTGGAGCCGTACGTGCCGGCGGGTGCCGTGCCACATGCGGTGATGGCGGGGCGGGATATTTATGGAGCGGAAAACGAAGATGATCCGCTCGACGATTCACAGAAAAATGAATCGCAAAATCATTTCGCGGGTGCCGCCGACGCGCTGGCGTCTTTTGTCGGCCGGCCGCTGGACGAAATCGAGCGGGTTTTCATTACCGAAACGCTAAACTTCACAGCCGGTAACCGCGAAGAAGCCGCCGCCATGCTCGGCATCAGCGAGCGGACGCTGTACCGGAAAATCAAAGAAATTTCGAAACCGAAAGTAAAAAAATAAAATTATCCTACGGATTTAGAGCGTTTATCATTTTATTATGAACAGGGACGGGATTTTGTGCTGCGACCATTATCGTCCGCAGGACGTTTCTTAACCGCGGCCTTTAGGCCGTGGCACGAGCCCCATCCCCGTGCGTGATACGGTCAATTAGAGGACTCAACATTCGCCACGGCCTGAAGTCAGCGGGTAAGAAACGTCCTGCGGACGATGAGCCAACGGTTTACCATAAAGTGATAATACGCTTCTTGCCGGAAGTTTCAGGAGACCATAAAATGAGCCTTTCCACCGCATTCCGCGCCTTTTTCGCGGCCCTGGGCAAAAGTGAAAAATCCCGGAAAATCGCCGACATTTTAAACGGCGTCACCCCGGAAGTGCCCGCCCCTCAAATCGCGCAAACCCCTGCTCCCAAACCCCAAGCCCCAAGCCTCAATCCACAAATCCCGGCTTTAGCGCTCATGGCTGCGCTGCAACGCGAGGCCCGTTTTCTCGACTTCCTCCAGGAAGACCTTTCCGCGTACGATGACGCCCAGATCGGGGCCGCGAGCCGGGATGTGCACCGTCTGTGCCGGGAGGTGGTGACGCGGATGTTCGCCCCCGCTCCGCTTCTGCCCGGCGAGGAGGGTGTGCCGGTTTCTCTGCCCGAAAAAATCAACCCGGCCGAGTACGCCCTCACCGGGAACGTTTCCGCCGACGCGCCGCCCGCCCGCGGCACCCTCATTCACCACGGCTGGCGTGCCACGAAGTGCGAAATCCCCCAGTGGACGGGCTCGGCCGACGACGCCAGAATTCTCGCCCCCGCGGAAGTGGAAATCTGAATGTAGTAAAAAAATGAGAAATAAAGGAAAGAGGAATGACGCAAGCGATCCTCCAACATTTTTCATTTCTTTATTCCTCATTTTTCATTCCTAATTCATTTTCCCCGCCGCGTTTCTCCCTTGACGAAAACCCCATTTTCCGTTATAAATGTAATATTACGTATAATGCGGCGGTGTATCTCCATGCGTTCTCTGTGGGCAGAGTGCCGATAAATCCCGGAATCTACGTATTTCCACAAAAATTCCCCACCGGCAAGTCCCGGATACGAATACACGAAGGATCGAATAAATGTCTAATAAAATGGATTCATCACTGGAGCGCATCTGGGACATCATCACGGATGCATTCGCGGGCATCGGCCGTTCGGTCGAGCGGACGATCACGTCGCTTTTCGGGTCGTCGAACGCCCGTTACATTAAAAAATTGCAGCCGATGGTTCAGGCCATCAACGCCCTGGAGCCGCGTTTCGAGGCGATGTCCGACGAGGAGTTGCGCGAGCAGACCTTCAAATTCCGCAAGCGCCTGGCCGCCGGTGAAACGCTGGACGACATTCTGGTCGAGGCGTTCGCCGTCTGTCGCGAGGCCAGCAAGCGGGTCTTGGGCATGCGACATTATGATGTCCAGCTTATCGGCGGCGCGGTGCTTCACAGCGGGTCGATCGCCGAAATGATCACCGGCGAAGGCAAAACGCTCGTCGCGACGCTCCCGGCTTACCTCAACGCGCTGTCCGGCAAAGGCGTCCACGTGGTGACGGTCAACGATTATCTCGCCCGCCGCGACATGGAGTGGATGGGCCCGCTTTACATGTCCCTGGGCCTGACGGTAGCCTCCATTCAGTCCCACATTTCGACCAACGAGCGCCAGGCCGCCTACGACTGCGACATCACGTACGCCACGAACAACGAGCTGGGTTTCGACTACCTCCGCGACAACATGCGTCCGGCCGCCAAGAACGACTGGCGTTATCCGAAAGAGCTGCAGCAGTCGCAGGGACGCCTGAATTTCGCGATCATCGACGAGGTGGATAATATTCTGATCGACGAAGCGCGAACGCCGCTGATCATTTCCGGCCCGGCCCACGGCGACATTTCCAAATACCGCAAAGCCGACGCCATCGCGCGGCAACTGCACAAAGACGCCGATTTCGAGGTCAACGAAAAAGACCACACCGCCAGCCTCACCGACGTGGGCATCCGCAACGCCGAGAAGCTCGCGGGCGTGGAGTGTTTCTACACCGCGGGGAATATGGAATGGCCGCACCTGATCGACAACGCCCTGAAGGCCCATCATCTCTACAAACGGGACGTGAACTACGTCATCAACGACGGCGAAATCGTGATCGTCGACGAGTTTACGGGGCGCTTGATGCCGGGCCGCAACTGGTCCGACGGGCTGCACCAAGCCGTGGAAGCGAAAGAAAACGTGGAGGTCAAGCAGGAAAACCAGACCCTGGCCACCGTCACCCTCCAGAATTTCTTCAAGCTGTATCCCAAAATCTGCGGCATGACCGGAACCGCCATGACCGAGGCTAACGAGTTCTGGAAAATCTACAAGCTGGACGTGATCGCCATCCCGCCGAACCGGGCGCTGCAGCGGATCAACTTCCCCGACCTGATTTTCAAGACCGAGCGGGAAAAGTACGAGGCACTGGTCGAGGAAATCGAGCGTGTCAACCGCTGGGACATCCTCGAGCTGACCGACAAAGACGACCGCGACTGGCTGGGGCAACTTATCAGCGAACACGACGATTATCTCGAGTTCATTTTCAAGGGCACGAAAGACGTGGAGCGTGTGCCGCGGGAGCGGATTCACTCCCTGAAAAAACGCGGCAGGCCGATCCTCGTCGGCACGACATCCATCGAGCGCAGCGAGGAAGTCTCCGAAATGCTTGACCGCCGCGGCGTGAAGCATAACGTGCTCAACGCGAAGAACCACAAGCAGGAGGCCGAGATCATCGCGCAGGCGGGCCGTAAAAATATGGTGACGATCGCCACGAACATGGCGGGTCGCGGTACCGACATCATCCTCGGCGGCAACCCCGAAGCGATGGCCTGGGGCATCCTCCAATCCAAATATCCAACGCGTCTGGACGTGCCGCAAAAGGAGTGGGATGAGCTCGTGGCGGAGATCGAAAAGAAGGAGCAGATGAAGGCCGAGGGTGTGCAGGTGCGCGAGCTGGGCGGGCTGTATGTGGCGGGTACCGAGCGTCACGAGGCCCGGCGAATCGACCTTCAGCTCCGCGGGCGCTGCGGCCGACAGGGCGACCCGGGCAGTAGCCGATTCTTCCTCTCGCTGGAAGACGACCTGATGCGAATATTCGCCGGCGACTGGGTTAAAAGCATGCTCGGCTTCCTCGGCATGGAAGACGGCCAGGCGATCGAAAGCGCCATGGTCACCCGCCGGGTCGAGGGCGCCCAGAAAAAAGTCGAGGAGCGGAACTTCGAAATCCGCAAAAACCTGCTCGAATATGACGAAGTCATGGACGAGCAGCGGAAACGCACCTACGGCTACCGCCAGGCCATCCTCGAAGGCGCCGACTGCAAAGCCCTCATCCTCGGTATGTGCGACGACCAGATCGACACCTATCTGGAGCAGTATCTCAGCCCGAATTACGGCGTGGAAGCGTTCTGCACCTGGGCCGGCAGCGAGCTGGCCACGGAGCTGACGCCCCGCCATTACCGGAACATGAATTTCGAGGAGGCGTCGCGCGAGGCCTTGGACGAGGCATCCCGGATGTGCGAATCCATCATCCTTGAGCTGCTGGAAGAGAACCTGCCCGACGACGTGGAGGATGAGGACGAGTGGAACTGGGAGGCGATGGCCAAGGGCGTCAACACCCGCTGGAACATCGGCATCCGCGACCGCGACCTGAAAAAAGTCGGCCGCGAGCAGGTGGACGCCTACCTCGTCGAGCGTGTGCGTGAATACATCCAGAAGCGCGATCTTTCGCGCGGTGCGCATTACCTCGAGCCCGACCACGGCCTGAAAGCCTGCAGCGCCTGGATTAAAGGGAAATTCGCGATCGACTTCGCGCCCGAAATGATGAAGGGTAAGCCGAAAGCGGAGATAAAAAAAGAGCTCAGCGTGCGGGTCCGCGAGGCGTACCAGGACAAGGAAATCGAGTTCCCGGTGCTGGCCGGCGAGTACCATTTTTCGGTGCGCGACGCCAGCGGCACGCGGATGTACGACCGCGACGCGATCAGCGAGTGGGCCGCCACGCGATTCCATGCGAACATCACGTCCGACGATCTGCGAAACATCACGCGCGATTCGTTCCACAAATTAATCGTCGACAGCAGCCGCAGGGCGACGGAGAGTGCGGAAAAAGTCACGGCGGAGGTGCAGCAGTGGGCCGAGCGTTTCATCGAAAAACACCATGTCGACGGCGAAACGTACTTCCAGCCGCCGGCCGAGGCGCTGGATGCGATGCTCGCCGAGCTGAGCCGCAACTGGGGCATCACAGTGCATAAGGACACGCTGACGGACGTGACGACGGAAGTGTTCCGCCGCCGGATTTTCGAGTCTATCGACGACCGCTACCGCCCGGAAATGCGAAAAATGGAGCGGGCCCTGGTGCTGACTATCCTCGACAACGCTTGGAAAGAGCACCTGCTGACGATGGACCACCTCAAGAGCAGCGTCGGGCTGCGCGGCTACGCCCAGGTCGACCCGAAAGTGGAGTACAAGCGCGAGGGTATGAAAACCTTCGACGCGATGTGGAAGTCCATCGGCGAACGCGTCACGGAACTCGTCTTCCGCATGGAACAGCTCGATGAGCGTTTCGTCGGCTCCACCTGGTCGAACCAGACGGCCCACCACGAAGAATCCGAATCCACCATGCGCAGCGCCGCCGCCGGCGACGACATCGCGCAACAGCAGCAGGATGCCATCGACGGTACCCAGGCCGACCGCCGCCGCGAACCGATTCGTAACACGCAGCCGAAAGTCGGCCGGAACGATCCGTGTCCGTGTGGCAGCGGAAAGAAATATAAAAAGTGCTGCGGGAAAGAGCTATAAGCTGTAAGCTGCCCGTATGTACTTCGTGCTCATTCGGCCATCACTAAAATTTATGCATTTTTTATGTTTGTGAAGGCACTATGATTGACAAGCTTAAAGCTTGTAGCTTACAGCCTTTTTGATTCAGACAAATCCAGGAATCACCAGCCGCTACGGATACACGATTATTATATGAGCAGCGAAAATCCCTCCCCGCAACCCACGAGTTACAAGCATTTTTTCTGCGGCTTCACGATGGGCCTGGCCGACTCCGTCCCCGGCATTTCCGGCGGTACGGTGGCGCTGATTCTCGGCATTTACGAGCGTCTGGTGACGGCCATCAGCCGCTGCGACGCCGAGTTTTTTAAACTCGTATTCACCGGAAAATGGCTCCGCGCGGCGAAGCACATCGACCTGCTGTTTCTCGTCGTACTCCTGGCAGGCATCGGCTGCGGCATCGCGTGCTTCTCGCATGTCGTGCTGCACCTGCTGGAAAATCAGCTCATCGGCACCTTCGCCGTCTTTTTCGGCCTGATCCTCGCCTCCGCCATTTTCGTCTTTCGCACCCTGCACACCCGCGGCGTGCCCGCACTGCTGGGCATCCTCGCCGGCGCGGCGTTCGGATACTGGGTCGTCGGCCTGGATGCACTGGGCGGCAGCCTCGCACTGCCTTACGTATTCTTCTCCGGCGTCGTCGCCATCTGCGCCATGATCCTGCCCGGCATCAGCGGCTCTTACATCCTCATCATTCTCGGCGAATACCATATCATTCTGGAGCGCGTCCGCAGCGTGGCGTCCTTCAAATTCGTGACGGAAGATCTCATGATCCTCGCAACCTTCGCCATGGGCTGCGCGCTGGGGCTGATCCTGTTTTCGAAAGCCCTGAAATGGCTCTTGAAACATTACCATAACGTCACCCTAGCCGTCATGTGTGGCTGCATGATCGGTTCCATCCGCAGCCTCTGGCCATTCCAGGAAATGGTGCGAAACGCCGATGGAAAAGCGACGTTCCAGATGCTTGACGCCGCCGCACTGACCACCGCCGATTACGTCACCGCGGTGGCGGGAGCCGTCGCCGGCTTCATTCTTTTATTCGTACTGGAAGGCATCGCGGCGAGATTCGCGAAGAAGTGAAACGCAGCGTGTGAACACAGGGAAACGGCAACCTGGAGCGAAGCGGAACGTCAGTGACGCGCAGAGACCGGATAGAATGGCAGCGTATTTCTCCACTTCTATCCGGTCTCTGCGCTAACGCTTCGCTCCCGGCTGCTGTTTAAAAGATCAATTCTCCCGCCTCAAACACCGGCCCGTCCACACACGTGCGGCAATAATCCCACCCGTCCGGGGCGTTTTCATCGCGCTTTTTCGTCACGCACGTGAAGCAGATGCCCATCCCGCAGGCCATGGGCGTCTCGAGCGAGACGTAACATTTCACACCCGCCGCCGCCGCGATCTTCGCCGCCTCACGCATCATGACGGTCGGGCCGCAAGCCATGACGACGGGCGACTCGCCATTTTTCTTCGCGTTTTCGAGCGTCGGCCCCAGCAGCTCCGTCACGAAACCACGGTGGCCGCGTGTGCCATCATCCGTGGCGAAAAACGTTTCGGTGGCACACACGTGCGGCAAGTTCCCCGTATCCAGCATCTCCGCCGTGCGGGCACCCATGAGAAACGTGACTTTTTCCGTGCCGGGATGCCCATGCATATACCATTCGGAAACGGACCGCAGCGGCGAGTACCCGATTCCGCCGGCGATCATCACCAGGTGCCCAGTCTGCACGTCCGGAAAGCCGTTTCCCAGCGGGCCCCACACTTCCAGCTCCGCCGTCACCCGCAGCTCCTGGAAAATCCGCGTGGCCTTTCCCACCACCGCGTAAAGCACCTGGATCACATCCCCGTACGTCTTAAACACCGCGAAAGCCCGGCCCAGCAGCGGATCCTTGTGCCCCGGAATGCGGAGCATGACGAACTGGCCCGGCCGTGCCCGCTTCGCGATTTCCGGCGCATCCAGCTTCAGGCTGCACACCTCCGGCGTGGCCTGGGCGTTTTCGATAATCCGTACTTTGCCGTAAAAGATTTCCATGCGTTCCTCAATATTCACTTCTTCTCTTCCGCCAGTCCGACCAGACGCCGGAGCTGGGTTACCTCTTCGCGCGACAGCGGCCGGTACGCGCCCGGAGGCATTTTGCCCATTTTCAGCGGCCCGATCGCCACCCGCTGGAGGCTTAAAACGTTATGCCCCACGCGGGCGAGAATCCGCCGGATTTCGCGGTTTCGGCCTTCCCGTAGCGTGATTTTCAGCATGGCGGTGCCGTCTTTATATTCATGGAGAATGTTCACCTCCTCCGCTTTCGCCAGGCCTTCCGCGAGATACACGCCGCGCGAAATCTGCGCGATTTCCTCCCGCGTGGGGATGCCGGAAACACGCACCTGGTACACTTTCGGCACTTCATACCGCGGATGCGTGAGGCGGTTGGCCAGCTCGCCGTCATTCGTGATCAGCAGCAGCCCCTCACTGTGCAGGTCCAGCCGGCCCACGGGGAACAGCCCCGGCGCGTTTTCGTGGATGAAATCCAGCGCCCGCCGCCGCCCGCCCGGATCTTCATTCGTGCAAATGACGTTCGTGGGCTTATTCAGCGCGAAATAAAAACGCTTTTTCGCCCGCCGCAGCAGCTCGCCGTCAAAATGGATGCTCTGATGCGGCATCACCCGCGCCCCCAGCTCATCCACCACCGTACGGTCCACCATCACGCGCCCGGCCGAGATGTACTCCTCACAGTCGCGCCGACTGCCCAGGCCTGCGGTGGCAAGGATTTTCTGAAGCCGCTCGCCGTAAACGGCCGGGTCTTTCACGTCTTTCACTTTTTTCGGGGGTCTCGGCCGAGACGTTTTCTTCACCGGCGTTTTCACGTCCGGCCCGACAGCCGACTTTTTCCGCGCACCCGTGACGGGCGTCTCCCGCATACCCCGGGCATCACGTGAACCCCGCGTTTTCAGTGTTTCACGCATTCCCCGTGCGCCTCGCGCATCTCGTGTGTCACGCGTTTCACGTGTGCCTCTCGCATCTCGTGTGCCACGTTCCGCACGTTTACCGGCCGCACTGCGTTCCGTGCGTTTCCCGGCCGGGGCCTTCCGCGCACTGCCACGGCCATCATCGCCCGCGTTTCGCCGCCGCACGATCATGCGTTCTTCCCCGTCCTCACGGCGATAATCGTCCCATGCATCCTCCACCACGCCCTGCTCCAGGTGCGCGAACGGATTCCGCACCCGCCGCGGCATTTCCTCCTCATCCGAAAACGACCGCCGCGGCGCCGGAGTTTTTTTCACTCTCCCCGGCATTCCGCCTTTCGGCCCGCTTTTCGCACCACGCGCACCACCACCCCCGCCGGCAGCGGCGCCACGTCCTGCACCACCCGGCTTCCGCGGCGCTTTTCCGCCACCCGTTTTTCCCACTTTTTTCGCCATGATTTCACCGTTTTCTTTATTTCACATTACGCATTTTGAGCTTCTATCAAATTAATTTTCTCACAAGAACAGCAGCCGGGAACGAAGCGCAGCGAGAGTGACCGGATAGAAGTGGAAAAACGCCCGGCCATTCTTATCCGGTCATCCCCATGGCGCTCCAGTCCCGGCTGCTGTTTTTGTCCCCTAATGTCCAGCATTCCCCGTCACCCTTCCGGCAAATACGCGTCCAGCATCACCGTTTTTTTCACCGCGTGAATCTCCACCGACGGCAGGCAAGCAGGCAAAAGCAGCGTCTGCCCGGCCGTCAGCTTCTCTTTCGCATTCTTCATTCCTGATTCCTCATTCCTCATTCCCGCCACCCGCGCCTCACCCTCCAACACGGTCAGCACATGACAGCGGTTATCCCCGCCCACGGGCTGCGTTTTTCCTCGCTTTACGGTCCAGCGGTCCAGGTGAAAATACTCCGTGGCCAGCAGCCGCTCCAGCGCCGGGTTCTTCTCATCCTGCCACGGCGTTACCGGTCCGACCTGCCACCGCAGCACATCACTGGCCAGCACCCCGCTGTCCACATGCAGCTCGCGCGACCGCCCCACTGCGTCCCGCCGGTTCCAGTCATAAAGCCGCAGCGTGAGGTCACTGCACATCTGCACTTCATACGCCACGATTCCGCCGCCCATGGAATGCACCATCCCCGGCGGGATGAAAAAACAGTCGCCCGCGCGCGGCGCGAACGTGTGCAACACCTCCTCCAGGCGCCCGGAGAGCGTCAGCTCCGCCACCCGCTTCCGCGTCACCGGCCAACGAAACCCCAGCGAAATCCGGCTGCCCGGCTCCGCGTCCACAATCACCCACGCCTCCGCCTTTTCGTTATCCTGAAGCCGAAGCTTACGGATGACCTCCCGCCCGGGATGCACCTGCACCGAAAGCGGCTCACGGGCATCCAGAAATTTCACGAAAAGCGGAAACACATCCCGACTGGCGTGCATGCCCAGCAGCTCATCCGCGTGATCCGCCACTAATTCCTGCAGCGTCATCCCCGCCAGTGGCCCGGACGCCACGACACTGATGCCGTTTCGGTGACCGGAAATCTCCCACGACTCCGCGATCTGCCGATAATCGCCCAAATCGCGCCCCCAGCGACGAAAAAACGCGCCGCCGCCCCAGATGGCCGTCTGATAAATCGGTGTGAAACGCAGGGGGTAAAGCATGTCCGAAATTGAAGCAGAAACATGAAAAAGAAACCGCGGAAATCGCCCGGAAATCTAATTTTCCGTATACGTATTATACCGCGTTCAGGCCGATTGACAATCCCCGCTCTGAGGGGCCTGCGGCATTTACTCCATTCATGTATTCAAGAAACAGCAGCCGGGAGCGGAGCGTTAGCGCAGAGACCGGATTGGAGTGGGAAAACGCCCGGCGATTCTATCCGGTCTCTGCGCGTCTCTGCGTTCCGCTGCGCTCCCAGCTACTGTTTCTTGAGTGCTTGATTTTACAAAAAAACCTGCTATAATCGGTCTGTCACGAAACAAAACAGGAGAAACGTCCTCATGAACGCCCGTCAAGACCGACCCGCCGAAAACCCGTACGCCGCCACGTATGTCCCGGATGAGGAGTCGCAACTGCCGAAAATGTCCCCGCTGGCCCGCGCTGCCGGGTGTCTCGGAGTTTTATCCGTTTTCATCATTTTCGCCCCATTCGCGATACTAACCGGAATATATGTCCTGAAAGACATCCGCGAAAATCCGCAGCGGAAGGGAACGGGGCGTGCGATTTTCGGAATCGTCATGGGCACGATTTTCACGCTTCTGGGCGCGATGATCTTTCTGGGATAAAGCCGCCGCGATTCTTTCTTGCCAAGATAAATGCTTTACCCTTCCCGCACCGAGAGCCGGTATTTCGCGGGGGTCATGTTCATTTCCGCCCGGAAAACCTGGATGAAATAACTGGCCGTGGCGAAACCCACAACTTCTGAAATCCGCGGGATGGGCAGATCCGTCTCCTGCAAAAGATGTTTCGCCCGGGCCAGCCGCACTTTCTGAATTTCCTGCAAAATGGTCCGGCCGAGAAATTTTTTGAACCGCAGTTCCAGCGCCCGCCGCGAGACGGCCAGGTGCTCTACGACATCCTGAATCGCCAGTGTGTCCACGGGCTGCGTGTGAATATACTGCAGCGCCTGCGCGATGTCCGGATCATCAATCGCCACGGCCTCACTCGACCGCCGCTCGACCACCCGCAGCGGCTCGACAACAATCCGCTCCACCCCCGGACGCCGCCCGCGCATCATCTCATCCAGCATCCGCGCCGCCTGAAATCCCCCCTGCACCGCGTTCAGCGCCACGCTGGAAAGCGGCGGGTAACTCACCTCGCACAGCAGCTCATCATTATCCACGCCGATGACCGCCATCTCCTCCGGCACCGTGATCCCCGCCAGCTCACACGCCTCCAGCACCTCCCGCCCGCGCTGATCGTTACACGCCATCACGCCCACCGGCCGGGGCAATTCCGCCAGCCACCGACTCAAATATTCCTCCTCCTTCTCCCACCGCGGCAACTTCCCGCCGCGCACGGGCATGGCATACTCCGCCACCGAAAATCCCGCCTCCCGCACGCGCTCGACGAACGCCCGCCGCCGGATTTCCGACCACACCTGACCATGATACCCCACATACGCGAAGTGCCGAAACTGCTTTTCCAGCAGCGCCTCGGCCACCATCCGCGCCGCGCCCGCCGAGTCGCTAGCCATCTCCACATAACCAGCCGACGGCAACTTTTTCCCGCGCATTTCCTCCGGTACATCCAGCAGAATCGCCGGCACGCCCATCCGCAGAATCAGCTTCGCCGTCCGCTCATCCATCACCCGCGCGATGATGCCGTCTCCGCCCCACTCACTCATCCGGGGCAGAATCTGCTCGAAATCTCCCGGCGTGAGGTGAAAATGCCACGGCCCGTAAAGCCGCGAGTATTTCGTGACGCCACGCAGAATCCCCCGCCCGTAACCCCGGGACGTTTCAATCAAAAGCGCGATTTTCGGTGCGTTTCGCGGCATAAAACCTGGCCTCTGGTATGATGATCTACGTCACAAACTGGTCGTTTCCACAAGAACAGCAGTCGGGAATGCAGTGAAGCGGAATGACCGGATAAGCACCGCCGAGCATTTCCCCACTTCTATCCGGTCATTTCGCGTCATTGCATTCCGCTCCATTCCCGGCTGCTGTTTTCATGCAAAACCAACCGGTTTGTGACATGTGGGAGAATAATAGGAAATTACAGTCGTTTCGCCAGTTCCGCCATCCGCACGCCCAGCGCCTTACACATTTTCAGCCCCACCTCATCCTTTTCGATCGAGTCGCCCTGATTCCACAGCGTCGCGCCCCAGTGCGCATTATCATCCGCGTGAATCAGTCGGTGGCCATTAAACGACATCAGCATGTTCTGCAGCGTCAGCTCCTGCCCACCGTTCCGGTTTCCGCCGACAGAGAGGAACCCGACGACTTTATTCGCCAGCACGCCCTCTTTTTTCAGCGGGTTACAGCGCTCGATGAAATACTTGCACAGCGACGTGAACGTGGCATTATACACCGGCGAGCCGAGAACGACGCCCGTCAGGCCGGGGGTTTTCAGCGCCTTCACCACCGCGTCAAACGGATCCACCATGCTCACGTCAGCTACGGCCGGCACCGGCGGGAAAGCCGTCATGTTCACGCACCCGCTCAGCTCCAGCACCTGCGTTTTCGCCGCGGGTATTTCGGCACAGATGCTCTCCAGCACTTTTTCCAGCCCTGCCGCGGTGGTCATGCCCGGCCGATAACTGGTGTTAATCGCCAGGAAAAACGGCGTTTCCACAGCCGTGCCTTCCTCGACAACCTCCTGCGCCGCAATGTGCACCGCACCCGCCGCCAGCGCCACCGGCACCGCCGCCATCCCTACGGCCTTCAAAAAATTCCGCCGTTCCAGCCCCGTTTCCGTTTTTTTCGTCATTTCATCATTCTCCTAAAAAATACTTCCCATCACCACGGCCAGAAAAACGACCGCACCACCGGGTCCACACCGCTGCGCATCAGGCCGCCGACATAACCGGCATAAAACGCCGCCATCGACAGCAAGCCCAGCAGCATGTGATACCAGCCCGACAAAACCCAGCCTTTCGTCAGCCACCGCCCCATGCCCAGCACCCAGGTCAGCACCAGCAGCGCGGGCAGAAGCCACACGGCACTTTCCGTCTTTGCTACGCCGAAGCCGAAGCAGAACGCCGCCGCCAAGACCACCAAAAATAGCAAGCTCTTCAGGAGAAAGAAAATCCCCCACCCGCCGCGTTTTTTTTCACTCATCCGTTTTCTCCTTATCCAGGTTATCTTCCACAACGACGTCAATCGTCACATCCGTTTCCTTTACCACCTCGACCGGCCCGCCGATCAACTTAATATTCTCCAGTTTCGCGTCCGGCGTCAGCGTTTTCTCATGCTCCAGACACTGCCCGCGAAGCCGGTTATAAAATTCGTCGCTCTGAAGCGTCACTTCATACGCCGCCGGGCCGCCATCTTTTCCCGTACCCATGTTTTTCGCTGAAAACTCAAGCAAGCGTTCTTCCGTAAAACCGACGTTCCACGCCTCTCCGCCCGCCAGCGTCAGCACCGACCCGCCCATCGTCTCCAGCGCAATCGGCTTCATCTCCAGTGTCTTAAAACACACGTTCAAATCCCACAGCGCCTCGCGCGTGATTTTAAACTCACGCACCAGATTCCCGCCCTCCGGCATTACCAACTCATACCGCACCGCGAACGTCTCCCACGTCCGGTTCTCAAACGGCTTCGGGGCCCCATTCCCCGCCATCAGCGAAAAAACCCACCAGGCAGCCATCACCACAAAAAGAATGTCCGCCAAAATAAAACCGATAATCAGCGTCCAAAACACCCGCGGCGAAATCCCCCGATTCTCCATTTCCGCCCTGTGTTTTTCATGTTGTTCCAGGTTCATTTCATTTCCCTCCGCAAAAAACTTACATTTTTACATAAAACGCGCTTTTCGGGCGTTTTCTTTATTATATTCTACGCCCCGCCCGTTTTCAAGACATGTGCGCACAAAAAAACCGCAATCGGAAAATTGCGGAGTGACCCCAAAAACAGCAGCCGGGAATGCAGCGCAGCGGAATGACCGGATAGAATGGCGGAATATCTCCCCACTTCTATCCGGTCATTGCGCTGCGCTTCATTCCCGGCTGCTGTTTAAATGGTTTCACCAGCCGTGAAAGCGACGGATTCGCTTATTTCTCTTCCACCCACGCTTCCATGTACCGCGCCAGCTTATGCAGCCCTTCCCCGACGCGCATCGGCCGCTGATACGCACGCAGCTTGCTCATGTTAATCAGGTCTTCGAATTTCTCGAATTTCACCTGCAATTCCTGCCCGACGGAGATCATCACGCCATTCAGGCCCTCCTCGACCAGCGCCGTGTACGCGCCCGTGCCGAGTTGGCTACCCAAAATAATGTCGAACGCCACCGGCGGCTGACACCGGGCTTCATAACCGAACTGCAAGCCGACGAACTTCACTTTTCCCGCGTTCCGCTTCGCCAACTCCGCCGCCACCAGACGCCCCAGCCGGGCACTGTATTTCAGCTGCGAAACCGGGAAATGCCCGAACGAATCCGGCTCCAGCGAATGATATTCGTCTTCCGAAACGCAGCAGCGGATTTCTTCCAGCGGCAGGTACTCGCCGATGCCTTCCGCGACGCCGATGACGCCGTAATTTTTGTCGTCCGCCTTCCGCGCCACCACGGTATCCGCGATGCGGGACACAAGGCTTTCCATCTTCACGATCCGCCGCTTCACGGGCTGGCCATGCTTGTCCACGACCTTCTCGCCCGTCTTGGGCAGGATGGTATCTTCGTCGCTCCACCAGTCGTCGGTGATATCTTCCAGCCCGATGACCAGGCTCGCCTCGCCGGCAATCGCCGCCCCGTAGCTCAGCCACGCCGCCTTTCGGCCCATCAGCTGCGCGATGTAATAGCAGTTCGTCGC
The DNA here is from genome assembly GCA_031553595.1 of Thermoguttaceae bacterium. GTDB lineage: Bacteria > Planctomycetota > Planctomycetia > Pirellulales > Thermoguttaceae > RGIG3701. The sequence goes on along the minus strand of JAVBLI010000037.1, from coordinate 2,806 downwards.
CGACGCGTCAAACAAAAGATTCCGCAGCTGCTGCGCCAGCAGGTTCACGGCCGTGAAGAACCCGAACGTGAAGTCGATGCCCTCATAATCGTTATCAATCGTTTTCGGCAGATGCACCACGCGCACCTTGTGCGACCCGGACTGCATCGTGTCCTGGAACAGCTTGAACTTCGCGGCGGTGGTCAGCGTGTCGTCGCCGCCGATGGACAGCACGGCGTCCAGGCCCAGGCTGCAAAACGCGTCATACACCCGCAGCATCGGCGCCGTGGAAGCCGCGTCCGCCAAATCTTCCGGCCGGCCCATCGCCTTCCCCGGGTTCGCCCGCGCGGAGCCGATAATAATGCCGCCTTCCGTCCGTCGGCCTTCCAGATTCATTTTGTCCAGCCGCAGATAATCCATGCCCTCCGTCAGTTGGTCGCCCTGGGCGAAATCCACCAGCCGGCTGTACCCGTTCATAAATCCGTAAACCTCAATTCCCGCCTGCTTGAAGCACTGGGCCGCGGAGCAAATCACGGCGTTCGCCGCCGGGGCCGGGCCGCCGGAGAAAAGAATACCGACTTTTTTAATGGCGGACGCCTGTTTTTGAGGACTTTTCAGTGACATGAATGAATCTCCTGTATTCAGTATATATATAGTCTACGACGGTCAAAAAACCTGTCCCGTCATTTTAGCACAAATCACGATTCCGGCAAGAGAGGCACCCGCCGGGAGTAAGCGATTATCAAATGGATTTATCCGCAAAAAACAGCAGCCGGGAATGAAGCGCAGCGGAATGACAGGATAAAACCGCCGAAATCACCCCCCACTTCATCCGGTCATTCCGCTTCGCTGCATTTCCGGTTGCTGTTCTTGTGTCCTTACGAATAAATCATTCCCCCTCCACCCAGAAATCCAGCCGATTTTTCATGACCGCCGCCCGCGCGTCCACCTGAATTGTCATCCACGCGTACTCCACCGAAAGCGGCGTTTTTACGAAGCCCATTTTCTCGAAAATCCGCCCCGCGTCATAATAATCCGCCGGCCTCCGCGGATCATCCTTTTCCCGCCGCACGGCCAGGAAGCACAGCCGGTCCATCCCCTGCTGCCGCGCCGTTTCCCGCAGCGATTCCATCATCCGGCCGCCGAGCCCACAGTGGCGATATTCTGGCGCGAAAATCATTTCGCCGATGTAATAAAACCGCTGGATGTCCCAGCCACAGGGGGCCATCTGCGGGCCGATCTGCTTCACGATGTCTTTTCCTGCGGACAGGGCCGTGCCGATCGCCACCCCGACCACGGTCTCCGCGTCCCGGGCCACGAACAGCCGCGAACTGGCTGCGGAGGTGTATTCCTTCGCGTAATCCCGCTCCATCGCCGCCGTGCCCACGTAAAGATACGGAAACTCCTGAAAATAACGCAGTCGAAACTCCGAAAGCACGCCGATGTGCGTCTTCAGCGCCTCGCCGGAATAACATGTCGTCTCCACATTTTTTTTCATCGAATCACCTCTGAGCATATCTATCAAATTCATTTACTCACAAAAACAGCAGCCGGGAGCGGAGCGTTAGCGCAGAGACCGGAATGAAGTGGGAAAAATTCCGGCGATTCCATCCGGTCTCTGCGCGTCACTGCGCTGCCGACTGCTGTTTTTATGGCCGCATCGATTGGGGATGTTCCCTAAAACCAGTTACACGTGAAGCCGCCGTCGACGCTGATGGTGGCGCCGGTAATGAATTTGCCGGCATTTTCGGACAGCAGCAGCAGGGCGGCGCCGATGAGCTCGTCGGGCTCGCCGTAACGCCGCATGGGGGTGCCGCGCATGATGCTGTCGGTGCGGGCTTCGTCCAGCAGCTTGCGGTTCTGCTCGGCGGGGAAGAAGCCGGGGCAGATGGTGTTGACGCGGACGCCTTTCAGGGCGAGGTCCTGCGCGATGTTGCCGGAGAGGTTTTTGACGGCCGCTTTGCTGGCGGAGTAGCCGAACACGCGCGACAGCGGGAGGATGGACGTGACGCTGCCGAAATTCAGGATCGCGCCACCCCCCTGCTCGACCATGTGCCGGGCGAAAACCTGGCACGCGAGGAACGTGCCTTTGAGGTTGATGCCCATGATGAAGTCCCATTTTTCCTCAGGGTAATCCAGGAAATCGGAGCCGAAATTGACGCCCGCGGCATTCACGAGGCAATTCACGCGCCCGGTGACTTTCACGGCCTCGGCCAGCGCCGCCTCGATCGACTCGCGGCGGGTCACGTCGATGAGCGTCCAGGAGGCCTTGCCGCCGAATTCGATCAACTGTTGACAGCGTTTTTCACAGCCTTCCTGCATGACATCCGCCACGACCACATGCGCCCCGGCCTGCGCCAGCCCCCGGCACAGCGCCCCGCCCAGCTCGCCCGCCCCGCCGATGACCACAGCCGTCTGCCCGTCAAAACCGAATAATTTCAAAAGATAATCCTGCGTCGCCATGGAAAAAGTCCTTTCGTGGGTTGAAAAATGAGAAAAAGCCGCAAAAATGGGGTGCGCGTATTATAACACGCCGCGCGGCGGAGTTACAGGGGCGGCAGGAACAGCAGCCGGAAGCGAAGCGAAACACAGTGACGCGCAGAGACCGGATAGAATGGCTAGAGCATTTCCCTAATTTATCCACTCACATACCCGGCGTGGGTGAAAAAGTTATAACACGCGCAGGGGGTGAAAAGTTGGGGGGAGGCGAGCAGGAATTGTTGCAGTTCCGGCAGGGTGCGGAGGCAGCGTTTACGGAGGATGGATTTGAGTTTTGAGAACGAAAGTTCGATCGGATTTTGGTCGGGGCTGTAGGGCGGGAGGAAGA
>JAVBLI010000026.1:0-33480 GCA_031553595.1 Thermoguttaceae bacterium | reverse complement strand
TGCTGGAAGTGAAGTGAAAAATTGATAATTGATAATTGACTGCGTGGGGCAAATTTTTCGGCCCGCGGCTCGCTTGCGTCAATTATCAATTATCAATTATCAATTATCAATTATCAATTATCAATTATCAATTATCAATTTGCCGGTTACCGCACCAGGCAGTTAAACCGCACCACGCCCCAGTCGCCGGGCTGAAGCGGTTCCATGACTTCCCACCGCAGCAGCGAGGAACCATTCGCGTTCGGCTCGTAACTGAAATCCACTTCGACGCTGCTTTCCGGGGAGGCCGGGTCCAGGGCGAGGCGTGCGGGGAGGTTATCCGCGACGACGATATTCGTAATCGGCGAGTTCCCCGAGTTTTCGAAACGGATCGTGAAAGTCACCGTTTCGCCGGATTTCGCGGAATCTTTGGACGCCACTTTATAAATCTTCACCTGCGGCTTTTCCTTCTTCTCCTCCACCACGTACAGGGACGGGGCGTTCTGGGTTCCGATGCTCGCGGCCGCACGCTGGTGATCCACGAAAACGATCATCTGTTCCGTGCTCGTCCAGACGAAGGCGCCGATGGTCGCATTTTGCACGCGTGGCGAGGTGCTCATGTCATAATGGCTCAGCGTATTTTCGACTTTTGCCACCTGCGGAATCGTCCGGTTCTGTTCCGAGGAACGCAGCGCGAGGCCGTCCGAAATTTCCCCACCGTACTGCGTTCCCGCCATCTTCACGGCCTGGTCGCGCCCGGTTTCCGTAATGGCCTGTTTCTGCTGCGTGGTCCGCTCGGCACCGACCGTCCGCTGCTGGGCGTTTACCACCGTCGGCGTGTTCACATCCCCGATTTTCGTCACCTGCCCACTGAGCGTGGGGTCCACCACCTGCCGTACGGCACGGAAACGCGGCGAATAAATATACACCGGGTCCGTGGTCTGAATCGCGGAGCGTCCGCCGGGCGTGCTGAAATGGATGATGGTCCCTTCTCCGTCATGGGCCGAGACGCGCCAATCGTCGTCCGCCGTTTCCCCATCCCCCACGCGGCGAGACTTCAGCTCTTTAATGCGGGCCTGCTGCGTGGTGTCAATAATATATTCGTCCTCGGGATATGCATTATGCTTGCGCTGCGGCGCGGGAATATTCGAAAAATCCTTTTTACGGGCTTCTTCCGCCGCCCGCTCGCCACGCAGGGCCGCATCCGCCAGTGCCGCGGCATCCAGGGTTTCACGCGCCGCCGGAGCTGTTTCCTCGGAATCCTCCACCGGAACCTGCATGGCCGTCTGTCGCACCATGTAATCCTGACGCGGCGGCTTTACCGTATTTCTGGACGGCTTCACGTCTTTTTCAGTTTTCACGTTCTTCGCTTCCTTCACGTCATTCAGCGGATGGTGAAATGTGCAGACGGAAATTTCAGACACCGGGGGAACCACTGTGCGAGCCGGTGTTTTCTGTGTGGAACGCTGCGAAAGCGGCACTTTCGGTTCCTTTTCACTCACGGAGGGATACTCCTGCTGCCGGGTCGCGCGTTTCTCCTGAGGCGGCAGCACGGATCTGCTTTTTTGCGCATCCTGTGCCATTTTTTTCTCTGCCTCACGCTTGCGTTTCGCCTCCACACTTTCCGTGAACGGCTTATCAGGCCGGTTATCCTCCGGCAATTCTAGAATGAAATCCATGTCGTCCTCTGACTCCGCGTCATCCATGGGAAGGATATTCATGTCCAGCCCGCCCGGCAAATCCTGGAATTCGCGAATCACCGGCCCCTCGAATCCCGGCATGTCAGGAAACTCCGGCACCAGGAGCGTTCCCGGCTCCTCTTCCGGAATGAGCACTTCTTTCATCGGCGGCAGCGGCGAAAAGACACCCTCCTCACCGATTTCCAGCGGCGGCGCAAGCGGAAGTGAGTCCGGCGTTTCGATGATTTTCGGCCCGGGCGCAATGACCGTCTTCTTCTCCGTCTTTTTCTTCGGTGCCGGCGTCTTTCGCTCGGTGGAAGTTTTCGGGGCAGCCATTGCATTCGTTCCCGGGAAAACCGGCTCGAGTGCCGCGCCGTTATTTCCCGCTTTTTTCCCCGCGGCGGATGTCGGCGGCAGCAGCGTATTCACCTCGGAATCCCCCCCGGCGACCGGCGCTTGCGTCCCTGTGGGGGAAGGAAACGTGGCATCCCACGGCTCGGATGTCTCCGGCGTTTCCACGACAGAGTTCAGGGCGCTCGCGTTCCGTTGAGAGGAAACGTCACAGCCGTCCGCGTCCGATGGTGGATTCGCCGGCGCTGGCTGTCCTGCTGCGTTATACTGACAATGTGGGCAAAATCCCGCTCCGTTTCCAGACGCGGGGATCGGAGAGCCGGGGTGGTACTGGCATGCCGCGCAGTTTTTTGGGCCGCTGCATGCTGCACAGAAGGGGCGTGGAGCGGTATTACAGGCCGCGCAATACGGTTTTTTGGCGAAAAATCCGAAACCGGCCGGCGCCTTACCGCATCCCTGAGCGCACGGCGGGGCGTAAGCAGACGTATCTGCTGTGGAGCCGCAGGATTCGTTGCAGCCGGAAATCGTGCCAGCCGTTCCCGCCGGCCAGCGCACCGCTTTTGGATGAGATGGAGCGCTCGGCTGGGGAGCCTGCCGGTAAGCGGGGGTGCACGCCGGGGCGTTCTCTTTCGTCGTATCTTCCGCGGCCGACATTTCGCCGGCACGCTGACCTCTCCCACACTGGCATCCGTTTCCGCAGGCTGCCACGTAAGGGGAATGGTGCATAACGGTCGCCCCGCAGCATGACCGGGCGTTCTGACAGCCGCTGAAAACCGCCACCGCCAAGACGCCTGAAATCATCACGCTCATCCATGCCGCACGCGTAAGAAATGTTGTTTCGCGGAACATCCCTGCTTCCTTTTTCCTGACTTTTCATGAGTTGAATGCACGAACGTCGGCCATGCATACAAAAAATTGATAGGCTCCGTCAGAAAATATATCGGTCTTTGGAATAATCATCTTAATAGTTAAAACCGATTTATTTGATACTTTCGGAATAATCGTCAAATTTTACCAGGAGAGCAGCAACCGGGAATGGAACGCAGCGGAATGACAGGATTAGAAGTGGAAATACACTCCAGGCTTCTAATCCGGTCATTCCGCTGCGCTCCATCCCCGGCTGCTGTTCTTGCGGCTGTATCATTTTTTGGTGTGCCCTAAACGCCGCGGAGGCCTGAAAACACGGGTCTTCAGGCCTCCGATACATCATAGAATGTGGGTGTTTGCGTCTATTCGGGGATGCGTTCCATTTCTTCTAGCGTCATCGCTTCCGGCAGGGGTGCCAGCGGAGGTGGCCCCGGTGTGTTCCCCGTCACCACATTCATCACCGCACCGGCCGTGGGGTAACGCAGCAGCGGCGGGCACTGATACAGGAAATCCATATCCGCATCCATCGCGGAAACCGGAGCGCGGCCGCCGATTCGCAGAATGGCCACCGGACGCCCGAGAATGCTTGCCACGGCTAGCGGATCCGCTCCCGGCGTGATCTCGAAATAACCCTGCCTGCTGTGCTCCGTTTCCGGCACCGGCAGCGCCGTATTCGGATCTTCGATGTAAATGACGCGCGTCACATATTTCCCCTGGGCCGCGAAAATCAGGTCTTCCTCGGCCAGCTCGATAAGAATCGGATATTTCGTCTCCTCGCCCAGCGGCGGATGCGTGCGATCCACGATTTCCACCGTGGGGAACACTTCCACGCCCGGATGCAGCCGAATTCCGGTGACGCGGAAGCGGTACACCTTTCCGATGTTCATCCCGTACGTCTGCGGCGCGGGGGCGAGTTCCTCGAACTGGCCTTCCACAGCCCCAGCGACCAGCGCCCCGCGCGGCGCCGTCAGCTTCACCGTCTGAAAATATGTTTCATCCACCGGCGAGCCGTATGGCGCCTGATACGTGCGGTACGTCCCCACACGCCCCGGCGTCATGTCCGTACGCCCCGAGTAACTGGTCTGCCGAACATCCATTTCGTCTTGCGCGAAAGCCGTCCGTGCCGTGAAAACACACAGGCAGCACAGGCTTAAAGCACACAAGACACGCGTCATGAAGTTTTTGTGGTACATCTCGACCATCCCCGGTGAATCCTGTTTTGACGGAATCCACCCACCGTTTACACAGCGGGTGGAATCCCTGAAGAAAAGACTTTTATAGAATCGTTTACCGACTGTTATACGTCGCCGACTTCCGCGCGGCGCTTCCGCTGGGCAGATTCATCGGGCCGGGATATCCGTGCGGCGTGCCGGTAATGGGCTGGCCGTATTCCGGGCCGGTGACGCCGGAGATGTAATTGCCGGGCATCGTACCACCGCCGGGCATTCCCGCCGGCATGCCGCCCTGATCCATCATCATGCCTTCCATCTGCTCTTCCGGTTGCACCGATTTATTACCCAGGCGGATGATCGCCAGGATCGCACCGCGACGGTCGGCTTCCGTGATCGGATCCACACCGGGATCAAGCCGCGTGCTGACCAGCGTGTCCGGCGTACCCACCGCCAGGGCCAGTTCCTGGAATTCCGGATCGGGCAGGTAAATCACTTTCGTCACGAAGTTTCCGCTCATGACCTGCATGATGTCTTCCTCCGTGAAATTCACCGGCACCGTGCTGTGCGCCAAAAACGCCTGGGTCCGCGGCATGCCGGGCGCCACTTCCAGCGTCGGGAACAGTTCCAGACCGGGATGGCCGGGGATTTTCGTCAGCTTCAGACGATAAATGCCGCCACCGGGGAAATTCTGACGTCCGGGGACGGTCAGCTCTTCTGAGTCCAGCATGCCAGGCCCGGAGACGTCCCACTGAATGCTTCCGCCCAGCGGGCCGACGAACGCGATTTGCGTGGTCTGCGGCCCCTGCGGAATTTGTGCGCCCGTGCCGCCGCCGTAACCAGCACTGCCGTAACCGGAGCCGGTGCGCGAATTCGGTGACACCACGCCCGGGCCGGGACCGTCCACGCCCTGCATGTGCCGCTGGTCGAGATCATAACGTCCCGTCTCGTACTGCGGTAAAGTCTGCTGTCGGCAGCCCACAAAAAACGCCACGACACAGATACTCAAAATGGATAAATAGCAAGTTCTCATTATTGTTCCCCTATCAGACTCAAAATGAACGCTGGAGCTTGCCGCTCGCTGGAAATATGAAAAATGGAGTACGTTTCTAAATAAACGGTTCTTTCTTTCGTACCGCGGAACCCGGATTTCCCTCATCCGCTCTGGACGCAATGACACGTTTCTTATATAATGCCGGTAATGATTTCGCCTTTCCGCATAATCGTTACAGCCGGCCTTTCTTCTATTATCGTGAGAAAACGCTTTTTCCTTTTGACTATTTCGGAAGTTACGATCTATTTCTTTGGAAAAATCGGTATAATCCGAAAATGTTAACCTAAATTCTTGAAAAAATGTTAAACCAGAGCGAGTACGTAAAAAAGACGGGTATTTTGACAGCTGTTTTTTTGCTCCACTTTTCAATTTTGCAGACCGCTTCCCCCCAGGAAGTGCCTGCGGGGCCCGTGCTGTCCGTCCCCGCCAGTGTTGCGCCGGCCGGTGAAATGGCCGAGCACGAAAAAAATGCCGGCTTATTCCTCGACAGATGCCGTCAGCGGCTGCGGCACACCATGAGTATTAATGCCAAAATCGAATATGCCGCGGTGTTTTTCGGAGAAAAGGCCACGGGAAACGGTATTTATTTGGAGCAAAAATCAGAAACCGGCGTCCCCAGCTTTTATTTTCAGCTCACCCATAACAGGAGCGATTATCATATCACCCAAAATCTGCTTCTGGACGGCCAAAATCAGAAGTTTTGGCAGAATCAGATGGTAAAATGGAGTGACGCCGCCCAAAAAACGGAGAATCCCAGGAATAAACGGCTCGAAACGCTTTCTTCTGAATATTCGTGTGTAAATATCGCGAAAGTACATGAATTATACCGGCAGGATCCGCAGAACCACCTCGCGATTGCGCCGCCGTGGTACGGAACGAGCAGCCTGGAGAACATTATTTATGAAATTCAGCGGAATTTTCGATTTTATTCTTCCGCGGAAACGGTCTTAAAACGCCTTCCGCAGGAAATCCAGGTTTACCGCGCCGAGGGGGAATGGAGAAAAGAGGCGATTCAGAAAATTTTTGCGGCAAGGAAAATCGCTCCTGGCGCGATGCAAACTCCCGTGAATTTTGCGGGCATGACGCCGGAGGAACTTCCCTCGACGGTTGCCGTGTATGTGGATAAGACGAATTATTTTCCGTACCAAATCGAATTTTACCGTCCTGACGAGACAGGCAAGCAAAAAATGCTGCTTCAGATTTCGTTTTACGAGGTTTTGTTAAGTGTGCGTTTCCGCCCGGGTGAATTTCTCTTTCAGCTTCCCACGGGAGCGAGTGAAGTGGATCGAACCGGTGAATTTTTGCACAGTCGCGGACGAGTGGCCACTGAGACTGCCGCGACGCAAGCTGAGAAAGCGCCGGCGGAAAGTAAATAAATACTATAATATTAATACGGTGTTCACATGACGGCGAAACAAACTAAATTCGTGCTGCAATTTCCAATTCTATTTTGTGTGTCTTTTGTATTTTCTCAATTCGCGATGCTCCAGGCATTTGAAAACGAAAAACATCCAAATATTATTCTTGTTCTGGTTGACGATCTGGGAGCGCACGATTTAAGCGGTGAAGGGAGCCTGCTTTACGAAACACCACATATCGATCAACTTGCCCGGCGTGGTGTGCGTTTCACCAGCGGTTATGCTGCCTGTGCCGTGTGTTCCCCCACGCGCGCAGCCCTGCAGTCCGGCAAAAGTCCCGCGCGACTGGGCATCACCGACTGGATTCGCAGCCGATTTCAGGGAGGCGAGGAGCCGGTGCCGGCCGGCGGGCACTGGCCGTATGTTCAGGAGGTGCGTGACGGGCTGTATACGCCTCAAAATCCGATAAAAATGGAGCTCGCGGAGGTGACAATTGCCGAGCGGCTCAAAGAAATTGGTTATCAGACATGTTTCATCGGTAAATGGCATCTCGGCACAGACGATTTTTTCCCGGACAAACAGGGATATGATGAAAATATTGGCGGGTGTGATCTCGGACAGCCGCCGTCTTATTTTGACCCCTATTATCCCGGCTCGACGGAAAAATCCGCCGGAGATCATGCGGAACGGCCGCTATACCGCATCACAACCATGAAGCCCAGGCAAACAGGGGAGTTTTTAACGGATCGTGAGGCGGCGGAGGCCGTGGACTTTATGCGGCGGAATCAGGAGACGGGCAAGCCGTTTTACCTTCAGGTTTCGCATTACGCGGTGCACACGCCGATCATGGGTAAGTCGGCTGTGGTAGGTCAATATAAGGAGAAAAAGCGGGAAATGCAGGCGGACGAAAATCTTTCCGCGGCGTTTGATGGCGATCTTCACGAGCCAGACGCGACGGAGCAGGGCATTTCCCACCAGCGAAATGCGGCTTACGCGGCCCTCGTGGAAAGCGTGGATGACGCCATGGGTACGATTCTCGCCGGCGTGGAGGAACTGGGCCTGGCCAACAGCACGATTATCATTTTCACGTCCGATAACGGCGGTTTTTGCGGCGTGACCGATAATTTTCCCCTGCGGAATGGAAAAGGCACGCCGTATGAAGGCGGCATTCGCGTCCCGTGGATCATTTACGTACCTGAAACGGTGGATGCCGGCGCGGCAAAAGCGGCGAAAATCTGTGACACGCCGATTTCCACATGTGATGTGCTGCCCACGCTCCTGGATTTTGCCGGCGTTCCGCTGATGGATGATGAATTAAAATCGCAAAATCTGGAGGGCGTCAGCGTACGCCCCCTTTTAACGGAAGCGTCGCCCGCGTGGAGGCGAGATATGCTTTTCTGGCATTTTCCGCACTATCGCAACGGCCAGGATCCTTACAGCGTCATTCGCCAAGACAACTGGAAGCTCATCCGCTTTTATGCACGTGACGGCGGGCGCCGCCTTGAACTTTTCGACCTGAAACACGACCCCCGGGAGCTGCAAAACGTGGCGAATTCTCCAGAAAACGCTGGTCGGGTTCAAAAAATGTCCATCCTTCTGGACGATTGGCTTACCGACTCCGGCGCCCGTCTGCCGAAAAAGGAAAACCCTCTCTAGCAAACCAGAAACAAACATTTTTAGGTAGCCATAAATTCTTTTGCTTGGCTAAAATCCGCTAAAGTGAAAAAACACTGCTGCCGATAAGGTTAAACAAGCCCGCACGGCAAGCTGCGTCAGATGCCGGGGTGGGGCAGTATTCTTACGTGGAATGTTTCCGCGGAAAACAGGGAGGTTAAGCGAAGTATGAAAAATTCATGCGTTTCCAATATTTGTGCTGTTATTTTATTTTTGATTCTCGCCAATGGCGGCCACTTGTGCGGCGTCTGCCACGCGGCCGAGCAAATGGTGTGCGACGACTGCATTTCCGTCACCCGAAAAGAATCCTTATGGAATTTCGGCGGCTGGCTGGAGGCGGGGATGATGGCGAACCAGTACGGCCAGCGGGATGCCTACACCGCCGACGGTTTCGATCCCGAATCCGGCAACACGGCCCACCTGGAAAACGTACAGCACGCGTCCTTTCAGATGAACCAACTCTGGCTCTATCTCGAGAAGACGCTGGACAAAGACCGTTTCGATATCGGCGGGCGAGTGGAATTTATGTACGGAACCGATGGGCGGTTTTTCCATGTTTACGGCCTGGAGCACAACGAATCCACCGACGGCTGCTGGGGCCTAAATCATGATTATTACCCCGCGATTCCGCAGATGTATGTGGAAATGGGCTACGGCGACGTTCATCTGAAAGTCGGCAAATTTTTCACCATCATGGGCCTCGACTCCGCCTGCGCCCCGGAGCGATTTTTCTACAGCACATCGCACGAAAATCAGACTTACATCGACGTCAGCGGTTTTCTGCTCACCTGGGACGTCACTGAAAAGCTCAGCGTCAACGGCGGCTGGGTCAACGGCGAGGAGCATTTTTTTACCGACACGCGTCACAACGCATTTCTGGGCGGCGTCACCTACGTCGTCGGCCCCCGTCTTACCCTGGATTATTCCCTCTTGATCGGCCGGGACGACGGTGAACGCGACTATTTCATCAGCTCGCTGGTGGCCCGACTGAAAATCACCGACCGCTGGGACTACGCTTTCGCCTGGGTGCTGCGGAATGAAAAAGGCCTCGACGCGTCTCCAGAGCACTGGGGCCGATATGGTATTTACCAGGAGCTTATCCATGAAGTGAATGAGAAGGTGAAGGTCGGCCTGGGCATCGAATGGCTCAAAAATTATGACTGTGGCGAAAGCTATGACAACTTCGCCATCCGCCTGGGGGCGAACTGGAATCCGATTTCCTGGCTCACGCTGCGTCCGGAAATCCGCTACGATTACTGCACGGACAAACCCTTTAACATCGCGAAAAGCAACGGCACGGACCCCAAGGCAGGCCAGTTTCTTTACGGCTGCTGCGGAATCGTGACGTTTTAGGGCAGTTTTCAAATCGATTTCTCCGCAAGAACAGCAGCCGGGAGTGGAGCGTTAGCACAGAGACCGGATAGAAGTGGGAATAACCCCCGCTATTCTATCCGGTCTCTGCGCGTCACTGTGTTCCGCTGCGCTTCTGGCCGTTGTTCCTTGTTAATCTATAACGCCACGAATTTTTTTCTTCATGACGGTTCTTACTTCATCCGAAAAAACCGAACAACTGGACCAAGTCTAATAGGGGGTTTCGTCAGACGGATTCAGATTGGTGTGAAGATAACAGTAAGGATGCTGAAAATGAAGAGAATACCGGCTTGCCGTATCATGATTTCTTGCATCGCCTTGCTTCTGGGGGCGGTGTCCCAGGCGGACGCGTGTCATAACTGTTACTCCAGCGAAGAAATACTCTGCGAGGAATGCATTCCGGTCACGCACCGCGAATCGCTGTGGGATTTCGGCGGCTGGATCGAGGGTGGCATCATGGCCAACCAGTACGGCCAAAAAGACGCATACGACGCCAACGGCCTGATCCCCGATTCCGGAAATACCTCGCACCTGAAGAACGTCAAACACGCCTCGTTTCAGATGAACCAGCTCTGGTTTTGCCTGGCTACTGCGCAACGAGAAGAGCAAAACCTCGCCGGACGAGCACTGGGGCCGCTACGGCATCAACCAGGAACTGTTCTACAAACTCAACGAATACTGGACGCTCGGCGCGGGTGTCGAATGGCTCAAGCACTACGATCGTGGCAGCGACTACGACGTCTGCTCGCTACGGCTGGGAGCGAACTGGAAACCCTACACGTGGCTGCTCGTCCGTCCGGAAATCCGTTACGACATCTGCGACGGCATCGAGCCGTTTAACATCACCAAAAGCAACGGGACGGACCCAAAAGACGGACAGTTTCTGTATGGATTTTCCGGCGTGATTATCTTTTAGTTTTGTGTGACGCAGTGATTGCAGAGCCGCAATCGTTAGATTGTGAATATGACGGAAAAATTTGCTGGAAACAGCAGCCGGGAGCGAAGCGTTAGCGCAGAGACCGGATTAGAAATGGGGAATTCGTCTCCGGTGCTAATCCAGTCTCTGCGCGTCACTTCGTTCTGCTCCACTCCCAGCTACTGTTTCCTGCAATCCGTTATTCTCCATTCCCCATTCCCCATTCCCTATACCCTACATCCCTTCCGCCCCCTCTGGGAAAAAGCCGCAGGTGTGCTAAAATTTTAGTGTCGGAAACTTCCGTTTTCGTCGTGAAGCTCTCATTGTGGGTCACGAATCGGAAAATACACACTATTATATGAAGGAGAATCGCAGATGGCGAAAAAAACGATTGATGCCGTGAACGTGGCGGGGAAGACCGTGCTGATGCGGGTGGATTTTAACGTGCCGCTGGATGAAAAGGGGAACATTACGGACGACCGCCGGATCGCGATGGCGTTGCCGTCGATCAAGTCGGTGCTGTCGCGCGGCGGCAAGCTGGTGCTGATGAGCCACCTGGGTCGGCCGAAAGACGGCGAGGACAATTCGAAGTACAGCATGCGTCCGACGGCCGTGCGGCTGGGCGAGCTGCTGGGGCAGGACGTGGCGTTTGCGGCCGATACCGTGGGCCCGGACGCCCAGGCGAAAGTCGCGGCCCTGAAAGACGGCGGCGTCGTCGTGCTGGAAAACCTGCGTTTTGAAAAGGGCGAGAAGAAGGGCGACCCCGAATTCTCCAAAAAGCTCGCGGCTTTTGGCGACATCTACTGCAACGACGCTTTCGGCACGTGCCACCGCACGGATGCCTCGATGGTCGGCGTCCCGGAAGCCATGGTCGGCAAGCCCCGCGTGGTCGGTTTTCTGGTCGCGAAAGAGATTCAGTACCTCACTGATGTGATCGCCAGCCCGGCCCATCCGTTCGTCGCGATTCTCGGCGGCGCGAAGGTTTCCGACAAGATCAACGTCATCAACAACCTGCTGGGCATCTGCGATAAAGTGCTCATCGGCGGCGCGATGGCCTACACCTTCTCGCTGGCCAAGGGCGGCAAAGTCGGCAAGAGCCTCGTCGAACCGGACAAAGTGGATCTCGCGAAAGAGCTGCTGGCCAAGGGCGGCGACAAGCTCGTACTGCCGGTCGACACCCACTGCGGCGACGCGTTCAGTGCCGACTGCAATAAGATCATCGTCGACGCCGACCAGATTCCGGACGACTTCGAGGGGCTGGACATCGGCCCGAAAACCGCCGTCATGTATGCGGAAATCGTGAAGGCCGCGAAGACGGTGGTGTGGAACGGCCCGATGGGTGTCTGCGAAATCCCGCCGTTCGACGCGGGGACGAAAGCGGTGGCCGACGCGATTGCCGCCAGCGATTCCGTCAGCATCATCGGCGGTGGCGACAGTGCCGCAGCGATCCAGAAACTGGGTTACGCCGACAAGGTCAGCCACGTCAGCACCGGCGGCGGCGCGAGCCTCGAAATGCTGGAAGGCAAAAAATTCCAGGCCGTCGAAATCCTCGACGACGTCGCCCCGCCCAAATGCGGTTGCGGCTGTAGCTGCGGAAAGTAGTTTTTAGAACAACAGCCCGAAGCGTAAGCGAGGGAGTGAATCGCCGAATGATATTGCGTATCTCTCGGCGGCGTCCCCCCTCACTCACGCTTCGGGCTGTTGTTTCTTGGCTGCCACGTGTGCGTGCCTGAAACCTCACCTTTCGAAAATTTTCGCCGCCTTCAGCATGTTTTCGATGATCGCGACGCCGAAGGGGCAACGGGTTTCGCACGAGCCGCACTGGATGCAGCCCGACGCTTTGTTTTCCAGCGCCGCGTAATGCGCCCGCACACCCGGCGGCAAGTTTTGCGGGTCGAGCGTCGCGATGTCGAGGTATTTGGTGACGGCCGCGATGTCGATGCCGGAGGGGCAGGGCAGGCAGTGGTTGCAGTACATGCACTTCCCCTGGAACGTTTCTTTGAGCGTCGCGGCGATCGGTGCGTAATCCCGCTCCGCGTCGCTCATCGTGAAATACCGCATCGCATCCAGCACCTCGGCCCGGCTTTTACACCCCAGCAGCGTGCTGACCACCGCCGGCCGCGACAGGGCGTAATGGATGCACTGCCCCACAGAAAGCGGCTTCGCAAACGGCGTGTGCTCCGCCGAGAGCAGCTTCCCGGCCCCGAGCGTTTTCATCGTCGTGATCGCAACGCCCCGACTTTCGCACAGCTCGTACAGCTTCGCCCGTACCGGGTCGATCCCGCGGAACGTCCCGCTGTCGAGTTTCTTCTCCGACATCAGCGCGTCGATGATGTACGTGCTGGCCGGCAGCATGTCGTAAGCGAGGTTGACGCTGAACATCAGCAGTTCGATCTCGCCGGTCTCGACGAGTTTGGCCGCGATTTCCGGGTGATGCGAACTGGCCCCGATCATGCGGATTTTCCCCTCGCGCTTCAGTTGCCGCACGTAGTCGATGTACTCGGTCTCGAAAACCTCCTTGAGCGTCTCTTCCGAATCGATGAAAAACATCATGCCGACATCGATGTACTCGGTGTCGAGGCAACGCAGGAGCTCCTCGAAATACCGCTTGCACGTCGGGACGTCGCGGGTGATGTCGTATTGTTGTTTGAGGTCGACGGAGCCGATGTGGCCCTGGATGATGACGTCTTTCCGCCGGCCTTTGAGCGCCCGGCCGATATGCTCCCGCACGGGCGTGCCGGGCATGAAGAGGTCGATGATATTGACGCCGTGCTCCAGAACCGCGTCGATGGTCTCCTCGACGACTTCGTACGGCTTGTTGTCGAGGTGCTCGGCCCCGAGGCCGACGACGCTGACGGAAATGCCCGATTTGCCGAGAGGGCGATACTGCATGATGACGACTCCTGACAGGTGGTTTTTGTTTTATGGAAAATGAATGGCGGCCGCATGTTTTGTCCGCAATCACGTATTATAGCACCCCGGCGGCGGCGGGTCAATCACCGACCGTGTTCGCCGGGAGGGATTCTGGAAACAGTGGCCCGAAGTGTAAGCGAGGGATAGACGTCGCGGAAGTGATGAGCTGCAGAGCCGCAATCGTAAGATTACGGAAGAGATGATAAAAATTCGTATGTTTTTTGCGAATGGAAGTCCATCCCTCAATTTTTCGATTGTGGCTCTGTCATTTCATGTTACTGCCATACAGCGTCCGCAGTTCGTCGGCGAGAAACGTCAGCCAGCGGCCGGCTTCAAGCGCCGAGAGTCGCTGCGGGTCGTAGACGGCGGTGAGGCGTAACCGCCCGGCATACGTGATGATGGGGCAGAAGATGCCCACGTTAATCGTCCGCGGCGACGCCACGTGCACGTCATCCAGCACGAGATCGGCCACGCGGATTTTGCCGTCTTCCGACCGCGGCCACCATGCACCCGTGAACAGCGGCCCAACATTCGAAAGCACGAAACTCGCGAACGCCGGCTGGCGACGCACGTACAGCTCGGCCCCCCAGCGCGGATGCCCCTTTCCCCAGCGGAGTTCGTGCAGACCCTGAACCGCACGCAGCAAAATCCGGTACGCCCCGGTGCGTTTCAGCTTTCGCATCATCTCGGCATTCCGCAGAAGCAGCGCGTGCGGCGGCGTTTTTTCACACACACACGGCCGGCAATTCAGAAACAGGATGCTCACGGCGTTTCCCAGCAGGCCGAATTTTTGATCCGTCACGCCACGCAGACTCACTGGCACTGCCATGCGGTAAACCACCCGCGCGGGCTTCAGCGGCTCCCCCTCCCGCCACACCCGCCAGCGGTGCGAGGCCCCGAAGCACGCCGTCACCAGCAGGTCATTCATCGTCACGCCCAGGCGTTTCGCCGCCGCACGCATGGATGCCGTTTCCTCCGGCGACAAAAAATACTCCCGCGTGGGTAGCGCCGGTTTCCCGTCCGCCGAGTGCAAATACGGCGTCCGCGCGGACAGCATGCCAGTATCTTTTTGCGGTGCGTTTTCATTCACGTCAGCAGAAGACTCCACCTCCCACCGGTGACCCGCCGCCGTGGCACTCCGCGGGGCCGTGATCCGCCACACACGCCGCCGCCACGGATTCAGCACATACGCACTCCACCGCACGGCCTCCTTCATCAGCATCCACGCCAGCGGAAAATCGATGCGCACTTTCCCGGCAGACGCGGGCAAATTCGCTTTTTCCCACGGCGTTTCTTCACGGTTTTTCGGTGCATCCTCCGAATCACCCGCCGCGATTTCCGCATACCGCCGCAGCAGCTCCTCCAGAAACAGAAAACTCCCGCCGGCATCCGTGGCCACGTGATGAAAATGCAGAATCACGTCCGTCCGCCCGGCATCTGCATCCCGAAACACCGCGACCCGCACCCCCGGCGTTTCCGTCATGTGAATCGGCTCAAGCACCCCCACCGGCACGGCATCCTCGCGGTACGGCGCATCAAACCACCACAGAAACGGCTCCCCCAGCGGCAACGCCACTTTTTCCGCATGCTCAGGCCGCGTCACCCAGCCGGCCACACCGCCTTCCCGCTCCTCAAGCGTTTCCACCGCGTGGGGCGTGTCCTTCAACAAAGAGTAAAACGCCCGCTCCAGAGTTTCCCTGTCCATCAATCCGCGAAACACCAGGTGCGTCACCGCGTCCGCCGGCGAACCCGGAATCTTCGCGTCCCAGAACAGGAATTCCTCAAACGGCGTCATGGTTCACCCATTCTCTGCGTCCCATTTTCCTGCACCGACGGACACTCGACGATTTCAATCCTATGCCCCAATGAATATCCCGCCGCCAGCAGCGCCGCGGTGATGAGAAGATAAATCGCGACGTGCTTCACGAACGTCGGCTTCTTCCACTTCCCCGCCGTGACCTCCGCCTCAAAACGCTGCCGGTCATCTTCCGACACAAACGCACTCATCGGCACAGGGATGTAATTATGTTTCGTGATATACAGCAGGTAATAACCATGCCACGTCTCCACGCGCGAAATCTGCGTCAGCGGCACACGCGACTCCGCCCCGTCCTCGCACAGGATGTGGAACGTCGGCGGGTCGAACGTCAGCTTCCGCTTCTGCAGCACGGCGGCGTTTTCTTTGGCGTAAACGAATTTCCAGGCCGTGAAAAATGCCGACAGTGGAAAAAGGACGCCCGTGATAACCACCCACATCAGCAATAATCCCACATACCCTGCCAGCAGCGCCAAAGCCCCGGTGACGGAGCAGCCGTAAACGAAAAACCACCCGTACCGCACCGCTAACCGCCGCAGCACCAGCCGGTAATAATTGCCCGCCGGAAAATCAAATTCGCGTAATTCAATCATGGGGTACCCCTTATGTAAATTTCCCAGTTCATTTATTATGGCACAAAAACAACAGCCGGGAGCGAAGCGCAGCGAGAGTGACCGGATTGAAGTGGGTACACATCCTGCGCTTCTATCCGGTCGCTCTCGTTACGCTCCGCTTCACTTCGTTCCCGGCTGCTGTTTCTTGTTCTGCGTAAAAACTACTTCTCTTTCACCAGCGTCAACTCAATCCGCCGCATGACGCTTTCTTTGCCCAGGATCTCTAGCGTTTCGAACACGCCGATGCCGACGCCTTTTCCGGTCACCGCGACGCGCAGCGCATGGATGATGTCCCCGACTTTCACGCCTTCCGTTTCCAGGAAAAGCCGCATTTCCTCTTCCGTGTTCGGCGCGCTGAACTCCTCCGCGGGCAGCGATTCCAGCCGCGCGGCGTACTTCGCCAGCAGGTCTTTCGCGCCGTCTTTCAGCACGCGTTTCTCGAACGCCGCCGGGTCATACGCCAGCATCTCATCCGGCGTGAAGAAGTCCATGTAATCGAGAATGTCCCCGAAAACTTTAATGCGATCCGCGGCGGCAGCCAGCAGCGCCAGAATCCGGGGCGTCTCCTGCACGACATCCTCGGCCGCGATCATCTTCCCCTGAATCATGAACGGCAGCACGCCCGCAAACTTTTCCTCCACCGAGAGCCGCTGCATGGCCCGCTCCTGAAACGCCATCAGCCGCGCGGGGTCAAAACTGGCCGCCGCCTTATTCACCCGCTCCAGCGTGAATGCCTGCACGAGTTCCTCGACCGTGAAGTCTTCCGTTTTATCATCCAGCGACCAGCCCAGCAGCGCGAGATAATTCACGACTGCCGCTGGCAAAAACCCGATCTGCTCAAAGAAATCCGTCACCACGGGGTTGAACGTTTCGAGCTTCGCCTCCAGCCCCAGCCGCGTGGCAATCGACATGCCGTGCTCGACGAGTTTCGCGAAGTCCTTATTTTTCATGTACTTATCCAGCTTCCGCTTACTGAGTTTCGTCTTATTTCCCGGCTCGGCGACGAACGGCAGATGCGCGTACTGCGGCCGGGGATACCCCAGCGCGTCACAGATGAAAATCTGCCGCGGCGTGTTCGACAGATGCTCCTCCGCGCGGATGACGTGCGAGATTTCGAACGCCTGATCATCCACGACATTCGCGAGGTGATAAATAAACGAACCGTCCGCACGCTGCACGACGTGATCCTGCTCCTGCGCCCACTCAAAGACGACGTGCCCGCGCACGAGATCATCAAATTCCAACTTCTCATCCCCACGCGGCATCTTCAGCCGCACCACTCCCTGCCGGCCTTCCGCCTCAAACGCCACCGCTTTCTCCGGCGTGTCCGCCATCCACCGCCGGCTGTAAGTATACGCCCCGACGCTTTTATCCAGCGCCGCTTCTTCGCGCTCCGCCGTCAGCTCCTCCGGCCGCGCGTAATCCCGATACGCGTGCCCGGACGCCAGCAGCCGATCCACCGCCGCCTGATAAAACGCGTCCCGCTGCGACTGATAATACGGCGCGAACGGCCCGCCCACGCCCGGCCCCTCATCCCACGTAATGCCCAGCCACCGCAGCCCGTGCAGAATCGGCTCCAGCGCCTCATCCAGATTCCGCTGCTTATCCGTGTCATCAATCCGCAGAATGAACTTCCCGCCCCCGTGCTTCGCGAACAGCCAGCAGAACAGCGCCGTCCGCACGCCGCCGATGTGAAGATAACCCGTGGGACTGGGAGCAAAACGTGTACGTATCATGTGAAAAACCTTTTTAAATGGGATAAATTCATTAAAAAAACGTCAACAAAATCGCCCCGGAGGGGCTTAACATTATAGCCCAGGGTAACGCCCTGGGAGAGAGAGACACACCGCAAGAACAACAGCCTGAAGTGTGAGCCGTGAGATTCACCCCACGGATGATATCATCGTGGATTATTTCACTCCCATGACCGAAAAACGATTTCCGTATCCGGCAGTGCTTGTGAAAGTTGCTCACTCCATGTTTTAAAACTGGCATCTATCGCCAACGATTCCAATTGCTTTAATTTACAAATCGAATTCACCATTTTTAAACGGATTTGTTCATCGGTTTCGCGGATGGATTCGGAACCGTCTGGCGACGAAGAAATCGTTCGCGGGATGTGAATGTCGAGCTTTTTCAGGTGAATCATATTCCCCAGATCGTCGCACGTGCTCGTGTCGAACAAACAGCGCATGAGCCAAAGTTTTTCCAGCTTTTCCTGCGTGTTCAAAATCGAAAAAACATTCCCCCGCAACGGAACAGCCTCGATGTTCAAACTTTCCATATCCGGCATCGACGCAAAATATCCCGCGACCTGCTCATCCATCACCATCACGGAACGCCCGTCAAAATCGACGTGCCTTATGCCGGCCTGCCCCTCCAGCATTTTCAGCATTTCATGGGTATAAAATTCATGGGGAACCAGGAGAAAAAAACTGTCCGGCGCGATGAAAATACCGTCATTCTGCTTGGCATGTTCAATGGACTGCTGCATGAGCAAAAGGGCATCGCTTTCATTTTTTCTAAAAAAATCTTCCCGCCACCTGAACAGCAGGGCGACGAAAATGCCGAGCAAAATCGTCAGGAAAAGGAGGGCGACGACCACCCATTTCGGATATTTTTTCATAACTTCTGATCCGGTCTCTGCGCTAACGCTTAGGGCTGGTAAGAGGGGGGCGCCATCCGCTTTCCATGGGATAAATCCCACGGCTAATACGCTGCGCGGATCGCTGCCGACATTTCACAAGCCGCCCTATCCCCCATTCTCCGTCCCCTTCTTTTTCATCTCTCGCAACTTTAGTGCTTCAGCCATGCACTTATACTCGGCGTCCAGCGGATAACACCCGCTAACCATCCCGTTCCGCGGCCCGGTGGTACAATCACTGAACGTCCGGCAAATCCGCCGCTTATCCAACGCACGGCCCGCGAGCGTGTCCGCCACAAAATCCCAGTACGGCAGCACCATCCGCCCGATGCCCACGCTGTCCGCCCAACCTTCGCGCACCACCGCCTGCGCCACGTGCGGCAAAAACTCCTGAAAATACGAATACGCACTTCCGATGATGGGCAGCTCCGGGAACCGCCGCTTCACGTCACGCACCGCGACCATCTGCCGACAACACCCGATCAGCGGGTCCTCCGGCGGCGTAATGTCCGTGGGAATCCGCATCACGCCATCCTCGCCGAGCACCGCCTCCACCGCCGGCGTAAACGACGGACGCTGCACGTACACCGAGTAATACGGCGACCCGGCCGTCAGGTTCAGCACGTCAATTTTCAGCTCCTGGGCGAACACCCGCACGATTTCGTAATCCTCCGGCGTGAGCAATTTCACGAAATCCGCCACCGCCCCCGGTGCCGCCTTACTCGTCTCTCCAGGCAGGGCGTCAAACAGCGAAAGCCGCACGCCGATCATCATGCCCGGACACTCCGCCCGCACCCCGGCGATAATCTCCCGCGCAAACCTCATGCGATTCTCAAGCGCCCCGCCGAAACGCCCCGGTCTCTGCACCGCGTGCAGTAACTCATGCGCGAAATACCCGTGGCAGTGCTTCACATCCACGAAATCGAAACCCGCCCGGTGCGCAGCTTTTGCGGTGGCCACATATTTTTCGATCAGCCGCTGGATATCATCATCCGTCATGATGCACGCGTCATCTGCCGGCGAGATCCCCACCCGCGCATCCAGTGCCGGATGATGCTGCGCGATTCGCGGCGCGTACTTCCCATCCGCAGACTGCGAGAACCGCCCGGAATGCGTCAACTGTAAGCCGATCACAAAATCCCCGGCCGTCGTGCCCGATTCCCCTGCCGATTTTTGGTACTCCTCATGCGCCGCCCGCACGGTGTCCGCCAGCATCTGGCACGAATCATCCCCATGCCGCGGATGAAAACACAACTGCCGGGGATTCGCGCGGCCATCTTCCGCCACGGCGAACGCTTCTCCACCGAAAATCATCTTCGCGCCGCTTAAGCCGAACTTCCGCCAGCGGTGCAGCACCAGCTCTGATGGACTTCCGTCCGCGTTTCCGTCCCAGCCTTCCATGGGGTGAATCGTCCAACGGTTCATGAGCGTTTTATTTCCGATTTTCCACGGCCGGGCCAGCGGTGAATCCTCCGCAGCACGCAGCACTCGCGCATCCACTGGAATCTCCAACCCCAGCGCCGCCAGATACTCCCGAAACGCCCCTACATCCCGCAGCGAGCCGATCCGCCGATACGCGTTTTTCCGATTCATCTTTGCTTCCTCATTTTCGCATCAAGTAATCATTATCCCTCTCAGTATACCGAAAATTCGGCAAAAAAACAGCCATAACCCCACACAAAAACGCAGAAAGCCGGCCGCGATTTTTTCTCCGCAGCGCGCCTGCAAGAAATAAAAAAAGCGGAACTCCCCACCGTCCCGCTTTTTGAAATGCTCCGCATGCCTTTAGAAATCCGCGTCGTCATCCCGCTCCAGAAGGTCTTTCACCCGGCGATTCACGACCTTTTCCATCTTTTCCTTCCGCTTCTCCGATTCTTTCCGCATCCGCTGGATACGCTCCTCCAGCAGCTTCAGCTCATACAACTGGCGGTCTTCACGCACCGTAAAATGCTCCGTGGCCACCTCGCGCAACTCCGCCTTCAGCGCGTCCTTATCGCCCGGCGCCGCCTCTTTCCACGCCTGAACCAACTCCGCGGTTTTTTTGTTCAATTCCATATCCCGCTGGATCAATTCAAATAATTCGGGGTGCTTTTTCTTCAATTCACCGAAATTTCCCCACCGCAAACCGCCACCCAGACCGGGCACTGTGCCGGGCTTCGCTCCCGCCCAATCCCGATTATCCTGCCGCGCGCCATTCGTATGATGTGGCGGGTTCCCCTTCTTGCGAGGATCCTTCTTACCGCCGTCTTCACCCTGCTCATTACCACGTGCCGGGGCATCCTTTTTCGCCTCATCCCGCGATGCGTTTTTCGCGCGCGCACCAGCAGCAGGGCGACTCTCCGCCTTTTTTTCTTTCCCGCTTTCCTGCGCACACACCATGGAAGCGTGAACGCCAAGCCAGAAAGAAACTGCAAGACAAAAAACAAAAAATAAGCCGGTTCGCTTCATGTTCCAACCTGTTTCAGATAAATTCCTCATCATCGAAGAGATAATCCTCTTCTTCCATTATGTCCAGACTCGTGTGAACCAGTGCCAGCTCCGTATCGAAAGAGGACCATCCGTTTTCGATTTCCAGCAACAAAAAGTCCATTTCCTCAATTTCGTCCGCCACCGGCGTATCCCACACCAATTCAGAGGCATCCGCATCCGCCATCGCCGCAACATCCGACCCTTCCGGCACGTCTTCTTTTTGCACACTAAAAAAGCTCACCACGGAAATCATCACTGCCGCCATGCACACCAAGGAAACACTCAGCCATTTTGCATAATACCCGGCTTTTCGCGCCGGCACATCTTTTTCCGGCGCCGCCACCGCGATCTTCGCCCGCTCCAAAATTCTCGTGGCATTCAGCGGAGCATCAAAATTAGCGATTTTCGCCGCTTCCAGCGTCCGTCCGAAATGCCTCCACGCTTCATGCATACGCACATCCTCGGCAGGACATTCCAGATATTCGCCGTGAAAAGCGGACGTCATTCGCTCCAGCATTTCCGCCGAAAGTTCTGGAATCGGCTCGCCGCCGTCATGATCTTTCGAAAAACGTTCCATGATACACACCCATTAAAAGTCGCCGGTTATAACCAGCCCGCCATACTTCCCTTTTTTTAGTAATATTTTTTGCGTGTTAAGCAGTAAATTCGCTCACAAATCTTTATTCGGCCTGCTCGCCGTCAGGAGTGAATTTCTTTTTTAAATTCGTAAGCCCGCGAAACGCATGACTCAGCACCGTATTCAGCGGAATTTCCATCATTTCCGCAATTTCCACGAAACTCAGCTGCGAAAAATAACGCAATGATAAAACTCGCTGTTGCGCCTGCGTGAGTTCCTCCATGGCAGCCCGTAACTGCATCCCTTCTTCGCGACTTACCAGCACCTCGGAAGGCGGTGGAGCAGCATCTGCCACGGTTAAGTCCTTCCAGGATTCCCTGTCCAGCGTAACTTCTCGCCGATTCTTCCGAAAATGATCCATGCATATGCGGTCAGCCACCCGAAACAGGTACGCTTTCGGCGTCCCCTGTTCCACATATTTATGTCGCATTTTCCATACGCGGCAAAATGTTTCCTGAGCCAGGTCCTCCGCCAGCGCCGCATCCCGCGTCATACTAAAAATATAACCGCGGATGGAGTCCCCAAACTGAAGAATCCATTCCGTCAGGCGGGCATGATCATCAACGGAGGGGGCCGACTCGTCTTTCATAATACTAAAACAGGCAAAATGCGTTCTTTATTGCATTTTCACCCTCCATATTTTATCTTTTTATGCAATTTTTTCTTATTCACCGGGCATATCTGCCGGAATTTCTGTTTCATTTGCCCTATTTTCGCGGTTTATTAAAGGGTGAATGCAGTTTTGCGCCCAGAGATTTTCGCCGTAAAGACGCAGGATGGCTTTCTTTAAGTCTTCCCCAAAACTCCTGGTTTCGTCATTTTCGTCATCCAGGCATTCCAGTGCGATTTCCACTTGCCGCTCCAGTTCGCGCCGCTGCTCCTGTGTTTCGCGTGCCAATTCGTCTTTCACCCACAAAATCTGCCGCTGCCCGAGCTCCACATACTGCTGAATCTGTTTTTTGTTCTTCTTTCGATGTTTCTCATGCACAGAATTCTCTGCATCGTAACCGGGTAAATGTGCGTAAACCGAACGATAATAGGTCACAAAAGCCTCCAATTTTTCAAGGCTTTCTTCCGGCCGATAACGGACATTATGAATCGCGTTTTGATAATCCCGTTCCACGGGCGTCACGGCGGAAAAATCCCGGCCGCGCGAGTTGGAACGCAGACGCCGCTCCAGCTGATCCAGCTCCAACCGGGACTCGATTTCCCGGACTTCCCAGAGATGTTCATTCAGCGAATAATAGCGAACGAAAAGGCGAATATCCTCCCGCAACTGTAAATGGTCAGCCGACTCATCTTTTGCAGCCTGTGTAATCCGCTCATACAAAACACCGGCATCCGGCGGGGAACGCCACCATTTTATCAGAAAAAAGCCTATCAAAAGAAAACATCCAGATGATATGAGCACTAAAACCAGGCCCACCCATGGAGAATCCGAAAGTCGCTCCAAAGATGAATTCTGCGGCGGAATTTCACCTTTTTCCACTTCCACAAAATGTGTTACGGATCTTTCACCATTTCTGTTTTCTGAATTCAATTCATTTTTTGCGACGACAGCATCCGCATCCGCCCCGAGTCCAGGCTGCACACTTTTCGAAGGAGCGAGAAAACGGATCGTACGCGATTCGTCTCGGTCTTCCGCTTCTAAAACTCCCGGCCCATCTTCCGCCGCCGCATTATCCCGTCCCACTTCCTTTTCCGCCGCTTCCAGCAGTGCGGAGCACTGACGTACGATTTCCGAGGAATCTCCGGGGAATTTTGCCTGCGTTTCCTGCGGAAATTGCTTGCACCAAATGGAGCTTTCCCCCACGAAATCTTCCGGGCGCGATTTATCTCCAAAATTCAAATCGAGTGGCGTGACGGCTTCATCCTCACGCTCCGGCACACGCGTTTCCGAAGAAACACTCCCCGGCATGATCGCCACCCCATTCCCGGCGCTTTCCGGCGGCGCCGCGTCCGATTTTTGCTCGGAAACAGCATGCCGCAGGATTTCCTCCATCTGACGGTACACCAGTAACGCACTTTTTGGACGTTTTTCCGGGTCGCGATTTAACAGCTGTCCGATTAACAAATCGAATTCCACCGGCAGCCGCACGCCGAGCTGGCTGGGGCGTTTCGCCTGCTGCGTGGAGTGTTTATGCACGATTTCCAGCAGGCTTTTCCCCGAAAACGGCGGATGCCCCGACATCAGTGCCACCAGCACGGCCCCCAGGCTATAAAGATCCGACCGCGGCGTGACCGGCTGCTGCGTGGCCTGTTCTGGCGACATATATTCGATCGTGCCGATGACATTTCCGACGTCTGTCAGGCGTGTGGAACCGAAAAGGCTCGCGATGCCGAAATCCGAAAGTTTCACGACGCCCGTGCCGGACAGCAGTAGATTTCCCGGCTTCAAATCCCGATGAATCACCCCGTGATCATGCGCACACCGCAGCGCCGCCGCGATCTGCAGGCCCACGACGAGCGTTTCCTGCCACGTAAACCGCCGTTTTTTCTGCTGAATTTCCTCTTCCAGCGAGTTTCCGTCCACCAATTCCATGGAGTAAAAAAACGTGTCATCATCCTGACCGTACCCCAGCAGCTGGATAATATTCGGGTGATTCAACTGCCGCAGCGCTTCGATTTCTTTCGCGAAACGCTGGCGGAAACTCTCTTCCCCAGAAAGCCGCCCGGCCAGTACCTTCACCGCCACCGCCGCCCCGTTTTTCCGATCTATCCCGCCATACACCGTCCCCATGCCGCCCCGCCCGATGCGGCGGTTCAGATCGTAAGGCCCGATAATGAAAGGAAGTTTTTCCGACATACTCCTCTATTTTACCTCAAAATTCCCCCAAAAGCAAGTAAAATCGCCCGTTTTGCTCTTGCGTAAACCAGCCGGAAATTCTATGATACCTCCGATTTCATCCATTCATTAAAATAAAATCGAATTTACAAGGAAACTCCGCGTGACACGCACACCCCGCTTTTTCCTCAGCGTTCTGTTTTTCGCCAGCCTGACGATGTCCGGCTGCGGCACATTTTCCGCGCATTCCTATAATGCCGAGGGGGTTCGGATGCTCAGTGCTTCCCGGACGAATGAGGCGCTGGACTGTTTCGAGAAGGCGGCTGCCGCGAATCCGCAGGATCCCGACGCATACTACAACCTCGGGAATGTGTACCACACCATCGCCACGCAGAAAGCCGCCGGCAATGAGGGGGATTTTCAGCGGGCCATGTATTATTATGATCGCTGCCTGGAGCTGAGCCCGAATCATGTGGAGTGCAACCGCTCCAAAGCCACGCTGCTGTGCGATGTCGGCCGATCCGACGAAGCCTTCCGCATGACGGAGGCGTGGGTGAACCGTCAGCTGACGTCAGCCGAGCCGCGTATCGAACTGGCCCGTCTTTACGACGAGAACGGCCAGCTCACCAAAGCCCGCGACTGCCTCAACGACGCCGTGGCCGTGGACAACCGGAACATCCGCGCCTACACCGCCCTGGGCAGCGTCCGCGAGCGGATGGGCGAAAACCAGTCGGCCGTCTCCGCCTACGAGCACGCCCTGGCCCTCAACCCCTACCAGCCCGGCATCAACGACCGCATCGTCGCCCTGCGTTACGCCGCCCCGGCCAACAACAGCATCACCACCCCACCCTTGGGCGAGCCGTTCCCACGCCGTGAAAACAACCTCGACGACACCGGCCGTTCCGAAATCGCCACTCAGCCCGGCGACGCCACCGTGCGCTAAAATAAACGCAAGCCCCAAATCACAATCCACAAACCCCACTCCCCCATGGACGCCTTCTTCCTCACGCCCGAACAGCAGACGAAAGTCGCCAGCATCCGCGTAGGAATCGCTGGCGCCGGCGGGCTTGGCTCGAACTGTGCCGCCCACCTCGTTCGCAGCGGCATCACCAAATTCGTGCTCGCCGACATGGATGTGGTCAGCGAAAGCAACTTGAATCGCCAGTTTTTCTTCGCCGACCAGATCGGGCGCGCAAAAGTGGCGGCCCTGGCCGAGAATCTCCGCCGCATCACGCCGGCGCTGGAACTGGAGACGTTTGCCCAGCGGATCACGCCCCGCAACGCGCCGGAGGTTTTCGCGGCCTGCGACTATGTGGTCGAGGCGCTGGATGATGCCGATCAGAAGGCATTTTTCGTTACCCGGATGCTAGAGGAAGGGAAAACCGTCGTCGCCGCCAGCGGAATCGCCGGCTGGGGCCACGCGAACGAAATCCGCGTAAAGTCTTTCGGCGCCCGGCTTTACGTCTGCGGCGACTTCAAAACCGGAACCGCCCCCGACTTCCCCCCCACCTCGCCGCGTGTCGGAATCGCCGCCGCCATGCAGGCCAACACCATCATGGCCCTCATTCTCGACCTGGATTTTTAGCACACTTTCCGGGAATTCGGCGTTCCGCACGCCCGGGGGGACTTGTGGAAACCTCGATTTTCGTTAAAATACCATAACCTTGGAGGATAAGCGAATGGCTAGCGGCCTCATTGGAAATGAGGTGCTCCGTAAGGAGTTGTGGGTTCGAATCCCATGTCCTCCGTCTCAAACGTCTGCGTAAAACCGCAGGCGTTTTTTTGTGGGCACGTGGAGTCGCTAAATATAGGCTCTTGTGAATCCCGTTGCGATAAGACGCTATCCGACGCGGTGCAATGCAAGCCCTCTTTTAAGCCCCCAGCAAGCCCCTTTTTAAGCCCCCATGATTCCAGAACGGATTCATAACCCTTTTGCAGGCGTTTTGTGTGGGGTATCTGGTAATGCTTCATGGCGATTGCGTAGGAATGATCGGTAATGGCTTCATACACCGTGGGGTCTACGCCGGCAGCCATGAGGTCAGAGCAGAACGACTTCCGCAGGTTATACCAAATGTTTGTCCAGACCGGGAGGCCGGCGGTGGTGACTTGTTTTTGAACCATCGTGCAGAAATTTGTTTTCTTGGCCATGCCGGGAAATACGTGTGTCTGGCCTTCCGGCGACGAATGAAAGAGCGCGGACAGTGCCTGCTCCGCCACGGGATGAAGCGGCACGGAACGGAACCGCCGGCCATGCCGTTTATTCTTTTCAGCCTTAATGAGAATCTGCCCCGGCTCGCCTTCACTGCTCCAAATGACGTGTTCCCAGAGCAGCCCGAAAAGTTCGCTACTGCCCCGCACGCCGGAGAATCGCCCCAGTGCCATGATTGCCCGCCACTTGGGAAGACATGAGGCGGAAATTACCGTTTCCACCGTCTCCGCCTCCACGTATACCCAGCGTCCGGGATTCGTGCTCTCGCCGGCCTTGACAAGTTCAAACGGATTCTCCGCCGCCCAGCCGACACGTTTTGCATAGCGAAAAAGCTGCTTGGTGAAGCCGATACGCTTGTTTGCGGTGGCGTGGCTATACGGCTCCGCCTCGGTCTTGCGACGATTCAGAGGCTCGCTACGCAGCCACCGGGCGAAATCGTCGGCACGCTTCAACGTGATTTTCCCCAGTTCGCACGCCTCGCCGAAAAACTCAAACAGATTCGCCTCCGCCTTCCGGTAAACATCCGTCGTGGCTTGCGTCGCGTCATTACGGCTCTTGCGGTACTGCTCCACAAGCTCGCCCAACGTGTGACGCCCAGCCGCCGGCTCGACGAGTCCTAAGCGTGCCAGCTTCGCGTGTAAGGCGGAATCGGACTCCGCAAGCCGTGAGACCCACACAGACAGGTCAGGCGGCATGTCGCCGGTTTTCTTGGCTGCCACCAGCATATCAATTTTATCGCCCGTGCGTTCCGCTTCCCGCTTATTCGTGAACCCGTAGAGCTTCACCTGCTTGCCGTCCACGTACACGCGGACTAAAAAACCATTCCCCTTTTTTGAAATACTTGCCATGTTTTTTCTCCTTGTAACACTTCGGTTATTTGCTGTTATTTACTGCTCTATGCTTAATATTATACATCAGACGCGGGGCTATGAATATTCCCCGCGAAAAGATTTTTTTGGAATTGCCGGCGGGATATGATAAACCGGCTCGCCGGCAGCACGGTTAAAACCACCTCCACCACTGCCCCGGCCTATGCCGGTGTGAAGGCGGTGGCGGTCAGGTGGTGAAAAGGGGCAGAGGCAGGAGGGGATACGGACAAGCGGTACTATAGTGGTGGCGGTGGCTATAGGTGGCCAGTGCCGGAATCGGAATCGTGCCGACTCGCCCCGGTGTGACCGGGAACCGGCAGATGGCGGGACACCGGCGGCAAGCCCACCGGCAGCCCCCGCAATCGCCCCGGCATGGGGTGGAGGCGTTCCCGGCCATTCCAAGACCGAAAACGCCCAAAACCAGTCTGTATGAAACACGCTCAAAAACGATACCTATTTATATATATAAAAAATAGGAAAGACCCTGGCACCCTGCCACGTCCCGTATTTTACGGCCTCAAAAACCATCCGTACCCTGCCCATTTTCTGCCGGCGGAACACCTTCAGGAAAGCGAACACCAAACAGCCATGTTTTCTTTTTGCCCTGCATGGTAGAACGCATTTTCTCTACTCCCAGATACCGGCATATTTCAGGAATCACCCGACTACTGCCCACCGGCTTAAACCCGTTCCGGATACAAAACGCCTGGTATGCCAAATACACGGCTTCCGTTGAGAGTGTCCCGCTCCCGTCCGGGGTCACTTCCAGCATATCATCACAAAACAACTCTTCCGGGCGGGCGGATTTTATCAAGTCTGCTTTCAGCATGGCAGCCGACGCCGTTTCGGGGAACGTCCGGGAACCGCCGGCCAACAGCATTCCGTAACCGCGTAATGCCCAGTTCAAAATACCCGGCAACTCCGCACGCAGGGAATCCGCCAGCGTCAAATCCTGACCCGCCGTGCCGCGAAAGACACACGGGAAAGTGATAATCCGCATTCGATCAGCAATCGCCCGGCTCCGGTCAGCGAACCGGGGCAGCACGTTTCCGCCGAAAACCGGCAGAGCGGTTAATCGCCGATATTTCGGCGGCTGGTGTTTCTGCTCGACCTGAAACTTCTCGCCGGCGGTGCATGACTTCAAAATCGCCTCACGCAGAGACACGCTCCCCACGCCCTCATACACCGACTCCATATCCTGAACCATGTTCAGCCGGTGCTCGGTCAGGTCATACGTCCGGAATTTCTCGCCGAACATACTTAACGGCACGCCGCATACTGCCCCGGCGTTCAGTCTCGCCAGCACATCCAGTGCCGTACTCTTGCCCGTGCCGGCTTCCCCGTGAATGACGAAAAACACGTTATACCGTCGGTCATACGTCAGCGATAAGCCGAACATCATCTGTAACATCGCCGCGTCTTCCGGGCAGGCCTCCGCGACGAACTGCTCCCAGCGTGGACACGTGGCCGCCGGATTAAATTCACACGGCACCATCCCACGAGTAAACAGCGACGTATCCGCCGGACTCACTGACTCCGCAGGCACATCACCGCCAGCGTGCAGGGCAGCCGCCACCGTCGGCACGTGCAGCGTATTCGACCGCGTGAATATCCAGCCCTCCGCCGGCAAGACGCCTATCTCCATGTTCTGCTCAAACGATTCATACGCCAAAGACACGGACGGGTCAACCGTCTCGCCTTCCCCCTCATGTACCCGCAAGGTGGCACGCAGGCAGCCCAGTACATCCCGTGAAAAGTTCTGCGAAACCGAAACGGACTCCGCCCCTTCCCAGAGACTTTTCACCACCTCATCCAGAATCATTTCCACATCCGTGACACACCACCCGGCACGCGGGCTAAACATATACCACGCCCCGGCATGATAAACCAGATTCGGCTCGCCCATGCCCACCAGAAATTTTCCCGCCCACTGCTGAACCATTTCCTCTCTCATGCTTCCCCTCGCTTTCCGCCGGCCATGATACCGGCATTGATCTGACTCTCCGCTTCATACCCGTTTAATCCCGCGTCTCTGGCAACGTCGGGCAGCAAGGAAAAAACCGCGTCACGAGACCAACCGCACCGCGTACAATCCGCCGCCGCACGAAAGAGACTCACGGCACGCTCGCCACGTTTCGCCCCCTGCCGGATAAACTCAAACGTCTCGCGACGCAATCGCGGCACGCTCTGGCCGGACTCCGGGAGCGTCTGCGTCTGACACGTCACCGGTGAAACGGTCTGCTTGTCCGTATCCTTGTGTGCCTTCTCCGTCGGCTGCACCACCGCCGCCACCGGCTCCACCACTCGCCGCCACAACTCCGCAGCCGCCGGCATTTTCGGCACGTCAGCACGGAACGCCACCGAGGCCAAATTATCCGCAGGCGGTACGACTTGCCGGCGGGGAGATTTTGCCCAGTCCAGCATCACGGCCAAGTTCCGCACCGCCGTAAGCTCCCAGTACGAAACCGGAATTTTATAAAGGCCGGTCTTGGCGTGCTTGGTATTCGGGCAGCGAAAAAGCCGTACACGGTCATACACCGCCGCGTCAATTTCCACGCCGGCCAGACGTGCCACCTCGACCGCCACCGCTTTACACTGCGACGGAAAAGCCGGCGACGCTTCCGCTGCGTTTCCGAAAACCGCCATCGGCACGCCCACGTGAAAACCCTTCGCTCCGGAAAACCAGAGCGAAACGGATTCACTACCCGGCACGAACACCCCGGCCACGTTTTCCGCCTGAATGTTTTCCGGCTCGACCTCCGCAGAATCTGCGTTATCCGTCCGGCCACACACCAGAAAATCCGCCAGCCTCGCCGCGTCACGCATGGCCGCCGTCAAATCGCCCTCGCGGTCAATATCGAACCACAAAAATCTCGACCAACACGCCCCGGCATACCCCGCCGTCTTACCCGTGCTTCTAATCTGCTCGACGAATGTCGCCGGGAATTGATACATCGACAAGAAAAAATCCGTCCTGCCGGTTATGCCGTCATCCGCCCCGCACGCCGCCCGAAAGACCGCCTCCGCCACGCACGCACACCGCTTGCCGGTCAAGCCCTCGACGAAAAAGCCGCCTTCAAAATCCTTGATACGCATGTTTTTTACTCCTATGAAAAAGTGCGGGGCAGCCGAAACCGCCCCGCGTTCTGTTTGTCCTATAACGCACCAGGCACGCCACCGCCGGCCACCTGCCCGCCACCCTCACCGGTGGCCTGCTCATCACATCCCGCTGGCGGCTCCGCCAGCCGACGAACAAACTCCGCATTTACATACGGCGTCCCGTCTTTACCCTCCTCTACTTGCGTTCTCACTTCCGCATAAATCGGCGGGTAATCGTCCACTGTTTTCTTTTCGGGGTCAATCCCCAGCGTCACACACAGCCGTTTTGAACGCTGCAAGGCGGCTTCCGTCCAATACGTATCCGTCACCACCACGCCACCGGCACCCTCGCCGGCAAGGATTTTCCATGAGAGCCGGGAACGCGGCTTGCCCTCCTTGCTTCTGCCTTTACGCCAGCCGACAAGCCGGGCGGCATGTACCCCGTCAGGCACGTTCACGCCATCCGGAATCTGGTCTAAATCAATTGTGAAATCATCGTCCCGCTGGTTACGATTAAAAAAAGCCATAAATAAACTCCATCTTTTCCTCCACGCTTCTTGCGTAGATATAATTTTCTGTTAAAATAAAAATACACACGGGGGACGCCGATAAAACCGCTTCCGTAGTGTTTCCGCTTTCAAGCCCCCCAGTCGCCAAACTCACGGGGCTTTTTTCGTATCCAAACATCACGCAGCCTCTTTCCCCTTCTGAAATTTCAGGAACCACGCCAGCACGTCTGCACGATGGAACCGGCACACGTTGCCGATTTTCACCGTCGGCAGCCCATGCTCCGCCCGCCATACGTCCAGCGTCCGCTCCGAAATCTGGAGCATTTCCTGAACCTGATCTTTCGTCATCACATCGTTCTGTATTGCACACGACATTTTCACACTCCTTTACTTTTCGAGATGAAAGCACCTCGCCGGCGGCTCCGCAAAAACAAAAAATGCGAAAGAGCATCACCCGCGACTAAAGGCAGTATACGAAAAACTTTTTTCGTGGAAAGATACTAAAACGCCTGCTTCCGCCAGATTCCGCGAAGTTCCGGCTTCTTCCGGGAAGTTCCGGGCTAGATTCCGGCTTCTTCCGGGCAGGAAATAAAAAAAGCCGGTTTAAAACCGGCTTTCCGTGGCAAGACTTCTTCAAATTTTCTTTTCCATCTCTCTAACCATCTTGCGAATTGCATCCGGTCT
This sequence comes from Thermoguttaceae bacterium, assembly GCA_031553595.1. Classification (GTDB taxonomy): domain Bacteria; phylum Planctomycetota; class Planctomycetia; order Pirellulales; family Thermoguttaceae; genus RGIG3701. The sequence continues at coordinate 1,814 of JAVBLI010000026.1, read as the reverse complement.
CGTGGAGACATCTCTTCCGTTCACTCTTAAAAGGTTATCACGGGTCAGTCTGTCCGCAAAGTGCTCTACTTCCCACTGATTTATCTGTATCCATGAAAGCCCCTCACGTGCCATAGCAAGCCGACGCCGCTTCACATCATCCAGGCATTGATCATTTGCTTGGAAATCGCCGCCTGCCTGCATGGTGGCTACTGCCGACGATTCCTCCATGCTTCCCCATTCCTTTTCATCATTCTCCATTTCTTCCCACTCCCACGGTGTGAAAAACGGCGTTTTCTCCACCTTCCAGAATCCCACCGGCGGGATTTCAGGAAACCCCTTCGCGACAAGTCCGGCAATCCACCCATTCATTTTCTGAATTTCTGCCGACAGAGATTCTTTTTTCTCCACCTCTCCATGATAATCAAATTCTCCGACGGCAATTTCCCATATCTCCACCATTGCCCGCAAAAACGGCACAGCCACTTGCGGATACGTGGCCTCAAAATCGTCACCATTGGCAAAAGAATCTCTCTGAAAGCACAAGCACCGTTTACGCCATGCCTTCACCTTCTCCCGTGTCGCGTCATTAAAGGTTTTCGGCAGCCCCGCCAAGTGCTTTACAAGCAGCGTTACTTCCGATTCAGAATAACAACGCACGTCATCCCGGAAAATATCAACGCCGTATATTTGCCAGAACGCAAACAGAATAAAATCCCTTGCCGGCACTTTCACCGCCGCCACAGGCCGGCTGCCTTGATAGGCACAAAAGTAAAATCGCTCCATCCCAGAACCTTAAGCCCTCTCTAAAGACGCCGCCTCCGACGGGCGGCTTCCGGGCTTAAGACGAAAGACCGCCCGACGGAACGGGGGTAATTACTCCCCTGACGGACATGCTGCATTGCGAATCCCCCGCAACACTTGTCGAAACCACACGCAGGGGACATGCGGATTATATCTTTTTTCGCCCCCGCTGTCAAGAATTTTAAAAAGCCCTCTCCGCCATGCCCGTTACCACCTCGACCGCAGACACCAAAAACAGAAAACAAATCAGTCAATATTCAGTCAGGGCGATAATCGTCTACTGCCGGCGGGGCAGTCAGTCCCCGCTTGTCCGTATCCCTCTCTGCTCTCTCCCCTGACCCGCCTCCACCTCCGCCATTTCCCGTAAACCCACGAACATCCCGCACAAGACCGTATAGAACCGAAAACACACCACTACAACAGCATACAACCGCATACACCAGCAAACAACGAAAACGCTCTCCGCTTTTTTGACTTTTTTCGGAATGCCGGCGGGGGGTGGCTTGTATCATTAAACTGCCAGCTATATAATCAAGCATTATACGGCTGGCAGTTTAATGACATACCGACACTCAAACAATCAGGAGGGAAATCACATGATGGTAGGCAAGGGGCAGCCCCCGAAAGACCCGGAAGACAAACGCATTAAAACCACAATCGGCCTCTCGCCGAAAGAGCGTGCCAAAATTGACGAGGCGAAAGAACAGGAGGCACCTGACAAAGGGCTTGGCCAATACATCCGAGACGTGACACTCAACCACGCCGACAATGTGCTGAAGAAAAAACCACTCAAAAAGCAAACCAAGAAATAAAAAACGCCCGTGTCTCATCCTGCAAGACCTGACACGGGCAACGTTCACACGCCATTAACGCGAAACGCACCTCTCATTATATACTCCCGCCACTTTAAAATTCCGGTCACGTGGTTTTGTAAAGATGGAAATTTTCGGTCATGAGGGTGGTGTGTTCGGGGAGATATTTTTTGCGACAGCGGAAGAAATTTTTGCACGCGGATAAAAATTCGGCGTAGG
>JAVBLI010000024.1:0-50456 GCA_031553595.1 Thermoguttaceae bacterium | reverse complement strand
GGCTCCGCCGCGGAGATCGGTGGCGCGGACGATGCCCTTGGACACATCAATCCAGCCTTTGCTCGTCGTCGCCGCTCCGCCGACCTGCAAATACGTCGTCGAATTGAACTTCCCGCCGTCGAACACCTCCATCCGACCGCGATATTGGGAGCCGACGATCAGGACGTTCGAGCCGGTATCCCACAGCGAGCCGGTGCCGACAATATCCACCCAGCCGTCGCCGGTGTTGGCGCTGCCGACGTAGGCGGCGCCGGAGGTGATGACGTGGCCGCCGTGGTAAATATTCATTCGGCCTTTTCCGTTGACGGCGACGGTCAGGGCGGCGGTTTTCCATTCGGAGCCGGTGCCGATGACTTCAACCAGGCCTTTTCCGGTGGTGCCGTTGGCGACGATGGAGTTGCCTTTGGTGGAATCGACGTATCCGCCGTCGAGGACGCGCATCGTGCCCGTGCCCTGGTTGGCGACTTGCAGAGAGTTTCCCGTGCCGGTGATTTCCCACTTGGCGTCGGTGCCGATGACTTCGACCAGGCCGATGCCCGTTGCCGCGCTGCCGACCTGGGAGGTGCCGGTGGTGGACACGTAGCCCGCGTCGGTGACTTGCATCGTTCCCTTGCCGCTTTGTCCGATGTTGAGGTTGGTGGTGAGCCACTGGGAGCCGTTGCCGTCGACGTTGACGTATCCGATGCCGCCGATGGGGTAGGTGACACTCGGGCCGGCGTTGCCGATGTAGGCGGTGGCGGAGGTGCTGGTGTTGACCAATCCGCCGTTGGTGACGTACATGAAGCCGTCGCCGCTGTTGCCGACGGAGAAGGTGGCGGTGGAGGTGATGATCCACTCGGAGCCTGCGCCGTCGATGTTGGCGACGCCATACCCGCGGCCGCTGGTGGTGTTTTCGCCGTTCCCGATTCCGACCTGGCCCGTGGTTTTGACGTATCCTTTTTCGGTGATGTTCAGGGTTCCGGTGCCGTACGAGGCGACGTTCAGGCTGGCGCTGACAATCCATTTCGATCCGTCGCCGGTGACATTGACGACGCCGATACCTTCGCCGTTGGCGTTATTCATACCTCCGATCACCGAGGCAGCACTCGTGTTGACCACCGATTGGGTGTAGATGTTCAGCGTTCCCTTGCCGTTGTTGCCCACGGTGATGGAGGCCGAGTCCCATATCGTCCCGTAGTCGTCCATATTGACAAATCCTTCGCCGGTTCCTCCGGCGCCGATGGTTGCCGGGCCGGTGGTTTTCAGATAGCCCAGGTTGTAGAGGTTCAACGTTCCGTGACCATGGTTGCCAACCGTAAAGCTGGAGCTGGCGGCGGTGCCTTGGGTTTCCCATTTTGTGCCAGCGTCGTGGATGTTGACAACGCCGGTGCCGCCCGCGCTGCCGCCGATAGTGGTTTGTGCCGTGTTTGTGATATATCCTTTGTTGGTCAGGTTCAGCAGGCCCTCGCCGGCGCTGCCGACCAATATGGTTGTCGCGGTCCAGGTAGTGCCCGGGTCGTGGATATTCAACTCGCCTTTGCCGGTGCTTGTGGCGCCCAGCGTCGTGCCGGCGGTCGTAACCGTTGCCTGGATGTGGGCGTCCACCTTTCCGGTGCCGCTGTTGCCCAGCGTCAGCGCCTGGACGTCCCAGGAACTGCCCGCATCCTTGATTTCCACGTAGCTGGTGCTGGTGGCGGCACTGCCGACGAGCGTGCTTCCCGTGAATTTGGCCTTGCCCGCATTCGAAATATAAAATTCGCAGTTTCCACCACTTCCGATCCAGACATGGACGGCGTTCCACCAGGAACCGTCATCATGGAGATTTATGATGGTGGTCGTCCCCGAAACTTGCGCCATCGTGCTGTTTCCGGTATTGGTGAATTTCCCTTTTTCGGTAATGTTTAAGGTGGCATTGCCGCCGGACTGGGTTCCGAAGTTGGGCCCGGAGACTTCCCATTCAGAACTTTTTCCGTTGGCGTCGACGCCCCGGATGTTGACGATGGCGGTGCCGGTGGAGGCGCCGGTGGCGCCGGTGGATTTGGCATAGCCTCCGTTGGTGATGGTCATGGTTCCGACGCTGCTGCCGCCGATCGTTATCTGCTGATTGGCAATTAACTTGGAGCCGATGCCGTCGATGAGCAATGTGCCGTTGCTTCCGACTGCGCTTCCGACTGCGACGTTGCTGGTGAGGTTGTTCACCACGCCGCCGTTGGAGATGGTCAGGGTTCCTTTGCCGGTAGTGCCGATATTCAGTCCATTGGTGTTCCATGTCGCACCGGCACCGTCGACCAGGGCGGTGCTGGTGGAATTGATCGTGTTTGCGATGTTGGCAGCGCCCCCGCTGGTGACGACTCCCCCGTTGGTGATATTGATGACGCCGTTGCCTGTACCGCCGATTGATATCGTGAACGTCGTCCACGTTGAGCCCGCGCCGGAAACGTTCACCACGCCTTTGGCGTTGGCGGCGGAAGAGACCGTCGTGACGCCGGTGGTATTCATTGTTCCGCCGTTGAGGATGTTCAGCTCCGCGACGGTGCAGTTTTGCGAGCCGACGGTCAGGGCGGCGTTGGTCCAGTTCCCGCCCGTGGTGATATTGACGATTCCGTTGGCGTTGTATCCGATGACGGACGCGCCGGTGGTTTTGACCTGGCCGCCGTCGTAAATATCCATCGTTCCCGTCAGGCCCCCGGTGCCGCTGGTCTGGTTTCCGATGTTCAGCGTGACAGTTTCCCAGGTAGACCGATTCACCCATTTCTGGGTGGCGTTGTCGTAGACTCCGCCGTGCACCATCACGTGTCCGGAGGCGGTGGTGGCATTACCGATATTCGATATCTGTGAAGATTTTACTATGCCGAGGTTGGAAATTTCCAACGTCCCGGTGCCGGCGTTGCCAACATTCAGCCCCGTCGTGGTCGCGATGCTCGAACCGAGGCCGTCGACTAGGATATACCCTGTGCTGCCGGCACTGTCGCCGACCTGCACCGGAAGGCTGGTCCGCGGGATATCTTCCGAATCCGTGTATTCTTTCGCGACCACATTCGCGCCGTTGATTACCTCCAGCCGGCCGTTGCCGATTTGGCCAACGTTCAGACCCCACGCGGTGAGCTTCGCCCCGGCGCCGTCGACCTTCAGCGTGCCGCTCGTGCCGGAAAGGGTCCCGAGATTGCCGTAGTTGATATTCACAGCGTTGGGAGTGGAAAGCACAGTTGTGCCGCCGTTGTCGATCGTGATATTATCCGCCGTATTATCGGGAGGCCCGCCGGCCGGGGACCAGTTGGCGGCGTTCATCCAATCGCCCATACCGAGATTGGCCCAATTCCAGCTAGCGGCTGAAACGGGTGCGGTACAAAAGCTCAGAACGATAAGGGCGAACGCTAATTTCTTCAACACAAGATTTAGAGAGATAGTATTTTGTGACGCATAGGCGATTTTAATGATGTTTGAACAAACGCATGTTGTGAAGCTACAAAGCTTAGATAATTAAGTATAACCTATAGGCCACGAAAATCAATTATATATATGGTTAAAATGGAAGTTTTGGCTAGAAAAATACGGAAAATATGTGAAATAGGTGGATTGTTGCGTTTGTGATGAATAGCCCGAATGTGTGGGCAGTTTTTTGGCTGTCATGAATTGTGCAAATTTCAGTTTCGGGTGTTTTTTGAAACCACAACTGGTGTGGGGGCGTAGAGACGACGTGGCAGAAATAAAAAAAACCGGTCATTTATGCTCCCGGCTGTCGTTTTTGTAAGTAAATAAAACGGTGCGAAAATCTGTGTTCGTTTCGATATTCATGTGTGAGATTGTAACGATGCAAATTCAGAGCATTTTGGGCGTGACTTTGGATAAGAACAGTAGCCGGGAGCGGAGCGTTAGCGCAGAGACCGGATAGAAGTGGGAAAACCCCCGGTTATTCTATCCGGTCTCTGCGCGTCACTGCGTTCCGTTCCCGGCTGCTGTTCTTGTGGCTGAATCGTTTTGGATGTGCTTTAGCAGTGAATTTCCTGCGTTTCGGCGGCGAGATCGGCGTATTTAGCGAATATCGGCGCGACGGTCTCGACGAGGAATTCGTCCACCTGCTGCGGCGCTCGGCCGACATAAAGAGACGGCTCCAGGGCTGCGGTGAGGTCGATTTCGGCGAAGGCCGGGTCGGCGGCCAGGCGGGCCATCAGATCGTTCTCGCCGCCTTCCTGTTTCACGACGGCCCCGGCTGCGTGGCTGTGCTGGCGGATGCGCTCGTGGAGTTCCTGCCGGTCGCCGCCGGCCGCGACAGCCGCCATCATGATGTTCTCGGTGGCCATGAACGGCAGCTCGGCGCGGAGATTTTTCTCGATGACTTTCGGGTACACGACCATGCCGTCCACCACGTTTCGCAGCAGGATGAGAATGGCGTCGGTGGCCAAAAACGCCTGCGGCAGGACGAGCCGGCGATTCGCGCTGTCGTCCAGCGTCCGTTCGAACCATTGCGTGGCGGCGGTCATCGGCGGGCTGGTCTGGAGGCTCATGACGAAACGCGCCAGCGAGCAGATGCGCTCACTCCGCATGGGATTTCGCTTGTAGGCCATGGCGGATGAGCCGATCTGGTTCTTTTCGAATGGCTCTTCCACTTCCTTGCGGTGTGCGAGGATCCGTACGTCGGTGGCGAATTTGTGCGTCGACTGCGAAATCCCGGACAGCACATCCAGTACCTGCGAATCCAGCTTCCGCGGGTACGTCTGCCCCGTGACGGCGAAGGATTCCGTGAAGCCCATTTTCTCGTTCACGCGCCGCTCGAGCTCGCGCACTTTCGCGTCGTCGCCGTTAAACAGGGAGTAAAAACTGGCCTGCGTGCCGGTGGTGCCTTTCAGGCCGCGCGTGCGGAGGATGCTCAGGCGGTGCTCCAAGTCTTCCACGTCCAGCACGAGATCGTAAAGCCAGAGGCACGCACGCTTCCCGACGGTCGTCGGCTGCGCGGGCTGGAGGTGGGTGAAGGCCAGACACGGCAAGTCGCGGTACGTGCGTGCCACATCCGCCAGCGCCCGCATGGCGTCCAGCATCCGCGTGAGTGTCAGACGCAGGCTGTCGCGCAGCAGAATGACGTCCGTATTATCCGTCACGTAACAGCTCGTGGCCCCCCAGTGAATGATGCCCTTCGCGCTGGGGCACAGGTCGCCGTAGGTGTGGACGTGGGCCATCACGTCGTGCCGCAACTTCCGCTCATACTCCTCAGCCAGCGGGAAATCGATGTTATCGACATTCGCCCTCAGATCGTTCAGTTGGGCGTCGGAAATCGGTAGGCCCAGCTCCGCTTCGGCCTCCGCCAGCGCCACCCACAGCCGCCGCCAGGTGGAAAACTTGCGCTGCTCGCTCCAGATGGCACTCATCTGCTTCGAAGCGTAACGGGAAATCAGCGGATTACGGTATTCGTCGTGGTTCATGAGGGTGTAGGGGGTAGGGTGTAGGGTGTAGGTGGCATGGCTGCCGTCCGTTCATTGTATAATTATAGTGTGGTCGGGGGGAAACACAAGATGGGGCTGGGGATGTGCTCTTGTCAGGCAGGCTGGTTTGGCGTAAAATGGAGGCGTGTTGGGTGTGCTTTAGTCGGCGGTGATGAAAATGGTTGGACAGAAAAGAGTGGGAAACCCGTACGAAGATTTTAACGCCCTGGATGAGTTGGAAAACGCCGCTTACGCACCGGAGTCGTTTCCGCTGCTGGCCGGGATTTACCGCTGGTCGGTGGTGCTGACGATATTTACTGGCGTGCTGGGATTCCTAGGGTTTTATCAGTTGGCCCTATACCTTTTCATGCAGTCCGATTTGTTTCGAAATTGGTGGGATTTTCCGCTGTTGATGCTCCCCGTGTTCCCGCTTTTTGTTTTTTGTATTCGGGCGGTGGTGTTTTTTATGATTTTTTTGTACCGTTTATGGGAAATTGTACAGGATGGACACGCTCGCACCACCCCCCAGCGGATGATCTGGCGGCTCATCATCCCGCTTTATAACCTGTACTGGATTTTCGTCGCCGTGGCGGGAATCGGTCGGGAAATGGCGGATTATTGCCGCCGACATGCCCTGAAACCATGCCCGAATCTCCGGCGAAACACCCGCGTCGCCGTCGTTGCCTGCATCTTCCTCCTTATTCCCGGCTTGAACCTCCTCGCGCCTTTGCTGCTGATTCCCGTCCTAAACGCTTACGCCCGGCAGGCGGAGCAAATTCAGATTTTTCGCTTCGAGGGACACTGGAATATGTAAAACACATCCCATGCTTCGTATTCTTCTTATTTTGCGCATTTCGCCTTTTTGCGAAATTCGAATCCCCAACGCAGGCATTTTGAAAATATTTTTTATTCTTTTGCCCACATGCTTGCGTAAATATAAGATAAGCGGTTATAATAAATAGATTGAAAATAGACTGCCACTTGGCCCGTTTGCGTGAAAAGCATGAAAAAAACTCTTGGAGCATTCCTTTTTTGCATTCTTTTGCTGGGAATATGTGCCCCTGTGGATGCGTTCCAATTTTCCGGTCTGCCGGCGCCGACTGGGCCGACGCTGGAACAGGGGAAATTTCTTGATTCGCTCATTCCGAGTGATCGCTTTCAGTTTAAAGTGGAGAATGAACCGGCTCCACCTCTGAATAATTCTGTGCCGGAAAAGCAAATTGAAGAAAAAGTGTTGAATGGTCTGATTGGCAGTAATGGCGAAAATTCTGCAAGTCCTGAGAATGGCGAAAACGAAAAGGGTGAAGGGAGTGTTTTGACTGGAGAAAATGGGGCGGGTGGCGAGAATGGTGAGAGTGCTGATTCTCGTGCCCCCGCGCCGACCACGGGCTCTGCCGTTCAGATCCAGGATGCGTTTTTGGAAGCGCTGGTTCTGGACGGAATAAAAAATGTCAAACCAGAAGGTGAAAATTCTCAGGAGGACGAGGAAAACGAGGGAGAATTCCGTGCGAATGCGGTTTTGCAGGATAGTAACTTGAAAAAACTTCTTAATATTAATAAAAATTTGAATTTTGATCTGGATAGAAACACTGGCTCCGCGAACGAAAACACGGCGGCGACGGCGCGAAAAGAAATCCCCGAGAGCTTGTCGCAGGTGATGATGTCCATCCATGACGCGACGCCGTTCGAATATGATACGCGCGAGATTTTGTCCCGGCCATTCTTTTATTGTACACCCATGATTGATTTTTGGGATGTCAGAACAGATTATACTTTTTTATCGCCGTTCGAACAGAGACGGATGATTTTTTCTCCCTGGCTGCGGCGTCAGAACCAGCAGGCAGTATTTATGGATGATATTTCGCCGCAAATTGTCGATTATTTGGAGCGGGTGCGTTCGGATGGAAAGACGCTTCGCATCATGCGCGACAGCCCGATGAACTCTCTGATTACGCTGGATTTTTCAACTTCGTCAGACTCGGACCGTCTTCGCGGCGGCCCATATGTGGGTTTTCCGGACGGCGGTGGCTCCGGCAACTATTACGCCCGGCTGATTCAGTCGCAAGTGCTGTTCTGGACTTTGCTGTTGACAATTCTATTTATTATGTACTGGAACCGGAAGGTATTCTGAAGCCCTCAGACCCTGTCCAATTTATCTAGAGCACATCCAAAATCGATGCAGCCACAAGAACAGCAGCCGACAGCGCAGCGGAACGCAGTGACGCGAAGAGACCGGATAGAATCGTCCGGGATTTTTCCCACTTCAATCCGGTCTCTGCGCTAACGCTCCGCTCCCGGCTGCTGTTTCCCGCCGTTTATATTGATTTTGGATGTGCCCTAGCCGTTCCGGTGCCGGTCTTTTTGTATTTATAAACAGTCAGTCTGAATTTGAACAGTAATCATACTCGTTATTCTTTATCTGATCGGAACATGCGTAACAATCGTGACAACGCGCATTTTGGCCTCTCTGGTCAACTATTTGGCTGAAAAAGCCGTTTTCTTTATAAGTCTGGGAATATTGACACCGGCAAAACGTTTGACGACGCGAGTTGTTGAGGGTTAAGGTGCATGTCAGTAGTACGGCCTGTATCGTTCTCCGCGGAATGGTTGCCTGCATCCTTCAAGGGTGGAGGCACGAATAACACCGGGTGAAAGCGAAATTTGTCACACTTTGGCGGACACGATTATAGGGATATTTTTTGATTGGGAAACGCGCGATGGATTGCGGACACAACAGATTATGCTTGTATAAAAAGATAAAGAGACTCATCGTTTTCCTTATCTTTCTGTTAGTGGGAATTTGCTTTTTCCCGAATATTGAGATATTTGCTCAACGATTGCAGCGCGAGACGCTTCTCCGCCGCGACCGGGATCATGTTAAAAATGCTTCTCCGGCGGCTTCACCCCAACGGCCCCAGTACGCTCCGACGCCAAGAACTTCTCAGCCGGGAACGACCGGCACGCCTACTTATTCCGATTTATACTCCGAATACCCGCACCCGAATGATCCTGCGGTGCGTGATGTTGCGCCGGTACGGACGGATAACCGTTCCAGCGCGGCCGCTTCTCCGACCCAGCCGGTTCCCAGGGAAAATCCCTCCCGGTGGGGCGGTCTTCAGGTGGTGCCGGGGAACAGGCAGGCGGCGCCTTCCGCGACGACGGCAGGCCGCGGCGCTGCGCAGGGCGTGGGGGTACCGTCTCGGGAATCCGAGCCGTGGCAGGTGCAGATGAATCTTGAAGGCGTGCCCGGCATGAAAACCGAGGAAACCGTTTCGTTGCGTGATGTGCCATTCGCGCTGGGGGACGGGCGTGTCGATCTTGGCCCGGAACTGATGACGCCGGATGGCCGGACGATTCCGCTGCAACTGCGGGAAATTCATGAACCGCCGCTGAAGGAGATCCCCACGCGGCGGGATGTGCCCCGGGAGCTGTCCCCAATGAATTCGGATGGAAATATCAAGCATTCGCTCTGGGATCCGGACGAAACCATGAACGACCACGGCATTAAGGTGGTTTCCTGGCCGGCGGATGCAGCGGATGCGGACGACGAGGATGTCAAAACATTATACGTCAATCAGGCGGCTTATTCGCAAACCGATGTCGATGTGGAAACGCGTGTACCCACCGCCCCGAAGCTCACCGCCATCCCCCCGCAGCCGCAGGAAACGCATGCCCAGCGCGAAATTTCGCCGCGTGTTTCGTCGCCGGTGATGCCGGAGGTGGGGCTGATTACGCCGCCGGAAAATGTGCCGCTTGCGAAAGTCGGCCCGGTGGTGACCGTTGCGTCTGCCGCGAATCCGCCCGGGAAAGTGTTTTCCGAAATCCCGCAGCGGCATGAATTGGTCGTGCCCGATTCGCCGTGGTATGTGGAATACATCGGCGGCTTATGCTACGACGAGCATCGCTTCCTGAGCGAATGCCTCGCGAAGGCGAAGACGTCTTATTCGCTGATGGAGGCCAGCATCATCGCCAGCCATCCCAGCAACCCGGCAATGGCCAACCGCCTTTCCCGGAGCTATAAGCAGGCCGAGGCCAAGCTGCTGAGCCGGATTACCCCCGGCGACAGCAAATTACGCCGCGCCGAGAAAATTCTCGTCTTCATGCATGAAGAGCTCATGCTCGGCGGGTATCAGTTGGAACAGACGACGATGGAAAATCTCTTTTCCAACGGACGTTATAATTGCGTGACCGCCACGATCCTTTACTGCTGTCTCGGGCGCGCGGCCGGGCTGGAAGTCCGCGCCGTGGAGCTGCCCGGGCATGCCATGTGCTGGGTGAAAACGGAGCGAGGCGAGATCGACGTGGAAACGACCTGTGCCACGTGGTTCCAGTATCTGGACGATGCCGCGACGCGGAAACGGGTCATCCGGGATCTCATCCGCCAGGCGCAGGACGATGTCGACACCGCGCAGGTGCGCGCCATTTCCGACCGGGAGTTGATCGCGAAAGTTTATTACAATCGCGGCGTGGATTTCCTGGCCGTGAAAGATTTTCGCGCGGCCCTGGAATCCAACGCGATCGCGCTGCTGCTGGATCCGACAAGCAGCACGACGAAGGGTAACCTGCTGGCGACGATTAACAACTGGGCCCTGAATCTCTGCTACGAAGGCAAGTTTACGCAATCCGCCGAACTGCTACGGAAGGGGCTTCTGGAGGAGCCGGAATATGCGATGTTCCGCAAGAATCACGTGCACGTGTACCACTGCTGGATAGATAATTTGTATCGCGGCGGGCAGATGCAAGAGGCGTTAAGCGTCGCGCAGACGGCCCTGCTGGAACAGCCCACGGAGCCGCATTTCATTAAGCTCAGCCAGCAACTGGAAGAGCGGGCGCAGGTGATGGCCGGCAATCCGAGCTGGATACGGTAAGCCGGCGGCTGGCATTATTCTTCCGCGAAAACCGTCGCCGCGGCGCGGATGAGTTCTGCGAAAGAACGGGCCTGAAATTCTGTCAGCAGGCGGGCCCGACGGGTTTCGATGGCCCGGAGACTCAGCGATAATTCGTCCGCGATTTCGCGATTCGTGCGTCCGAAGAACAGCAGCCGCAGCACTTGCCGGTGACTTTCGTCCATCATGCCCCAGATGGCTTTAAGCTCAATGTGGCGGATGAGGCTCCGCCCTTTCGTTTCCGTCCAGCGAAGCGCGCCGCGGAGGATTTTCATCAGTTCCGCGGGGGCGGTCGACAGTTGGAAATAATCGCAGACCGGCAGATGCAGGATTTCCCTGGCCCGCTCGAAATTCGGCGCCTTGTCCACCACGACCACCGCGTGCCCCAGGCGTTCTTTCCGCAGTGCCAGCACTTTTCGCCGGATTTCGTCATTCGTGCATTCATGGGCCGGCAGGACGACGCACCCCGAATGTCTTTTCGCGGATTCCAGCAGCACGCCGTCCGCACAACACGCGATGACGGGCAGCCCCGTCTGGCTGAACACCTTCCGCATGAGGGATAACGCCTCCGCGGTGGGAGCGTACAGTAGGATCGAATGCCCGGAACTCGTTTTTTTGGTCATGGCCGGCCTCCTGAAATTATGGGGTTTCGAGCGATTTCCGGGGAACGGCCGGGGAAGCGGCTTCCGTCTGTCCGGGGAGCGTCCCCCCTGGAATTTTTCCGGTGGCCCCGATCAGGAATTCTTTAATTTCCCCCAAATTCTGCGGCGCATTACCCCGCCACACCGCCGTGATGATGCCGTGTTGCGCGGCGATCATCGTGGGGTAACCGATTCCGTCCAACTCATCCGGATTCACTTCGGGAGAATGGTACGCCAGTTGCAGCAGGTTCGTCCGCAGCGCGTTCAGCGGATCCCACCACACCACCGGCAGCGTGAAACCGCTCCTGTTATACGCACGCTCGACCTCCGTGCGCAGCGGGTCTTTCTGGGCACGGGCCGCCGCGACTTCCGCCTTATATTTTCCCATGTCCTCGAGGATATCCATGGTATCTTTGCGGGGCGGCGCGGCAAAATACGCCACGGGAATCGTGACGAGTTTTTCGTCCTCCATCTCTTTCAACAGCGGCGCCAGCGTGGATAAAAACTGACACGAAGTTTCATCCCACGGCCCCCAGAGAATCAGCAGAACGACTTTATCATTCAGGTTTTCGGGGATGGTCGTTCCCTCCGGGCCGTCCAGCAGCTCCAGATTCGTGAACCCCGGCAGCGGGAGGTTCACCAGGTAATGATCCTGCGCGGATCGCTCGGAAAAGAGCAGGGGATACAAGAAAAAGAAGAGCATCGCCAGCCCGCAGGTGATGAGGAAAGCGACCAGCGTTCCGATATTTCCGATCAGATCGCGGCGAGGTTCTCCGGGCGATGAAAAATCCGACAGTTGCAGCGTGATAGGCCGAATAAGCGATTTCATGGGAGACCTCCTGGGCTGGGACATCATACGGAAAAACGGCGGGGCACGCCGTGGGGCCGGGATTATTCGGACTTTCGCCGCAAGGGAACGTACCTCGTCGGTGGATGGGACGGCGTGGTGGACGCTTCTTCGCTCTCCAGATAAAGCGCCTCCTGGGCGCGAATGCGTTCCTCGCCCGGCTCCACGAAAACGGGATGCCACGTGCCGTCACTGTGCAGAACACGGGCCTTTACGTTATCCTCGAAATACACGTCCATGAGGTGGCTGATGCGGCGCTTGATGGGCGGTGAAATAATCGGGAAAATGATTTCCAGCCGGCGTTCCAGGTTTCGCATCATCCAGTCGGCGCTGGAAAGGAAAATTTCCGGGTGCCCACCGTTCTGGAATTCGAAAATCCGCGCGTGTTCAAGATAACGGTCGATGATCGAGCGCACCGTGATCGTTTCCGAAAGCTCCGGCACACCCGGGCGGAGACAGCAGATGCCGCGGATGTTTAAATCGATTCGCACGCCTTTGCGGCTCGCGGCGTACAGCGCGTCGATCATATCCCGGTCTTCCAGCGAATTCATCTTGATGCGGATTCGCCCCGGCAGCTCAGGCGTGGACAGGCTTGCCTCGCGCTCGATTAAATCCAAAAACCGCCGCTTTAAGCTGAACGGCTCCACGGTCAGGCGGTTCCACCCCACCGCCTCCGAGTATCCGGTGAGCATATTAAAGAAGGCGGCCACATCCGCCGTGATCTCGCGGTTCGTGGTCATCAGCCCGATGTCCGAGTACAGCGTGGCGGTTTTTTCGTTATAATTTCCCGTGGAAAGATGGACGTACCGCTCGATGCGCCCCCGCTGACGGCGAACGATGAGCATGGCTTTTGCGTGGGTTTTCAGGCCGGCCACGCCATAAATGACGTGACATCCCGCATTTTCCAGTTGCAGGGCCCACTCCACGTTCTGCGCTTCGTCGAAACGCGCTTTCAGCTCCACCAGCACCACTACTTCCTTGCCGTTTTCCGCCGCTTTTTTCAGGGCCTTGACGATCGCCGAGCCGCCGCTGGTGCGATAAAGCGTCTGTTTGATGGCCAGCACGTCCGGGTCGGACGCCGCTTTATCCAGCAGCTCGATCACCGAATCGAATTTTTCATACGGATGGAAAAGCATGACGTCCCGCTGATCCATCACCTCCATGATGTCCTCGGCGCCCAAGAGATCGTACGGCTCGAAAGCCGGCCAGTTTTCGTAACACGCCTTTTTCAGCAGCGGGTGCTGCGTCACGCCGAAAAACACCGTGGCATCCAGCGGCGCCTCGAGTTCATAAACGTAATCCTCCGTCAGATCCATCATGCGCATCAGCTTTTCGCGGATATGCACGTCGGTTCCGGCAGAAATTTCCAGGCGGATCGGACTGCGGCGTTTCCGGGAAAGCACCGCCTCGCGCACGGCTTTGGTCATGTCCTCGGCATCCTGGCCACGAATGATAACGTCTTCGTCGCGGGTGATGCGAAAAACGCTGCTGGAGAGAACTTCGCACCCCGGGAAGAGCATGTCGGCATTCGCGGCGATGAGCCCCTCCAGGAAAATCAGCTCGACTTTTTCCTCCGATTCTTCCAGTTTCACCAGTCGTGGGATGCGGGTGGGCACGGGAATGACCGCCAGTTTTTCCACGAAATCGGGAACGTCCGCAGCGGCGTTTTCCTCCGCAGTGGCCGCTTCCTGCAACTCGCTTTTTTTAGGTCGGCCACGCTTCGCCGCCTTCACCGGTTTCTCTGCTTTCACCGTTTTCGCGGAAGGCGGATTCATTTCCGGCATTTCTTGCGAATCGTTTTCGGAAGTGAAGGGAATCGCCTCCAGGTCGACCGTCACGCCGGGGTGTGCCTGCAGCTGGGGCGGATCCTGGAAGGGCGTTTTTTTCTTGAAGCCCCGCTCCATCTCCACGGGCACTCGCAGCCACAGCGCCACATGCAGTTGCAGGGAGGGAAGCAACGGGCTGGGCGCTAAATCCTCCACCGCCATGGGCGTCAGTAGCGGCAGGATGTTATGCTCGAAATACGTCCGCAGGTACGCGCGGTCTTTTTCCGCTTCCACTTGCGCGAACCGGTGGAGATTGACACCGTAACGCGGTAATTCCTGCATGGCCGTCAGGATCCCCTGCGTCTGCGCGTCGACCAGCGTGTGCGTCCGTGCGGAGATCGCTTTCAGCAGCTGGGCAGCGGAGGTGTCGGTGTTCGCCAGCTTACGCGTCTGCTCGACGCAGAGCTGCATGGCACTGGCCACGCGGACTTTAAAAAATTCGTCCAGGTTCGAACTGACGATCGCTAGAAACCGCAGACGTTCGCCCAGCGGCAACTGCGGATTCAGACCTTCCTGCAGGACGCGGTCGTTGAACTCCAGCCAACTCAAGTCGCGGAGAATATAATTGCCGGCGTCCGATGTTTTTTTGCTTTTTTGTGAGATGATAGCCATGATGAATGCGTAATGCTTAATGAAATGTTAAATGTCGAATGCGGTTGGCGAAATGCTTGCGTAATTTCACATTATGCAAGCATTTCGCATTATTTTCACGTTTCCAGGCTTACGCGGATGCCGAAAACGTCTTCGAACATTTTCGCCTCGGTCTCTAGGATACGCTGTTTCAGGAGGAAACCTTCCAGCGGCGGGAGGTGCAGGATCAGTTCGTCGCCCTCCCGCTCGAAACGGATGCGGTCGGCCGCGGGGCACTCGCCGTGGTCGAGGGAATTCGCCACACGCAGCAGCGCCGCCATTTTATTCACGGCCAGTTTCGAAGCGCGCGAAAGCGCCATGTACGGGATGTGGGACGGTTTCGGCACGCTCTTGCGGCTGTACCGGGCCACCTGCGCGATCAGCTCGAGTTCTTCACGGCGGAGGCCGAAAATCTCGGAATTCGCAATTAAATAATACGAATGTTTATGAAACGCCCGATTATTCACAAAACGCCCGGCCTGCTGCAAAATCGCCGCCACGCTCAGCATCAGCCGGTGATGCGCCTCCAGCTCGTGCTCGGCCTGGAGTTCGTCGAAAATCCGTTCCACCAGCGCCGCCGTCCGCTGGGCGTGATGCAGATCGATATGAAATTTCAGGGCCAGCGCTTTCGCGGCATCAAAAATATCCTCCTGATAAAGCGTGTCCTCCCGGCCCCAGACATCCCGGGCCAGCGCCTGCAGAACGCCGTCGCGCATGGACGCCATGGACACCAGCAGCTGCTCCGCTTTCGTGCGCCGCAAAAGTTCCTGGTATGTCAGCAGGGCCGGCACGAGCGTCTCGGCCTCTTCAAAAGGAATTCCGAATTCCCGGCACAGCCGCTGGGGTTCATGCTCGGCGCAACTGTCCACGAGCTCTTTCAGATCGCTGCGCCGAATGACGCTGAGGTGCTTAAACGCGGTCTCTCTGCCGATCTGCTTCGCCGCAAAACGCGCGTCGCCGCCGGTGGCGATGAAAAGCTGGACGTCCCGCATCGGGAAATACCCTTCCGAATAACTCAGAATTTCGTCGAGATGATGGAGCGTCATCTCTTTCACATCCAGCGGCGTCTCGTCCTGATTCGCGAGCATTTCCTGCATGCGGACGGAGCCGAGATTCAGCGTCTGGGAGTTCAGCACCACCCCGTTTTTGAGGATGGTCAGCAGCGTGCTGCCGCCGCCGACGTCCGCCAGGAGGATTTTTTTGTGGGTCTTTTTCAGATCGTTTCCCACGATTTCGTCCACCGCGGAAGAGGTGAACTGCACTTCCTCCGTCGGGTCGATCACCTCCACCTCCATCCCCGTGGCCAGGCGCACGCGTTCCACGAAAAAATCGGCATTCGCGGCTTCCCGCACCGCCGTGGTGGCCAGCACCCGCGTGTTTTGCACATCATACTGCTGTAATTTTTGGTGGAAGAGGCTCAGGATTTCGATTCCCGCTTTCATACTCAGCGAGCCGAGCACGCCGCGGCGGAACGTGTCGCGCCCCAGCCACACGCCGCGGGTGAAACGCTCCACGACTTGAATCCGTCCGCTCTGGTACGCCTCGGCGATTACCAGCCGGATGGAGTTTGAGCCGATATCCACGGTCCCGATCATTTTCGGAGGGGCTTCGTCCATGATTTCTTCGCTTTTTTCTCGTTTTTTTGTTGCGGTGATACGCCTGTTAAACCTGCCGTGCCGTTATTCCGCCACTTTTTCCCGGATAAAGGTGTGCGCGGGGGCGCCGGTGCTTCCTTCCCCCGTGAGCGTTTCCGCGAGGTACCGGACCTTCACCTTTTTCTTTTTTATTTCCGTCTCGAAACTGTCGCCTTTCTGGAGGATGATGTACTGGAAAGGCATCTCGCCGAACGCCCGGTCGCCGGCGGTCTGGCAGGGGAACCAGTGGCCCACGCCGTTCTTGTCCACCAGATAAAACTCCGCGTAACAGTGTTCCGGCACCCAGACCGTCCGCGCCGGGATGCCTTTAATGCGGCAAATCGCCACGAAAAGGGAGGTCAGTTCTTCACAGTCGCCCGTCTTGTCACGCAGGGCCGCCAGGGCGCCTTTCAGCGGGCCGTTCACGTATTTCACCTCCGCGCGCACCCAGTCGTAAATTTCCTCCGCGGCTTTCCAGCCGTCCTCGCCGTCCGCATGTTTATTCAGGGCTTTCGCCGCCGCGATGATTTCTTTATGCTTGACTTCAATTTGCGGACTGTCCTGCAAATACCGGCGCATCAGCGGATCTTTCTGCATTTCTTTGAGATCCGGTTTTTTGAACCCGCGGGTATTTTTGGGGGCCTCCTGGATGTACGATTCCACTTCGTAACGCACACGCGCCACCGCTTTTTCACCGTACAGAAGCGTGGGAACTTTCACCACCATCTGCTTGACGCCGCCGGGATGAAGCTGATGACTGATTTTCGCGTAAGGCGAAATTTCCTCTTTCACCACCTTCACTTTTTGCTCGGGCCAGTCCACCGGCACCGGCACCGTGCCGACGATTTTTTTACACTCCCCGGAACGTGCCGTCACCTCCAGGCCGCACTCCCAGTACGCGGTCTGTTTTTCGCCCAGCGTGGTGCCACCGGTGGGGCGTTCCGTGTCCGAGGCTTTAAACTGGGCATGAATCGCCGTGGAATGCAGGTGAAAAAGCGGAAATAGTGAAATAAATACCACAAAAAAACGGAAAACCGCCTGGGATTTCATGAGAAAAACCTTTCATTTCGCGCGAGAAATGTTTGATTCAGAGAATAACCCCCTTATTATAATAGAAACGGCGGCGAATTCCAAGAGCGGGGGGTGATTTCCCGAAAAAACGGGAGTAAAGGCCGGATACGGACGTTCGGGGCTGGTAAAAATGCTGAACACACACGCACCATTTCGCCGTGATTTCACACCATTATGCGGGACTTTCGGAATCCGCGTGAGGCTTCACGGATTCGCCTGTTCATCGTGCGCAGCGTGCAGCGTGACCGTCACGATCTGCGGCGGCGCGAAAAACCGCAGCGGAAATTTCACCGTTCCCACGCCGTTACTGGTAATGATGGAGGTGTTCCCCCAGTGCACCTGGCCACTCTGGAGATCCTGGTGATTTACCACGGAAATCGGTGTGTAAATTCCGAAAAATGTGACCTGCCCGCCGTGGGTGTGCCCGCACAGCGCGACATCCACCTTCCACCGGTCGCGCCGCGGAAACCGCATGAAATCATCCGGATTATGCACCAGAAGCAGCACGAAATCCTCCGGCGTCAGACGCTCCAGTTCATACCGCGGCGCCTGCAGGGGGTAATCCTCGTCCCAGAGATATTCCGTACCGAAAAGTCGGATGCGGGCCCCGTCTTTTTCCAGCCATACCCCGCGGTCACTGAGCGACTGAATCCCGCCGGTCTCCCTCATCATCTGCTCCGAATATTCCGGACTCGGATAATAATCGTGATTCCCCAGGACGCCGAATTTTCCGTAAGGCGCCTCCAGTTTTTTCAGCTCCGCGAAAACCTCCTGAATACTCCCCTCCGTCCACGCGGCATAATCCCCGCCGAACAAAATCGCATCCGGTTTTTCCTCCCGCGCAAGCCGCAGCACTTCCGGCAGCAGGTTAAAACTCATCCAGCACTGGTGATGCACATCCGTGATGAAGACGATTTTAAATCCGTCGAACGCCGGCGGCAAATTTTCAGACGTCACATCATAACGTACCGTCCGCAGCGCCCGGGACTCATAAAAATATGCATACGCCAGGCACGCCGGGATGAAAAATAAAAACGCCGACAGAAAAATCCATCGGCGAGGGAGTTTCAGAGCCGCAATCGTAAGATTGCGGAAAGCAGTTCGCAATCTTGTCATGACAGTGCTCCTGTGAAAAATCAGAGCCGTAATCGCAATCTTACGATTGCGGCTCTGAAACGGCCCATTAATACTCCTTCGCGTCGATCCAGCTCATGAGTTTGCGGAGCTGCTTGCCGACGATTTCCACTTCGTGGTTCGCTTCGATACGGCGCATGGCCTTGAAGTGCGGGGCGTTGACGCGGTTTTCCAGCAGCCAGTTGCGCGCGAACGTGCCATCCTGAATTTCCGTCAGCACCTTCTTCATTTCCTTCTTCGTCTCTTCCGTGATGATGCGGCTTCCGGTCACGTAATCGCCATATTCCGCAGTGTTCGAAACGCTGTAGCGCATGTAGCTCAGGCCGCCCTGGTAGATGAGGTCGACGATCAGCTTCACTTCATGGACGCATTCGAAGTACGCCATTTCCGGCTGATAACCGGCTTCGACCAGCGTCTCGTAACCGGCTTTAATGAGGGCCGAGAGACCGCCGCAGAGGACAACCTGCTCACCGAAAAGGTCGGTTTCGGTTTCTTCGGCGAAAGTGGTTTCGATGACGCCGCCGCGGGTGCCGCCGATGCCTTTGGCGTAAGCCAAGCCCAGCGCACGCTCAGTGTCGCCGGCGCCGTCGCCCAGCGCGATGAGGCACGGCACGCCACCGCCCTTGACGAACTCGGCACGGACCAGATGGCCGGGGCCTTTCGGGGCGATCATGATGAACTTGTTCTCTTTCGGCAGGTTGAACTGGCCGTAATGCACGTTGAAGCCGTGGGAGGCGATCAGGATGGCGCCGGGCTTGAGGTTGCCGCGAATCTCGGTGCGGAAAATCTCGCCCTGGAGTTCGTCGGGCAGCAGGATCGTGATCAGGTCGGCCTGCTTCACGGCTTCCGGAATCGTCATCGGCTGGAATCCGTCTTTCACCGCGAAATCGTAGTTCGCCGTGCCCTTAAGCTCCGCGATAATGACGTTCACGCCGCTGTCGCGCAGGTTCTGCGCGTGACCGTGGCCCTGGCTCCCGTAACCCAGAATCGCCACCGTCTTGCCCTTCAAGAGGGACAGATCCGCGTCATTATCATAATACATTTTCGCCGCCATGAGATTTCTCCTTTTTTCTTTTTTTTATTAAATTGTCAGTTAAAACGTTTTAACTTTTTTATTTTCAGTCTTCACTCAATTTCATTTCCTCGGGTCAGGGCGATGCGCCCGGTGCGAACCACGTCGAGGATGCCGAAATCACGCATGAGGTCGATGAAGGATTCGATTTTTTTCTCTTTGCCGGAAATTTCGACGATGATGGAATCGAGGGCCACGTCGACGATCTTCGCGCGGAATACGTCCACCAACTCGCGCACCCGGGAGCGGGCTTTGCCGTCCGCCTTGACGCGGATCAGGGCCAGGTCGCGCTCGACGTAATCGTTGGCGCTGATGTCGTTGACCGTAACCACCGTGACGATTTTTTCGAGCTGCTTGCGCACCTGCTCCAGCACCGCGTCGTTACCGTCGACGACGATCGTCATGCGGGACAGGCGTGGATCTTCGGTTTCGCCCACGGCCAGGCTTTTAATATTATATCCGCGCGAGGCGAGCATGCCCGCGATGTGGGACAGGACGCCGGGGACGTTCTGGACGAGAGCCGATAATAAATGCTGCATGGGTACGTTTACCTCCTGTGTGAAACGCTAAATATTTGTCTAATTTTACCTCATATAATAGTCGTGACAAGGGGCGGG
This sequence comes from Thermoguttaceae bacterium, assembly GCA_031553595.1. GTDB lineage: Bacteria > Planctomycetota > Planctomycetia > Pirellulales > Thermoguttaceae > RGIG3701. The sequence continues at coordinate 30,702 of JAVBLI010000024.1, read as the reverse complement.
GGCGGCGGCTTGCGGCGCGGCGGGATTTCGTTATAATATTTGCCATGATGAAACGAAAAAGCATGCCATTTTCAGAGCCGTTTTCAGAAAATCCGCCGGAAACGGAGGGGGTGAAGTATGCCGGCTCGAAACGCACGCTGATTTCACGCATTTTGGCACTGGTGAAGCGCGTGGGCGGGACGCACGTGCTGGACGGCTTTTCGGGCACCACGCGCGTCTCCCAGGCGCTGGCGAAGACCGGCCTGCGGGTGACGGCGAATGACGTGGCGGTGTGGTCGGAGATTTTCGGCACGTGTTATCTCTGTAACCGGAAGCCGCCGGAAGCGTATGCGGAGTTGATCGCACACCTGAACGACGTGCGGCCCGCGTCCGGATGGTTCACGGAGCATTACGGCGGGGAGGAAAACGGCGGCTCGGCGGTACAGTCGGACGGGCTGAAAAAACCCTGGCAGGTGCATAACACCCGGAAGCTGGACGCCATTCGCACGGAGATTGACCGCCTGAAACTCACGCCGGTGGAGCGTGCGGTGGCGCTGACGGCCCTGATGCTCGCCCTGGACGCGGTGGATAACACGCTGGGGCATCACGCGGCGTACCTGAACCGCTGGGCGACGCGGTCATATAAACCGCTGGAGCTGCGGGTGCCGAAAATGTTTGCGGCGGAGCAGGAAAATCAGGTGTTTCGCGGGGATATTTTTGATGCCCTGCCGCGGGTCACGCCGGACGTGGCGTATTTCGACCCGCCGTACGGCTCGAATAACGAAAAAATGCCGCCGTCGCGCGTGCGTTATGCGGCATATTACCACCTCTGGACCACGGTGTGCCTGAATGATGAGCCGGAACTTTTCGGAAAGGCCCGTCGGCGTGTGGACTCCGCGGACCTCGTGGCGGGCTCCGTTTTTGAGGCGTACCGCAAGAATGACGCGGGGCGTTTCCTCGCCGTGGACGCCATCTCCCGGCTGCTGGGAAACACGCGCGCGAAATGGGTGATTCTCTCTTACAGCTCCGGCGGACGGGCCACGGCGGAAGAACTGAACGCCGTGATGAACACGCACGGAACGCTCTTGGAAACGCTGGAAATCACGTACCGCAAGCACGTCATGGCGGACATGGTCTGGACGAAAGACTGGGTGCGCGAGGCGGAATCGCCAAACCGCGAGTTTCTGTTTCTGCTGGAGAAGTAAACGGTATACCTCGCAAAGAAACTTGGCGGCTCACTGTTCCTCGTGGGGTGGAGACCCAAAATAACTTTCCGTTAGCGCATCTATTTTATTGTAAAGCTCATCTACATCTGCATCCGTTGTCTTTATTTTGCGTATTCCCCACATGCTGACTCTGCTGATGCGCACAAGAGAACCACCCGAAAAAACCAGGGGATTATGGATTTTCACCTCCGGCGTAATCCACCCGCGACGGAGTATTTTCAGTAGTGCTTTCAGATATTCGCAGGCTTTTTCTGTATCATCATCGGGAAACTCGATTTTTCGAGGTATCCATATTTCATAACCGCGGTATAATTTTTTGTGTACTTTCCAGAAAAATATTCGTGATATAAACCAGATCGGCCAAAAAATAGTGCATAATACTCCTTTGTTGTCCATCTCTAGTGAAGGTAGTCGACAGGTGCGAACGTAAAATCCTCGCCTCAGGTAACCGCCGTCCCGGTGGTGTTTCTGTTTCGCCATGATGAACTCACTTATGCTTCGGCTGTTGTTTTTTACCGGATCAATCGACGGTGCCGAAAGCCAGCCGCTGCTCCTGACGCTCGTATTCCAGCAGGCCGTCGATGAGCGGCTCCATGTTGCCGGACATGATCGTGTTGAGCTTGTAAAGCGTGAGGTTGATGCGGTGGTCGGTGATGCGGTTTTCGGGGAAATTGTAGGTGCGGATTTTTTGGCTGCGGTCGCCGGAGCCGACTTTCGACTTTCGCTCCTCGGAACGCTTGGCCGCCTCCTGTTCGCGGAAATGGTCGTAAAGGCGGGATTTCAGCACGCGGAGGGCCTTCGCGAGGTTCTTGTGTTGGCTCTTTTCGTCCTGGCATTGTACGACGATGCCGGTCTCCAGGTGGGTGAGCCGCACGGCCGACTCCGTTTTGTTGACGTGCTGGCCGCCGGGGCCGCTGGCACAGAATTTGTCGAGACGGTAGTCGTCCGCCTTGAGCTCGATTTCCACCTCTTCGGGCTCAGGCATCACGGCCACCGTCGCCGCGGAGGTGTGAATTCGGCCTTTGGTCTCCGTATCCGGCACCCGCTGGACACGGTGGCCGCCACTTTCGTACTGCAATTCACGGAACACGCCTTCGCCCTCAATTCCCAGCACGATTTCCTTGAAACCGCCCAGCTCGGTGGCGCTCATGTCCATGATTTCCACCTTCCAGCGTTTCTTTTCGGCATAATGCTTATACATGTCGAATAAATCGCGCGCGAACAGAGCCGCCTCGTCACCGCCGGTGCCGGCGCGGATTTCGAGAATCACCCGTGTGCGGTTCGCGTCGTCGCCGCCGATGGTCAGGTCCAGCAGCTCGTCCCAGAGCGTTTCCCGCTCCTCTTTGAGCTCCGGAAGCTCCATCTCCGCCAGCTCTTTGAGCTCCGGATCATGCCCGGCAAGCATATCCATCGCCTCACGGATCTCCATATTCAGGTTCCGGAACCGCCGATAACAGTTCGCCAGCTTCGCGATCGAGCCGTGCTCTCGCGCGATGTCGACCAGGCGGCTTGAGTCCTGAAGCACCTCCGGATCCACCATCAGACGCTCCAGCTCCTCGTAACGCGCGAGTTTTTCCTCTAACATGTTATGCATAAGATTACCCCAATAAATTCAGAATTAGGAATGATTTCGCTCCCGCACCATTATCAGAGTCGGCGCGGGGGACGCTCGCGCGGCACGGAAACGCATAATAAACGTTTCCGCACCGCCGAAAATTCACAGAGCGGGGATGTTTTCCCCAGTGCAAGAGCTATTCTTCCGCGGCGGCGGCGTTGTCTTCGGTCTTTTTCTTACCGCGATTCAGGCTGGCGTAGCCGGTTTTCTCGAAACGCTTATTGAATTTGTCGATACGCCCGGCGGTGTCGATATACTTCAGCTTGCCGGTATAAAACGGGTGACACACGTTGCAAATGTCGACTTTCAACTCGGGACGCGTGCTGCGGGTGACAAACGCGTTGCCACAGCCGCAGGTGACTTTCGTGTCGAAATATTTGGGGTGAATACCATCTTTCATGACTTTTCCTCTTTTTTCTTCTGCCAAGTACAGAGATTAACATGGAGCCCTCTCGGGCGGTAAAACGTTATAGATTACCAGATTTTACGAAAAAAACAAGGAGAAGGACGGCCAAAAAACCCAAATTGCCATTTTTTTTATCCAGCCGCCTGCACGAGGCATATAAAATGGCGTATATTATAGAGTAGGGGGCAATCAAAATCACCCAAAAGCACGACGGAGGCTGGCATGGACTTTAATTCGATACTGGAATCATACAAAACGTCTCTTTTTCGCTGGACAGATTACCAGACGCAGGCGGATCAGGTGGAATACGCCATCGTGTTGATCGGGAACATCCTCGTTTCCACGATCATCGGCATGGTTGTCGGGATCGTCGCCATTCCCTTTGTGGTTCTGTCGGCGGTCACGGGAGTTCCGTTGATGTTCCTGTTTCTCCCATTCGTGATACTGGCCGTGTTGGTTGTCGGGCTGTTTTTATTTCTCGCACAGCTCGCCGTCAGCGTCCGCCGGCTGAACGACATGGGCCAGTCCTGCTGGTGGGTGGTTCTGCTGGTGCTGCCGCCGACGAGCATGATTTTCGCGATTGTCATTTTGTTCATCCCGGGGAAAGACGGGACGAATATTTTCGCGCCGAAATAGCCAGTCCGTGGGCTGACAGAAAATGTCCGCAAGAACAGCAGCCGGGAGCGGGGCGTCAGCGCAGAGACCGGATTGAAGTAGGGGTAATTCCGGCGATTCTATCCGGTCTCTTCGCGTCACTGCGTTCCGCTGCGCTCCCGGCTGCTGTTCTTGCGAGTCAATTCATTTGATAGATGCTCTAAACAGGCTGTCCGTGGTTTGGAATTCTCACAAAAATTCAAATTCCAAACCACGAACCCCAAATCCCTCTTCAAATCACACGTCGCACAGCGTAACGGCTTCTTTCAGGCTCTCGTACGCGTCGCGGCGGGGGCAAAATTCCTGGCCGACGTACCCTTTGTAGCTGGTTTCGACGATCGCCAGCATCAGTTCGGGGTAATTCAGCTTCTGGGAATCCTTGTCGATTTCGGCCCGGCCGGGGTAGCCGCCCGTGTGATAATGGCCCCAGCAGGCGTGGTACTTTTCGATGTCTTTCATCGGGTCTTCGCCCATTTCGGCGGCATGATAAATGTCGTAAAGCACCTTGAAATTGTCGGACGCCACCTCGTTGACCATCGCGACGCACCAGTCTGTGGTGTCGGCCATGTAATCCTTGTGGCCGTGAGAGTTCAGGAATTCCATGCACAGAGTGATGTTCTTTTCCTTGGCGTACGGGGTGAGTTCTTTCAGGCCGATGGCGCAGTTTTTGAGGCCTTCTTTTTTGTCCATGCCGTCGCAGTTGCCGGAGAAGCAAATGACGTTGGGGAAGCCGGCGGCGCTGGTTTCGTCGATGCTTTTTTTGACGGTTTCGATCAGCTCTTTGTGATGCTCGATGCGGTTAAAGCCGTGGCCGATGCTGTGGCTGTTGGACATGGCGCAGATGAGGCCGTATTTTTTCATGGTTTCCCACTCGCCGGGGCCGGTGAGCTCGATGGACTTCAGGCCCAGCTCCTGGCAGTATTTGCAGAAATCCTCGAACGAGATTCCCTTGTTGTTCAGATACCCGTTATAGCACCACAGGCACACGGACTGCTTGATACGGTCATTTTTCGCTTGCGCGAACGCCATTTCGGCGGACATGGGCAGGACGGACGCCACACCCGCGGCGGCGATGGTTTTTAAAATACTGCGGCGATTCAACATTTTTTTTCTCCCAAAAATAGGTTGGCATTCAGGTTAAAAACAAAAACAGGCAAAATCCGCCCGAACCGCGGGCAGACTTTCTCCATATTATAATTATAGTTTAAACGCAGGACGGGGCGGTTGTCAAGAGCGCCGGATGCGGTAAAATAGGGGAAAGTTGTCTTATTCACCATAATATTATAGGAAAGAGAGCTGATTTATGTCAGAAACCCGGAATCCTCGCGAAATTCTTGAAACGTTTGCGAACACGTACCCCCAACGGGATTACACGATTGAAATCGTGTGTCCGGAATTTACGTCGGTGTGCCCGGTGACGGGCCAGCCGGATTATGGGACGATTACGATTCAGTATATTCCGGACGAATTGTGTGTGGAGCTGAAAAGTTTGAAGTTTTATATGCAGGGTTTCCGGAATCAGGGGATTTTTTATGAAAACGTGACGAATCGCATCCTGGATGATCTGGTGGAGGTGCTCGAGCCGCGGTGGATGCAGATTACGGCGGGATTCACCCCCCGGGGCGGGATTTCGACGAACGTCACCGTGGAGCATTACGCTGAGTATGAGGAGGAAGAGGAGTCGGAGGAGGAGTAAAATTTCATGGAGAAGATTTCCCGGCGAGACTTACTGAAAGGCGCGCTGCCGACAGTCGCGGCGGCGATTTCCGGGTGCGGTGCGTGCGGCAGTGCGCAGGCGTATGACTGGATGAACCCGCAAAAAACGGCGGAAATGCGGCCCGTGCCGATTTATAATCATAATCCGGCGATTATGATCCGTCGCGGGCTGTGTCATAAATGCGGGACGTGCCGGGACGTGTGCTCGCTGCCGGAAAAGGCGGAAACGTCGGGGCTGAAATTCGCGGAAGAGCCGTGCGTTTATTGCGGCCAGTGCACGCTTTACTGTCCGGAGCGGGCGCTGACGGAGCGTTTTCATTCCGTGGAAGTACATGACCTGATGCGGCGTGCGCGGGAGGAAAAAAACGCTGCGGCAAAAAAAACATTTGTGGCCGTCATCGCGCCAGCAGTGCGCGTGGCGCTGGGCGAGATGTTCGGGCTGCCGCCGGGAGCGGATCTGGAGAAAAAAATCGTCCCGGCCCTGCGAAAACTCGGTTTCGATTACGTTTTTGACGTGACGTTCGCCGCGGACCTGACGATTATGGAAGAAGCCGCGGAACTTTTGAGCCGGCTCGAAAATCCGCAGAAAGCGTCTTCGCGAACCACGAAATTCCCTGTTTTCACCAGTTGCTGCCCGGCATGGGTGAAGTACGCGGAGGTTTTTTATGCGGACGCCCTGCCGAACATTTCCACGGCCAAAAGCCCCGTCCAGATGCAGGGGGCGCTGATCAAAACCTGGTTCGCGGCCGAGAAAAAGCTCGCGCCGGAGGATATTACCGTGGTGGCGATTACGCCGTGCACCGCGAAAAAATTCGAAATCGCCCGGCCGGAAATGAACGCCGCGGGACGGGCGCAGACGCCGGAAAAGTCGGGCGTGCGGGATGTGGATTTTTCGCTGACCACGCGGGAAATCGGGTGGTGGCTGCGGGATTACCGCATCTCGCCGGCGGAGCTGGAAGACGGAGATTTTGACGCCATGATGCCGCGGGGTTCTGGGGCGGGCGTGATTTTCGGAAGTACCGGCGGCGTCACGGAAGCGGCCCTGCGCGCGCTCCACCACCGTGTGACGGGCGAGAATCCGCCGGAAGATTTTCTGCGGTTTCAGGCAGGCCGGGGGCTGCAAAACACGAAAGTCGCGGAGGTGAAAATCGGGGACATGAAATTCCGCGTGGGCGTCATTCACGGCATCCCGGCGGCGGATAAATTCCTCATGGAATGCCGGAAAATGCCAGCGGACGACGCGCGACGGCTGGATTTCGTGGAGATCATGGCGTGCCCCGGCGGGTGTGTCGGTGGCGGAGGCCAGCCGCTTTCCATGCTCGCGTCCCAGGAGTTACTCACGCGGCGGATGGAGGGGCTCTATCAAAAAGATAAAACGGCCGTACTCCGCCTGTGCCACGAAAACCCCGATATACAAAAGATTTACGACGAATTCCTCGGTGCCCCCCTGAGCGAAAAAAGCGAGCAGCTTCTCCACGTCAAGCGCGGATAAAAAATGAGCCGCATGGACAGCACCTCGCTTCTGTGTGGCTTTTTCCCTACACTTTACACCCCACACCTTACACTTCCCATGATGTCCCAAACCGAACACACCGTCCAGCTCCGCGTCCGTTACACCGAGTGCGATCCGATGGGCGTGGTGCACCACAGCCGCTATTTTGTATATTTCGAGATCGCGCGGACAGAGCTCTACAAACTCTGCGGCGGCAATCACCGCCAGATGGAGGAGGCCGGCGTATTTTTCGTCGTGGCGAATGTCGACTGCAAGTACGTCAAGCCGCTGCGTTATGACGATTTGATCGACGTGCATATTCAGGTGACGCAAACCACCCGCGCGAAAATCCAGCACGAGTACCATATTTACCGGGACGGTGAGCTGGCGGCCGTCGGCCACACCACCCTGGCCATGATCGACCGCGAAGGACGCATCATTCTCATTCCGGAAGAATTTCACGTGGGGACGTGAAAACCGGCAGAAAGTCATTCCGCATTTACTCCGGCGTGCTCACGTCTGTCGTCAGTTCATGCCGGCATTTCAGCATCACGGTGATGACCATGCCCGTGCCGTACGCCTGATGGTAATCGTAAAGCGGGTAATCCCACCACGAGCCGTCCGCCTCCTGCAGGGCGAGGTTAATCGCGGCGAGGTGATTCGCGTATTCTTTGCGTGCGGCCGGGTTTTCCAGCTCCTGCATACACAGCGCGGCGTAATAGTGGCCGTAATAATAAAAATAGCCTGCCACGGCGAACCACGATTCGTGCGGCACGGGCCGCTTCCGCGCGATGTCCTGCCAGCCGATGCGGGCCACGAAACGGTCCAGCCCTTCCGCCAGCAGCTCTTGCGTGATGAGTTTTTCTTCGCCCCACTTTCTTAACGCGTAACTGGCGACTTCCGTGCGGCCGAGACTTCCGGCGGGGCGGTTAATGATGTGCGTGCCGTAAATGTGGTTTTCACTGTAACAGTACGCGTTATTCGGACGCCGCTGACGAAGAATGGCGGCCACGCCGCGGGACGTGATGCGCTGTGAAATGTCCACGCCCAGCGTCCGCGCTTCATCCAGCGCCGTCAGCACCGTGCCGGTGACGAAACTGTTCGGGTCACCGCCGTTCTGCTGCAAATGATGGTCGAAATCATAATATCCCCACCCCCCGTTCAGACACTCGAAACGTTCTAGCAGGGATACCTGATGCGCGATCTCAGCCAGAATCCGTGACTTTCGCTGTGCGGTTTCATCCTCGGGGAGTTCCATCTTCCGCGTGTGCATGCGGCACAGCGCCTGGATGCCGTATGCGTGCCCCCAGACATTATAAAGCGCGGAAATGTCGCTGCGGCGGAGTTTCGGCAGCGTTTCCATGGTCCACGTCTCACAGCGGTTAATCGCCTCCGTCAGTTGCGGCAGGCGGGCCCGCAGCGCGGTGTGAACCGCGTTTTCCGCATTCGCGTTATGCTCCGGCATTTCCGGCAGCATTTCGATCCACGTTTCCAACTCGATCATCGCCGCCAGCGCCAGGGCATTCGTGCCGGCATGAAACCCCGCGTGGGAGGATCCGGGCGCGTAAATGTTCAGGGCTTTCGTCTTAAACGGAGAGCCGAAAGAACCGTTTTTCCGCTGGTGTTTCAGGAGGAAATCCAGCCCGCGGAGCATGGCGGCGTCCAGTTCCGCGAGTTTCACCTCCGGAACCGTCTGCACCCGCGGCACCCCCTCCGTCACCGCACGCACGGGCGGAGCGAAAAGAAGCATAGCGGTGAGGAAAAGCGTTATGTTCCGGATGGTTTTATGCATGATCGGCTTTCATCGTCATAAAAAATTTGCGGGAAATACCGTGAATCGATTTACTCCTCACTTACGCTGGTGTACGTCTTCACCACATCCATCCCGGCCTCCAGGCCGTCCAGGATTTCGTATTTTTTGTCCGCCGTGAAACGCCCCAGCTTCACCACGCGCTCGGCGGGCTTCCCGTCTTTCATTACGTAAACGCAGCGTTTCAGTTCTTCATTGCGCCCCACGGCTGACTCCGGCACCAGCAGCGCCGTGGACTTTCTGATACTGGCCAGCGTCACTTTCCCTTTCATGCCGGGGTACACTTTCGGCACGTCCCCGTCCCGGTCCACACTCAGCTGCACCGCGAAGGTCCCGCTGCTGACGGGCATTTCGGAGATGTTCGTCAGCTTCACGGGAAATTCCGTTTCGGGGTACGCTGTGGGGACGAAAAATCCCTTCTGGCCGGTCTGGATTTTCGAGAAATCCTTTTCCGCCACCGTGCCGTGAAGAATCAGGTCCGTGGCGTCCACGATCGTCAGCAGCGGCCGGTTGGCGGCCACCATTTCATCCTCCAGCATGCTGGGCTTCACCTTCATGTAATTGTCCCACGTGCCGTCCGCGAACGAGCCGTAATAAACGTATCCGTCGCGCGGGGCGGTGAGTTCCAGACTCTTGGCGTCCTCCTCCAGCTCCTGAAAACGGCGCTGGGCCGCCTCGAAAGTGACTTCCGCCTGCTTGAACGCCAGGTCTTCCGCTTTCAGATCCAGCTTTTTCGTCTGCGTTTCCGCCTCCAGCATCCACAGCACACGCGCGTACGAGCGCTTATGGCTCCGCAGATAACGCGGATACGCATACTTCACGGTCCACTCATTTTTCGCCACGGCCCGGTCGAAATTCAGTTGCGCCGCTTCCACCACCCGTCGCTGCCGCCGGAGCACGATTTCTTCCGTCTCCTCGACCAGATCGTCGTCGCGGTACATTTTTTCCAGTTGCCGGAGCTCCTCTTTCTGGTTCTCCAGAGCCATCTCCGCGGATTTCATGGCGTCCACGTTACTCCGCTTCACCAGATCATAATCCCACTTCACCGTGAAATCATACGTATCCTTCACCTCCTGGCGCAACAGCTTCGCGTCTTCGGCGTCCATCTCCCGCTGCTTGACGGCCAGTTCATACGTAATTTTCGTTTTCGCCAGCCCAAGTCTGGCGCTTTCCAGGTTCCGCCGCGCGACGTCCAGATTCCGGTCATAATCCTCACGGTCAAAGGTCACCACGGTCTGGCCTTTCTTCACAAAATGCCCGTGAGGCAGGAAGGTTTTTACCTTTAATTTGTCCCACACCTTCAGTTTTGGCGTCAGCACATCATACTCCGGCGCCCACAGCACCACGTCCAGCTCGGTGTTAATCACCAGCGGCGCGGATTTCAGGGTGAAGGTTTCATGTTTCTTCTCAGGCGTCTGAGCCGGGGGAGGCGTGACGGGTTTCGGCGGCTGTACAGGCACGGCCACCGGGGGCGCAGGCGTTTCTGCAGCCGGTTTCGCAGGCTCCGCGGCGGGCGGCGGGAAAATCGGTTTCGGTGCTTCCGGTTCCGCAGCGGGCGGGGCCGCCGGGGCTTCCGTCTTCGGGGCTTCCGGTTTTTCTTCCTTTTTCGGCTGCTCCCCCTCCGGTGCTTTTTCTTCTTTCTTCTGTTCCTCTCCCTCCGGTGCCTTTTCCTCTTTTTTCTGCTGCTCCCCCTCCGGTGCTTTTTCCTCTTTCTTCTGTTCTTCCCCCTCTGGCGCTTTCTCTTCTTTCTTTTGTTCCTCTCCTTCCGGTGCTTTCTCTTCCAGCATATCACTGCGAAGAATAACGGCATCCGCAGCCCAATGGTCATTCCCCACCGAAATCGCCCCATTTGCCATCCAGCCGACAATTGCCGCAAGAATGATGATCGTCAATTCACTTTTCATTATTTGTATCTCCTGTATATCACGTAACTGTCAAAATTTCTAACATTATAAATCATCCTTCATTTTGCGTATTTTTTCAAGTGGCACACACGAGAAAAGGGTAAAAAACTCTGCTTTTTCCTGAAACGCCCGTTATAATCGGCAAAAAATGCATAACCGGTACGGCAGTGCCGCGAATGGTTCCTTTGAGTGAAAAACGGCATGATTTATGGCAAAATTTGAATTTTCGGGCTTAATTTAACCGGCATGATTTGTTGCAATTCTGGTTAAATAGATAAAATGGGTCCACCGTTCATTTTGTTCTGGTTTTATCAGAATCGTGCCGGTATTTCTTCGCGATTTCCGCTAAAACGGGTGTAATCAGTCCAAGTGGTGCGAAAAGTATACCCGATAACACCAGCAGGCCTGGATGTATCCACATCTGGAGCATCATAGGGAGATGATGCCAAAGGGATATCATCTCGGAATTGTTTTTAAAGGTCCATCTCGTATGGTAACAGGGAAGGAAAAAAAATGAAGAAAGAACATCTTACTAAGGTTGGAATATACCTCGGCGTTCTGATGTTCACGCTGGTCAGCGGTTTCGCTGTGTGGGGTGCGGATGCGCTCCCGCCGCGGACCGTCTTGCTGGCGTCTACGGAGGGCTCGGTAGAGGCCCCTGAAGCACCGCAGCATGGCAAGATGGTTGTGGTGGAACCGGAAGCGGTGGCAACCGCCGAGTGTGTATCCTGTGGTTGCGGGGATGAAGTTTACATTGTCGCCCCCGCGCTGTCTCGTGTATGTTTCGGCGGCTGGCTGGAAACCGGCATTTATGCCAACTCGCACGGAAGTACCAGCAAGTTCGACGCGGACGGTTTCATCGGCAATTCCGGGAACTCGGATCGCCTGGGCAAACTCCGCTCAACAGGCTTCCAGGCCCAGCAGGCGTGGCTGTTTGCAGAACGTCAGTTGATGAACGACGGCTACGGTTTCGATTGGGGATTCCGCGTCGACACCATGATCGGCACCGACGGTTTCGGGCTGCAGTCCTGGGGCGACGGCAGTTTCGACGGGAGTTGGGGGCCCAGTGCCGAGTATGCCGCGGCGATTCCGCAGATGTATGCCGAGCTGGGATACAATCGCTGGTCGCTGAAACTCGGTAAGTTCATCTCGCCGATCGGATACGAATCCGTCTTCGCGCCGGAGCAGATGCTGTACTCGCACTCGTACCTGTACGAGCACGAGCCGGCCACCCACACCGGGGCGCTGCTGACGTTCAATTACAGCGAAAACCTCTCCGTCTTCGGTGGCGTCACCACCGGTGCGGACACCGGTTTCGGCAACCGCTATGGCGACGTCGGCCTGCTGCTGGGATTCAACGCCCAGTTGACCACGAAACTGAATGTCGGTTACTCTTTCATGTGGAACCAAGTGCACGGCACGGGGTGGAACACCGACAGCGGCGCGGATATTTATTATTCGCCCAACATGTGGGATTCGCCGATTCTCGGCGCCGACACCTCCGGTTTCCTCATGGGTGAGTCAGGCAACGAGATCATGCACTCCTTCGTGCTCGAGTGGCAGATCACCTGCCGTCTGAAGTACGCGTTGGCGGCCAACTACGGCAACGTCCGTAAGACGATGACCGGCGGCGGCGACAAATACACGATGTACGAGCAGTTCGGCGTGGCCAACTACCTCGAATATCAGCTGACCGACAAACTCTCCGCGGCCTTCCGTGCGGAATGGTTCCGCCAGAATGCCAACGAGATGGCCGACTCCACCGCGTGGATGCGCCAGAACGTGTACTCCTTCACCGCGGGCTTGAACTACTCACCGATGGATTGGCTGATCATCCGTCCGGAAATTCGTTATGACACGACCTTCGGCGACGGCAGCAACGTCTTTGATGGCGGCAACAGCGGCGACCAGCTCATGGGCGGCGTCGGCGTCATCATGAAGTTCTAAACGAAACTCCCTGAACCGCAGCTCACGACTGCGTTTTATGCCCCGGCGTCTCGCTTCTTTTCAGGAAATGGGACGCCGGTGGTTTTTTTTAATGCGTAATGGTGACGCAAGAAACAACAGCCGGGAACGAAGCGTAGCGCAGTGACCGGATTAGAAGTGGGGAAATGTTCAGCCATTTATTATCCGGTCATTTCGCTGACGCTCCATTCCCGGCTGCTGTTTTCCCTCATCCCCCACACCCCATCCCCTTTTTTCATCACAGGTCAAATATGGAAAAACAAGAGACAGACGCGTTCATGACGCCGGAGCAGTTGGCCGAGGTGCGTCGGTATAATCGGGTGGATCTGATGTGTACGCTGGCGGATCGCGCGGTGGATTTCGCGTATTTGGCGGTGTTCGCGTTTCTGCTGGCGGCACCGCTGGACGCGTGGCTGAAGGCGGCGGGTGGCTGGTGGACGCAGTGTGTGTACGCGCGGGCCGTGGCGTTTCTGCTGGTCATGATGGCGGGGCACATTCTCGTCTCCATGCCGCTTTCGTTTTACAGCGGGTACGTGGTGGAAAAGCGTTTCGGCATGAGCACCCTCACCCCGCGGCGGTGGCTGAAACGGTATGCCGGGCGGATGGCGCTGGCGACGGTGCTGAACGTGTTGCTTTTGACCGGCGTGTTTTTTCTCATGCGTTTTTGTGGCGCGTGGTGGTGGCCCGTGGCGGCCCTGACGTTTTTCTTCTTTTCCATGATTCTCGGCGTGCTGCTGCCGGTGGCCATCCTGCCACTGTTTTATAAAATCGAAAAACTGGAAGGCGCCGAACTGCTCGGGCGGCTGCAAAATCTCACCGCCGGTACTTCCCTTACGCTGAAAGGCGTGTATAAAATGGAACTCTCGGCGGAGACGGTGAAGGCGAACGCCATGCTCGCTGGGCTGGGGGCATCGCGCCGTGTGCTGCTGGGTGATACGCTGCTGGAACGGTTTACGCCGGAAGAAATCGAGGCGATTTTCGCGCATGAAGTGGGCCATCACGTCCACCGGCACCTGGCGAAAATGCTCGGGCTGGGCTTTTTCCTGAGTTTTGGGGCGTTTTACCTGATGGACGTTTTCATCCGGGTGCTGAGCGCGCCGCATGGATATGCCGACTTGCCGCTGACGGTGCTGCCGCTTTTCATGCTGGGGCTGACCGTCCTGGGCACGTTTTTTGAGCCGGTGCAAAACGGCGTCAGCCGGCATTTCGAAAATCAGAGTGACATGTACGCCGTGCGGAAAACCTCCGCCGCGGCCATGATTTCCGCCTTCCGGAAACTCGCGATTCAGAATAAAGCAGACCCGGATCCGCACTGGCTGGAAGTGCTCTGGATGCACTCCCACCCGGCCATCGGCCAGCGCATCCGCCGGTGTGAGGAAGGAATGAGAGATAAAGAAATAAAGAAATAAAGAAGGAGTCAAAATGGAATAAATATTGCTTGTGTGATTTCTTTATTTCTCATTTCTTTATTTTTTTATTCCTCATTAATAATGCGTTTTCCCCCTGTAAAAATCGGTAATATCACACTGGCGCACCCGGCGATTCAGGCGGCGCTGAGCGGGTACAGCGACTGGAGTGAGCGGAAAATCGCCCGTCGGCTGGGGGCCGCCGCTACGATCAGTGAGGTGATGCTGGACGAGTTTATCGTGTCGGTGACGAAAGGCCGCAAGGCGCGGCGGTATCTGCGGGTGGATGCGGAAGATCATCCCGTGGGGGCGCAACTGATGGGCTGTCTGCCGGACGATTTTTGCGTCGCGGCGGAAAAAGTGCTCGCCTGGGGGTTCGGCTGGGTGGACATCAATTTCGGCTGCCCGGTGAAAAAAGTGCTCGGGCGCCACCGCGGCGGCTTTCATCTTTCGTGCCCGAAAACGGCGCTGGAAATCGTCGCGCGGGTGCGGGACACCGTGTCGGCGGAAGTGCCCGTGAGCCTGAAAATGCGGCGGGGAATGGATGATTCGCAGGAAAGCCGGGAGAAGTTTTTCGAAATTTTTGACGGTGCCCGGAAGCTGGGGATTCAGATTTTTACGGTGCACCCGCGGACGGTCACGCAGCGGTATGAAGGCTCCAGCGACTGGAATTTTCTGCGCGAGCTGCGTGCGTACGCCCCGGACATCACGCTTTTCGGAAGCGGTGACCTTTTCACCCCGGCCGACTGCGTGCGGATGCTGGAAACCACGGGCGTGAACGGCGTGACCGTGGCCCGGGGGGTAATCGGGAATCCGTGGATTTTTCGAGAACTGGAGGCGATTTTAGCAGGCCGCCCCGCGCCGCCGCCGCCGGGAATCGCGGAGCAGCGGGACGTAATCCGGGAGCATTATACGCTGGCCGCCGAGCTTTTCGGGGAGCGCCACGCGGTGAGCACGATGAAAAAATTCTGCATTAAGTACAGCCTCCTGCATCCCCGGATGGAGGCCGTACGAGCGGCTTTCGTCAGCGCAAAAAATAAAGAAGAATGGCTGTGGGTGCTGGAGGAATTTTATGGGAATGAGGAATGAGGAATTGCGCGGCGAGGACTTCTCCGGCAGTGGGGGATGAAATCATTTTCTGCGTCTCACACTTCATTTCCCATAACCTTTCCCATGGCGAAAATGAATTTTGAATGATATTAATTCGGGCAAAATGCAGAAATTGGCATGGTTTGTCTGGTAAAAATCGTTGTAACGGGGATAAATTACATAAAATCCGCAAGAAATTTGGTAAATTTTGCCCGGATAGTTGACACGGGGGGGGCGGTGAAGTTATACTATAATAAATTCATGTTATTTTAGAATTCCACCTTGGGGGGTGAAGGCGGGCTGAATGCCGAAGTTGCAGACTTTGGGTGGAGGCACGCCGAGGCTCTCCCGGTGAATATTCCGCTTTTAAAACGTATCGCGGCTTGAAACCGCGTGGGAGATCGCCTTCTATGAATTTAGTTGGAAAAATTTTCGTTGTGCTCATCTTCGTGCTGAGCCTGGTTCAAATGTCGTTGACAATGACGGTTTATGTCACGCACACGAATTGGCGTCTGCTGGCGGATAACTCGGATCCGCAAAAAGGGCCGCTGGGGTTAAAGCAGCGTCTTGAGGTGGCGGAGGCGGATGCGAATAAATTGCGGGATGAATATACGCAATTTGAAAATCGTCAAGAAATCGAGCGCAATGAAAAGCGGGCGGCGCTGGCGGCGCTAGAGACGCATCTGAAGGAGGAGCAGGCGAAGAGTAAACGCCTTCAGGAGGAGCTGGACGATTCTCGCGATAAAATCCGCATAGCCAATAACCTGACGAATGACGCTCAGGGAAACGCGAAGCGGCTTCTGGAAGAAAACGGACGGTTACGCGATAACATTAAACTGGCGATCGACGAACGTGGTGAAATGAACAGGCGAAATGTCATTCTTAACGACCAATATAATGATAATCTTCGCGCCACGGCGGAGCTTCAGAAGAAAGCGCAGTCGGTTTCTGCGGAGTTGGCCGCTTCGAATGCGGTTCTGAATCACTTTAATCTGAAGGCGGACGTGGAGTATTACCGGGCGCAGGAGCCGCCGCAGGGGGTCCTCGGGCGCGTGTTGGCGGTGAATTCGGACCGGAAACTGGTCGAAATTTCGCTGGGCAGTGATGATGGCATTCGTGCCGGGCACCGTTTTGAGATCCGTGACGCTTCCGGCTCGACGTATATCGGCCGCGTGGTGGTGGTGGAGGTTTTCCCGGAGAAAGCGGTTTGTAGTAACATGGCCGGTTTTGAGAACGGGGTGTACGCGGTGGGGAATATGGCTGTTCCGATTGGAACGCGCGTGGGGCAGTAAGGTATGAGTGACGATTATAATTCCGAACATGATGAAGATTTCCAGGCGGAAGACGCGTTTCAGGATGCGGAACCGGAGGAAATGACGCCGGCGGAAGACGGAGACGCTTTTGCGCAGCGCGAGTCGGCCGAGGAGGATTCTGGGCCGCAAAAGCCGAGATTTCGGCGTCCGCGGCTGGATCTTTATACGGTTCTGCTGGTTTTATCGCTGTTATTCATTATCATCGCGACGATCATTCATCATTATGAATGCACGCCGTACGAGTATGGAAATCCGCCGTATAAAACCTCCAGCCAGCCGCTACCGCCGCCTGTTAAAAATTAAGAGCGGCCTTGTTTTTGCCGGGATGAAGACTCGGCGCCGGACTTTTTTTCGTTTATAATACGTTTTGTGGGAGGGCATTTCAGGGTGCTTTGCCGCGAAACGTTTTTTTATGGAAATCGCTTTTCGTTTTTGACGCTCACCGCATGAGGCAGATCATGTTTTCTTTATTTCGTCTTACGTGGGACTCTCTGAAATTTTATCGGGGCCAGAATTTTCTGCTGGCCATGACAGTGGCGCTGTGCGTGGCGGTGATTACCGGCGCGCTGCTGGTGGGGGACGCGATTCGTGGAAGTTTGCGTGACATTTCGCTTCGCCGTCTGGGAAAAATTGAATCGGTTCTGGCGGCGGAACATTTTTTTCACGCGGGTCTCTCGGCGGATGAAACGTGCACTGCGGCGATTTCCCTCCCCGGTACGGCGGAATTTCAGGCGAAAACGGGTACGCGGCGCGCGAATGGCGTGCAGGTTTACGGTGTGGATGCGCATTTCGGTGCGTTCTGGGAAGATTCCGGAATCTTGGATGACGCCCGGAAACCGGAAACGGCGGAGATTTCGCCGCGGGAGGTGGTGCTGAATGAGCCGCTTGCCGCGAGGCTGGGCGTGAAGACGGGGGACTCCGTGATGTTACGCATCCCGGCCGTGACGGACATCCCGGCGGAGAGCGTCATGGGGGAGAAGGCGGACACGGCTGTGGCGCTGCGGGTGATGGTGAAGCGTGTCATTCCGGCGGACGGCGCGGGGAGTTTTTCGCTTCGGCCTGGGCAGCAGACGCCGCTGGTGGCGTACGTGTCACGGGAATGGCTGGGGGAAATGGTGAAGCAGGACGGCGGAGCGAATCTTCTTTTGTCGCGGAAAAAGGCGGCGGAAATGGACGTCACGCTCGCGCCCCGGCTGGCGGATGTGGGCCTGCGGTATGAAGTGTGCGGGGCGGAAGGCGAAAAATACGGAAATTTTACGTCGGACCAGATGCTGATTCCGCATACGCTCCAGCGGGCGGTGATGGAGGTGCAGGGGGCGAAAAAGCCGGGCGTGAAAATGGAGCCGGTGCTGGTTTCGCTGGCGAATGAAATGTGCGTGGTGAGGACGGCTGATGCAAACAATGTGGATATGAAACATGCGGGACGTGCCGTGCCGTATTCCACGCTGGCGGCCACGGACCTTCACGGCATGAATGCGCTTGCGGAAGATGAAATCGCGCTGAATGCGTGGATGGCGGAGGAGCTGGCGGCGAAAACGGGTGACCGTGTGCGGGTGACGTACTTTTCGCCGGACGGGCATGGCGGCGCGATGACGGAAGTGGAGGCGGAATTTCGCGTGGCGAAGATCGTGCCCATGACGTTTCCGTGGACGGACGAGAACTGGACGCCGAAAATCGTGGGCATTACGGATCAGCTGAAAATGGGGCAGTGGACGGCACCGTTTCCGTTTCATCCGGAGAAAATCCGCGCGGAGGATGACGCATACTGGGAAAAGTACCGGGCGGCGCCGAAAGGTTTCGTTTCGCTTGCGGCAGGGCGAAAATTGTGGGGAAGCCGGTTCGGAGACGCGACTTCCGTGCGGGTTTACGTGGATGAAAATGCGCCCGGCGGAGATACGAAAAATGAAACGCCGGCGTTTCTCGCGGACGTAAAAAACTGGATGCCCACGGCGGCGGAAATGGGGCTGGCGTTCACGCCCGTGCGGGAGAATCTGCTGAAAGCGTCTGCCGGCGCGACGCCGTTTGACGGGCTTTTCCTCGCCCTGAGTTTTTTCGTCATTCTCGCGGCGGTGATGCTCATCACGCTTTTATTCGGCCTTTTCGTGGACGCGCGTCGGCGGCAGGTGGGGATTCTGGCGGCGCTGGGCTGGAACGAAAAACGCATCCGCACGCTCTTTTTCCGGGAGGGGCTGATGGTGGCCGGCGTGGGGACGCTGCTGGGGGTGACGCTGGGGGTGGCGTACGCGGCTGGCGTGATTTACGCGCTGAAGACCGTCTGGATCGGCGCGGTGGGCACGCAGGAAATCGGGTTTTACTGGACGTGGCGGAGTCTGGTGCTGGGTGCCGGGTGCGGGGTGGGGCTGGCCGTGATGGTCATGTGGTGGAGTGTGCGGACGTTGCGGGCACGCTCGCCCCGGGAGCTGGCGGAGGGTGCGGCGGATGACGCGGATGCGGTGAATGACGCGAAAAAAAAGTCAGGCTGGCGGCGGCGACTTTCACGCATTTTCTCGCGCCGTTTTTCCATGATCGCGGGTTTTTTGCTTCTGGCCGTGACCGCCGTCTGGATGGGGGATGTTTTTCGGCAGAATTTCCGCCGTCCCACACAGGATGACATGGTGCTGGCGGGCATCTTTTTCGGCTGCGGTTCCCTGCTGCTGACATCGCAACTGTTCCTGCTGGACGTGTACTGGCGCCGGCCGTGGCGGAAAAACGCCGTCTCAAAAAATGATGCAGAAAAAGACACGCACGCCGCGTCATTTCAGGTGAAAACGCTCGCCGCGCGGAACATTCGCCGGCAGTCGGTGCGGAGTTTGCTGATCGTGGGCATGCTTGCCTCCACGGCGTTTTTGATTCTGGCCATCGGTGCGTTCCGGATGGATCCCGCCGGGGTGGACGCGAACATGGACGCCTTTCAGGGCGGCGTGGGATTTTTCACGCAGACGGATATTCCCGTGACGTACTCGCCCGCGGTGCCTGCGGACCGTGAATCGCTGGGGTTCTCGCAGACGGAGGAAACGCGGCTGGCCGGGGAGCCGATTTTCGCGTTTCGCATGCGGGATGGGGATAATGCCACGTGCGCGAATTTATATCGTCCGCAGGAGCCGGTGATTCTCGGCCTTCCGGCGGCGTTCTGCGAAAAGAGCGGCTTCACGTGGGCGAATCGCGGGGACACGCCGGCGGGTGAGTCGCCGTGGACGCTTTTGGATAACGAGTTACCCGCAGGAAAAGACGGCATTCGCCAGCTCCCCGTCATCCTGGAGCAGAACACCGCCATGTACATGATGCACTTTTATCGCGGCCCGGGCGATTCGCTGATCGTCACCAGCGGCCGGGGCGAGAAAATCCGCCTCATGGTCGTCGCCGTGCTGGGGAACAGCGTGATGCAGGGGTATTTCATGGCGTCCGAGTCCCTGCTGGTGAAATATTTTCCGGAAGTGGAGGGATTTCGGATGCTGGCCGTGCTCGAAACGCCGGAAAATAAGGCGAAACTCCCCGAGATGGCGAGAATCCTGGACGTCAGGCTGGGGGATTTCGGGGTGCACACGGAAACCGCCGCCGCGCGCGCGTCCCGGCTGCTGACCGTCCAGAACACGTATTTATCCGCGTTTCAGGCACTGACGGCCCTTGGCCTGATCCTCGGCACGCTGGGGCTGGTCGCCGTCCAGATGCGAAACATGCTCGAGCGGCGGGGGGAATTCGCGATGATGCGGGCCGTGGGTTTTTCGCGCCGGAAGCTGCTGTGGCTGTGCCTGCTGGAGAATCTCACCCTGCTGGCCTGGGGACTCGTGATTGGCACGCTGGCCGCGGTCTGCGTCACCCTCTTGCCCATGCTTCAGGGAAAAGCCACCTTCCCGCTGACGCTTTTCGCGTTCTTCGCCGGCCTCTCCATCCTGATCACTCTGGGCACCGGCGGCCTGATCGGCCAGCGGGCGTTTCGGAGGCCATTTTTCCGGGATTTGAGCCGGGAGTGATAAGGGGCTTGGGGCAGGGTGCCAGGGGATAAGGCCGGTGCTGTTTGAGGCGGTATGGCCTTCGCCCTCTGGAAAATCGAAGGTCGAAAGAGGATGAAGAGGATTAAAATGAGCGCAGGACAAATCGAATCACAGGACACCCAGCCAGAAGTCGGCGAGCGTGTGGAAATTCGATATAAACTCTTCTACACACGGTATTTTTACGCGAACCCCGTCATCATGGCGGTTATTTATCTTTGCGTTTTCGTGTGGCCGACGGTTTCCGCAGTGCTGGCGGGCGAAGTGTCTACGGGAAATTTTCTTCTGGCGATCACGCTGGAAATGCTGTTTTTGCTTTTCTTTCTCGCGGCAACCTGTTTTACAGTGAAGCAAACGAAAAAGCAGTACCCCATGGCCATCGACGAAACCGGCATCCATTACCCGCCGTCCATTTTTCGGCGTGTGGCCTTCGTTCCGTGGGAGGGCACCAGCGTCTTGCGTTTCCCCATCATCGCCGCGAATATGGTGACTCACGCCAAAACCGGCACGCCGCTATTCTTCCATCTGCTGATCCCCCGGCTGAAAATGATTCAAAATCGTGACGAATTGACGCCGATGCTGGAAAAATATGACACGAAGGAACTGTTTTGGTGACAAATCGGATTGGGAAATGGTTTTTCAGGGACTGAGCCGGGAGTGACACGGCGGGGATGGAGTGCCAGGGATGGGGGGGGTGAGGTTTGGTGATAAATTTTGCGGAACGGACAGCCCGTTTAGAGCACACCCAAAAATGATGCCGCCACGAGAATAGCAGCCGGCAGCGCAGCGGAGCACAGTGACGCGTCGAGACCGGATAGAATCACCGGGGGCCTGCCACTTGCCTGGGTATGCTCAAATATTTCAGCAAATATTTTGAAAGAAAGATGTTCATTGGAATGGCATGCCGTTATAAGCAGCTTTTCATCTCGCACAAAGGCACGAAGACACGAAGCATCGTCACCGGCAGCGGTCGCATTTTGACATGCAATGTTTTTTTAATAAAATTCGCCGTGCCGCGGGGGAACGGTCGTTATCTTGTGAAATTTCTTTGTGCCTTCGTGCCTTTGTGCGAGACAAAAACGAAGCGAGATACGATGTTCCATCTTGCCCGAGGAATCGCAAGCCGCGACGTACGCAGTTGCCGGAGGAACCGCGTTTTTTGCTCCAGGACCAACGATAACACATGAAATTAGGGTTGGTTGAGGGATTGAAATCTCGATGACGACGAAGAAGATATTAGGTCGTGTTCAGAATGTAAAAACCTGTGTCAAGGCGATTCTGGAGATACCGCCGACTCCGGATTATCAACGCGACCCTTCGGCCTTTTTGAGAGTTGCCAATGGACGCATGACTGCCTGTCCCGTCGACGGATGGATCGCAACCTACTCACGCCATATCCATGTTCCCGGCGTGGGGGAGTCCTTGCATCGAGGGAATCCGATTCCCGATGCGGCGATCCAGGAAGCGACTTCGCGGCTGTTCACGCCCGGTATCGTTCCGTGTGATTTCGACTCGACATCAACCTGCCCACGGTGGGAACAGTTCGTTACGGAAGTTTGCCCCTAGGATGCGCTGACATTGCGAATGATGTTCGGCCTGACAATGACTTACGACCGCGCTTGCAATACGTTCTTCGTCGTCCATGGCGAAGCGGGTACGGGCAAGTCCACGACGCTGAACATTCTCGCAAAGCTCAGTGCTGGCAACACCTGCACTCTTTCATTGGCGCAGTTCCACGAGCGGTTTCAGAACTATCCGTTGACGGAGAAGCGGCTGAACCTCGTTCACGACATGGAAGTCATCTGCGGCAACAATATGGCACGCGGCGAAGCCATTTTGAAATCCGGCACATGTGGCGAGAAAATCTCTGTCGAGAAGAAGTATGTGGGTATCCGGCAGCGCTACATGACAGCCATACCGGTATTCGGCTGCAACACACTGCCACGGTTCGCAGACCGCAGCCTCGCGATCTCGGACCGAATGCGCATCATCTCCTTCCCGAATATCATTCGCGGAACAGCCGCACAAGACACCTCACTGCCCAACTCGCTGGAGATGAAAGTGTCAGGCATTTTCAACTGGGCGCTGAAGGGCTATGCTATGCTGCGCGTCCTCGACTCGCCAACGTTTCCTGAGTCCGAATCCGCGAAGGCGGTCAAGGCAGAGTCCATTCGGTCAAACCGACCGTGGGAGCTTCTCTGTGATGAGTTCTTCGCGCGCGGATGCCCCTAATGCGTATATCTCTACGCAAGTTGTCTACAATTTCTATCGACACTACTGCACGGAAAACGGTTGTGATTTTACGGACAGCGGAATCGTCATCCCGGAAATCATGCGATACATGCGCGTGGACAAAAAGCGACACTCCACGCGGGACGGAAGAAAGATGTGCCTCATGGGTATCAAAGTCCGTGAAGACGCTCGTCTGAACGAGCACCCCGAATAGGCAACCGACGAGGCATCCGCCTCACGCTGGGGCAGACCTGACAGGGATGGCAGGGCTTTTCTAACTCTCTTAAAGAGAAGAAGAGAATACAGTTACCCCTGCCACCCCGGCCGTACCATCTACCTGACAGCGCGCCCCTGCGTCTGTCACACACCACGAGAAGTCTCACACGGCTTCCCAGAGATCAATGAGCTGATCCTTCAGCGCGTAACCCACAAACAAATCGGCACTTACGGCGAGTGCAGCGGCAAGCCGAACTGACTCGTCACGTGTATCGTCAAGGTTTTCGCTGCGTTTTAATAACAGGAACCGCAAGCCGGGTTCTACGCGATCAAATGACTGCCAGGAAGCGATACAGCCATCAGTCGATTGTCTACTGGCCTTCGCATAACGTTCGACACCGTGCGACGAATCTGCGAGCTTCGACGACATCCGTCTGATGCCGCAATTTACGGTGTTTCCACCATGTCGGCGTAACTCGACAGCGCTGGAAGCCGGGCTAATCGTTATGTTGGGGGTAATACCAACCAATTATCACCCTGTTTCTCTCCCATGAAATACTTTATCGACACCTTTACTGAAAAACCGTTTTCCGGCAATCCGGCGGGCGTTTGCCTGTTGGAGAAATGGATTGACGCCGCCATGATGCAAAAAATCGCGGCGGAACCCTGTATTGCCGGAGTGCCGGGGACCACGTCATTATCGCCGGTCACGCCGCCCTTTATCTGTAAGGCGAATTGAACGTCTGACGGATTCGTATTAGCCCCAAGCGTTTGATCCGCCACAAACGCAGTATCACCCCGCGCTGACGTCTGGGGCCGGTAGGAATGAAACGGTCTAGTGAAAAAAATCTCTCCCCCTCTTGACAAAAAACCGACTGGGTGGTATCATTACACACAGTCAAGCGTATTTTCTAGCAATCTAACATTACCGACCAGTCGGTTTTATAGTTATGAATAAAAACTACCAAAAGAAAAAGCAGCCCGAGGCGGTTCGAGCGGGGTTGATGGATGCGACGGCCGAGATCATCATCGAGAAGGGGCTCAGCGGCCTGACGCTTGATGCGGTCGCGCAACGGGCCGGGGTCAGCAAAGGGGGGCTGATTCACCATTTTGCGTCGAAGCATGCTCTGATTTTAGGACTGAATCGGGAAATCCTCGCCGAGTATGCCCGATTCATCGACGAGTACGTCGCCGCCGACCCGCAGCCGCGAGGCCGGTTCATTCGGGCCTATATCCGTTCGTTTCACACGCCGCTGAAGTATAGGGAGGCCGCGAAGTTGTTCAAAGCCTTCGCTCTGGAGATGAGCTACGACGAAGAACTGCACAAGATTTGCTGCGACTGGTATCAGGACATCGTCGAAAAACACGGCGAAGCGCATCCGTCGCTGAAGTCGCAGATGCTCCTGTTCGCCGCCGACGGACTCTGGATGGAAGAATGCACCGGCCTGGTCTCCATCCCCTCGGCCCAGCACGAAGCTATCATTGATTATTTAATTCAACAGACATATGACCTTTAGCCTCGCGCTGACGCTTGGGGCGATATTATTTATCCACGATACACAAACCCCTATCACCTCGCTAATATTATGATGAACCGCATCCCAATTATCTTTCTTCTGTTTCTTTTCCTGATCCCGCTTTCCGGTTGCGAGCCGCAGACAGCGGACGGTTCCCATGCTTTGCCTTCGCTGCCGAAGGTCGAGGTTTACACGGTCAAAAGCGAGGTCGTCCCGTTGATTCGGGAGCTGCCGGGCCGTACCGCTGCATTCAACGTCGCGGAAGTCCGTCCCCAGGTCAACGGCATCGTCCTCAAGCGGCTGTTCGAGGAAGGCTCCCTCGTCAAGGAAGGCCAATCGCTTTACGAAATCGACGACGCGGTCTATCAGGCGCATTACGCCAAGGCCATGGCTCAACAGAACAACATGGAGCAGGCCTTGAAACGTGCGGAAAAACTCAAGGATAGCCGGGCCATGAGCGAGCAGGACTACGAAGACCTTCTCTATGCCCTGGAGCAGGCGAAGGCCGACGTTGAATTGTCGCGTCTTGAATTGAATTATTGCCGGGTCAAGGCGCCGTTAAGCGGAAAAATCGGGCGTTCCATGATCACCGTAGGCGCCCTCGTCACGAACGGACAGGGGCAGGAATTGGCCGTGATCCAACAGCTTGATCCAATTTACGTCGACCTGAATCCCGCCGTGAAGCAACTGCTTCGGATGGGCGAACCGGCCAACGAAACAGAAGACCGCCACGCATTTTGGCAGGGCGCGACGGTCACCCTGACGCTGGAGGACGGGAGCCGATATCCGCATCCCGGCAAGATCACGTTTCTCGACAATCAGGTGCGGCAGGACACGGGAACGGTTACGCTTCGCGCCGAGTTTCCGAATCCCGGCAGGGTGCTGCTTCCCGGAATGTCGGTCCGCACGGCGGTCGAGATCGGACTTCGCCAGGATGGCAAGCTGATTCCGCAGCAGGGACTTCTGCGCGACATGAAGGGGAACCCGTATGTCTGGGTGGTCTGCGAAGGAAACAGGGTTTCGACGCGGAACGTCAAAGTGAATTGCACGCTGGGCAACGCCTGGCTGGTGGATTCCGGTCTCGAAAACGGCGACCGTGTCGTAATCGAGGGACTCCAATTCATCGCCCCGGATGTCACCGTTACCGCGACGGAAAGCGCGATGGAGTTAGATTTCGCACCAACACCAACCTCGAACGTCAGCCCGGGGTGATTTGACTCGTGATCATGCAAGAGTGATTTGACCATCCTTATACCCCGCATTACCCCGCGCTGACGCTTGGGGCTGGTGTTGTTTATATTTACCATGAAAATCCATCATGTCCGAATTTTTCATTGAACGTCCGATTTTCGCCTGGGTCGTCGCGATCCTGATCATGCTCGCCGGCGTTGGCGCGATCACGAGGCTTCCCGTCACGCAATATCCCGAGGTCGCGCCGCCGACCATCGCCGTCGCCGGGATGTATCCCGGCGCGTCAGCGCAGACCGTGCAGGACAGCGTCGTCCAGATCATCGAGCAGCAGATGAACGGACTCGACGGTTTTCGCTACATGACCTCCTCCAGCACCGCCGACGGCGGATTCTCCCTCCAGGTCGTCTTCGAACAGGGAACGAATCCAGACACCGCACAGGTTCAGGTTCAGAACAAACTGCAACTCGCGACGCCGATGCTCCCGCCGGAAGTTCAGTCGCAAGGACTTTCCGTCTCGAAATCGCAGGCGAACTCCTTTGTCATCATCGTCTTTTACTGCGACGACGGAACGCTCTCCGAAGCGGACCTCGCCGACTACATGTCCTCGAACCTCAAAGACACGCTCACGCGCGTCGAAGGGGTCGGGATGGTCGAAGTTTGGGCTTTTCCATACAGTATGAGAATCTGGCTCGACCCGGAGAAATTGCACAGCTTCAATCTCATCCCGCAAGACGTCGTCGAGGCGATCCAGTCCCAGAACGTGCAAGTTTCCTCCGGCAAACTCGCCGCGCTGCCGACGACGGACAAAGTCCAAATCAGCGCGACCGTCATCGCGAAGAGCCGATTCACGACGGTGGAACAGTTCGAGGAAATCCTGATCAAAGTCGATACCGACGGCTCCCAGGTTCGGTTGAAAGAGGTCGGCGAAGTCGAACTCGGCAGCGAGCGGTACGATTTTACGTCGCGATACAACGGACACCCGTCCGCCGCGATGGGATTGCGTCTCGCTTCCGGAGCAAACGTTCTTGACGTTAATAAAGCGGTCAACGCCGCGATCGAAGAGCTTCGCCCCCATCTTCCCAGAGGAGCGAAAATCGCGTTCGTCAGCGAGATGGCTCCGATCGTCCGCGAGTCGATTTGGTCGGTCATCGAAACGCTGCTGGAAGCGATCGTGCTCGTTTTTCTCGTGATGTGGATTTTTCTGCAACGATTTCGGATCACGCTCATTCCGATGCTCGCCGTTCCCGTCGTGCTGTTGGGAACCTTCGCGGTGCTCTTCGCGTTCGGATTCACCGTCAACGTGATTACAATGTTCGCGATGGTACTGGCCATCGGGCTGCTGGTCGACGACGCGATCGTCGTCGTCGAAAACGTCGAGCGGATCATGGAAGAAGAGGGGCTTTCGCCGAAGGAAGCGACGCGCAAATCGATGAAACAGATTCAAGACGCGCTGGTCGGCATCGGGCTGGTGCTCAGCGCGGTGTTCTTTCCGATGGCGTTTTTCGGCGGTTCGACCGGCGTGATCTATCGGCAATTTTCCGTTACGATCATCGCCGCGATGACGCTCTCGGTGATCGTCGCGCTCGTGTTCACGCCGCCGCTTTGCGCCACGATCCTCACGCCGGCGAAAGAACACCGGAAAGCGTTTTTTTTCTTCCGATGGTTCAACGCCGCGTTTTCGTTCACCGTGGACCGGTACACCGGGACGGTCGGGTTCATTTTGAAGCGGAGCGTTCGATTCCTCGCCCTGTTCGCCGGATTCGTCGCGGTGATCGTTTATCTGTATCCGAAATTGCCGACGGGGTTCATTCCTTCCGAAGACCAGGGGATCATGTTCGTCAGCGTCCAGCTTCCGCAAAACGCCTCAATGGAGCGGACGAGCAAAATCGTCGCCCGGGTCAGCGAACACCTGCTCGCGACCGAGGCGGACGCTATCGAGGGCGTCATGGGGATCGGCGGTTTCAGCTTCGCGGGAGCCTCGCAGAATGCCGGAATCCTGTTCGTCGCGTTCAAGCCCTTCGAAGAGCGGACCAAACCGGGGACGGACCTTTTCAGCGTTTACGAACGCACGAAGGAATTCGTCGCGACCATCACGGAGGCGCAGGTTACGGCAGATATTCCGCCGTCGATTTCCGAGTTGGGAGTCTCCTCGGGCGTCGACTTCTATCTCCTGGACCGCGCCGCGATCGGACACGATCAATTGGTCGAAGCCCAGAACCAACTGATCGGTTTGGCGGTCGAAAGTGGGAAATTCGCGTTCGCCATGCCGTTCAGTCTGCCGGACGAGCCGCAGTACCGGATCACGTTCGACGAGGAAAAAGCCCGGATGTTCGCGGCGAATCTCTCCGAGGTGAACGGTACGATGTCGATCGCCTGGGGCTCGGCCTACGTGAACGATTTCATCGACCGGGGCCGCGTCAAGCGGGTTTACGTGCAAGGAAACGCCGGTTCCCGACTCTCGCCGGAAGACCTCGACAAATGGTATGTCCGGAACTCGAACGGCAACATGGTTCCCTTCTCGGCGTTTTCGTCCGGGGAGTGGATATCTGGCGCGCCGAAGCTCTCGCGATTCAACGGCTTCAACGGTTTGGAGGTCATCGGATTTCCGGCGCCGGGCGTCAGTTCGGGAGACGCGATGAACACGCTCGCCGAACTCGTTCCGAAATTGCCGCCGGGAATCGGTCTGACCTACGCGGGTCTTTCCTACGAGGAGCGGCGGTCGGGAAATCAGGCGATGTTTTTATACGGAACGTCGCTACTCATCGTGTTCCTCTGTTTGGCCGCGCTGTACGAGAGTTGGTCGGTTCCCGCCGCCGTGATGCTCGTCGTTCCGTTCGGTGTCTTCGGGGCGATCGGTGCGACACTCGCGCTGGGGCTGGAGAACAACGTCTACTTCCAGGTCGGAATGCTTACCGTGATGGGGCTCTCGTCGAAGAACGCGATTTTGATCGTCGAGTTCGCGAAGAGTTTGTACGAAAAAGAAGGGAAATCGCTGTTCGAAGCGGCGATGACCGCCGCCCGAATGCGACTGCGGCCGATCATCATGACGTCTATGGCGTTCGTTCTCGGCGTGCTGCCAATGATGTTCTCGCACGGGGCGAGCCGGATGAGCCAGCTTTCGCTGGGAACGAGCGTGGTCGGCGGGACGTTGGCGGCGACGTTTCTGGCGATCTTTTTCGTGCCGCTGTTTTATGTACTTGTCGCCGGGATGTTCCACCGGCGAGAGTCTTGAAGAAACAGAAGCCGGGTCTTGTCATGAATTCCAGTCAGGTCGCCTTGCCGATGGTGTTTGTTGTTTTGCTGATTTTTCGGCGGAAGCTGCGTACCGCCCGAACGACACAATGAACCGGACCGCTGTTCGGGGGTTTTGTTTCGAAGACTTGGCATGCCGTTCACATTCTTTATGGTTCATCCGACAAGTTCGTACCTGGCCTGGTGAAGACCGAGGATTTTGAGTTTGAAGTATTCGAGGTCGCTGAAGCCGTAGGCTTGACGTTTGAGGATTTTGATTTTGTTGTTGAAGCCTTCCAGCGGGCCGGTGGTTATCGGGCAGGTGTGGTAGTTGAGGATTTCGAACCAGTGCGTGCGGAGCGTCGCGGCGAAGGATTGCATTTCGGGAATTTTCGACCAGTCGGCGTCGTAAAGCCATTCGACGAGGATGCGTTTTGCTTCGTTGTCGGCTTCCCATGCCAATCATCAACGGGCAAGACGAGCGTTTCGTCACACCCGTTTTTTCATGGAGGGCTCTCGCTGAATGCGTCTCCCGTAACTCTCCAACAGAACGTCTCAGTGAGCCTTTGCTGCCACCTCATCCGCGACAGAATCATGTGTCTCTCCTGCTCTTCCATGCCCCTCAGAACGCCTCCGGTTGCTTACACAGGGCACATCACCAAATGACTTACGAGGCACCCGCTCCACACAGAGGCAGGGGTGGCAGGGCTTTTTTAATCTCTCTTAGAGAAGAAGAGAATAGAAAAACCCCTACCACCCCTGCCACCTGTGCCATACCATCAACCTTCGACGGCATAGACGGATGTTTTGCTTGATGCTCTCATTCTCTTTCACCCATCCGTAAAACCTTCTTCAACCATTTTCTCACACGCCTTATCCACCTTTCTGCACGACACAAAACGTTTCAGCAAGTGTATCGAAGCATCATGCATGGCGGTTCGAATCCTCGCTGTAAGTTATGTGTTTTCAATGATTTATAGTATAATAACAGATAGTAACAGATCATCATAACCCGTGTGACACACTATGCGTCACACTCAATTTTTCTTTTAAAACATGGAGTATTTTATCATGGCAAGTGTATCGAAACGAAAGAACACGTATACCGTTCGCGTCTACGTAAACGGCAAACAGGAGAAGATTTACGGCTTCACGAATAAGCGTGAGGCACAGAGAGTCGGTGAGAAGATTGAGGCCCTCATTGCGGCGAGTAAGACGGGGGACATGCCGCCGGAGTTGTCGCTGTGGACGGCGAAGCTCATGGAAAGCAGTCCGAAGTTGTATGAGCGTTTGGCCCAGTGGACGCTGGTAGAAGCGTTGCCGCAGAAGCACACGCTGCGGGAATTGTTCGTGTCGCATCTCGCGCATCAGGCGAACATAACCCACGGCACACGCATGACTTACGAAAAGCCTCAACAAAACATGGTGAAGTTCTTCGGCGATGATTGCGAGTTGGAATCCATCACGTTTGAGCGTGCGAATGACTTTGCGCAGTGGCTACGCAAGACGCCGAAAGTATCAATCACCAGCGCTGGGCGTATGTCAATCCGCAAACAGCGCGTGCCGTCATCGACGCCTCGCCTCCTTCCAAGTGGCGTGCCATCCTCGCGTTAGAGCATTTCCCTAATTTATCCACTCACATACCCGGCGTGGGTGAAAAAGTTATAACACTCGCAGGGGGTGAAAAGTTGGGGGGAGGCGAGCAGGAATTGTTGCAGTTCCGGCAGGGTGCGGAGGCAGCGTTTACGGAG
>JAVBLI010000038.1:0-42794 GCA_031553595.1 Thermoguttaceae bacterium | reverse complement strand
TCTATACCCCCGCCACTTTAAAATTCCTGTTGGATGATTTTTTGAGACGGGCTAAATTTTTTAGCGGAATGCGTCGAAATAAAAAGGGTTATGGAAAATTTTCAATTGACGAACAAGCAGCTCGCGGCGTTGCGGACGTTGCACAAAACGTTGCGGGATCGGCGGATGGCGGATCGTGTGAAGGCGGTCGTGTTGTTGGGCAGCGGATGGAGCGTGGCGGCGGTTGCGGAGGCGTTGCTGGTCGATGAAAAAACGGTGCGGGCGTGGGCGGAAAAGTATCGCGAGGGCGGCGCGTCTGGTTTGTTGGCGATGTTTTACGAGGGCAAAAAGCCGTCGCTGAGTGATTCGCAAATGGCGGAGTTGGCAACGCATCTCGACGAAAATATTTATCTCGAAAGCAACGCGATTCGCCATCACATCGCCAAAAAATACGGCGTAAAATTTTCGTCTGCCGGCGTGAAAAAACTTTTGCACCGACTCGACTTCGTCTACAAAAAACCGACGCACGTGCCCGGCAAACTCGACCAGGAAGCTCAGGCGGCGTTCGTTGAAATGTACGCTGCGCTCCGTGAAAACATGGGTGAAAACGATCACCTTTACTTCGCCGACGCATGCCATCCGCAGCAAAACAGCGTGCCTTCTTACGGCTGGATTCGGCGAGGCGTCGAGAAACATTTGCCCTCCACCGGCAGTCGGCGCCGGGTGAATATTCATGGTGCGATCGACATCGACACGCTCGAAACGGTCACCGATTTTGCGAAGACCATCGACGCTGAATCGTCGCTTCGGCTCTTCAAAAAACTCGCCGCCAAACGTCCGAATGCCGAGGCGATTCACGTCGTCCTCGACAACGCATCGTACTACACCAGCGGCTGGCTTCGCGACCGCCTCGCCGACACCAAAATCGTCCTGCACTTCCTGCCGCCGTACTCGCCGAACCTGAATTTAATCGAGCGATTATGGAAGTTTTTCAAGCAAAAAATCCTCGCCAACCGCTACCACGAAACCTACGCCGAATTTTTATCCGCGTGCAAAAATTTCTTCCGCTGTCGCAAAAAATATCTCCCCGAACACACCACCCTCATGACCGAAAATTTCCATCTTTACAAAACCACGTGACCGGAATTTTAAAGTGGCGGGAGTATACCACCAGCTCCCCGGTCAGTGGATACGCCCCGCTGCGGCGGATACTTCTCCGAGTCGCTGCAAAAAGGTACGTACTTGCCGGATGAGCCAATAAAAAAGCCCTCGTGCGACGAGACACAAAAGGGCTTGATTGCGGGGACAGGATTTGAACCTGCGGCCTCGAGGTTATGAGCCTCGCGAGCTACCGGGCTGCTCCACCCCGCGATCCGTTCTTTCGGCGAAGGGCGGACGGCCGAGGCCGAGCCACTCCTCAAAAGATAGTAACATTATATCCCCTCGCGAAACTTTGTCCAGCGGGGGCGGGATATTTTTCGCAAAAAGATATTTCTACAGTCGTTTGGGCAAAACAGGAAAAACAGGGAAAACACGTCGTCAGAACAGCTACTGATGTCCCCATAACAAACAAACCTCCTGCTCTAGAAAACGAATCGCGAAGGCGCGAAGAGCGCGAAAGGATAAGAGAAGAACAAAAGAAAGAAAGCTGGGAAAATATGGAATTTATGAATTTCCATTGCATTCTTCCTCTTTTCTTCGCACCTTCGCGATTCGTTTGATGATTTATTTGTTGTGTGGAGGTCAATACACGGCAAGAAACAGCAGCCGCGAGCGCAGCGTTAGTATAGAGACCGGGTCGAAGTGGGAAAAATTCCTGCGATTCTATCCGGTCTCTTTGCGTCACTGCGTTCCGCTGCGCTCCCGGCTGTTGTGTTTGCGAAGCCATAAATTTGGTAGACGCTCGATCCGGTCATTCCGCTGCATTCCCGGCTGCTGTTTTCGTGTGACGTGTGATTTTTTATCAAAAAATACACGTGCCATACCAGAATGCGGCACAGCCTTCCATGCGTGCAGTGAAAGCTGCCGGTGCACGACAAAAGGCTTCGGCGTCTTGTGTTTTTTGGGGCGGCGCGGTATAATTAGGGATATCATTTACGGGCTGTGCAGCCGCCGGGCGTCGCCGGACTCCCTCCTTTTTTCCTTTTACCCAGGGACACCGAATCATGCGAAAAATAAACCGCCGTCAATTTATCCGTCATACGTCGCTGCTGGCCACCTCCGGGGTGGCGTTATCGGCGATGTCCGTCCCGGCTCGCGCTTTCGGCGCCAATGATCGCGTCCACGTGGCGGTGATCGGCTGTGGTGGCCAGGGCAACGGCCATATCGATACGTATGCCAAGCAGCCCCACTGCGAGCTGGCGTGGGTGGTGGATGCCGATGTGAGTCGGGCCGACGCGGCGAAGGACAAGATCAAGAAGAACTTCGAGACCGACGTCCAGTCCGCCCAGGACGCCCGCGTGATGCTCGAGGACAAGAATGTGGATGCCGTTTCGGTGGTGACGTGCAATCATTGGCATTCGCTGATGGGCATCTGGGCGATTCAGGCGGGGAAGCATGTGTATGTCGAGAAGCCGTGCTCGCAGAATTTGTTCGAGGGGCGGCAATTGGCCGAGGCCGCGAAGAAGTACGGCAAGTGCGTTCAACACGGCACGCAGCGCCGCAGCGACAACAGTTGGCTGCGTGGCGCGACGGCGTGGGCAAGCGGCAAGTACGGCAAGCCGACGGCGCTTCAGGCATTCGCCAACCGTGCCCGCGGCCTGAGAAATCCCTCGTCCGACCGCGACCCGCCGGCGAATATCGACTGGAACCTCTGGGTGGGCCCCGCCGCGATGGTGCCCTTCAACGACAACTACGTGCCCTACAACTGGCACTGGTTCTGGAACTTCGGCAACGGCGAAATCGGCAACAACGGCGTCCATTATTTCGATCTATGCCGCATCGCGCTGACGGCGAAAGACCCGGGCGTGAAGCACCCGACCAGCGCCGTCATGTTCGGCTCGCGTTTCGCCAACCTGCCCGACGCGAATTATACCGACGCCGCTCAAACGCCGAACATTCAGCTGGGCGTTTACGATTATGCCGGCATCCCGCTGATTTTCCAGTCGTGCAACTATGCCGCGAAGGACAGCGACTGGCAGGCCCGCGAGACGGCGTATTTCGTCACCGAGGACGGCTATTTCGAAGGCGATCGCTTTTACCCGAACCAGGGCGACAGCTTCACCGTCAAGAGCGACGACGTGGAAATCGTCTCCCGCCAGCCCGGTGGCCCCTACGGCAACTTCCTCGACTGCGTCCGCAACGGCACGCCCGAAAAGCTCAACGCGCCGATCTCGGAAGGTCATTATTCCGCCGCGGTGTGTCATCTGGGCAACCTTTCCTACCGCCTGGGCGAAACGGCGAGCCTGGCCGACTGCCGCAGCGCCGTGGGCGACAACGCGATCATGCAGCGGATCATCGACGAAACCCTCGCCAACCTCTCGGCCAACTGGAACGGCAAGCTCGACGTGGAAAAAACCATCCTCTGGACGCTTGGCAAAAAAGTCTGCATCGACAGCGAAACCGAACAGTTCCCCGACGCCGCCGCCAACGCCCTGCTGACCCGCCCCGAGCGTGCCCCGTTCGTCGTGCCGAAAGAGGTGTAAGGTGTAGGGCCTAGGGCACATCTAAAATCGATGCAGCCACAAGAACAGCAGCCAGGAGCACAGCGGAACGCAGTGACGCGAAGAGACCGGATAGAATCATCCGGGATTTTTCCCACTTCGATCCGGTCTCTGCGCTAACGCTCCGCTCCCGGCTGCTGTTTCCTACCGTTTATATTGATTCTGGATGTGCTCTAGCGAGCCGCGCACCCTGCCGGGGATGGGGCATGTTCCAAGAGACGAACCCTATTCGCCATTCCCTTACGCCCTCTCCGTCCACAATCCACAAACCCCAATCCTCTCCCATGCAAATTCAAGCGAAAATTCATTATCACAATCTCATTCGCTGGGCGGCGGACAAGCCGCGGACGGTGGTGCTGTCGGCGGACCTGACCAGTTCGTGCGAGGCGGACGGTTTTCGGGACGCGTACCCGGACCGCTTTTTCAGCATGGGTATCGCGGAGCAGAACATGCTGAGTTTCGCCGGCGGGCTGGCCCGGGAGGGGTACATGCCGCTGGTGCACACGTTCGCGGTGTTCATTTACCGGCGGGCTTACGATCAGATCGCGATGTCCGTGGCGTACTCGAATCTGCCCGTGAAAATGTTCGGCTTCCTGCCAGGCGTCACCACCCCCGGCGGCGCGACCCACCAGGCAATCGAGGACATCTCCCTCATGCGGAGCCTGCCCAACATGACAGTGCTGGAGTGCGGCGACGCGACGGACGTGGAAAGCGTGCTTGACGTCATGGAGGCGGTCGACGGCCCGGTCTACATCCGCATGCTGCGCGGCGAAATCCCCCGGCTGTTCGCCCCTGATGAGCCCATGCAGCTCGGGCGAGCACGGCTTTTGAGCCACGGCACGGACTTCGTGCTGCTCTCTTCCGGCATCTGCACCGAGGAAGCCGTCCGCGCGGTGAAAGCCCTGGCCGTGAAAGGCGTTTCCGTCGAGCATTACCACATTTCCACGCTCAAGCCGTTCCGGCATCCGGAAATTCTTGAGGCGATTTCCGCGTCGCGCTACGGCGCCATCACGCTGGAGAATCATTCCATCATCGGCGGCCTGGGTACGATCCTGGCCGAGGAGATGGCGGAGGCCGGGCTGGGCAAAAAGCTGCGGCGAATCGGGCTGATGGACACCTTCGTCCACGGCGCGAGTCGGCGGTATCTGATGAACGAGTACGGCATCGCCGCCATGGACGTGGTGCGGTACGCCGAGTCCGCCACCGGCGAGCAGTTCGGCCTGCGCGAATCCGACCTGCAGGAAATTTACATCCCGGCGGTACACAGCAGCGCGAAAGCCGAGGCACTTTAATGGAACGACCGTTTTCCGCTTTCGAGGAGTACATGCTGCTGGACGATTCCCCGGCGTACCCGATGGATTCGTTCCGCGGACTGCGGTTTTCCGGGCACGTGGACGTTTCCCTGCTGGAAGCCGCGATCCGGGACACGGTTCGGCTGCACCCCATGCTTCGCAGCATCGCGCGGCCTACGGGGCGTGGGCGTTTCGTGTGGGTGGAAGTGGATCAGCCGCTGTTTTTTCGCCGGGTCGCCGGGCCCATCGACCGGCCGTATCCGGTGCTGGAGCCGATCGACCTGCAGCGAGAAACGGGCCTGAAAGTGTATGTCGTGGAGGAAGCCGACCGGTGCGCGGTGCTGATGCAATTTCACCACAGCGTGTCCGACGGAATCGGCGAAATGCAGTTCGTGGGGGACGTTTTATGCCGGTATGCGGCGCTGGCGGAAGGGCGTGTGCCGGAAGAGAATCCTCGAAAGCTGGACGCGGCGCTGCTG
The DNA here is from genome assembly GCA_031553595.1 of Thermoguttaceae bacterium. Lineage (GTDB taxonomy): Bacteria > Planctomycetota > Planctomycetia > Pirellulales > Thermoguttaceae > RGIG3701. The sequence goes on along the minus strand of JAVBLI010000038.1, from coordinate 37,382 downwards.
CCCATGCGAATTTCTGCCGGGATGACTTTCCGGGAATACCTGAAGTATCACTGGTATTTTAACGGAACTGCGATGCGCCAGCTTTTCCGCCGCCCTGCTCCGCTGAACCCGGACTGGAAAGGCGATCCGCAAGAACCTGCGGGCGAGTACCCGGCGATGCGTGTGCTCGAGCTTTCCGCGGACGAAACCCGGCGGGTGTTCGCGGCCGTCAAAAAGCGGCAAATGACCGTCAACGATCTGCTGCTGGGTGTCCTGTTTCGGACGATTTCAGCGTGGCGCCGGCGATGGACGGACGCGAAAGATCAGCCGTGGTTGCGCGTTTCCATGCCTATGAATATGCGGGACGAAACGCACCGGCACATGCCCGCCGCGAACCACGTGACGATGGTTTTTCTTGACCGCCGGCCCGGGCAGTGCGAAGACGCCGACGCGCTTTTGCAGGGCATTCACCGTGAAACGCAGTGGATCAAGCGGACGTGCCAGAAGTATGTGCTGCACCTGTTTTTGTGGGTGGGCCGCTGGTTGCCGGGTGGGCTGGCCTGGCACCTGAAACAGGGGAAATGCCAGGCGACGTGCGTACTGTCCAACCTGGGAAAAGTTCTCGAAACGGTTCCTCTGCCGCGCGACGAAACAGGCCGCATCCGCGTGCCCGGCGCCGTTCTGGAGGAGGTGGACGCCGCGCCGCCAATCCGTAAAAAAACGCTCGTGTCCCTCTCCGCACTGACTTACGGCAATCAAATTCGCCTCATCATGCGTTATGATCATAAAAACATGACGCCCGAGCAGGCCGACGATTTCCTCCGCGCCCTTTATGATGAATTGACCGGCGAATTTTCCTCCCGGGCCCCAAATTCCACCCCGCCATCCCCATGATCGACCGTACCCCCTCACGCATCCAAAAAATGTTCGGCGAAATCGCCCCACGCTACGATTTCCTGAATCGCGTGCTGTCCTGCGGAATCGACCGGCGGTGGCGCCAACAGGTGGTGCGTACACTTAAACCGGATAAAGACGCGGAAATCCTGGACATCTGCACCGGCACGGGCGACCTGGCCCTGGACTTCTGGCGCCGCCGCGACGTGCGTGTCACGGGGTGCGACTTTTGCGAGGAAATGTTGGAAATCGGGCGAAAAAAAGCCGCGAAATGCGGGGCCCAGGAGAAAGTGCAGTTCTGTTTTGCGGACGCGATGAACCTGCCGTTTCCGGACGCCGCTTACGATTACGTGACCGTGGCGTTCGGGCTGCGGAACATTGAGGACACGCAGCGGGGGCTGGCCGAGATGGTGCGGGTGTGCCGTCCGGGGGGGAAAGTGGCGGTGCTGGAATTTTCCACGCCGCGAGGGTTCCCGATTCGCCAGCTTTACGCGTTCTATTTCCGGCACATCCTGCCGCGCGTCGGCCAACTGCTGGCCCGTAACCAGTTCGCCGCGTATCATTACCTCCCCGAAAGTGTGGGGCAATTCCCCCAAGGCGCCGAACTGACCGCGATGATGGAGGCCGCCGGGCTACGTGAAACCGCGTTCCGCCCGCTGACATTTGGAATCGCCACACTTTACACGGGCGTGAAATGACGTCGTAAGAAACTGCAGCCGGGAATGAAGCGTAGCGGAATGACCGGATAGAACTGGGGAAATATTCGGCCATTTCTATCCGGTCATTGCGCTGGCGCTCCATTCCCGGCTGTTGCTTTCGTATCCCCGCGATCTCGGCGCCGCCGCGGCTATTTTTTCATCTTCCCCAGCATGGGTTTCAGCTCCGCGACGAAATCTTTCACATCCTGGAACTGGCGGTACACGCTGGCGAAGCGCACGAACGCCACCTGATCCAACTCGCGCAATTCGGCCATGAGCATTTCGCCCAACTGCTGGCTTTCGACTTCGCCGTCCGCTTTTTCCAGGTCGATTTCCACTTTCGTGATGATCTGCTCCAACTGCGAATCGCTCACCGGCCGCTTCCAGCAGGCCTGTTCCAGCCCCTTTTTGAGCTTCCCGCGGTCGAACGGCTCGCGCGAGCCGTCCCGCTTAATCACCTTCACGGGCGAACGCTCAATCCGCTCATAAGTCGTAAAACGCTTCTCGCAGAACTGGCACACCCGCCGGCGCCGAATACCGTAACCATCGTCGCAAGACCGGGAGTCGATAACGCGGTCATTATCCTGCTGGCACACTGGGCATTTCATAAAGACACCTTATCCGTCAAACAGAGCGCATAAAGAAATAAATCGTCACGGTTTAGTTTAACTCTTTTTCCATTTTGTGAAAAGAGGAATTTCCGGATTATCCCGCCCTTTTTCGCCAAATTCCAAAAAAAGACGCGGCGGGGGGGTGAAATTTTTCGTCCGCAAGCGAAACGCCGCTTGTAATCCGCCTCCGTTTTTGTAAAATGGAACTGTAACGGTCTATATACAATCTTTTTCCAGGAGAAACCCATGAACGTACTGAACGAAAAAATCGAAGAAACCCGCACCACGCCCGATCTGCCCGCGCCGACGGAAACGTATGAATGGCGGTATAGCCCGCGCGACCTGCTGGACGAAAGTATCTGGGGGGTGATTCTTCTTGCCGTGTATATGGGCATCTGCATCGCAGGCAACGCCACGTTCGGGAAGTGGTTATGGTGGGGGCTGGCGCTGGTGCCGATCGCGTACTGGCTCTGGCTGGCATACACGCTTTTCGTCCGCCGCCTGTGCACGGTGTATAAGCTCACGCCGCAGAATTTCATCTACGAGCGGGGCTTCCTCGTGCAGAACACGATGTACGTCGAGTTGTTTGACATCGACCAGGTGAACCTGAAGCGGAACCTCTGGGAGCGCATCGTCGGCCTGGGCACCATCAAACTCAGCATCAAGCGTTCGGCGCTGCGTGACGAAATCCCGGCGGAAAATGTCGACCCGGTCAAAGCCGCCGCCGCGGGCAAAGACGCGTACATCGAAATCACTATCCCCGGCATGACCGATTACGAAAAAGTCCGCGACCTGATCGACTCCTACCGCCTTTACGTCCGCCAGAAGCGCGGCGTGCGGATCAGTTCGTAAAGATGTCGCCGCGGAAACAGCAGCCTGGAGCGTAGCGGAACGCAGTGGCGCGGAGAGACCGGAAAGAATCACCGGGCTTTTCCCCACTTCATCCGGTCTCTCCGCTAGCGCTACGCTCCCGGCTGTTGTTCTTGCGACAAATCTCCTTTCGTTGGGCGCCGCCGCGAATCAATCATCGTAGTACGGCAAAACCTGATTGGAAAACATCATCGCGGCGCCGTCGGGCGTGAAGCGAATCGGCGCGACGATGTTCCGGCCATACTCGCCTCGTTCCGGGGGCACGAGACGGATGACGAAAAATGCCTGTTCGGTGTCGGTGTTCCAGAAAGCGGTATTCCTCCCGTCGAATTTCCAGACGATGTTCTTGAACTGGCTGTCGTCGCCGGGCAGCGTTTCCTCACAGCGGACGACTTTCCCCGTCGCGATTTCGTAAACATCCGTCCAGAACGCAAAACGCGAGTCCACCCGCTCGTTCGGCCTTGTCACCCGCAGCAGCGCTGCGTCGGCGTCGAATGCCACAGTGTCCAGATGGCTGATATACGCCTCGGTTTTAATCTCCCCCAACGGCTTCCCCGTTTCGGTATCCCACACGAAGAGCGTTTTGTCCCGCGATGTCACAAAACGTTTTTCGCCTTCCGAAACCGCCGTCACGCGCCAGCCGCGAATCTCTGTAATCCATTCACCCGTCGTGGCATTGAGCAGCGACGGGCCCGAGCCGATCATGCGGTTTACCTTGCCGAAGTACTCCTTCATCGAGAAATACGAAGGCATCGCGAGTTCCTTGCCGGTTCTGGCATTCCAGACGTAAGTCCGCGGGTAATCGTCGGAGCCGCATGGCAAAACCAGGTCACAGTCCCCCGTGACAATTCGCCCGTCATCGGAAAAGCAAAACGTGTAATCGCCTTTCCCGCCGAAGGGAATTTCCCAGAGTTTTTCGCCTGTGTCGACATTCCACAGCGAGAGCTCGTCCGTATCCGTCGCCATCGCGCGGCGAATCAGCAGCCGAGTACCGTCACGGTTCAGCTCAGCGTCGAATCCCCCGTGGAACACGTTGATCTTTTTGCCGGTTTTCAGGTCGTAAACCACGACGTTTGTTCCGACACCTTTTCCCAAAACAACGAACCGCGAGTGGTCGTCGCACCACTCCATCGTGCCGGTCGGGACAGTACAAAGGGGCTTAAGCGTCTGAGGATCGTAAATGGAAATATTCTTATCCTCCCTCTCAAAGACCACGAGAAACCGCCTCTCCCCTCTCGCCGTGGAAACCCAGCCGGGAATCGTACCGACCGATTCGCCCGTCACCAGATCGACGACCGTGGTTGTTTCCGTTTTTTTGCTGAACAGCATGGCTTTGCGGTCAATAATGAGAAGCTCGGTTTTGATGTCGTCCCAACTTGGAGAATAAACATTGTCGCCGGTGACGGTGCGGATTTTCTCGCCCGTCGTGCGGTTCCAGAGCGTCAGGTCCGTGCGGTAGTCGTAGTCGCGGCCCTGGCACCAAACCATCGAATCCCGCTTGGGCCGCTCTCGCGTCTCGCCGCTGTCGACGTAATAAATCTCATACACCGACTCGGTCAGCACGATGTCCAGGTCCGGCCAGTAGTCGCGGAAATAGCCGTCGAAGGAGCGGGCGATTTCGAACGTCTTCATGTCGATGACATGCGTTTTCAGCACGTCGGCGGGGATTTCCAGGCCATGCGGCACGGCATCCAGGAATTTTTGCGTTTCCTCACGTTCTACACGCCGGGCAGGCGTTTCGTCGAAATCCAGCTCATCCGTTTCCGCGTAAAGCGGCGAAAGACTCAGAGAAAAAAGCAGCAGCGCGAGGCATGAGATGGGTTTGAACATGGGATTCTCCCTGCGGTAGTACAAAAACAGCAACCCGAAGCGTGAGCGAGGGATGGATCGCTGAACGATTCACCATCTCCCGGTGCCGTTACAGTGATTCGGTCGCTTACGCTCCCGGCTGTTGTTCTTGTGAATCATTCTCTTGTGTTACTCTTTCGGCGCCCGGTTCATCTGCTCGCGGATGGTGTCGGCGACGGTTTCGTCGAAGGAATCCATTTCGGCCGGGGCGGCGACTTCCGCTGCCGCGTCAGCATCAGCGGCATCACCCAAACCACCGTGCGCATGGGCTCCCCCAATGTCCGCAGCCATCGGCGTCGCTGGCGCCATCGGGGCCGCATAAGCCGCACGTCCGCGAGTCTCCCCCGCACGTCGCTCGGCAGCCACTTCCAGCCGCTTCTTCTTGCCTTCCGTTGCAAGCCATTCGGAGCGCTGCGTCGTCAGTTCGCCCAGCTTTTTGTTGATCTCTCCTCGTTTCTCGGACTGCTCCTGCACATACTTCTGGCGTTCTTCGAGCGTCATTTTCTGCATGATTTCTGGCAGTTCTTCCGTTTTTTCCAGTAGGGCGTTATTTTCCTTGCCGTCCACGACCAGGTCGCCGGCGCCCATTACCGCGGTGCCTTTGGTCATGACGTTATAATACGCCCGGTCGGCTTTCGCCGCTTTCGGGGAACTCTCCGCCACCTTGAGTTTCTCGGCCACCTCCGCCTGCTGTTTCACGCTGCCGTACGAGATGACGGTTTCGTTCAGCTCCCGCGTCAGGCCCTCGATTTCGGCGTCGTACGGCGACTCAACCACGACCACGTTGCCGCTTTGCATGATCCGCGAGAAGTTACCCTCGCTGGACTTCGCGATTTCCTCCCAGATGGGCGTGCATTCCGAGATATTTCCGCACTGGACGGTGTTGATGATAATGTTCCGCTCCAGGGCCAGCTTGCAGGATTCGGGGTATTTCACGTCGTCCTGGTAATCCATGTGCGGCGGGGCGTCGCCGACGAGGAAAACCACGCGGTACACGTCTTTCTCCTTGTCGGCCCACGACATTTTCGTGACGGCCTCGTTCAGGGCCTGGTTCACCGACTCGGGCGTGTCGCCGCCGCCATTGGCCTGGAAGGATTGCAGATGGCCGAAAATGGCGTCGATGTCCGTCGTCAGGTCGAACATCTTCGTCACGTACTCGTCGCCCAGGTCGCGGTAGGTCAAGAGTCCGATTTTCACTTCCGGCTGCGGCTCCTGCAAGATGATTTCATTCGCGATCGCCCAGATTTTCTGTTTCGCGCCCTCAATCAGCCCGCCCATCGAGCCGGTGGAGTCCAGCAAAAAGACCACCTCGACCTGCCGCTTCGGCTCATCCGCCTTCGCCGTTTCGTCCTTCACGGCTTCCTCCGCCACCGCTTCCGGCTTCAGACCTTCTTCCGGTTTCGGAACGTCGTCGGCGAAAAGCAGACCGCCGACAGCGAAAAGAATGACAAAAAATGATAAAATTCGCGTTTTCATGGGACGTCTCCTGGATTGGGGAATAGGGGATTGGGTATGGGGAATGAGGGCATATTTCCCCCATCCGTACCATTATATATCCGTTGGACGCACCGGTCGCGCGAAAGTTCCGGAGAATCTACATCATTGTTTGGAAATTTTCCCCGTTTTGACGAATTCATAACCTTTCGCCACAACTAAAACCTCTGGCAGGCCGTCCAAATCAAGAAATTCGTAGCACTGAAACCCATGCTGTTGAGGAGTTTTCTCAAAATAGCGACATAGCGATGTCTGAAAAAACTCCGTATTTTGTTTCGCGGCACGCATTCCGATACAGTCGTACATCGAATAAACGCAAAACGCAATTGTTTCCTTGAATTCGACATACGCTTCCTCCTCCGTCCAAAGCGAAAGAAAAATACGCAATGTGTCTTCTTTTGGCAAAAAGACGTGATTCACCATCACGGAATCCGGCAGGTCAAGCAACATATCGTTCATGGGGAATTCTCCATCATAAGGTTGCCTCACTGAAAATGCATCAGCCGGCTCAAATATTTCCCGATGATGTCGAATTCCAGGTTCACGACGCTGCCCACACGGAAGTCGTGGAAGTTCGTGTGTTCGAACGTATACGGGATGATCGCCACGGTGAACGCGTCGTCGGTGGGCTCACAGACCGTGAGGCTCACGCCGTTGACGGTGACGGAACCCTTGTCGACGGCAAAATACCCCCGGCGGGCCATCTCGCGGTCGAAGGCGTACTGGAACGTAAAATACCAACTGCCGTCGGCGTCCCGAATCTGCGTGCACGTCGCGGTCATGTCGACATGCCCCTGCACGATGTGGCCGTCCAGCCGGCCGTTCATCAGCATGCTGCGTTCGACGTTGACGTCGCTACCGACCTGCCACGTGCGGAGGTTCGTGCGGTCAAGCGTTTCCTTCATCGCCGTGACGGTATACGTATCGGCCATCAGGGCCACCACGGTCAGGCACACGCCGTCGTGCGAGATGCTCTGATCGACTTTCAACTCGCCGACGAACGAACACGTCAGCGTAAAATGGACGTTCTGCTGGTCTTTTTCAATGCGCACGACCTTCGCGCATTCTTCGACAATTCCTGAAAACATAAGCGTGGGGTTTGGGGTTAGGGGTTTGGGATAAGGGGGGAGTAGGCAGTGGCATTTCGCGTCAGTCGTCCTATTTCGTGGCAGCCTTCCACTTTCCGCTTTCTTTTACCATGGGGACCGTGACCGAGTCGCCGCTCACTTTTTCGTCCAGATAAACGGTCGCGGTGTCTCCTTCCATATCCACTTTCGAGACAGTAAAGACGACTTTTTTCGCTTCGGTTTTCTGCTCCTCGGGAACCATGGCCGCGATTCCGCAGATGAATTCCACGGCGGCACCAGCTTCGGCAGTGGAGTATTTTTTGGCCATCGCAACGTCACCGCTATTGACGGCCGTCATAAATTTCACAGCCACGGACTCGGGCTTTTCCCCGCCGCAGCCGGAAATCGTCATGCAAGCCAGTACCAGCAGCACAGCGGTGTAACGTATTGTTTTCGAAATTTGATTCATTGTCGTTCTCCTGAATTTGATGATATTTGCCAACATCCATTGTCAGCATGAAATGTTTCACAGAATATTTTTACACACCATGGAGTTGTCCGCAAGTTGCGTTGCGCTTCATTCGCGGCTCATTGCGGCATACACCTGCCGGTATTCCTCGCGCTCGGCGTCGTCCTTGAATCGCACGTAATGGAATTTCGGATAGCGTTTTTTCAAAATATCCATGTCACGGCATGTGTCGGTATGGCACAGGACGAACGTCGGCTTGCCGGGTGCCGTTTCTTCCGCCGCACGTGAAAGCGCGTCGAGATCATGGCCATCGATGGTGTGAACGTGTGCGCCGAAAGCACGCAGGCGGTCGTCGAAGGGGTCCATCTCCATGACGGATTCCACGGCGCCGTCGCACTGATAGCCGTTGACGTCGACGAACAGCAGCATGTTGTCGAGTTGGTGGAACGCCATCGCCTGGACGGCCTCCCAGAACTGCCCGGATTGGCACTCGCCGTCGGAGAGGAACACGATCACCCGGCCGGTGTCGCCGCGGCGTTTGCGGGCCATCGCCATGCCCGCGGCCTGCGAAATGCCCTGCCCCAGTGAGCCGGTCGTGACTTCCATACCCGGCGAATGCTCGGCCCCGATCATCTCCACGATTCCGCCATCTTTATTATACTCCGCCATGCCCGCGGCATCCATGCGCCCCGTCTCGATCAGCGCGGCGTAAAGCACCAGCGCGTACTGGGCGGGCGACAAAATAAAACGGTCGTATTCCGGCCCCGCAGCCCCATTATAGCACGCCCCGGTCAGCAGCTCCCGCCCCGCACGCGGCACGCCCGGAAAACGCCCCGGCATGATCGGCGCCTCGATTTTTGCGGTGTTCATGATGTGCGTGTAAAGCGCGGCAAGAATCTCCGCCGAGGAACACGCCTGGCTCAGATATCCGCCGTTCTGTTTCACCGTGTGCTCCAGCACCCGCAGCCGAATACCCGCCGCGACGCGCTGCGCTTCCGTTTTCCAGTCGGTGTGATTCATGTGTGTCTCCATGTATATGTTTCGCCAAAAACAACAGCCGGGAATGCAGCGAAGCGGAATGACCGGATAAGCACCGCCGAGTATATTCCCACTTCTATCCGGTCATTGCGCGTCATTGCATTCCGCTTCATTCCCGGCTGCTGTTTTCCTGCAAAACAAACAGGTTTGGGACGTATGGAGATACAATGCAACACTGAAAATATCGTCCATTACTCAGTCGGCGTCTCCACCTCTCTTCGCAGCAGGGCCGCGCGGAGTTTGCCTTGCCGATTATCGGGGATGCTTTCGTACCAGTCGACGGCGGCCTCCGCCTTTTCGTTGAGCTCCTGCACCCGGCCCAGCGCATAATCGGTGGGCGAAATCCAGGCATTTCCCGCCTTCGCGGCACCCAGCACGTGCACCTGAAAATATTCGTCCGCCGCCTGGGCGTTCCCCAGTGCCAGCGAAATGTTCCCCATGAAAAAACTAGCCGTCACGCGGATGTCCCGCAGCGCCGCCTTCATTTCCTCATTCACGGCCCGGCCGTTTACCGTCAGGGTGTTCAGGTCGGCTTCCGAAAGCCGGGCACGTTGGTACGCAGCAGTGGCGCTCAGCCGGCCCGTCAGCACGCCCTTTAGATGCAGCATCCGCCCTCGCCACAGCGGGTACCCGCCCCGGACGCTGTGCATGAACGGCTCCATCCACCGGAATTCGTCCTCCGCCGTCTGGAATAACATCATCCCGTCCGGCGTTTCGACCAGGTTCAGCGCCCGGTACACCTCCACCTCATACGGGTACGTCCAGAGCTGGATGTTCTCTTTCTGAACAAGATGCTTTTCCCGCAGATAATCCGCAATGATCCACAGTTCCGTCGTGAGTGCCGCGCGATCATACCCGGTCAGTTGCTGCTGGAGCACATGCATTCGCAGCGAAAGATACTGCGGCGAACCTTCTATCAGCGCGACGGAATTTCGAAAAAACTCCGGCTCCAGCTTCACCACCAGCCCCGCTTTTTGCCAGAAACGCTCCAGCATTTCACTCCCCGGCGTCTCTGCACGGACTTTTAGCATCCCGGTGACGATTTCTGGGCGAAAGTCTTCCCCCTCACCCGTCCACGGCGTATCATCCGCCACCACCAGACCCAGCTCCGGATCAAAAAAGATGAGCTCCGGCGGCGCGATAATTCCCACGAGATAACGGTGCGTCTTCACCTCGCGCGTCTTCACGGCCGCTGGCTTTTCCTCGGCAGGTTTTTCCTCCGTGGGCTTCTCTTCCGCCAGCTTTTCTTCGCCAGACGCCGCCTCGGCCGGCTTTTCTTCGTCAGCCGGAGGAGAAACCGTTTCCGCCGGAGTTTCTGAGGGCGCTTCCGACACGGCTTCCACCGCGTTTTCCGTCATCTCCTCCGCCACGATCTCCGTCACGGGGATCTTCACCAGAAACGCGGCCAGTCCCTGCTGCCTGGCCAACAGCATAAACACCCACGCCCGCTCCAGCGCCGTTCCGCGCCCCGTCAGTAGCACCTCGCGCGGCAGTTTCGGCGTGGCCGGCACACCCAGGCGCGCAAAATCTTCCGGTACCTCACTCTTTTCCAGCGCGATGTTCGTCACGCACCAGTCAAACATCGCCGCCGCACGGGTAAACCGTTCCGCCGAAATTTTCACCTCATTCCGCACGCCCGTAACGTCCGTCACGGACTCATTCTCCAGATTCCCCGTCTGTGTCTCTGCCGTGGGCGTGCCCTGTGCCCAGGAGGAAACGTCGCGCAGCATGAGCATCTCCATGAGCGTGCCGGTGTCCATCAGCAGCGTATTTCGCAGCGGATGCTGAAAATCCATGTCCTCCTGAATTCTCCCGGACGCGAACGCCATCCGCCCGGAACCGCCCAGGGTCGCCAGCCGCTTCATCATCAGATCCGACATGACCATCATCTGCACGAACTGCTGCATTTCCTGCGAATTCAGCTTCATGTCGCGCCCGAGCACAGCCGAGATGTACCGCGACTGCCCGTCCAGAAACACCTTCAACTGCTGCATCACCGGCGGGAAGTCCGGCGTGATTTTCCCTGCCGCGCGAAGCATTTTCCCGGAAATCGCTACCAGATCATCCCCGGCGAACTGATATTTATCCGGATATTTCAGCGCCCGAATCACATCCTCCAGCGGGCCGCACACCTCTTCCAGATCATCGAAAATCGTGACCCACTTTTCCGCCAGCGGGTCAACTTTCCACCCGGCCGGGGCTTTTTCCTCCTGAATCCACGCGTTTAACTGCTCCACACCCTGAATGGCCGACTGCCGGCAATCGTCCGGACTCTTCGCATCCGCCAGCCGCTGTAAGCCCGTCAGCGTGGTCTCCAGCACGCGCTGCCGCCAACGGTCATCATTCGCCGCGCCCCCGGCATCCGCGCCCACACCGGATTCACCGCCGCCACCGCCGGAATTCGGACACCCCGAGAGCGTCAGCACACACAGGCCGCAAAAAAATAACGAAAAGAAAAGGCGTTTCATGTGATTTTCCGTTTTTTTAGTGGTTAAAAGGGGATGGGATATGGAGGATGGAGTATGGAAATAAGGGGATGAGAGAAGGGCGTAACATGACGCCAGCCCATCCCCCACATCCTATTTCCCATCCCCGAGCTTTAGCTCATGAATCCTCACCAGTTCCCGCAGCAAATCCCCCACCCCATTCACCGGCACCATATTCGGCCCGTCACTCAGCGCGTTTTCCGGGTCATAATGCGTCTCCAGAAACAACGCATCCACCCCCACGGCCACCGCCGCCCGCGCCAGGTACGGCACCATCCGCCGATTCCCGCCCGTGGCACATCCCAGCCCCCCCGGCTCCTGCACACTGTGCGTGGCGTCAAAAACCACCGGCACCCCCATCTCCCGCATCACCACCAGCCCCGTCATGTCATTCACCAGCCGGCCGTACCCGAAAAACGTCCCGCGTTCACAGAGCATTACGTTTTCCGCCCCGAAATCGCCCAACTTTTTCAGCACGTTCCGCATATCCGCCGGTGCCATGAACTGCCCTTTTTTCACATGCACCGCACGACTCGCGCCGTGATGATTCCGGTGATTCCGAGCCGCCACGGCCACCGCCTCCAGCAGGTCCGTCTGTCGGGCCAAAAACGCCGGCACCTGCAAAATGTCACACACTTCCGCCACCGCGTCTGCCTGCCACGCCTCATGCACGTCCGTCACCAGTGGTAACTCAAACTCCCGCCCCACCTCCGCCAGCACCGCCAGGCCCGCCTCCATCCGGTCCCGCGCCGTTCCGCCCGCCCCGCGAAACGAACTCCCACTGGTGCGATTTGCCTTATCAAAAGACGCCTTAAACACCAGATTCACCGGCACGCCTTCCGTCTGCGCCAGCAGCTCCGCCGCGATCCGCCGCACCTGTTCCCGCGACTCGATCACGCATGGCCCCGCCATCACCATCAGCCGCTCTCCACGCCCGCACTGAAAATCCGCAATCGGCACCACCGCGTTCATTTTTCACCCCGCCATTCGACTATAATATAATATGAAATACCACCCTTTTAGTCTATCACGTTCCATCCGTTCCGTCAAGAATCCCTGTTTTCGTACCCATTCATTCCACACCACTTGATTCTTGAAAAATCCCCCGTTATAATACAATCAGAACGTTTTCTTTCACCATCTTTACAGGAGCTTCAAAAATGTCCAGTCGAATCACTGCCGCGCTATTCCTTGCTTGTGTCATCATCCTTCCACCTGCGGTTTTCGCGGAAGATGAGCCCGGAATTTCTAACCTGGAACCCATACCGACAATCTTCGTCGGCGAAGGTTTTTCCACACTCACCGTTGAGGAAATCGAACAGCGAATGAAAGAAAACCGCAACGACGCTTTCACTTACCTCGCAATCGCGGCGTCTCATTTCGCCAACCGAAATTACGAAGCGGCGCTGAGCAATATCGACGAAGCAATCCGTATTGCGCCCACATCCGCCGACAATCACGCTTTCCGCGGGCTGGTTTACATGAATACCGGCAAGTTTGAGGAATCGCTGGTAGATCTCAATCAGGCCATGCAGCTCAAGCCGGACTCGCGGGAGGTATTATGCTACCGCGCCATGCTGTACCTGACCATGAGCGAGTCGGAGAAGTCGCTGGCCGACTGTGAGAAACTTATTCGGGATTTCCCCGCCTGGTCTTACTGGTACTACGTCCGTGGAACGCTATACTTTTACAAGCATAACCTCGCCAAAGCACTGGCGGATTACGACGAGGGGATTCGCTTGGAACCGGAAAATGTCATCCTCCACTATGGTCGGGCGTGCACTTACGCCCATCAGGGAGATTATGTCAAAGCACTGGCGGATTATAGCGAAATAATTCGCCTTCAGCCGGAAAATGCCGACGCCATTTACAATCGCGCCGGAGTTTATCTCGAACAATGCGAACTGATGAAGGCACTGGCCGATTGCAACGAAGCGATTCGCCTTAAAACCGATAACACGACATATCACTACGCTCGGGCATACATTTACTGCAAGCAGGGTGAATATGCCAAGGCCAGCGCGGACTATGGCGAAATCATCCGCCTGGTTTCAGACGATGCCCAGGCATACTCCGCCCGAGCGTACACGCATTATATGCTTAAGGACTACGCCAAATCGCTGGCCGATCTCAACGAGGCAATCCGCCTCAAGCCCGACTGGCCCGACCCTTACTATTTTCGCAACCAAACACACGAGGCGATGGGCAATCAGGCCGAGGCGGCGGCGGACATGCAAAAATACAGCGAACTCCTCGACGCCACGCCAAACCCTAAATCATCAGCCCCAAGCCCTTAACCCCCGGCGCCCTCTGTTATACTTCCTGCACCAGGATCGCGTTATGCTGATCCGTGATTTTCGTCCCGGCCAACAGCACCAGCCGGTCGCCATCCTGGATCAAATGGCGCGTCTTCAGCCCATCCACCACATACGCCAGAATATCTTCCGGCTCCTGAATCTCCGCCGGCAGCAGCACCGGCACGACGCCCCAGTACAGGCACATCCGCCGCTGCGTCTGCGGCTCATGCGTCAGCCCGAGAATCGGAATATTCGGACGATTCTGCGATAAACACCGCGCCGTGTTCCCGGAATGCGTCACGACGACGATGCACTTCGCGCCGACGTCTTTCGCCAACTCGCAGGCGCTGCGGGCCGAAGCCGTGGTGATCGGGTCCGCTGCCGGCACGGTCTCCCCCGCCGTCACACAGCACGTCATACGCCCGCCGGGATTCGACTCCGTGCCCAGTGCCACGCGGTGCATCATGTTCACTGTCACCACCGGAAAATCGCCGACGGCCGTCTCGCCCGAGAGCATGCACGCGTCGGCCCCATCCAGAATCGCGTTCGCCACGTCCGCCACCTCCGCCCGCGTGGGGAAATTGTTATGCGTCATGCTCTCCAGCATCTGCGTCGCCACGATCACCGGCTTGCGGTACTTATGGCACATGCGGATAATGTCCTTCTGGAGCATGGGCACGTACGCGATATCCGTCTCCACGCCCAGGTCGCCGCGGGCCACCATCACCGCGTCCGCCGCACGCACGATTTCCTCGAGATTCGCCACCGCCTCGGGCTTCTCGATCTTCGCCACGATCTGCGTCGTGCCACCGTTTTCGCGGATGATGCCGCGCAAATCTTCGATTTCGCTGGCGTGCCGGACGAAACTCAGGCCGAGAAAATCAATTCCGTTGCGGGCCGCCCACGCCGCGTTCGTGCGATCCACATCCAGCATCGCCGGGATGGAAAGCTTCACGCCGGGGAGGTTCACGCCTTGCCGACTGCGCACCGTGCCGCCCTCCATCACCTCGCACTGGGCCCAGTCCGTCCCGTTCTCCGCCTTCGCCCGCACCACCAACTCCACCGTCCCGTCCGCCAGCATCACGCGGTCGCCCGGCTCCAGCTCCCGCACCAGCGGCTCGTACGTACACGTCAGCTCCGTCGCACTCGGCGAAACCGCCCCCGGCACGAACCGCACCGTGTCGCCCAGCTTCACCGTCAGCTCATCCCCCACCAGCGTCCCCAGGCGAATCTTCGGCCCGCCCAAATCCATTAGCACCGCCGCCGGCATCCGCACCGCCTCACACGCCTGCCGCACCAGCCCCAGCGTCTGCCCGAACTGCTCAGTGTTTCCATGGGCCGCGTTAATCCGAAACACGTCCACACCCGCCCCCAGCAGCTCCTGCATCCGCTCCAGCGTCCACGACGCAGGCCCCAGCGTCGCCACAATCTTTGTATGACTCGGCCGATCGAAATTCGATTTATCCATGAGGTTTATTCCTTTGTTTACGTGTATTTTTCGTTTTATCGTGAACTGTTTACATCTCGCACCTGCCCCACTTCATCCGGTCATTCCGCTAACGCTCCATTCCCGGCTACTGTTTCCTGCCCCCGCACTTTTTGCGTAAAGGACATCCCCCCAGTATACCCGGCTGGGCGTTTTTTACAAGCATTTGCGGCCGAATCAGTAGGGAAACACTTCGCAGCGGGGCAGGAACCGCCGCAGGGCCACGGCCCCCTGTTTCGTGATGCGGGTTCCCTGGGCGTTGACGCGTTTGAGCTCCGGCAGGTCTTTCAAATAAATCAAGCCCGTATTGTTGACCTGCGTCTGGCGGAGGTTCAGATTCTCCAGCTTCCGCATGTTTTTGAGGTATACCAGGCCCTGGCCCGTGAGTTTGGTGTTGAAGAGATAAAGGTCTTCGAGCTGGGTGAGATTTTTGAGTTTGGCGATGCCGCTGTCGGTGATGTTGGTGCACCCGTTGAGGCTCAGCTCGCGGAGGTTGGCCAGGTCGCCGATGGCGATCAGGCAGTCGTCGGTGAGGCGATGACAGTCGGCCAGGCTCAGTCGCTCGAGCTGGACGAGGCCGCCGAGGTGGGCGACGCCTTTGCTGCCCACGCCGCTACACTGGCTCAAATCCAGCTTCCTGAGGTTCCTCAGCCCTTTGATCTGCTCCATCCCGAAGGCGGTGATGCGGTCGCAGCCGGCGAGGTTCAGCTCTTCCAGGGCCGGGAAGCTTTCCAGCACTTTCAGGGCGCTGTCGGGCATGGTCGGGCATCCGCTGAGGTTCAGCACCCGGACATGATGCATCACGGGCAAGCGCACCTCGGAGTGAAACACCTGCGTGCCGGAAAAATCGAGCTCTTCCAGCCTGGCGAGGCGAGCCAATTCGAGCAAATCGGTCGGGGCGACGGACACGGCGGGCTTGGCACACAGGCCGTCGGAACTGAGGTTCAGCACACGGGCCAAGCGTGCGTTTTGCTGAATTTCGGCCAGGGCCGACCGATGCGCCGCCGCCACCGCATTCGCCGAAAGCGTCTCCCGGTGCCCCGGCTGCTCATCCTCAAGCGCATCCTCCTGCGTCCGCAACGCTTCTTCCTCCCGGCGGCGCTGCTGAGCCAAACGCTGCGTCTCGGCCTCCCGCTGCCGACGTGCTTCCTCGCGCCGATCCTGGATCTCCTTCTGCCGAAGCGACTCCTGCGCCCGCTGCCGGGTCTCGAGCATCTCGGCATACGCCTCGCCCGCGCTGGCCGGAATCGTCGCCAACGCCAACTCGGCCTGCCCCAGCGCCTCGGCATAACGCGCCTCACGAAGCAACGCGACGGCCGACGCATGCGACTGCCGCGCCTGCCGCAAGGCCGCTTCCTCCAACGCCAGCGTCCTGGAAAATTCGATATATGCCGACTTCGGATCCAGCGAAATCGCCCGCTGAATTTCCTGCTGTGCCACGTCATAACGCCCCTCGGACTTGCCCCGCACCGCAACCCCGTACGCCTCCTCGGCCTGCCGCGCACACGCCGCCTGGTGGCTTCGCCACGCATTCCATCCCACCAGCAGCAATACGCCGAGAACCGCAATCGCCGAAAGATTCGCCATCATCTTCCGACGCCCCACCATCGACGGCGGCAACGGCTCCGGCTCCGGCGGTGGCGGCTCCTTGAGCGCATACGTATCCGCATGCGAAAAACGCGGCTCCGCGGCCGGCCGACGCGCCTTGAAAACCGGCGGCGCCGGCGCTGTACCCGACGGCATATCAAGCGGCTCGTCATCCGAAAAACCCCGCGGCGGCTCGCCCTGTAAGTCGGCGATGAGCGCTTCCAGAACATCATCCGACGCCGATTCCCGCGGCAGCGGCGGAGGTGACGGCGGGGGTGCCGACGGCGGCGCGATGGTATCCGGAATCGCCAGCTTCCGGCGAAGCGTTTCGTCGTAAGCCGACTTCTGATCCGCGTTAAGTAAACACACCCGCGCCGTCGCCAGTTCGTTGAGCAACTGCTGCGACTCGGCCGAATGCTTACCGGTTTGGAATGTCCGCACAAACGCCATCGCCCGATCCGCCCCGTTGGCGATCGCGGCCGGGTTCGTCTCGAAATTTTCCAGCCCCAACAGCCGATAATGCGTCGCCGGAAGCTGCTGTTCCGGGATGCCCAGCCATTCGTAATACGGGTTAAACGTTTTCGGGGTGGGAGAATTTTCGCTCATGATGTCGAAATCCGATGGATAAAATATCAGGTCGTATCGCCTTTCGAGCGGTTACCAAATGGATGGTTCCGCAAGAACAGCAGCCGGAAATGAAGCGCTAGCGCAATGACCGGATCGAAATGGGAACGCGCTGCCCACTTCCAGAAGGCCGATTAAAATTGCCCAACATTCTCCTGCTCTATCCGGTCATTCCGCTGCACTGCGTTCCGCCCTATTCCCGGCTGCTGTTCTTGTGAGTAAATGCAATGGATAGATACTCTAGTATACCGCAAAATCACGCACCGTACAAGTCTTTCCGCGTTATCGCCAGATTTCACACCCCGGCAACACTTCCCGCAGCGCGTCCGCCGCCTCGTCGGTCAGAAGCTCACATCCCCAGAGGGTGATTTTTTTCAGCCCGGTCATGATTTCCAAGGGTTCCAGCGCCGCGTCGGTCAGTTGATAGCACTGGTACAACTCCAGCGTTTCCAACCGCGGCAGCCCCTGTAAATGTCGCACGCCGGAGCCGGTCAGGTGGTGGCAATATCCGAAACGCAGCTCCTCCAGCGCCGTCAGCCCAGCAAGGTACATGAGCATATCGTCCGCAACATCCGGCATTTGGAGTTTCTCGAGCCGCGTCAGTGTTCCCAATGTCGCCATCCCGGCATCAGTTATCCCCTTGCAATGATTGAGGCTCAGCGACCGCAATTCCGGCAACGCCGCGAGGTACGCCAACCCGGTTCCGGTCAGGCGATGATTGTCGGCAAAACACAGGTTTTCCAGCCGCGTTAAATGGGCCAGATGCGCCAGCCCGACGTCCGTGATCTGCGACCCGGTGAATGACAAACTCTGTAACGATGTCACTTTTCCAATATGCTCCAGCGCCGCGTCCGTCAGCCGCTCGCACTCTTCAAGATACAATATCTCCAGATGCGACGCTGATTTCAGCCACGCCAGCCCGGCGTCCGTCACATGACTGCTGCTGACGTGCAGCACCCTCAACCGCGACATTTCCTTCAAATACGCCAGCCCCGCATCCGTTACCAGCCCGGCATTCCAAATATCAATGACCTCCAACTGCGGCATTTCCTTCAACTCCGCCAACCCCGCATCCGACACCGGCCGGTGAAGCTGCATTTTGAGCGTCCGCAAGTTCGGCAGTATCTTCAAATGCTCCAGCCCGGCGTCTGTCACATCGTCGCAGTACCACATGTCGAACGTTTCCAACTGCGGAAAATCTATCAGATAATTCAGGTCTTCGTCCGTAATGGTGGCTAAAGGCCTTGCCAGCTTGCCGTCTTTCGAAATCCCCAGAAGCTGCCGAACTATTTTTTTCAATTTCATCTCCAACCGCCACATATCCCAGAAGAGCCACAACAGCCACGCCACAAACGCGAAAAACAGAAGTACCGCAAAAATACCCAACCATTGCATATTCATCATCCACCTCCTATTTCATATAATATAAACGAAAAAGAAACCGGCCGCAAGCGTTCTTAAAACAACAGCCGGGAGCGTAGCAGAACGAAGTGACGCGCAGAGACCGGATAAAATTGCCGAGAATTTCCCCACTTCGATCCGGTCATTCCGATGCGATGCATTCCCGGCTGCTGTTTTTGGAGGCAGGTAAATTCAGCGGTTTTCGTCGGCCTGCGTGAAGAATTCCCCCACCACGCGGCGGAAATCGGCGGGGGTGGTGATGGTGGCCAGTTGGGTGCGGAAGTGCCGGGCGTGGGGGAGGCCAGCACCGTAACGCGGGGCGAATTTCCGCATCTGGATGACGGCTTCCGGCGGCGCGCTGTGCGCGAGAAGCAATTCGAAATGCTCCAGAAGAAGTGATTTTTGCTCGGCGAGTGTGGGCTTCCACTGCCAGACGGATTCCGGCTCACCACGCAGAAACGCCGCACTCTGGCGGAAAATCCACGGGGCGGCAAGCGCGGCACGCCCGATCATCACGCCGTCCACGCCGTACTCCCACATCACCCGCCCGGCCTCTTCCGGCGACGTAATATTCCCGTTCCCCACCAGCGGAATGCAGCGCAACAGCCGTTTCAGATCCGCGATTTTCTCCCAGTCCACGCTGCCGGCGTACATCTGCTCCGCCGTCCGACCGTGCACCGTCACCGCCGCCGCGCCCGCCGCCTCCACGGCCTGCACCACTTCCGGCGCGGTGTAATCGGTAAGCCGAAAGCCGAGGCGGATTTTGGCCGTCACGGGCGTTTCCCCCGCCGCGTGCACCACGTGCCGAACGATTTTCTCGATTTTCTCCGGCGACTGCAAAAGCCAGGCCCCCGCGTGGGCCTTCTGCGTGACATCATGCTCCGGGCAGCCGAAATTCAGGTCGACGAGCGCGATTTCGTATGCCGACAGCAGTTTTTCGGTGACTTCCGCGAGACGATTTTCGTCGTTATCCCAGATCTGCACCGCAAGCGGCGCGGGAATGAGGGATGGAGAATGGGAGATGGGGAACGAGGAAGGCGGGAAAAATGGCGGGGCGTTCTCTCGCCGGGGGATGCCGTTCAGGCGTGCGTGGAGGGATTTCTGGCGGGCCGACATTTCCAGCAGGCCGCGGGCGTGCATCATTTCGGTGACATACAGGCCCACGCCGCCGAACTTCGCCAGCACCCTGCGAAAGGCGTCATTCGTAAACCCCGCCAGCGGCGCCTGAAGCACCGGAGTGGGAAGCGTGAGATTTCCGACTTGAAGCGTCATGGGGAGGGAAAAGGATGTGGGATGTGGGGAATGGAAAAGTCGCGGAAAATATCCCGCCCGCTGGGGTCCATTATCCCTTCTTCATCTCAATTGTCCATCCCCCGCGTCCACAAAAAAAGTCCGGGAGGCAAAACGCCTTCACCGGACTAAATTCCCCCCTGGGAACGGAATCGTGGTAATTTCGGTATATCCTGACTGTCACGGGAGAGTGCTCATCCCGTCTCGCACATCGCCGCCACGGCAGCGAAACCACTTCTCAACAAAGATATCATCGGATTCCGCCCGCCAAGACTTTTGCGTTTTATAAATTATTGCGAAATTTCTTTGAAAATTCATGAAAATTCCCAAAAAAACATCCGATTACGCAAAATTTGCCGAAAAATCACATGGCACGGAAATTAAATTCCGCCCAAAGCAGGAAAAGGATGCCGATCAGCAGTAAGATCGCGGTGGCGGAGACTTTCCCGCGTTTCATGGAGACGGCCAGCAGCGACGCCCAGAGCGTCCAGAGGGTCACCCGCATTATAATTCCGAATGCCTGCTCGTGCGACGGATGAAGGATCAGCATTCCCATGCACACTACCATGCTGACCGGAAAGTAAAGCGCCGCCACGGTTTTCTCGAAAAACCCCAGCCGCCGCCACGCGTTTTCCGCCATACCCGGCAGCCGCCGAGCCGTTCCGATTTTCCAGCACACCCACCGCGCATCCTCCCCCAGCGCCGGCACGTGCCCACTTTTCGCGCGAAACCTGCACCACACCAGCCGCAAAAACAGCGCATACGCCACCGCCAGCGACACGCCCCACAGCGCACGCAGCCGCCACGCGTAAATCGCATGCTGCCGCGTTTCCTCCGCCTCCACGGCCAGCACCCGCGCCTTAAAATCATCCGGCCCCACCGCATTTTCCACACACGCCATCAGGCCCGCCGCCGAAAACGCCCGGCCATATTCCCGCGACTCCGGCGTTTCCTTCCAAAACACCGCCACCGAGCGCTCCGAACGTTCCACCAGCGGCAGCCCCAGCGGCGTCCGCCACGCCGACCCATCCGCCGCCGCCTTCCATTCATCATACGGCATCACCAGCGAAACCGTCTCCCGCCGATTCTCCTGCCGGGCGTGGGCCACAACCATACACGCCGCGCGAATATCCTCCCGCGGCACATCCACACACACGTGAAACACGCGCTGCCCCTCTGACAGAAACCGCCCACGCTGCGGACACGCGCCGTTATCCGCCAGCGTCCAGAAAACATCATCCGACAGCCGCGGGTGCGATTTTATATACGCGTCCGCCGCCCGCAAGCGCGCCGCATCATCATACATCCTCACCCGGCAGTACACATACACCGGCATCCGTATCTGCGGCCCGTCCGGCAGGCACGTCAGCACCGCCAGCCCCAGCGTCATCACCCACAGCACGGCCCCCCAGCTTTTCCGGGCCAGCATCCACACAAACCCGTATGTCCACGCCAGAAACAGCGTGAACGCCACCATGTACCCACCTGCCGCGGTCAGTGTTTCGCAAGTCGCCGCTGCCAGCAGGCACACCCATACCACCGCCAGCCCGAACACCGCCGGCAGCGCACACCCCACACCGTTTTCCCGTTTTTCCGTCATGCCGCCCCCTCCGCCGCCGGTTTTTTCCACCAAAACATCCGAATGATGATCAGCAGCAGGAAAACGCAGGGCAAACCATGCGCCACACGCAAGATTCCCCCCGCCGTCCGGCGATAACGTTCATACGCCAACGTTTCCGTTTTCGACGTTTTCCGTACCGCCTGATAAAACGTGTCCGCATCCCCTGCCCCATCCACACACGCCTCAAAGCCCGCCGCCGACAGAGGGTAAAGTCCCATGCGTTCATTCCGCTGCCACTGCGTTTCATCTTCCAGACCCGGCGACGCGACATACTTTCCAGACAAGTCGACCACCAGTACCGTGCGATTCTGGCACTCCATCAGCGGCAAACCAAACGGCGTCTGGAAAAACGTGGCATTCACCCGCTCCTTCCACTGCTGATAAGAAAGCACCCATGAAAAATCATCCGCCGGCTTCTCCATTTTCACGTGCGATACCACACAAAAACGCTCCTCAACGCCCGCCACCGGCACCTCCACCCGAAAATGATACGTGCACTCGTCCCCTGCCACGAACGGCCGACATAACGCACAACTCCAAAACCAGCGTTCAATCTCCGGACTTGCAAAAAGCGACTTCTCCGACGCACCCGTGTTCTTTTGCCATGTATCAAATGCCCCCACCTGATGCATTCCGTGCAGACAGGAAATCTCCGGCGACAGCCGATCAATCATCACAGCCGGCCAAAACGCCCCAATCACCGGCAGCAGAATCAAAACAAGCACTCCCCAGCCTGAATTTCTTCGGACGAAAATTCCCAGCAGGAAAAACCACAGCAGCACCGCGCTGAACCAAAAAATCCGCTCCACGGTCACTGCCAACGTCCGGCACGTCGCCACCATCACGGTGCAAAACGCCAGCCACGAAAGCCAAAACAGCACGGTGATCGCCGCGCCATACGCACTCCATTTCCTCTTTTCCGCCATGATGACGCCCTTCTTTTTATTTTTCACAAGAACAGCAGCCGGGAATGGAGCGGAACGCAGTGACGCGCAACAAACGGATCAGAAACGGGAAAGTATTCGGCGGTTCTCATCCGGTCATTGCGCTGCGCTCCATTCCCGGCTGCTGTTTCAACGCCAAAACCACTCGCTCACTCGCTCACTCCCTCACTCCCTCATTATACGCCTCATACGCCTGCTCAATTTCCGCGACCGTTTTTTCCGCGGCGTGAATCCACACCCGGTACGTTCCGCCGAAAGGTACCGCGGCGGGGAATTTCTTGCCCGTTACGCCTGCGTACCCCACGCACTGGGCGCCGTACACCCGCACGAGCCAGTAAGGCGGATAATCCGGGTGCGTTTTTGGCACGAACAGCGCGGCCCCGCTGCGTTCCGTGCCACCGGGGAAAAGCCGGGTATAGTCCACCCACCCCAGCCGACAATTCGGCAGGTCCGCCGGAAACGGCTTTCCGTCCTGAAACCGGATTTCCCCCGCAGGAATGGCCTGCTGCGCGCCCTCCGCCATGACGGCCCCATGCCGCACCACGCCGTCCTCGGCCGGGATGCCCGAAAACCGCAGCGTCATGCCGCCGTAACTTTTCCCCTCCGCCCCGCGAAGTTCTATCTCCCGTTTCGGCGTCCAGAAAATCTCCACGTCCACGGCCCGCTCTCCGCTCTCCTTCCGAAACACCGTAAACCACACCCGCTCCGTCACGACATTCGCGTCCTCTTCCGAAAGTTCCTCGCCCGGCTTCTGCAAAATCCATTCATTCTCCACGCCCAGCACCGCCGCCACCGGGCCGTCCTGCCGCCAGAGCAGTTTTTTGAAGCGAATCTGCACGTCATTTTTCTCCCAAAAATCGTAATGTCGGCCATCCACCACCAGGTGCGGGAAGTGCCAGAACAGGCCGTGATGGTGGAAATGATCCGCCGGGGCGTCCTCCGTGAGCGTTTCGCCCTGAAGCCCTTTTATCGGATGCACATACCCGCCCCGCACCCGCCGCACGTCCCCCGCCGGAACGTTTTCATGCACCCGCTGGCCGAAAACGTACTGAAGGACTTCATCCGCATTTTCGCAGATGGAAAACGCATCACTGCCGGCATCCCGAATCACCATTTCCTCACCGGCCGCATTCTCCCCCTGCGTCAAAATCCCCGCCAGTTGGCCTTTTTCGTCCTTCACCGTTCCGTCCGCATTCAGAGACGGAATCTCCTGCACGTCCCTCGCTTCCGCAAGCCGCGCACGCTCCGCCGCCGGGATGATCAAAAACCGCACAGCGCCCGTTTCCGCCCGCGCGACGTGCGTGAACAGAATGACAGCCGTGAAAAGTAAAAGAAAAATGGAGCGTTTCATGGGGTTTTCCTTTATAAATATGTATCCAAAAAAACAGCAGCCGGGAATGGAGCGCAATGACCGGATAAAAAGTGGAAAATCACTTCCCACTTCCGGAAGCCCGGTTAGAATTGCCAAACATTCCCCCGTTTCCATCCGGTCTCTGCGCTAACGCTTCATTCCCGGCTGCTGTTCTTGCGGCCAGTTTCTCCGATAAAAGCGGCGTTACATCCGCCACCCCTCACGGTATTCCGGGAAGTTAAACGCATCCATGGCCGTGGTGTCCGGCGATTTCATTTCCTGCCAGTTCCATCGCACCGCGTCTTTCAGTCCCGCACGGTACGCGGCGTTCCCCAGCAGGCCCAGCTCCGCGATCTTCGCGCTGTACTCGAAATTACACGTGGCCGGGGCGCCGCCCTTACACGCGTCCACCCATTCTTTATGAAAGCCGGGCGAGTCCGGAATGCTTTTTTCCGGGGCTTTATACTCCGTGTCCTTATCATTCAGGTGCACTTCATGCCACGTAAAATCGCAGCTCAGCATGCCTTTCGTGCCGACGAAAAGATTATTCCCCAGCTTAAATCCCTGCTTTTTCGCAAATTCCGGCGTTCCGTGGCACCAGTGCAGCGTGAGCGTTTTCCGGTCTCCCACGACCGGGAACCTAAACACGGTGTGCATGCTTTTCGACGTACGCTCGGCGTCCACCTCCGGGCCGGTGGCCGAGACGGTTTCCGGGTACGTCAGGTCCAGCGCCCAGAACGGAATGTCCAGATTATGACAGCACCAGTTTCCGGTTTCGCCAGTACCGTAATCCCACCAGAAACGCCAGTTATACGGACACAGCTCGGGCGTGTACTTCCGAAATTTCGCCGGGCCCACCCAGAGCTCCCAGTCAAGTGTCGCGGGGACATCCGGGAATTTTGACAGCAGGGCCGGCATGCCGCGGTCTCCGCCGATCCAGGTGTACACTTCCGTCACCTCGCCGATCACCCCGGCCTGAATCGCCTCCACCGTGCGGTGCATGCCCGTCAGCGCGTGCCGCTGCATGCCCAGCTGCGTGGCCCGCTTCTTCTCCCGCGCCAGCTCCGCCAGAACCCGGCATTCCTTCACGCAGTGGGCCATGGGCTTTTCCAGATAAAGATGCTTGTCCAGAGAAAGCGCGATGAAAGACGGATGAAAATGCGTGTGGTCCGGCGTGTTCACCGTCACGGCGTCAATATTATTCGCCATCTCGTCAAACATCTTCCGGTAATCACGGAACGCTTTCGCGCCCGAAAAACGCTCGTACGCATTCCCAGCCCGCGCCTCATCACAGTCGCACAACGCGACGATATTCTGATTCGCCAGGCCGCCCAACTGATGCCCGCCCTGCCCTCCCAGGCCGATATGCGCGACGTTCAGTTTTTCATTCGGGGACGCGTCCCCACGGGCCAAGCCGGAAATTCCCGGCAAAAAGAGCCCCGCGACGACCGTAGTTTTCAGCATCTGTCTTCTGTTAAGCATTTTTTCTCCTTAATATTTATCACACCATCAAAATAATAAAACGAATCGCGATCCGTCTTCCTGAATTCTATTCATATTATATTATAAACGTTTTTTCCACCTGCGGAAAGAGAATTTTCGAAAAAAGACTGAAAAATCTCCCTGAAATGGTGAAACTGGCGGGCAAAACTCCACTCCCTCACCGGGGCAGCGCTCCGCTTACCCCGTCCTGATGTGGCTGGCATCCCCAGTGCCATTTACGGAAAGGACGATTTTTTCTCTTGACACTTTCCCCGGATTTTTGTATACGCTAAAAAGTTATATTCGCAGGCGGCCGAAAATGCCGTGCCCAAAGATTTTTTCACGAAAGGTGACTCCGTGTCCACAGCCAGCGATTATCGTAACCGAACCCCCGCAGGGACCCCGCGTTTTCCGCTGCCGGAAGACCCGCTTTTTGCTCACGCGCACGGCGTTTCAGCGTCTGAAAAACTGTCTGAGCCGCTGAGTCCGTCCTCATCCGGCGGCAGTGACGAAGTGCTTTTCCGGAAGAATAATCCTCCGCCGGCCCCGGAATCCGGGAGTTTTTTCGGGGGATTTTTCCGTTCTCCGCTTTTGTGGGGCGCGGCGGCGGCGGGCGCGTTTTATGCTGTGCTGTTTTCCGGAAAAATCGAGTCGGAATTCATGATGCGGTATTTTGCAGGCTCGACCATCGAATACGTGGAAGTCGGCCTGTTCTTCGTCGGCATGGCGGCGCTGCTGTTAAAATGGAAAAACATCCGGTGGCAGATCGGGTGGCTGGCAGGGCGATTAAAGGGAGCGCAGCGGCGGTTTTTGAATGGCGGCGCGGGCGTGTTTTCGCCGCAGGACTCGGCCCTGTTACTGGAAAAATTACGTGAACTGCCTGCCGCGGTGCGGGATGGATATTTCATTTCACGGCTGGAAAATACGCTGGATTTCGTCTCCCGAAACCGCTCGGCCATCGGCGTCGAAGACGAAATGAAGTACCTCTCGGACATGGATGCGGAACGCATGTCGCAGAGTTATTCGCTCATCCGCCTGGTGGTCTGGGCCATCCCGATTCTCGGCTTTTTGGGCACCGTCATGGGCATCACCCTGGCCATCGGCGCCTTGAGCGGAAACCTGACGGACACCGCCGCCACGCTGCCGCAGATGATCGCGGGCCTGAGCGTCGCGTTTGACACCACCGCCATCGCGCTGGCGTTTTCCATGGTGCTGATGTTCACGCAGTATCTGGTTGAAAAGGCCGAGAACCGCCTGATGACAACCGTGGATTTTCAGGTTCACCGCGAGCTTTCCGGACGTTTCGATCCCATTCCGAACACCATGGAGGGCGCGGTGCAGGCCATTCGCCGCGTGGGTGAAACGGTGCTGGAGGGCATGCAGAAACAGACCGCCGCGCAGGCGTCGTGCTGGGAGGAAACGTTTCGGCACGTGGAACTGGAATGGTTCCGCCGGCTGGAAACCCTCGGCGCGACCGTGGCGGAGGGGCTTCAGCGCGGGCTGGCGAAAGGCGGGGAGGATTTGGGCGTCCAGGTGTCAGCGCAGGTGGCATCCATCACCGGAAAAGCGGCCATCGAAATCGGCACCACCGTCGCCACGCAGCTTGAAACGCAGCTCACGCAGAATGCGGAAAAACAGCTCGCGGGCCAGATCGCCACGGTGAAGGAAATGCATAAAATCACGGCCGAGCAGTCGTCGCTGATTCATGAGGCCGTGCGTCGGAACGTGGAAAACACGGCGAAAAACGTGGAAGTCATTTCGAAATCCAGCGAGATTTTTTATCACGCCGGGAATCAGATGGAAGCCGGCAGCACGGCCCTGGTGAACGCCACGAAAATGGTGCAGCAGGTCGCGGAAATGGAGGAAATACTGACGCATAACCTCTCCACGCTGCAAGGCGCCAAGAACTTCGAGCGCACCGTCGCGGAACTCTCCGCGGCAACAAAAATGCTCACCCAGTGGCTGGAAGAAGTGCGAGGCATCCGCCGCGCAGCGTGAAAATAGGGATTAGGGGATGGAGGTTAGGGGATAAGGCCAGCACCGTGTGCAAAAACCATGCGTCGCAATTCCCGCACCCTCGCCAGACACCGGCCCTGTTCTCTAGCCCCTAATCCCTCCCCGAAACCCCAATCCACAAACCCCTAACCCCACTTCCATGGCTTACCAGCAGAACCATCATCGCAGAGCGGGTCATAAGGGCGGCGGCGTCTCGCTGTTTCCGTTCCTGGCCGTGCTGTTATGTACCATGGGGGCGATGATCGTACTCTTGATGCTCATCGCGCGGCAGGCCCAGTTGCAGGGCGCGGAGGCAGAAGACACGCAGCTTGTGGCTGTTTCCAGCCCGGACATTCCTGAGTTGCCGGACATTTTTTTCACTCCGGAAGAACACGTTGAAGAAACACTTCTCGCGCCGTCTGAAGAAGAGCTCCTGGCGCAGCGGGAAAGAATGGAGCAGGAAAAGCAGCGGCTGGAGATGCTTCAGGACACACGTGAAACGCAGCGGCGGACGCTCGAAGAATCGCGGGGGGCGCTTGCGGCCGCGCAGACGGAAGTGCAGCGGCTTTCGGAAGAGGCCCGTCAGCTTTCCGCGGCGGCGATGGAAATGCAAAAGCCCGAAAATCCGGAGTCCACGCGCGAGTTGAAAATGAAAATTTCGGAGCTGGAACTGGAAATCGAGAAGCTCGAGGAAGGCATCCGGGTTGCGGAAAGTAACGCGAAAGAGCGTGACGGCTCGTACGCCGTGGTGCCGTATGTGGGCCCGGGCGGAACGCGGCGGTATCCGCTTTATATCGAGTGCCGGGAGGACGGGGCGTACCTCATGCCCGAAAACATTCAGCTCTCGCGGCGGGATTTCGAGGGCGTCCTGTCGCGCGGAAATCCGCTGGAGGCCACGCTCATGGCGAAGCGCGAGTATCTCCGGCAGACCGGCGTTTTTCAGGAAACGGAAGGCGGAATTCAGGAGCCGTACCCGCTGATGATCGTCCGCCCGGAAGGCATTCCGTTTCTTTACATGTCCCGCGAGGCACTGAAATCCTGGGACACCGAATACGGTTACGAGCTGGTGGATGGCCAGATGAAAATCGCATATCCACCTGTGGATGAAACCCTGAAACAGCAGATGCAGGCGGTGCTCTCCATGGCGAGAAATTCTCAGGAGCAGCTTTCGCACGCGGCCCCCACACTCAGCGGCCTGGCCGGCGGCACCCACTCCGAAAGCGGCGCCATGGCGTTCCGTTCCACCGGCGGCGGAGGCGGCGCACCCATTAATATTGACGCCGACAGCCGACTCGCGCGAACCCTGCGAAACTCCTCGCGCCGGCCTTCCGGCGTCATGCTCGGCGGCGGAACAGAAAGCCGCGGTGCGGGCACCGGAATGAACGGCGGTGCAGGCGGTGCGAATAACACCGGTGTCGCTTACAGCGGCTCAGGCGGCGGTGCGGGAATCCCTGATTATCTCGTGAATTCCACAAATTCCGCCGATTACACCCTCCCCGCCGTGGGAGCGAATTCCGCAGGCACCGGCCAGATTACGCTGGGTGATGGAAAAGCGCTGCATGATAAACCGCTTTACGCCACCGCCGCCGCGGATTACTCCGACATTCCCAGCGCAGCCCCGGGCACCCCGCCAGCGTGGTTTGGCAGTGACACACAAAAACCCGACTCCCCGGCGACCGACGTCCCGTCCATGCGGCAGCAGATGCAGGGGGGGATTCAAAATCCTGAGCTTTACAGCATAAATACGCAGCCGAAAGAGCGTACGCCGGAAGAGGAAGCGCTGGAGGGAGCGGAACCTTACATCCTCAACGAGGAGCTCAAGGAAAAGATGGGCCGGGAGTTCCGTACCGCGGAGCGGAAGGCGGAATTAAAGGCGGAGGGACGCAGAAAAGGTGCCGAGGCGGCGGATGCACTGGCCGGTCTGGCAGTGGGCCTGGCGGCGGAAATTGCGGTGGAAGCCGCTGCGGATTCCGCGGCAAAAGGGGTGGATAACCTGAATGCCAAATTAAATAAAAACTCGCCGGATCCCCCGCCGTGCCCGAATACGCAAAAACGCCTGGATTATGCCGAAAATCAGGTGAAACGCAGCGATAATGATCGCCTGCACACGTACGACTGGAACGACCCCGCCGCGCAGCGCGAATTGCAGCGTCAGCAGGAACTCCAGCGCCAGCGGACGGCGGAAACGAAGACCGCGAATGTGGATCCCTCCGATTATCGCATGGCCGGCCCTCCGCCTTACGGGGACGCCGCACCCGGCGACTCCAGCGGTTCCGCTTACGGCCAGCCCGGCGACAGTACCACACCCACGCTGCGCGCGAACCAAAAACAGGAAACCATTTCGGACACGAAAGGCACGAACTGGGCCCTGGATCATTACCGCGCGTCGCAGGTGCCGCTTTCCCGGCCGATCCGCGTGGAATGTTACCCCGACCGTTATGTCATCCCCGGCTCTGGCGACGTGTCGCGAATTTCCATTCCGCACACCACACCGTATAAAAACATGACGCAACTGGCCAAGGAAGTCGGAAAACACGTGGAATCCTGGGGCGCTCCCGGCCCGGGCATGTACTGGCGTCCGAAACTCCGCGTGACCGTCGTGGCCGACGGTGGTGAAACCCGCCTGCACGAAATGATCACCCTGCTGCAAAACAGCGGCCTGGAAGTGGAAGAAATTAGGAATGAGGAAGGAAGGATGAGGAATTGACGCAAGCTAAACCATTTTTGAAATTTCGTTGGACAAAAAACAGCAGCCGGAAACGCAGCGGAACGGCAGTGACGCGCAGTGACCGGATCGAATCGCTGAAAATTTTCCCAGTGCGTTCCCGTCACTGCGCTGACGCTTCGCTCCCGGCTGCTGTTCTTGTGGCCAAACAGTAGAAAAAATGCGATAACTTCATTCCCTCACTCCTGCATTTAGCATCAAGCATTCAGCATTATGGTAAAACGTAAACGCGAAACAGAAATCGGCGTCGGCCAGGACTCCTTCCTTGATGTGGTCTCGAACATCGTGGGGATTCTGATCATTCTCGTGGTGCTGGTGGGCTCTCAGGTGAAGGAAGGGGCTGTGACGGAACATCCGGACACCCTGGCGGCGTCTGTTCCCTCGGTGGACGAACTTTTGAGCCCGGCGGACGCCGCGGCGGCGCAAGAGGAGCGGAAACTGGCCGCGGCACGTGTGCGGGAGATGGATGAAATCACGGCGGAGATGGAAAAAACGCGTCTGCTGGAGGAAAATGTTCACTCCCAGATCCGGGAACAGGCCACCCAGCGGCAGCGGCTGGAGGCCGAGACCGCCACGGCGAACACGGACCATGAGCAGATGAACACCACCCTGGACGACATCCGCCGGCACCTGGACGCGATGACGGCGGAAGATGACGTGAAAAAGCGGGAACTGCTGAAATGGAACCAGCTGGCCATCCAGCGCGAGTCGGAAGCGCAGGAATTGCGGCAGCGGCTGGTCCGTTATAAAAAACAGTTGGAAGGTGAAGACGGTGGTCCCACAAAAATCCAGCATAAAATGACCCCCATCACGCGGACCGTGGACACCGAAGAAGTCTGGTTCATCATGAAAGACGGGCGCATCGCGTACATTCCGCTGCGTGATTTACACCGAAATTATGACCGCCGGCTGCAAACTCCCACCTCCGCGTTCCTTGCCGGCGCGCCTCGGACGGATGTGGTGGGCCCGCTGGACGGATTCTCTCTTCACGGACACGCGCAACTGAAAGGCGGTTATGTGTACGCCCGGTGGGTGCTGGAAACGCCGCCGATGACACAGGTGGGTGAAACGCCCCAGCTGGCCCTGGCGCCCGTTTCGCGCTTCCGGAACACGCTTTCCCACCTGGATCCCGTGAAGCACGTGCTGACCATCTGGGTTTACCCCAGCGCGTTTTCGGAACTCCAGGTGATAAAACGGGAAATGTACCGGGAAGGATTTTCCATCGCCATTCGCCCGCTGCCGGAAGACACGCCGATCGGCGCTTCCCCGGACGGTCAGCAGTCCGTGGCCCAGTAAATTCCCTTCAGAAATATTCGCCGATTCTGCCCATTTTAATTAAACCGCACACTCTTGTTAAATTTGAACGATTTTTTTAATTTTTCGCAAAAAACGGAGGATTCACTCTTTATTTTCTGCAACAAACCGGGTTATAATGATTTTATCGGGCGTTTCATAAATGGAGCGCGCGTTTTTATCACTTTTCTACTTTTCTCAGGGAGGGGGATTCGGCCATGATGTATTATGCGCATGTCGTGACGGAAGCGAAAGAATTGGGGTTCGAGTCGGACGAAGCGGCGAGAATTTTCGCCAGAAAAATCATCACCACCGCGGCGCTGCTGGCCATGATGCCGGAAGAGGTGCTTCAGCAGTGGCGTGACGGTACGCCGGAGGGTGGCGAAACGGGGCCGGTGATGGAAGTCATGGGCCGGCTGGACATTCGCGTGCCGGAAAAGGTGTGAATGAAATGAGCCACAAGAAACAGCAGCCGGGAATGGAGCGCCAGCGGGATGACCGGATAAGAATGGCCGAATATTTCCCCACTTCCATCCGGTCATTCCGCTCCACTTCGTTCCGCTCCATTCCCGGCTGCTGTTTCTTGTGCCGCGTCATTCTCCATAATCTTCTTTTTCCCCCGTCTTGAAAGTCGCTCTCTTTTAAAATATAATAGAGAAAACGGCACTGGTGCGCGTTTTTTCCTTCCTGCCTTCATCCATTTTTTCTGGAGATGATTATGCGTCATTTCGTGTCAGCATTTTTTCTTGCGATTTTCTTCTCGGGCGCCGCATTTTCTGCGGAAAACGGGGAAACCCCGGAAATCCGTGTTACGCTCACGGCGGACAGTGCGAATCAGGGTTTTGAAGCATGGCGGGCCATGGACGGGGACGTGAACACCATGTGGCACACCCAGTTCAGCGGCCCCGCGGTGGACGCCACGGGCCTGCAGCCAGCCATCCGCATCAACTGCGGTTACGGAAGCGGGTGTAACGCGGAGCATCAGCATTTTATAAAGAAAGCCCGCGAGGAAGCAGCGGCGAACGCCCCGGCCGAGGATTCCGAGAAAAACGTTCCGCCGCCGCCGGTGTCCGAGAATAATGCCCCGCATCCGCACTGGCTGCGTGTGGAACTAGAGCGTCCGTGTGCGCTGGCCGGCTTCATTTACACCCCCCGCCGAGGCGCGGAAAACGGCACGATTAAAAATTATGAATGTTTCGTGACGAACACCCCGGACGAGCGCTGTGCGGGCGCCGCCGGCGGCGTGCTGGTGGAGGGAAATTCGGACGCCCCGGTGAAGGTGACCTTTTCATCCCCCGTCACGGGCAAGTTTTTTACCCTCACCGCCATCTCGGAGCTCACCGGCGGGCCTTTCGCAAGCTGCGCGGAGCTGGAACTGATTCCGGCGGACGGAAAAACGAAATTCGTGCCCGGCGTTTCGCAGTTTCAGTCACCGGGAGCGGCGCGCGTTGCGGGGCTGCGAAAAGTGAAAATTACGGCGGAAATGACGCCCCGTGAAAAAGAACTCGCCGCGGAGTTTAACGGCCTGATCGCCCAGCTCGCCCGTCCGGAGTATTATAAGGAAATCGAAAACCAGGTCGCCGACCGTGAGGCGCTCATCCTGCCCGAAGACCGGAACCCGGTGGACGTGATCTGGCGGCGCACGACGGCGCTGGCGGGAGAAATGCGGCGGGAATACCCGGATGCGGACATTTCAAAACCGCTGAAAGAAATCGATTTTATCTTGAATTCTGCGATCATCACGGCGATCGAACACGCAAATTACACGGACACCTCCACGCAATTCAAGCTGTTTATGGCGCTGGCCGACATCCGCCGGGAGCTGATGTTCAAAAATCCGCTGCTGCGTGATTTCAGCGAAATTTTATTCGTGAAAAAGCACCGCGCGACGTTTAACCACCTCTGTGACCAGTTTTACGGCATTAACCTCCCCTCCGGCGGCGGTGTGTTCACCCTTTCGGACGCGTTCAGCACGGAGAAAACGCCGGTGGTGAAGAATGTGCTGGAAAATTCCGTGGTCGGCGCCGGCCGGCTGGCGGGCCAAAAGCTGGACGCCGGGGCGTTCGTCTCGCCGGAACTTTCGTATGACGGGAAGGAAATCGTGTTCGCGTACGTGGAGTGTGAAGGCGCCCAGCACCACCTCTGGCACACGGACGTCACACGCGGCCACTGGGAGCGCGGCCGGTGCCTGCACATCTTTAAGTGTACCCTGGACGGCACGGACCTGAAAATGCTCACGGACGGCACGTGGAACGATTTTGACCCGGTGTTCCTGCCGAATGGCCGAATCGCGTTTATTTCCGAGCGCCGCGGCGGGTATTTGCGCTGCGGGAGGGAGTGCCCGAATTACACGCTTTTTGACATGGACGCGGAAGGCAAAAAGCTCCGCTGCCTGAGCTACCACGAAACGAATGAATGGAACCCCAGCGTCACGAATGACGGCAAAATCATTTACACCCGGTGGGATTACATCGACCGTTTCGGGTGCATCGTGCACCACCCGTGGATCACCACCCTGAACGGCTCCGACACCCGCTCCGTTCACGGAAACTTCACGCCCCGGCATCTGCGTGCGGACGCGGAATTCGACTGCCGCGCGATTCCCGGCAGCGAGAAATTCGTGGCCACCGGCGGCCCGCACCACAGTCAGTCTTTCGGCTCTCTGATTCTCGTGGACCCGCGGAAAGATGATGAAGATCAGGATGCCATGAATTGCGTGAAGCGCATCACGCCGGAAGTCGGCTTCCCGGAAAGCCAGGACGGCAGCCAGGTCTGGGGTACGCCGTACGCGCTGAGCGAAAAGCTGTTCCTGGCGGTGGCCGATTTTTCGCAGGACCCGAGTTCCGGGCACCAGGGCGGCGCGTATGGCCGCGGTGATTACGGCATTTATCTGGTGGACGTTTTCGGAAACCGGGAGCTGATTTACCGTGACCCAGAAATCGGGTGCATCTCGCCCATTCCCGTGAAGGCGCGGCCGCTGCCCGTGGTGCGTCCGGAACTGGTAGACGCGGACAGCGTGCCAGATCAGCCGTACGTGACCGTGGGGGACATGGATATTTCGAAGCGCCCGCAGGCCACCGTCTCCGTGGCGAATGTTTACCAGAGCCTGAAACCGTGGAAGGAAGGGACGCAGATTAAAAGTTTGCGCGTCATGCAGCTTTACTGCATGTCCGTGCCGTCCGGGGCGCCGCCGCATGAGACGGGGCCGCGCGAGCCGTCCTCCACGGACTCCGTGAATCTGGTGCGGGGCGTGCTGGGCACGGTGCCGGTGGAGGCGGACGGCAGTGCGCACTTCACGGTGCCGGCGCAGGTGGAAGTGTTCTTCCAGGCGCTGGACGAAAATGGCCTGGCCGTCCAGAGCATGCGCAGCGGAACGTACTTTCACCCTGGGGATAACGTCAGCTGCGTGGGCTGTCATGAGAAGAAAAATGAGACGCCGCTTCAGTCCAGCGCCCTTCCGCTGGCGTTCGCGCGCGAGCCGTCCGCGCTGAAGCGTGAAACCGTGCCGGGAGCGTGGCCGGTGAATTTCCCGCAGCTCGTGCAGCCCGTGCTGGATGCGCACTGTGTGGAATGTCACGCGCGGCCGGAAAGCGTGGAGAAAGGCGCGTTCAGCCTGGCGCGCGAGCCGTACCAGAGTAAATGGTACGCGTCTTATAATAATCTCGTGCACCGCGGGTATGCGTTTTATAATTACCAGGACCCGCTGCGGACCACGCCGGGAGAATTCGGCGCCCACGCGTCCCGGCTTTATAAAATCCTGGATGACGGGCATTATGACGTGGAACTTTCGGCCGAGGAAATGCACCGCATCACGCTGTGGCTGGACTCCCTGTCCCTGTTTTACGGCTGTTATGAAAAAGAAAACGGCGAAAAACAGCTCCGCGGCGAGGATGTGTATCCCACGCTGGAGTGACCTCCCAAATACAGCACTGAAACCATCATGAATGCAGGTATTTCCCGTCCTGGAGGGACGTGATGTTTATAGAAGAGGAATTCCCGTCTTATGATTTCCGCCCCGACGGGGCGGGATGTTTATGGAGACCGGCTTTTCTATAAACATTTCGTTCCTCCGGAGCGGGGAATATGGTCGGCATCCGTTTCGTGCATTAAAATACCCGCCAAATACTCCGAAATTTCCACCTGGTTTACCATAAAAGAAACGGTGGCCCGCATGAAAACATACCCGCTTTTTCTCGCGTTCTTTCTTTCATTTTCATATTTCATCGCATTCGCCGCGGTTTGCGCCGGTGAACTCCCGGAAATCGTGAATCATGCCCCACTGGCAAAAGTCACGGCCAACAGCCAGTACAGTGAGGCGTACGCGCCCGCCGGGGCGGTGAACGGCGTGATTATGCCCGCGCTGTGCGGAGATGACACGGGCCGCGCGTGGTGTGTGAAGGGGGATGAAACGGGGAATGCCGGGACGTTTACGCTGGCGTGGGACGTGCCGGTGGAGGCGTGTGAAGTGGTGTATTTTGGCCGGACAGCTTTTTTCATGGAGGAGTGTTTCCGGGAGTACGCCGTTTATCTGGATGACGCGAAAACGCCGGCCGCGGCAGGGATTTTCGAAAAAAAGCACGGCCCGCAGCGGATTACCTTCCCGAAACAGGCCGTGCGGAAAATCCGGCTGGAATTTACTTCCGCA
The DNA here is from genome assembly GCA_031553595.1 of Thermoguttaceae bacterium. GTDB lineage: Bacteria > Planctomycetota > Planctomycetia > Pirellulales > Thermoguttaceae > RGIG3701. The sequence goes on along the minus strand of JAVBLI010000038.1, from coordinate 1,187 downwards.
CATGAGGGCGCGATAAACGCCGGCGCGGCGGAGATCATGGTTTTCGGCGTCCCGGACGCGCTGCGAGTTTTGGCGGAGCGGAAAAAAGCGGCCCGCGCCGCGGCGGTGGGGAATCTGCTGGACGGCGTGGACCGGATCGCGGTCATAAAACGCCATGAAATCGACAGTTCCCACGTTTACACGTACCATTATGAAGGCTTCCGGCCCGGAAGTTCGCTGGTCATTTTTTCGGCGAAAAACCCGGAAGATCAAAAAGTCCTGGTGGATTCTCCGGAAGGTCAGATTCTTGGGCTGGACGTTTCTTATGACGCGAAGAAGATTCTCTTTTCGTGGCGGCGGCGGGCGGCGGAGCCGTATCACGTGTGGTGTGTGGACGCGAACGGCGGAAATCTCCGGCAGCTCACCTCCGGACCGTGGCACGATTATGACGCGTGCTGGATTCCGGCGGAAGCGGGGCGCGAGCGTTTCGCGTTTCTCAGCAGTCGGACGCCGCAATTCGCGTACTGCTGGTTCGCGCCGGTGGGCATTCTGTATGCGCAAAATCTGGACGGCACGCACCTCACGCAGCTTTCCTCGAATTACCTGAATGACTTCACGCCGGCGGTGCTGGAGGACGGGCGGATCATTTACAGCCGCTGGGAGTACGTGGATCGGCCGGCCATTCCGATTCAGTCGCTGTGGACCATTCACCCGGACGGCACGAATCTCCAGGCGTATTTCGGGAACCGCGTCCTTTCGCCGGGGACGTTCATGGAGGCGAAACCCATTCCGGGCACCACGAAAATTCTGTGCACCATGACGGGCCATAACGGGCCCACCCGCGGCGCAATCGCCCTGCTGGACCGCCGGCACGGACTGAACGCTCAGGAGGCGATCATAAATCTCACGCCGGACTCTCCCGTGCCGCGCGTGAATGAGGGGGACGGCAACTTCTGGTCCAGTAAGCTTTACAGCACGCCGTTTCCGCTGGATGGTGAGCGGTTTTTGGTCAGCGCCCGTGGGCCGCTGCTGGTGCGCACCATCCGCATGGACCCGGATGATCCCGCCGCGCCGTTCATGCAGGCGGAAGTGCTTCCGGCACCGGAAGACGGGCGTCAGTGGCTGTGTGCGCAGCCGGTGCGTCTGCGTCCGCAGCCGCCGGTGCTGGGCAGTGTGCTGGAGTAAAAAACGCCGCAGGGGGAGGAGCC
>JAVBLI010000004.1:0-53658 GCA_031553595.1 Thermoguttaceae bacterium | reverse complement strand
CGCTGCGCTTCATTCCCGGCTGCTGTTCTTTCTGTCCGGGCAAATTTCGAAAACGCGTTAAGCGTGCGTGCTCACGACGTTTTTTCCTGAATCCGGCAGATTTTCGCCCAGCGGATGCCGATCGTCACGAGGTGGGCGCTGGAGTTTTGCACGCGAAACACGCCGATTTCCCCCAACGATTCATCCTCGAAAAATTCTTCCGGAATAAACACCCGCCCGTCGTCCGTGTGCACTTCGATGATGGTGTTATCATCCCGCCGGTCCCAGAATTTCCAGAACAGCCGGGCCATGGCGTCCACTTTCGCCAGCGCTGAAATCCGATCCCCGGCTTCTTCCAGCCCGAAATCCAGCCCTCCCTCTTTCACGGCAAGGTCCGGGAAAAGAAACGCCGGCGACGAATCTCCTTTCCCCGAGGCACGCGAAACCCGCGTTTTCGGCGTTTTTTCCTCCACCACCGGCGGGACACGCACCTGCGGAGGCTCCACCTGCACGGGCGACGCGAAATCGAACGGCGACGCGATTCCCACCACCGGGGCCGCTTTTTCCTCTTCCGCTTCCTCGTCTTCATCATCCCCGTCGGGCCCGGGCACAATAAACCGCGTCCCACACTGCGGACATGTCCCCGGCTTCCCCGCCTGATCCGTCGCCGCGGAAAGCTGATGGCCGTTCGGACACGCAAATTCGATGACGTCTTCCTCTTTCACGATTTCCACGGGTGTTACGATCGGGCTCTGGGGGATGGCTTTTTCTTCCGCCGCAGCTTTCTCGGCCGCCGCCTTTTTCGCCTTTAAATCCGCGACGATTTTCGCCTGATTTTCGTAAGCCTCACGGAATGCCTCCGCCACAGCTTCATCCGTTTCGTCCCCCACCGACTCGCGCAGCTCGTCCAAAGAAGGAATAGGAATCTTCGCGGAACATTTCGGACACTGACACAAACGGCCTGCCAATTTCAAACTGAAACGCACCGTATGGCCATTCGGGCAAGGAATTTCAAACTGCATGATGACTCATTATTTCGTGAAAAAAAACGCGATAAAAAATTCTCCCAAAATTCGCTCCGGGACTCTGGGAAAATCCGACAAAAAACGTTATATTATATATTATACTCGCAACGATTGAGTTTTTCCACTTGTTCGCCGATTACCCTTCGGGAAATGCGGCTTCCGAACTCCCGGTGAAAAACGATTTTTAGTGGCGTGCGTATAGTCTGACACGAAACCCACGCCGCGTCAACTATTACCACCGGATTTTTTTGAAAAAAGAGGCCCGGGCGGTGGCGCCGCCCCATTCACCATTCACCATTCACCATTCACCATTAAATATTCGCCATGGCCATTATCGTTACCTGTCCCGGTTGTCGCAAAAGTTTTTCGGTGAAGGATGAATTCGGCGGGCGTGTCGGCCCGTGCCCGAAATGCAAGACGCCGATTAAAATTCCCATGCCCGATAAGGGCGTGAAGGTTCACGGCGGCGAGGCGTTCGCCGATGGTGGGCGTTCCGCTTCCGGAAAGCTGGTCTTGAAGCCCATCAAGCGCCGCGAGGTGAAATTCGAGCCCATCACCGCCGTGATCATCGTCATCGGCACGCTGCTAACCTTCTTCATGGCATACATGCTGGGCGGCATCCTGAACGGCTCCACCATTTTATGCGCCCTCGGCCTGGCCCTCGTATCCATCCCGCTGGTGTACGCCCCGTACACTTTTTTGCGGAATGCCGAGGAAATCGAGAGTTTTTCCGTGCGGGAGCAGGTCATCCGCACCGCCGCCTGCGCGCTGGCTTATTTTTTGCTCTGGGCCGGGTACATTTTTATGGCCAAAACGGCGGTTCCCGCGCTAGGATACAGCGGCATGGTATGGATCCTGCTGGCGATTCCCTTCGCCGGCCTGGGGGTTTTGTTTTCCGCCTCGTTATATAACCTCGACTGGGGGGACGGCGTGGTGCATGTGGTGTTTTACCTTTTTTTCACCCTTGCCCTGTGTTACGTCGCGGGGGTCGATTTCGTCACACCGGTCGAGCAGGCGGGCACCGTTTCCAGTTCCGCCGGCGATAAAATTCCCCCGCCGCCGCCGCCGGGGGGGTGAGTCGCCGTGAGGATCGTCGGAAAACCCGCAAATTTCGGTTTTTGAGCGACAACGCTTGGGGATTCCACACGATTTTTTGCTTTTTTTAAACTTTTTTTGCCGAAAACGCGCTTTTTCATTGGATTTTTCGTGGCGTTTCGATTACAATGACGTGAGTTGAAGTAGCATTTCGTGGACGGCGGCGCGGAAACCCGTGTCGTCGGAACATGTTCATTGAATATTCTTAAGGTCAAATCCTTATCATTTCAGGCCTCAGCCCTGAAACATACCCGGGAGGCAAATTTATGAAACGTTTATGGATGGTTGCGTGTCTGGCGTTAGGCAGCCTTTGCTGCGCCTCGGTCGTATTTGCCCAGGCCGACATGAAGACGGACGGTCGCACGACAGTTTGGCAGCATTCCGAAGTGACCTACGCCGTCTCCGGCAACTGGACGCTTCCCAACTGGCAGCTCGGCAACAATACGAATTCGGACTTCACGAAAAATCCAACCGCGGAATTCAACGCGCTGATCAGCGGTTTCAATGCCGCCGCCGGGAATAAACCAGCGGTTATTACGATCAATAATGCCAAAGCAACACCCGCCGCCGCGAACCGTCTCCTCCTTTACGGTTCCACCTCAGGGAACGCCGCTGACACGCTTACGCTCAACATCCGCGGCCATGCCACCGTCGCCAGCATCGAAGCCACTCGGTATGGTGGTAGCACCTCCGAGGCCATCATCATCAACCATTCCTCCGGCACCGTGAACATCACCGGCAGCACTTGGTCTGCAGCAGGCAGTTCCACCCCTGGCGGTGGCGGGACAATTAACCCGGTTTATAAAGCCGCCACATGGAAAGCATGGTCGAGTTTCGACTTTATTCAGGATGAAGGGACCTATATCGCTTGGACCAACGATGCCAAAACTATGCCGTTGTATTTTGCTGGTTGGCCGATAGGCGCGCAAGGTGATGCCATGTACGCTGTTATTGAATACTACTCTCCCTCCCTCAATCAATATCTTCTCGGCAATAACTATCAGAATAACGACCCAGATGATAATTACAATACTTTGAATACAGCCTTCGAGGCTTGGGAAAACAATAACTGGTACAATCCCAATGCATATAAGTTTGATGGTACAAAATGGTATTGGGATGTCGCTGGGCTGAACAAGGCAAATACATACTTTGTTCCGACTGATCAGGAAGATACCGATCTTACCCATTTTCTGTTCAAGAAAAACGACAATCCGATTTTCTTAGGAAGTACGGAACTGGGAATTTCACCTCTGACCGATTCCATGTTGGCCGGTGACAGATATTTGTTGATTGATCCGGGGGTGGACGGAGAGGGGAACCCCACCAAATATCTCTATCTGCTGGATTTGGAAGATTTGTACCGAATTAATGGTTACGAGGGCTTTTCCTATCTGGAAGTCGAGCGTTACACCGGCGGCAGCGGCGGTAGTAGTGGTGACGATCTTCCCGGCGTGGACAACAACCCCGCGGCGTCCCGACTTCTGCTGGGCGTGCTCGGAGACACGGGCGGTTCCCGTTACGTGCTCGGCGCCGCACGGCTGGACGATGGCAGTGCAGACGCCGACGCGGATAGCTCCAAACCCACGCTCAAAGTGGGCACCATCGAAATCGCCGCCAATGGTCGCAATATTTTCGACGCGAGAAAAGGCGGCGTTTTGCAGACGGCCGAGATCGTCCACACGCCGGTCGACGGCCATCGGGCGAAGGACGACTTCACGTTCTTCAACGACGGTGCCGAGGTGCAGTTCCTCTACGCCCGCGACGGTGAAAAAATCGTCGAAAAAGCCGCCGGACAAAGCGCGCTTTTGACCGTGGCCGGGAATTATTCCAACGTCGGGCGTGAGGCGGGCAATAGCGGTATCCTCCGCATGAGTGCCTACAATCGAGCTGGCGCATACGGGGATGGCAATGCAAGCGTTTTATACATGGATACGGACGGTACGATGAGCTTTACCGCCGGGACGGATCTCAAGTCCTATAAATTATTTGAGTCGGACCTCCTGCAGGTTACGAAAGTGGATGGTTTTGGCGACATCACCGGCGACCTCATCACTGGTGGTACGTTGATGCTCGACCTCTCGGCACTGGAAGCTGCATTGGCCGACCTCAAAAATTACGACGGTGTCGCCCTGAAACTCTTCGACGTGGAAAAAGACGGCAACGCCATCGACGGTGTCAAAGGTAATATCATTAATGGCTCCGCACGCAGTACTTATTTCGACAGTATCGTCGATGCGAACGCACTGCCTGCCAGCCTGGTGGAAGGGCTCTTCAAGTTGGGTGCTTCCGGGTATGAGTTGGAGGTTCTCAACAACCAGGCGTGGATGTCCGGCCACGGAATTCTGCTGCTGGGCCTTAATGGCGGTGGCGAGGGCGGTGGCGAGGGAGTCCCCGAGCCGAGCACGGTGGTTCTGCTGCTGCTGGGCTTAGCCGGCCTGTACTACACGCGGAAAAAGCACGCGTAAACCGACGACCCTAAAGAAAAACACCCGACATGACTGTATGCCGGGTGTTTTTTTATGCCGTGACCGGCTGATTGAAAGATTCGACCGCGGGCGTCCGCTAATTTTTTCGTGACCAGGGGCTGCTGAGGAAACTGCCCAGCCGCCGCCACGCGCCGACGGTAGCACCGTGGAACCGACGCACGGCCCGGGCCCCGAGCACTTTTCGCACACCCGACAGGGAGATGTGCGTTCCGTCGACGATAATCGAGCGGAGGTTGTCCAAACGCCGCAAATACACCAGGCACGAATCCGTCACGCTGGTGTCGGCGAGGTTCAGTTCCGTCAATTTTGCCATTTTCTGAAGCGACGCAATGCCGCTGTCCGTCAATTGCGTGTCGTTGAGGTGCAACGTCCGCATGTTGACCAGATTTTTCAGCCGGGAGATCCCCGTATTGGAGATCGGGCTTTCGTAGATCACGCCCTCGTAAGGAATCGTCCCGCCGAGGTATAGTCTTTCCATGTTGATCAACTCGGCCAAACTCTCCAGTCCTGTGTCGGAAATGATCGACCCCTGCAGGTTCAAGACCCGCAAAGATTTCAGGCCTTCCAGATGAACAAGCCCCTCGTCGGTGATTTGCGTGTCGTCCAGCTTCAGCACTTCGAGCTTTTCCAGGAAGGCCAACTTCTCCAGGCCCTTGTCGCAAAAACGGGAGGACGTCAGCGTCAGTTCCTTCAAATTGGTGAGCGTCGACAGGGCGTACGCGGTTTTGCCGCTGACCTGGGTTGAGGTGAGGATCAGCGACTCCAATTTGGGCAGTTGGGCCAGGAACGCCAAGCCTTCGTCGGAAATCGCCGTGGACGTCAGGTTCAGTTCGCACAATTGAGTCACCTGCCCCAGGCACTGCAACGACGCGTCCGTTACCGAAGCGTTCATCGTTAGGCTAAGCTTAATCGGCACATTCGCCTCACACCACGCATCGGCACACGCCTGCGTAAGGGGGTGATGCCACCAGATTTCCAGCGGCTGGCCGGGCGCGAGGCTGCGAATCACTTCCGGCATGATGGCCGGCGAGGGATTTTCACGGCCATGATTGCCGTTTTTCGCCAGCGGTTTCTCCTGGTGCTGCGGCGGATGGGGAATACCGGCCTGGCCGGGCACCATCGCCGCTGGGTATCCCATCTGGCTGGGATCGTAAATCATTCCCGGAACCATCAGCGGCATGCCCATCCGCATCTGCCCCGCGGGCATCGTCGGAATGAGCGTTACGGTCTGCATGGGCGGCGCTTCATGGTGAGCAGCATATCCCGGGTATCCCGGATGTCGCGGCTCGTGCACACCGCCGGCAGATGGAGGCGTCTGGCCTCGCCGGGGGATATCGTAAAACGTACGGTCGCTGTTTTCGTCCTGCTCTGCCGTCGACGGCTCCTGCGGCCCCTCCGAACCGTACCCATGCTGCGTTCGCTCCATCGCCTCTATGTCTGCCAACATACGCTCATAGCTGCCCTGATCCAAATGGCCATCCAGAAATCGCTGCATCAATTTCTGACGCATTTCCAGGAATGTCTTTTCAGTCGATTGGTTTTTCATGAGCTTCGAAATTTATACTGTAAATTAAAAGGATCCCGGCAGCTGGGCGGCAAGGCGATGTTTGCTGTAACGAATGGATCCAAAAAAAGGGATAAACCAATGGTATTATCGGTTATTGAGGGCGGTTGCTGAATAAAAGAATAGAAATAATCACACCATTTTATCGTAACATTTACGTAACCAATTATATCATTTTTTACTGAAAAAGTCAAGGAAATGACGGCAAAAATGCACAAGTTACCCCAAATTTTGTTTTTTGGCACACGCGAAAACAGAGTATTGGCGGGGAAAATGTCGTGAGGTGAGGATATATGCAGGCAGAGTTTTCCTTAAAAGGGGTGTTCCGCTTGCGATTTTATACGTTCGTTTTTCAGTCGGGCAGGCGCGCCTGTTGCCGATCCTGACGATTGGCCAGGTTCGCATGCAGCTGGGGATCGATGGCATAAGAAATCCAGTGCGCGGAGCTGTCCCCCATCGCCATCACGAACGATCCAGTGTGCGTGCTTCCGAAGCGGTCGGTATTCGAGTATCCGCGTCGATCCTGCACCGGACGGCGGTTGTCGGTATCGCTGACGAATCGGCCGCTGCGGCAGTTATCGTTGTCGTATCCGCAATAAATACACTCGTTATCGCCGAGATCGATCCCGGTTTCGTAGTTGTCAGGGTTCAGGTATTTTTCACCCAGCAGGTAGGTGTTCGTCAGGCCGTCGACGACGTGGTCGGAGCGCACCGCACTGTGGTGGTACATGAGTCCCGTATTTTCCCGCTCGGGCCAATTCCGGTTCTGCTCCCAGCTTACGCCGGTATTGAAATCGCCGGGAGTGTTGCCATCTTCGACTTCGCCGGTGGTCCCGACCGAAGCGGCGTAGTCCGACTTGCCGATCAGGTCGGTTTCCTTCTGTAACGAGGCGTTGACGATATTTGCGCTGCCCGTGAAGGGGTATCCGATGGCTGAGCGGCGGGAAGGGCAACTGAAAACCTTGAGCGCGTGCTTACAGCATTCCGCGGCTCCGGCCATTTGCTGCGGCGTTACCTCGTTTGGCTTGCTGTCCTGCCCGAGCAGAAACAGCGGCTGCTGCTCCAAATACGGGAGAATCGAATACGACCACGACCCGGGCTGCTTGACGCCATACCCACGATCCGGATCGCCGACGAAGCTGAAAGACCATCCCGCCGAGGGGAAACGATCGTGAACGGTCAACCCCGTCGAGCACGCCCCGGCCAGTTGTTTCACGTTGTTGAGGCACTGCAATCGCCGGGCCGCGTCGCGTGCCTGCTGAACCGCCGGAACCAGCAGGCTCATCAAAACTCCCATGATCGCAACGACGATTAACAATTCTACAAGCGTGAAGGCCTGTCGTTTCATGTCTTTACCTTTTCTCCCCAAAAAACAATGCAAAATGGAAATCTCCCCAGTGATCGCCGTTGCGAAAATCATTCCGGCGGCGTTACCGACTTGCCGTCGTTGCGGCTGCCCAAATACGCATGAATTTGCGGGTCGATATCATAAGTGATCCACCGCATCGTCCCGTCGCCAAACCCCATCCCCATCGACCCCGTGTGACAACTGCCGAAGCGAACCGAGCTGTCGTAACCCGCCCGGTCGCGGAACGGCCGATAGCCCACATGCGCCGAACGCGAATTGTCGTTGTCGAAGCCGTGGTACATCGATTCGTTGTCACCCGAATTCGTGGTGGTGAAATAATCATTCGCGTCGATGTATTTCTCCCCCAGCAGATAGGTGTTGCTCATGCCGTCCGAAACCTGCGAAACCTCCACGGAACTGTGGTGGTACATTAATCCGTTGTCTTCATAGTTTCTGGGCCAACTGCGATCCCGGTCGAGCTGGTCGGCCGTGGTGTAGTCGTTGACGACGCTACACGTTTCGACGGAGGCTAATTTCGAACCGCAACAGGCGGCGTAATCAGACTTTCCGACTTTCTGATCATCCGGAATTGATCCGGCATTTTTAGCGATCCCCCGATCCCCGGCGGTGTACGAATAAGGCCTGCACGGCCGGCGCGAAGCACAGTTAAACACCGGAATCGCGTGCGACATGACATAAACAGCCGCTTCCTTCTTTTTGTCGGTGATTTCCGTGGGTTTATTCTCCATTCCAGCATTAAACAGCGGTTCCTGATCCACGTACGGTAAAATGGCGTAAGCCCACGAGCCGGGCTGCCTCGGGCCGAAACCCCGGTCCGGATCGCCAGCCCAGTCGTACCCCCACCCGTTGGACGGCAGCGACAAATTCACCGATTCACTGGCAATACACGCTTTCGCCAACTGCGAAACATTATTCGCACAGGTTAATCGCCGCGCCGCCTCCCGCGCCTGTTGGACGGCCGGCATCAGCATCCCGATCAGCATCCCGATAATCGCGATCACCACCAGAAGTTCCACGAGTGTGAAAGCCTGTCGTTTCATTTGAATCCCCCGTTCAAATTCTTATATGGATAAGTTAAGTTTTAATTGTTACGGATTTCGTGTCTGCCATTCTATTACGCAACGGGCCTTGGTTGGGTTTAAGAATGCCCCAAAATGACACTATTTTATATCTAAAGTATGCCCGAATCCGTCGCAAATGTCAAGTCGGAAAAGGTTTTCCCGTTCCATTTTTCGTCAGTTTTTGCTCTTTTCTGAAATACAAAAATCCGATATGATAGGCACAGGGAAGTGAGACTGCGCAAATGATTGCGGGATAAATTTAATGGCACGCGTTTTTCAGATATTCAAAACACGACACGCCTTGCGGTGGTGGGAGGTACTTTTTCTGGTGCTGGTGGTGGTTTTCGCCACGCTGGCGGCAGGTAGAGACCGTACCTGTGTGTGCGCTTCGGAGGCTTTTGGCGTGGCGCTGCCGGAAGGGACGGTTGGGTATTGGCTCCAGCAGGGGATGATTTCGCCTGAGCAGGTGCACTCGCCGATGGCGTATCTTTCTCCCGAGAAGGTGGCGGAAATGCAGGAAAAGGCGGCGTTGGAAGAACCCGTCGCCGTGGTTGCCATGCGGCAGACACCCGCACAAAAAACGGCCGTGAAGGCGGCCCAGCAGGATGACGGGGACTGGCTGGCGATCATCGACGAGGCGTTAAGCCAGTCGTCGGCTGCAGCGCAGGCGGTGTCTGAGCCGGAAATCGCCCCGACGGCGGAGAAAACGCCCGTCGTGGAGAAAACCCCGGTTGCCGAGAATCTCCCGGCGGTGGAAAAAGTGGCTGAGAAGGCGCCGAAAGTTGTGCCGCTGAAAAAACCGTCGGCAGCGAAAGAAAGTGTGGCTGCGAAAACGGTGGTTGACGCAAAGGAAAATGTGGCGGAGGCAGAACCCGTGGCCGCGGCGGATGCGAAAGCCGAGTTGGCGAAAGCCCTGGAGACGGTCGTTGAAAAGGAGACGGAAGCTGGAGCCGTCGAATCGGCCACCCACCCGCTGCTGGCCCCGAATACTTCCGGTAGCGCCCTGGCCCCGCTGGAATCCTGGACGGCCGCGGCGAAGAAAGACGTCCCTCAGCAGGTGAAGGATTACAGTTGCCTGATCGTCAAAACGGAACGCGTCGGCGGCAAACTCCGCGAGGAGGAATCGATTTACGCCAAAATCAGGCATGAGCCTTACAGCGTGTACCTGCGATTCGCGAAACCGAAAAAATCGGACGGGCGCGAGGCGATTTTTGTGGCAGGCCGTAATGATGGAAAACTGGTCGCCCACGGCTCGGGGTTCGAGCGGATGTTCGGCAGTTTCTGGCTTAAGCCTGACAGTCCGCAGGCCATGGACGGGAACCTCCACCCGATCACCGAAAACGGCGTGCTGCACATTCTGGAGCAGATGCACGACATTTGCGTCAAGCAGCAAAAGAATGCCGCGGTGAAAATGACGGTCACCGAGTGTAAGCTTAACGGCCGGGAGTGCCTGCGGCTGGAAATCTTGAATCCCACCGCGAAAACCACCGGCGGCCATTACCTCGCCCACTTTTACATCGACCGCCAGCGCGATCTGCCCGTGCGCTACGCATACTGGAACGCCGCCAACGAACTGCAGGAAGAGCGGACGTATCTCGAGCTGAAACTTAATCCCGGCTTCACCGACGCCGACTTTAACCACCAGAATAAAGCGTATAATTTTTAACGCGCCGCGCTTGCGGTTTGTTGTCCTTCGAGGAGCTTCCCTATGTTCGATGTCATCGCCAGACCGGCCCTTTTCCCCGACAAAACCATTCAGATTGAGGAGTATTTCGGCCGCATCAGCAGCAAAGAAACCGGCATCAGCATCGCGCGGCTCAAGAGCACCCAGGGGTGGAACGAGCCGCCGCAGAAGCCGGATTTCGACGAATATACCGTGGTGCTGGGCGGGGCGCTTTATCTGCGCGACGAAACGGGGGAAGTCACGGTCGTCCGCGGCGGGGAAGCCGTGCTGGTGAAAAAAGGGCAGTTCGTGCAGTACAGCTCGCCGGAAGAGGACGGGGCCGATTATATCGCGGTCTGCCTGCCGGCGTTCGAGCTGAGTATCGCGCACCGGCAAGAGAAGGAGTGAGCAAAAAAACAACAGCCGGGAATGGAGCGTAGCGGAATGACCGGATAAGAAGTGGAAAAAATTCGGCCACGCTTATCCGGTCATTCCGCTTCGCTCCATTCCCGGCTGCTGTTTTCAAGAACGCTTACAGCTTATACTGCTTGCGGATCGTCTCCACAATTTCTTTTTCTTTGTCCGTAAACGCGGGCGACTTCTCGGCGTTTTCGAGCATCTCGCGGCGGGCGTCTTCCTCCATCGCGAACTGGCGGGCCAGCCGCAGATAACCCCGCAGCGCACGATTCGCATACCCATACCCCGGCGTATCGGCCAGCTTCAGCAGCTCCGGCGCAATGTCTGTCGTCATCCACCGGCCCATGACGTTCGTCGCGAAATCCTGCAACTGTTTGTCATCCGACTGCGCGTATTCCGAAACGGCTTTAATCGCCGCCGGGCCGTCGAGCACCGGCAGCATGGTGAAGAAAAACATCCGCAGGTCTTTCTCTTCGTCACCCGCCGTTTTGTTAATGCCGTCCACGATGATCGCCGCCGCGGCATCCCGATCCGTCATCCGCACACATGAGGCGTGGATCGCGTCTTGCAAGCCTTTGGCCACCTGTGCTCGCGTATATTCGGCCCACTCGGAATCCAAACTCAGCAGCAGGTTTGTCAGAAGCTCCATCTCATCCAGCCCCCCCAATTCTCCCACCGCGCGAAGCAGCGCCAAGGCATAATCCAACGGCTCCGGCGTATCTGCGCTCTCGCACAGTTTCAGAATAATCGGCAAAGCCCCGTCCGTGCGGCGCATGGCGACGAGATTGGCGACGACCGTTTTTTGCTTCACGTCACCAGTCTTGAGTGCTTCAAGAATTTCCACGTCCAGCTCCTTGCTGTCGGGCAGCTTGGCCATGGCCGAGAGTAGTTCCTTTTGCAGATCGCCGTCGACGGTCACGGCCGTTTTCAGCAGGGTCTGGAAGCCGGTAAAGTCGGCGGAGTTTTTCAGGGCCAGCACCGCGGCGTTTCGCAGGTCTTCGTTCTCGGCCGCCAGTTGCGTGGTGATGAATTCCACGGCCTCCGCATTCTGCTGATCGCCCAGCGACGCGAGAAGCGTGGCCTGCTTTTCGGGCGAAACGTTCGGGAATACCGCGATCATCGTCGCGGCGACGGCCGGGTTTTTCAGGAACTGCGTCGCGCGGATGGCGGCGTTATACTGCGTCGCGTCCTCGGAGACCAGCCACTTGGCCAGCCGCTCGTCGTTGCGCAGCGTGAGGCTTTTGCTCAGCAGAATCAGGAAATTCGCGGCTTCCCGCTGATAGGCATTCTTGCCATTTACCGCGATTTCGAAAAACACCTCGTCGGCTTTTCCATCGAGACCGGCGGTGGCCATCGTGCGGCCGTAAATCAGACAGATGTCGGTGAACAGTGTCGGCATTTTTTCCTTGCCGTCTTCGATCGCGCCCAGCATGAGCATTTTGCTCAGCAGCTGGTCGGCATACGCTGGGTCGCCGATGCGGGCCAGGGCCGTGGCTGCGGCGATGGTCACCATCGTGTCGTCGTAAGTCTCATACCAGGTGGACGCCTCGACCGTCGTGCCGTCACCCACCTCGACCACTTCCGTATAATGCCCCATGCCCTTCGGCTTGATGAGCTCCAGCAGCATGGGCACGGCCTCCAGATCCTGCCGGTGGCCCAGCGAGTCGATAATGCCGGCCTTCAGCCGCGACTCCTTCGCCAGGGGCAGGGCATCCCGCAGCGCCGCGCCGGCCTCCGGAAACGGCATTTCCTGCAGCGCCGTCCGGGCGTAATGCGAATAATTCCACACCAGGAGCTTCTCGGCCAGGGCGGGTACCGCGTCGACCGTGCCGTAAACCCCCAGCCGCTTGCCGATGATCTGGAACTCGTTCATCGGCGTGTCCGCGGCCTTCACCTTTTCGATCAGGCCCGGCTGGATGTCGGCCGCGAAATTCTCATTCACCTCGTAATTAAAGGTGTTGCTTTGTCCGAACGCCGTTGCCGCCAGCAGGGGAAACGTCGTCAGCAAGAATAAAACGATTATTTTTTTATGCATGATTTTCGCCTCTATCATAATTATTAATTATCAATTATTTATTATCCATTCTAAAAATGCCACGGGTCGCGTAACGCCCGGCTTCGCATGCGATTGGCCTCGGCGTTGTTGCGGAACTCGTTGGTCAGCGGGTTGTACTCCAGCTCGGCGCCGAGTTGCCATGCGATATACGCGGCGTGGGAGGCGATGTGCGACTGCGCGACGGCTTTGGGATGCGAGCGCGTGGTCCGGCGGGTTTTGACGCAGTGGAGGAAGTCTTTGACGTGGCTGACGGCCGACGTGCCGCCTTCGGAGCAGACTTTGTTTTCCGACAGCAGGGACTCGGGGCCGACCATCATGCGGCCGGAGTCGCCGGTTTCGACCCAGCCTTCGCTGCCGACGAAGCAGACGCTGCAGGAGCCCAGGCCACGCCAGTTGTTGTCGCGCATGATGAGCTTCACGCCGTTGGCGTAGGTCGCTTCGCCGCCGCCGGGGGTGGGTTTATAATGAATCGGCACGGTGTCGTCCGCCTGGTTCGCGATCTGGCAGAGGTCGATCGTGTGGGAGCCCCACTCGAGAATGCCGCCGCCGTGGAAATCGTAATGGCCTCGCCAGGCACCGTCGACGTACGCCTGATTGAACGGCCGCCACGGACACCCGCCCAGCCAGCGTTCCCAGTCGCACTCGTCCGGATCGGGCTCGGGCTGCGCCTCCAGCCAATTCTGGTGCGTGCCGGGATGCAGCGTATTGGCGTGCACCTCTAGCAGCTTGCCGAGCTTGCCGGTCTGGGCCATGCGGATGGCGGTCTGGAAGTTTTCGATGCTCCGCCGCTGCGTGCCAGCCTGATACACCCGCCCGTAACGGTCGACGGTGTCGGCCAGCATAAGGCTCTCCTCGATCGTCAGCGAACACGGTTTTTCGCAGTAAATGTCCTTACCGGCCTTCGCCGCCATGATCGTGGCCATGGTGTGCCAGCGGTCGCCGGTGGCGATCAGCACGGCGTCGATGTCGGGCCGCACGAGCAACTCTTCCATGTCGCGGTACATCTTGCAGTCTTCGTCTTCGTTATGGGCGTCGATGCGCTGCTTGACGCTGATGCGCCGGCCCTTCTGGATGTCGGCGATCGCCAGAAAATGCAGTTCCGGCTCGCCGAACATCACGCTCATGACGTAACTGCCCCGGCCGCCGATGCCGATGCAGCCCATCGTAACACGGTTGGCGGGCGAAACCGTTCCGTCCAGCCCCAGGGCTTTCGCCGGAACCAGCACAGGCAGGGAAACAGCCGCGGCGGTGGCGGCGAGAAATTGTCGGCGGGTAAGATTATTTTTCATATAGATTCTCCATTTTATGAGTGTAGGGTGAGCGAGTGAGTAAGTGAACGAGTGAAAAGGGACGCAACCATACGCCAGCACTTGTTCACTTGCTCGCTTATTCACTTGTTCACTTCTGTAAGAAAACTCGGCAGCCTTTTTTGTTGCCGGAGAGGATGTCCATTTTTCCGTCGCCGTTGATGTCGACGGCGGTGACCTGGGTGCCGACGCCGGAATCGGAGTCGACGATCACGGGCTCGAATGTTGCGGTGCCGTCGGCGTTACGCTTTGTGAGGAAGACGCACACGACTGCCGGGGCGTTGGGCTCTTCGTCGCCGTTGGGGCCGTGGGCCCAGAAACGTTTGCCGGTGACGAAATCCATGACGCCGTCGCCGTCGAAGTCGGCCGGGTCGGCCGCGTGAAGCTGCGAAATGCGGAATTCGCCTTCTTCTTTCGTGGGGTTGTTGGGCAGCATGACCTTTTGCTCGAAGGTGATGCCGCCGTCTTCCGTCTTGGAGGCTTTCCACCAGTTGTAGCCGTAAAGATGGCAGTGCCACGAGCAGATGACGTCGTTCATGCCGTCGCCGTCCACATCGAACACGAGAATGTGAGCGGCCGCGTCGGCGAATTTGAAGGGGTGCCACGTCCAAGCGTCGCCCGGGTTTTCCGGCTGCTGCCACCATCCGTTGGACTCAACCATGTCCATTTTGCCGTCGCCGTTGATGTCGCCGGCACCGATGCCGTGGGTGTATCGCTGATATTTGCCGTCTTCGGGCGACACGCGGTGGAAGGTCCACGGCTCACCCGGTTTTTCCGGATCCCAGGACGCGTAGCCGAGATAGCCGTTCATGTTGTAAATGAGTTCTTTTCGGCCGTCGCCGTTCATGTCGACGTACGCCTGGGACTCGTTGCCGACTTCTTTCGCGGCGAAGTGCTTTTTCCAGTGGCCCGCCTCGTCCTTCGGGTTTTCATACCAGAACATTTCCTCGCCGGGATGCGGCAGCACGAGGATGTCCGCCCAACCGTCGCCGTTGAAGTCGTCGACGAACATGCCGAAACAGTCGGAGTAATTCTCGGGCTGATACTCGGTCGCGGGGCGGTATTCGTGGGCCGTTTGGAAGTCGGGGCCTTCATACCAGTATGGGCCGTAAACCACGTCCAGCACGCCGTCGTTATTGAAGTCGCCGAAATACGCCCCCTCGGCGTAAAACTTGTCGGTGATGACTTTCTTCTCGAATTCGATCGCCCCGGCGGCGGAAATGCTGAGCGTCAGCACCGCGGCGACAAGAAATAAAACAGAATGATATCTTTTCACTGGCGGGTCCTTTCATTAATAATAGGGAGTGAAATACAGAAACGGCGAACGTATGCTTCGCCCATTCCCTCATTATAATATTTTTTTCACAGAGATTCAAGACACCGCGCGAAAGATGGGGGGATGAAAAACAACAGCCGGGAATGGAGCGCAGCGGAATGACCGGATATGAAGCGGGGAAACTTTTGGCCATTTCTTATCCGGTCATTCCGCTGCGCTCCATTCCCGGCTGTTGTTTTTGCGTACAAACGTCCATCATCGCCCTCACGGCGCCGGCACGTTTATCATCTCGAATTCATACTCCACCGCGTAAATCCCCGTTGGGCGGGGGTAAACGAGTTTCCAGCCGGTGAGTTTCTGGCCGGTGTCGGGGAAATACAGGTCGAGCGAAATTTCGTTCGTCGTCTGCCGTAGCATTTCGTAATCGGTGGAGGCGATTTTTTGGCCGTCCGGGGTTTCCAGCCACGCCGAATTTTCGTAAACCCACGTCCGGTGCGACTCCATTGCGCCGTGCGTCTTTTCGTAGCGGTAACGCACCGTGGCCACGATTTCCTTCACGATTTCGTCCGGGTTTTCCGCCGACTTCCGCACCTCGCGCCGCAGGTTGGTGAGCGTGACCAGCACGGCCGCCACGCGCTGGGACTCGGGGGGGAAATTTCGGTCGATTTTGCGGTCGAGCGTCGTGAACGTGAACGGATGTTTCGGCCCGGCCACCACCGCCGTGAGCTTCCCGTGGAGCGTGAACGTGGTCGCCTGGGAAAGAAACGCATTCTCCGCCGCGTCTTTGAGCGTCAGCGGAATTTCGAACGTCGTCGCCACCGTCCCCCGCCCCACCGGCACCTGCTGCACCCGCGGCGCGAGGGGCAGCTCATGAGTTTCCGCCATCAGCCGTGTCAGTTGCACGTCCAGAAACACGGGCGCCAGGCGGGGCTCCCACGCGATTTCCGTCTGCACCTGCGTCGCGCGGACGTCCCGGTCCAGCAGCACCGTGGCGGTCACTTTTTTCGGCTCCACCCGAAACGGCCCGGCATAAATCGCCCGCACATTCCTCGGCGTTCCGCTTTCCGGCACGAGAAACACCGCCGGCTGCATCTCGCGAAACTGCGGCGCGAGATTTCCCTGCCGACAGATTTCATCCACCAGCGGCCAAAACGGCACCCGCGGCGCTTCCGCCGAAAACGCAAACGTGATTTCCTTTTTCGCCAGCCCCTCAGCCCCCGGCGGCAGCGCCAGCCGCATGGGATTTCTGGTCTTTTCTTCCAGTAACCGGCACCACGCCTCGACCGTCATGGCCTCCTGCGGCATCTCGGAAACCAGCACCGCCGCCGGCTCCAGCGTGTCCAGCGACTTCTGCCGCTCCAGCTCCAGCCGCACGCGCCCCACCCGCAGCGCGACCTCCGCCGGCCCCGCCTTCAATTGCGTCTCCGCCGGCAGCAGCGGAAGAATCTCCGCACCCATTTCCAGCAGCGCAGCCTCCGCCGCGTCACGCTGGGCCACCGTCGCCGCGTTTAACTGCTGCAAAAACCGCCCCACCTGCCCGCGCTGCGCCTCCGCATCCGCCGGCGCTTGGGCGTGGGCAGCCGCCGTCACCGCATACGTCACACACATCAAAACCGCAAAAAAACAGCGAAAACTCACCCGGATATGCATAAAATTCTCATTTTTCTATAAAAATCACCATTTTAACACCCCTCTTTCTTGAATATTATACGTTTCTGGCGTATGATTGCAAGAGACGGACAAAATTTTCCCTTCCCGGCACCCGCGGCGCTAATCCTCCAAACCACATTTCCCCAACCCCTCATCCCCCATGAACTCCCAACAATTTCTCGAACATTACGGCCTGGCCGTGGATCCTTTCGCGGATGAAGAAGCCTCGACGGACCCCATTTTCAAAGGGTACGGCATCACCCACGCCTTCCATCCCGACTGGAACAAGATTTACGGCACGCCGACGGAGCCGACCACGTCCGTGGTGTTCGGCGAGAAAGGCTCCGGCAAGACCGCCCTGCGGATGCAGATGGTGCGGAAGCTGACGGAGTATAACGGGGCCAATCCCGACGCGCGGGTTTTCGTCATTCCGTACGACGATTTCAACCCGTTTATCGACCGTTTTCGCGAAAAACAGCCGTTCTGGCGGAAAAACATCCGCCGGGCCCTGGAGCAGTGGAAGGTCTGGGATCACATCGACGCGATTCTTTCGCTTGGCGTGACGCAACTGCTGGATCGGGTGCTGAAAGTGAAGACGGAGTCGCATCCCGCCGCGCCGGGGCTGGATGACCTGAAGCTGGAGGAGCTTTCGCCGTCCCAGGTGCGCGATCTGCTGATGTTGGCCATGTATTACGACCAGACGTCCGGCGAAGACCGTTTCGTCCGCTGGGAGAAGCTGCGGAAGGAGATGAAGTATCATAATCTGCTGGCCCGGCTGCCGCTTCCGCTGGGGGGGGCCGTGGGCTGGACGGTGGTCATGCTGCTGCTGCCTTTTTTGCTTTACGGCATGGGGATGACGGAAAGCTGGTGGGGATTTTACCAATCCAAATTTTTCTGGCTGGCCGCCGCCGCCGGGTTCATCACGTACGGGGCGTACGTCGGCCTGAATTGGTCGAAAGCCTTCCGTATCCGCCGCGGCCTGCGCACCCTCGAGCAGAACCAGGGCGAGCTGTGCAAAACCCTCCGCAGCTTCCCGCGCCGCGCGCTTTTCAATCAGCCCGTGCCGTACGTCGAACACAGCGAAGACCGTTACGAACTGCTGACCAAATTTCAATCCATCCTGAAAACGCTCGGTTTCCCCGGCGTCCTCGTGATTGTCGACCGGGCCGACGAGCCGTACCAGGTCAACGGCGTGCCGGAACGCATGAAGGCGCTTCTGTGGCCGATGCTGGATAATAAGCTGCTCAAGCACGCGGGAATCGGCTTCAAGCTGTTGCTGCCCGGCGAGCTGTACGAATTCGTCCGCCGCGAAGACGACGACTTCAAACTCCGCGCTCGGCTGGACAAACAGAATCTCGTGCCGACATTCGACTGGACGGGGCAGGCCCTTTACGACCTGGCCAATACCCGCATTTCGGGCAGCATGCCGCCGACACACACCGGCGACGCTCCCCGGCTGGAGGACTTTTTCGACGACACGATCAACGAAAATTACCTCGTCCACGCGTTCCAGTCGCTGAAAGCCCCCCGTCGGCTGTTCAAATTTCTGTATAACGTTATCGGCAGCCACACAAAAATGTACACCGACTCGGCCCCGAACTGGAAAATCTCCCAGGCCACGTTTTTAAGCGTCATGGGAAACATGAAAGAATAATGCATAATGCGAAATTAAAAACCTGCCGGATGATGTAACCTGACGCTTGCGTCATTACGCATTTCGCATTCTCCGGGGGGGCCTCGACGATTGGGTAAAAATGTGTCATAATATATATGAAATTTTTTTTGAATCCCGTTTAGCCCTTAACGAAATTTGATGATCCATGAGCGTCAAAAGAGCGATCCTCAGTGATATTCACAGTAATTTGGAGGCCCTGCAAGCCGTCTTGACGGATATCGAGTCGCAGGGTGTGGACGAAATCGTGTGCCTGGGGGATGTGGTCGGGTACGGCCCGAATCCCACGGAGTGTATCGACCTGATCATGGAAAAATGCAGCGTCTGCATCCTCGGAAACCACGATCAGGGGGCGCTTTTCGATCCGGAAGGCTTTAACGGCAGTGCCGAAAAAGCGATTCTCTGGACGCGGGATGAATTGGACCGTCCGTCTCCGAAACGGGACGACCGCTGGGATTTTCTCAATGAACGGCCGCGGAAACAGACGGACGCCTCGGGGGATTCTCTGTTCGTGCACGGCTCGCCGCGGAATCCGCTGAACGAGTATCTTTTTCCGGAAGACATTTATAACCCCCGGAAGCTGGAGGCGCAGTTCCGCCAGGTGAAGCGTTTTTCGTTCCAGGGGCACACGCACGTGCCCGGCGTGTTTACGGAAGACATGAAATTTTATCCCCCGAAAGAATTCGGCGGCGAGAAAGAGATTCCGTCGGAAGGGAAGTTTCTAATTAACGTGGGTTCTGTGGGCCAGCCGCGGGATTTCGACTGGCGTGCGTGTTATGTTATCTGGGAGGAAAACGGCGACCGCCGCATCCTGCGTTATCGGCGGGTGGAATATCCGCTGGACCGGACGGTGGAAAAAATTTACGTCATTCCGAAACTGGATAACTTTCTCGGAGACCGCCTGCGGGAGGGGCGGTGAAATGCGAAATGCGAAATTGGCTGGCGAGCTGCGACGGTCGATTTATTACGCATAACGCATTTTCCATTCGGCATTTTCTCATTCCTAATTTATTTTTCCTCATTTAGCATTAAGCATTTAGCATTAAGCATTAAACCATATGTCATCCAGCCAGCGTTCCCCGAATTCTCCCGGCGGCCAGCAGCCGCAACGGGCGTCCATGACCCAGACCATCATGATCGTCATGGCGACCATGGTCATCTTCATGCTTTTTCAGAAAACATTTTCGGATTCGAAGAAGCAGGCTCTTAAAACAGACACCTCCGTGGCGGAGGCGATGCAAGAAATCGACACACAGCTTCCGGAGCCGGAAGAGCCGGGTGCGTCCGGGGAGAAAATGCCGGCGGCGCTGACGGCGGCTGATGAAACGAAAACACCGGGAAACACGGTGGAAAATGTGCCGGAAAGCGGAACGCCGGATGCCGGGGAAAAACCGGCTGATGCGCCCGGCACACCGGAAATAAAGGAAGCGGAAGAAAACCTGGACACCCCGACCGTCGCGCCGGCCCTGGTTTCTCTTGGCTCCGCAGACCCGGAAAGTCCGTACCGCATGCTGGTGACGCTGGCCAATTACGGCGCCGCGGTGGCCACGGTCGAGATGAATGAGCCCCAGCTGGTCAGCATGAGCGACGCGCCGGACTTTCGTGGTGGGTACCTCGGAATTTTGAATTTCCGCACCGGCGAAGAAGATGCCGTGGCGGAATATAAGCACATCCGCAATCTCGTGGTTTTACAGGATACATCCCGTGAAAATCCCTCCGGCAGCATGGCGGATCCTGCCCCGGCGATCGTCGCGGAAACCATCCCCACGGCGGGGTGCCACGTGGATGTGGTCGGCGCGGGCACGGCGGCGGAAAAAGCCGGTCTGAAAGTCGGAGACCTCATTTTCCGCATGAATGACGAGGTTATTCTCAGCCATCTTCAGCTCCAGCAGATGCTCCTGAAATATGCGCCCGGGCAGGAAGTGAAGCTCACGGTGGCGCGTGACGGTGCGGTGCTTTCCATTTTTGCGAATCTCGCGCGTCAGCCCGCCAAAATCATCGCCCCGGAAAATGGCGATCAACTGGCCTTCCTCACCACGCTGAGCACGTTCGGCGGGCAGTCGCTGGACTCGCCGTACGGGGACATGAAAGACCGTATTTCGAAAACGGACGGTCACGCCCTGCACGCGTACCTGAATAAGGAGCTGCGCGACATCCGGATGCGTGCCACGTACTGGGAGGTGGAATCCCAGACGCAGGACACGGCGACGTTCCTGTACCGCATGCCGAAGTTCGGCCTGGAAATCCGCAAGACGTACTGCCTGGCCGTGACGCCTGAAAACGAGACGAAAAACCTCCTTTATCCGTCTTATCATTTAACGCTGAACGTGGAAGTGCGGAACATCGGGACGCTGGCCCGGAAAGTCGCCCTGCAGCAGGACGGCCCCACCGGCTTGCCCACGGAAGGCCATTGGTTCTGCTCCAAAACCGCCCGCGGCATGTTCGAAATGGTCGGTATCCGGGACGTCATCACCGGTTACGAAAACAGTAACACGCCCATGATTACGTCCTGCCAGAAAATCGCGGACGGAAAGTGGGGGCTTTACGAGCCGAACGAGTCGCGCCCGGTGAAATATATCGGTGTGGACGCCCAGTATTTTTCCGCCATCCTGATTCCCGATAAATCGGGAAAAAGCGTGGGCCTGAGTAAGTACGCCGCGCTGCGGGTGGGGAATGTGCCCGACCCGTGGGTGAACTGCACGGACACGTCCTGCCGCGTGCGGACGGAAGCGAAATCGCTGAATCCGGGTGAAACCGCCGAGCAGGAATTCAAAATTTTTCTCGGCCCCAAACGTCCCTCGCTGCTTTCCAGGTACGAACTGGATAACGTGGTGTATTACGGCTGGTTCGGCTTCATTTCCGTCTTCCTGACCTGGATTCTGCACTTCTTTTACCACTTTTTCGGCAATTACGGCGTCGCGATCATCCTGCTGACCGCCTGCGTGCGCCTGGCCATGTTCCCCCTGAGCAAAAAGCAGGTGAAGGGCGCGCTGGTGATGCAGAAGCTCCAGCCGGAAATGAAAAAAATCAACGAAAAATACGAAGACCCTCAGGAGCGGCAGAAAGCCACCATGCAGCTCTGGAAGGAGCACAATTATAATCCCATGTCCGGCTGCTGGGTGATGCTCATTCAGTTGCCGATCTTCATCGCGCTTTATCGGGCGCTGCTGGTGGATGTGGAATTGCGCCACGCCCCGCTGATTTCCGATGGCATCCGCTTCTGCTCGAACCTCGCGGCCCCCGACCGCATGTTCTACTGGAAGCCGTACGTCTGGGACATGATCAGCACCGGATACGGATTCTTCGGGCTCGGCCCATATTTGAACCTCCTGCCCATCCTGACGATCATCATTTTCCTCGTCCAGCAGAAAATGCTCATGCCCCCGGCCATCGACGACCAGCAGAAAATGTCGCAGAACATGATGAAATACATGATGGTCTTCATGGGCTTCATTTTCTTCAAAGTCCCCAGCGGGCTGTGCATTTACTTTATCGCGTCCAGCCTCTGGGGCCTTGCCGAGCGGCAGATCATGCCCAAGGCGGATCCGTCCATGGAGACCGTGCCCAGTGTGATCGACGTCAAGTCGACGAAGCTCAAGAAGGAAACGTTCATGGAAAAGATGACGCGCATCGCCGCCGGGAAAGAGGCGCCGAAGGCGGAGACGCCGGACGAAAAGAAAAAGCGGCGCGCGAAGAAAAAGTAAAAAGTCGTTCGAAGGACGCATGTTAACCGTGCTCTTCAGAGCACGGTAAGTCGGTCACCCACTCTTCTGGCGGACTTAAGTCCGCAGATGCGCCAGCGCACGAGCCCCCACGGTCTAAAGACCGCGGTTAAGACGCGTCCTGCGGACGATGCTCCATAATTTTAAAAGGAATTCCCATGTTAGATCGCAAATTCATCATCGAAAATCTCGCCGCCGTCCAGCAAAACTGCGTTAACCGCGGCGTCCATGTGGATGTGGAGCGTTTCGCCGCGCTGGAATCCCAGCGAAAAGAGAAGCAGCAGTTGGCCGAGGAGCTCAACCGCCGTGCGAATGAGGTTTCCAAGACCATCGGCCAGGCCAAAACCCCTGAAGCGCGGGAAGCCCTGAAAGAAGAGGGCAAAAACGTCCGGGAGCAGGTCGCGGCCCTCAAAAATGAGGCGGATGGAATTGAGGCCGAGCTCGACGTCATTCACCGCGCGATCCCGAACATGACGCACCCTGACGCGCCCATCGGCGCCGACGATCTGGCGAATCTCGAAATCGCCCGCGGCCGAACGCCGGTGACGGAGATGGAATTCAAGCCGCTGGACCACGTCGAGCTGGCCCAGAAGCTGGATCTGATCGATTTCGAAGCCGGCGCGCGGGTGGCGGGCGCGGGGTTCTACTTCCTGAAAAATGAAGCCGTCATGCTTGAGCTGGCGCTGGAAATGTACGCCATGCGGCTCTTGCGCAGCGAGGGTTTCGTGCTCACGACCACGCCGGACCTGGCCCGCAACGACATTCTCGCCGGCACGGGCTTTAATCCGCGTGGCAACGAAACGCAGATTTACAGCATCGAAAACACTGATTTAAGCCTCGTCGCGACCGCCGAAATTCCGCTGGGCGGAATGCTCGCCGGCCAAACGGTGGATGAGGACGTGCTGCCGCTGAAATTCTGTGGACTGAGCCACTGCTTCCGCACGGAAGCCGGCGCCGCCGGGCGTGCGTCGCGCGGGCTGTACCGGGTGCATCAGTTCTCGAAAGTCGAGATGTTCGCCTTCACCCGCCCGGAAGACAGCGAGGCGATGCTCATGCACCTGCGTGCCATGGAGCAGCGGATTTTCGACGACCTGAAAATCCCGTACCGCGTCGTCGACACCGCCACCGGCGACCTCGGCGGCCCCGCCTACCGCAAATTCGACCTCGAGGCGTGGATGCCAGGCCGCGGCGATTTCGGCGAGGTCACCAGCACCTCCAACTGCACCGACTATCAGGCCCGCCGCCTCAACGCCCGCTACAAAATCAAAGGCGAAAAAGGCACTCACCTCCTGCACACCCTCAACGGCACGGCCATCGCCATCAGCCGCGGCATCCTCGCCGTCATGGAAAATTACCAGCAACCCGACGGCTCCATTCGCGTCCCGGACGTGCTCTTACCGTACACGGGTTTCGATGTGATTAAGAGGGATTAGGGCATTTTCACCATTTCTTTGGACAAGAAACAGCAGCCGGGAGCGTAGCGGAACGCGTGACGCGCAGAGACCGGATAAATTTCCAGGTTTTTCCCCACTTCATCCGGTCTCTCCGCTAACGCTACGCTCCCGGCTGCTGTTTTTGTGTCCAAACAATTTTCGGAAATACTTTAGCTTCTTGTTTTCTCGCATTCATTATCCATCGTTCCTTGTCAATTGTCCATTCCTAACCCCTACTCCCCCATGATCACACGCATTACCGGCAAGCTGACCGCCCTGTTCGACGACCACCTGACGCTGAACATCGGGGCCTTCGATTACGAGGTGTTCATTCCCGAGTTCGCGCGACGGCAGTTGCAGTCGAGCATGGGGCAGGAGATCTCGCTGTGCACGATCCATTACATGGACGGCAACCCAAATCAGGGGCGGATAACGCCGCGGCTGGTGGGGTTTTTGTCGCCCGTGGAGAAGGAGTTTTTCGAACTGTTCTGCTCGGTCGACGGTGTGGGCACGAAGAAGGCGCTGCGGGCCATGGTGCGGCCGGTGAGCGAGGTGGCCTCGGCGATCGAAGACCAGAACACGAAGCTGCTCTCCAGCCTTCCGGGAGTCGGGCCTGCGACGGCGGAGCGGATCATCGCGAAGCTGCGCCGCAAGGTGCCGAAGTTCGCGCTGATGGTGTCGCGCGAGGTGGCCGGGGAAGAGAAAATTGCGCCGCCGGATGTGGTTTCGGAGACGTTCGAGGCGCTGCTGGCGCTGGGCCATTCCGAAAGCGACGCGCGTCGGCTGATTGATCTCGTGCTGGAAAAAGGCAAGAAATTTAAAGACGTCCAGGACGTGCTCCAGGCGATTTATCAGAGCAGGTAACGTCATTCGGCGAGAAGAAAAAGAAACGCGGAAATCGCGGAAAGAATGCGGAAAACGCGGAAGAATTTTTTTAAAAATTTCCGCGTTTTCTGTATATTTTCCGCGACTTCCGCGTTTTATTGAAAAAACGTTTGATGATCTATTAATACAAGGAGGGAACCATGAGAAGATTTTTGATGACGGTGTGCGTGTTTGCGGGCCTGTGCTTTTGTAATGCGATGGTGATGGCAGACGAATCGAAAATGCTGGATGCGTCGCTCTTCCCGGCGGGTTCCACGCAGGTGGAGGTCTTCAGCCAGAACATGGGGCCATACCGGAATATCCGCATCCCGGCGATTTGCCGCACGACGAAAGGCACGCTGCTGGCGTTCGCCGAGGGGCGGCAGGGCGGGGACGCGGGGAATGTGGACCTGATCGTCCGCCGCAGCATGGATGAGGGGAAAACGTGGGGCGAAATCATCACCATCTGGGATGACGGCGAGAACACATGTGGCAGTCCCACGCCGGTGGTGGACGCCGAGACAGGCACCGTCTGGCTCATCGGCCACTGGAGCATTGGCAGCGATCATGAAGGCCTCTTGATGGACGGGAAGGCGAGCCGGCCGCGCGAGGCGTACGTGATCCGCTCCGAGGATGACGGCCTGACGTGGTCTAAACCCCTGGAATTAAAGCACTTACGCAAACCCGAGTGGGGGTGGTACGCGACCGGGCCGTGTAATGGAATCCAGTTGGAACGCGGGCCGCACAAGGGCCGGCTGATCATCCCGGCAAACCACTCCGTCATTTCGGACGAGATAAAAGGGACGCACCGTTACCGTGCCCACGTCATTTATTCCGACGATCACGGCCAGACGTGGCAGCTCGGCGGCGTGCATGAGCCGCTGACGAACGAGTCGACGTGCGTGGAGCTGGCGGACGGCTCCATGATGCAAAACATGCGATCTTATCACGGAAAAGGCGGGCGGGCTGTGGCGGTCAGTGTGGACGGCGGCGCGACGTTCGGGCCGTGCGCGGTGGACGAAACGCTCCGCAGCCCCGTCTGTCAGGGGAGCATCCTGCGGTATGCGTGGCCGGACGCCGAAACGCCCGGCGTGCTGCTTTTCTCGGCCCCGCACGGAAACGCCCGCAAAGATATGTCCGTGTGGATTTCGGAAGATGACGGGAAAACCTGGCCGCGGCGAGAACAGATTTACACCGGCCCCGCGGCGTACTCGAACCTCATTAAAATGCGAGACGGCCGGGTGGGCTGCCTGTTCGAACTGGGCGAAAAGCACCCGTATGAGAAGATTTATTTCGTGACGGTGCCGGCTGCGCCGTAGGGGCTTGGGTTTTGTGGATGGTGGATTGTCGCAAGCGAAATGCAAACCACAATTCACGATCCACAAATTCCGGGGCAAAGCCGCTTTACAAAATGCCTTTCGTGCTGGGCACGTCCTGAATCCGCCCGTCCATCTCCACGGCCATGCGCAGCGCGCGGGCGAAACACTTGAAAATCGCCTCCGCGATGTGGTGGCTGTTATCACCGTACCGCAGGCTGATGTGCAGATTACATAACGCGGCGGTGGAAAAGCCGTGGAAAAAGTCGCGGACCAGCTCGGTGTCAAAATCGCCGACTTTCGGGCTGGGGAACGTCGCGTTAAAGACGAAAAACGGCCGGCCGCCGAGGTCCAGCGCTACCTCCGCCAGCGTTTCGTCCATGGGCAGGAGGAGAAAACCGTACCGGCGGATGCCGCGCTTGTCGCCCAGTGCTTGCGCGACCGCCTGGCCCAGCGCGATCCCCACGTCTTCCGTGGTGTGGTGAAAATCAATCCACGTATCTCCCGCGGCCGCAATTTTCAGATCGCAGGCGGAATGCTTGGCCAGCAGCGTGAGCATATGATCCAGAAATCCCACGCCGGTGGAGATTTCGGAGGTGCCCGTGCCGTCCAGGTGAACGGTTGCGGTGATCTGCGTTTCTTTTGTGTTACGAATAATTTCTGCTGTGCGTGCCATGCTTATTTTTGTTTGAATGTTTGGTGAATAACGGGCGGAAAGAAAAGCCGAATAAATGGTTTTCCCCATCTTGAATCCAGCGTTTTCTTCTATTATAATATATTATACTCTATTTTTTGCCGAAAGTAATATGGCACGGGGATTTTTATGCCCCGGTGGCTGCTTTTTGTCGTTATAACCGTGATTCGGGTCTGGAAATAATAAATAAGAAAACCGCACAAGGAATTGGGAGCGTTTATGTCCTCACTTTTTGATATTCTTCTGGATGAAGCCATGACGGCTTTTGACGAAACGTTCGCGCGGAAGGCGAAATGGGTCACGGCGGCGCCGGGGCGGGTGAATCTCATCGGCGAGCACACGGATTATAATGAGGGTTTCGTGTTCCCCATGGCCATCCAGCGAAACATCATCATGGTGGCGGCCCCAGCCACCGCAGCGGACGCACTGGCGCCGGGCATGGCGCGGTTTCACTCTCTGGCGAACGGCGAGACGGTGGACGTGCGGATTCAGGGCGAAATTCTCCCCGCGGAGAAAGTCCAGTGGTGGAGTTACATGCAGGGCGTGATTGCCGGGTGCTTGCGGCGCGAGCCGGCCATGACCGTCGCGCCCTTCGTGGCGGTGATTCACTGTAACGTGCCCATCGGCGGCGGCCTGTCCAGTAGCGCGGCGCTGGAAATGGCCACGGCCACGCTCATGGAGGAGATGTCCGGCGTGAAGCTGGATAAAGTGGAAAAAGCGTTCATTGGCCAGAAGGCGGAGCATGAGTTCGCGCGGATGCCGTGTGGGATTATGGATCAGTTTATTTCGTCGCTGGGGCAGCGGAATCACCTGATGCTGCTGGACTGCCGGACGTGCGGATACACGCTGGTGCCGTTCACGGCGCCGGAGCTGAGCGTTCTGGTGATCGACTCGCGGGTGAAGCACGCGCTGGTCGGCGGGGAATATAAAGAGCGGCGGGAAAGCTGTTTTAGCGCCGCGGAAAAGCTGGGCGTGAAGTTTTTGCGGGATGTGACGTCTGAAATGCTGGAAGCGGGGCGTGAAAAACTCACGGAGCTGGAATTCCGCCGGGCGCGGCACGTGGTGATGGAAGACCTCCGCACGCAGGATGCCGCGCGGGCGATTCAGGCGGGGGATTACGGCCGGCTGGGCGAGTTGATGTATGCCAGCCATGATTCGCTGCGGGACGATTATGAGGTCAGTTGTGCGGAGATTGATGTGATCGTGGAGCTGGCGCGGGGGCTGGGGCGTGACGGTGGGGTGTACGGATGCCGGATTACGGGCGGCGGTTTCGGCGGCTGCGCGGTGGCGGTGGTGGAGACGGAGAAGGTGGAGGCCGTGATGGACGCCATTTTGCAGGGGTACGCCGAGAAGACAGGCGTCACGGCGAGTTTATTCGTAACCCGCCCCGCGGACGGAGCGGTGGTGGTGATGTGAAGCAATGAGAAATAAAGAAATAAAAAATGGCGTGCCTGGTCAGGTATCGCCGGTGTAAAAACTTTAAACGGCTGAACGATATAAAACATTCCAACTTTCCAGGCGAATATACGTGAAAAATAGAACGTTCTTTTTTGCAATTTTCGGGCTTTTGGTGGTGATTTTCTGCTTTTCGCCGCGGGTGTGGGTGAATTTCTGCCCCGCTCAGGACGTGGAAGCGGCGGCGGCCGAGGATGTTTCCGGTGAGGACGCGCTGGCGGATGATGCGGAAGTGGACGAGCCGGTGGAGGATGTGAAAACTCCGGCGGAGACAGACTCAGAAAAGCCCGCACCCGCGAAAGAAAACGCTTCCCCGGCGGAAACCCCGTCATCCCCCCCCCCGTCCCCTTCCACGGAAGCATCCCCAGCGGAATCCGCGGATGCATTTAAGGAAAAATCCCGTGTGACGGACGTGCATCTCCAGGCGGTGGAAACGCTCCAGATTCCGGATGAATTGCAGGAAGAGGCGAAAAAGCTGGCCGCCGAGTACGTGGATGTTTTCTGTAAACACGCGGCAATGAAATACCAGGTTCAGTTCGCGGAGCTGGAAGTGGAGCGCATTCAGGGCCTGACGGGAGAGGGTGGGGCGCTGCGGCGGTTCCTGGCGAACATGACCGTGCTGGATGATCCGGAATTTTCGGAGCTGGAGGTGCTGGGGAAGCCGATTGCGCAGGCGATGGTCGCGGGCGGCAAGCCGGCGGTGGCGGACATGGTGAAAGCCGGTGAAAACCTCAAAAATCAGGTGCAGGAAGAGCGAGAAATGTGGCACGAGTTGCATGACACGCTCGTCCAGCGGCAATTTCTGCTTTTCGAAATCGAGTCGAACCGCCACGTGGTGACGCAACTGGCCTCCATGCTCAGCGTGGACAAACGCTGGTTCTGGCTGTTCGCCGTTTTCGCGTTCGGCTGCCTGGTGATGGTGTCTTTCCACGAGCGCCGCCATGAAATCCGCCGCTGGCTGAACGGCGGAAAAGCCCGGCAGATGCGACTTTCGAAAATCCTTCTGGGCTGCTTTATCGCGCTTTTGACAGTGACGTTTATCACCTTCATTTTCGGCGAAACCATTTACCGCGCGATGCTGGACGTGACCTTCAGCACCACCTCCCCCCGGCGGGTCGCGCAGCACGGCGTGGACGAGGAAAAATCGCTTCTTAAAGCGCTCGCCCCGCAGAGCACGGCCGCGAAAGAAAATCTTGTGGAACAGAAAGACGCGTGGCGGCAGTTCGCGATTAAAAATCTTCCGCAGGGCACCTCGAAAGACCTGCTCGCGCAGTGGAACGCGTGGCGGGACGCGGTAGAGGTGGTGTATCTCCAGACGGGCATGCTTCGGGAGATTTCGCGGCAGGTCGAGACGGACCGCCAGGCGCTGGTGGAGATAAACGGCCGGATGCGTTCCACGGCCGGGGAGACGCTGCATTATTTGCGGTATAAGCATCTGCTGCGCGTGGTGTTGGGGATGTGCCTGTTGCTGGTGACGTTTTTTGGAATCGCGTATTACTGGGCGGAAGTGAACCGGCGACAGAAGCACATTTATAACACATGCCCGTACTGCCTGCATGAGGGATTTTTGCAGAAATGGGAGCCGGCCGGCGCGGCGATTGCGCTGGCCATGGGTGGTGCGGCGCCGGGTGGTGGCATGCCTGGTGGCGCCGCGGCGTTCGGCATACCGGCACCGGGAATGCCGGCGAATGAAATATTCACCGCGGGGCAGGGTGGGGATACCGCTGCGCCGCAGACCCCGGCGGAAACGGGTGCCGCGCGGATGGTGGAGTGCACGCACGTCGTCAGCGAGTCGCCGCATGAAGTGTGTGGATACCGTTTCGAGGCGGCGCTGCGGCCGCTGATAAAGCTCAGCTTCCCCACCCTGGGCGTGCCGCAGGTCGGGAAAACGCACTGGCTGACCATGCTGTACTGGGAAATCCAGAACGGCTATTACCCGCACCTCGGATTCCAGAACATTCCCACGTCGGTGACCGAGGAAATGGACCGCCGCGTGGATGAAATCATGAATGCCCGCATCGGCACCGCGGCCACCCAGCGCGACCGGATTCCGCAGCCGCTGGTGCTGAAATACCGGGATACGGATCCGCTGGGCCGGACGGAACTGCTGGCGAATATTTTCGATTATTCCGGGGAAGTGACCACCGACACGCCACTGGACGACCCGCGTCGCGAGCGGGCGCTGCTCAGTGATGGCTTCTTCTTTTTCCTGGATCCGTTATACCCGTGGCAGCCGCAGGCCGAGGCGCTGAAGCGGTTCCGCCTGGACATGCAGGAGCTGATGGACCTGGAAAAAGACGAGTCGCTGCACCTTCCGATCGCGATCTGCCTAACAAAGATCGACCTACTGCCACTGGTGACATCCCTGCCGAACGCGGAGGAGGAGGCGATCCGGTTTTACGAAACGCTCGGGCAAATCGACCCCACCGGCGAGGCGCTCAATAAAGCGGTCATTGATGCGCGGAGCGAGGCGACGGATGCGCTGCGCAAGCGGATCTGGCCTGAGTGGGATGTGGAGCAACAGGTAAAAGACCTGTTTGGTGGTCGGCACAAATTTTTCCCGCTCACCCCCGTGGGCCTCGACGGTGCCGGCGAAACCGACCTCCGCCGCCGTACCATCGCCCCCTTCGGCCTGATCGACCCACTCGCTTGGCTACTGGAAATGAGCGGATACACAACGCTGAAGTGAATGAAAAATTCGCCCTGTAGGGGCGGTACATGGTAGCCGGGGGTGCTAACCCCCGGAAGAATTTTTGATAGGATGTTTTCACGGAGAACGGGTTATGAGCGCCGAATCAATAATGATACGACCGGAGATCACAGAATTATTCCGCTACCGTTCAAATCTTTGCCATGCCGCGCAATTATGGCGTGAACAACGAATGTTTATGTCCGATCCGAGGACATTCAATGATCCTTTCGATGCAGGTATTCCACTACTCTCAGGTATTACGCCAGAAGAATATCGTCAAATGATTCTCAGCAGCCCATACTACAATGAAAACCAGAGAGAGCAAGCGATGGCGCTTGCGTTTGAAAGTTTTGACCCACTTACCCTAAGTGAAGATTCAGTTACTCGGATAAATGAAGTAGGGAGAGGGTATGAGTCAGCGATTCGTGCTCAGCGAATTTGTTGTCTAGCAGAAAACCATTGTTCTATTTTAATGTGGTCTCATTACGCTGGTCAACATTTGGGATATTGTATAGGATTTCGCCGCATCTCAGGAATAAATTTTGGTGATGGTAGCATATGTAAACCAGTAAATTACACAAATGACTATCCATTATGCACCCTTTCACAAATTGGGCCTAATGGAGATTTAACTGATGCACTGCTTTATACAAAATCACGAGAATGGGAATATGAGAATGAGTGGCGTTTGCTTTCGCAAAACATGTTTTGTCGTTGTGCAGATATTAGTCGTATTATAATCGGCTGTGCATTCCAAAGAGAAAATAATCGAAGTGAACTAGATCGCTTTCTTTTGTGCTTGCATGGGGATATTGTCCAAAGCTCCCGCTTCCACGGTTCACAAAATTTAATTGATGATTATCGAAATGCAATAACTAATGTTTCTAACAATGAGAATTACTGTGGCCCTGTCAGTGATGGTTGCAACGTTCGACTTGAAATAATGCTACCTGTTCCACAACAATTCCAACTGAGGGAACACACAATTGACTTCATTCAACTACGTCCACCAGCACATGAATAAGACATCCGGGGGCTAACACCCCCGGCTATCGTATTTCACCCCTTTGGGGTGAGTTGCTCCTCGCCTTTTCACACTTCCCACCGTTCCGCAAGTTCCGCTGCGCTGCACGTGCGGCTCATTTAACATTTAAGAAAAATCATGGCCGACGAAAACCGACTGATCGACGAATTCGAATTCAATTTTATTTGCGAGTATTTTTTGAACTTCCAGCGGCAGGGGCCGGGGAGTCCGGAGGCGACGGTGCGTGCGCTGGGGTTTATTGAAGGACTGACAGAAAGCTCGAAAATCGCCGACCTCGGCTGCGGCACCGGCGGGCAGACGATGACGCTGGCGCTGAACACGCCGGGGAGCATTACGGGCGTCGACCTTTTCGCCGGCTTTATCGACCGCTTTAACGCGAACGCCGCCTCGCTGAATTTGCAGGACAGAGTCAAAGGCGTGGTTGGCCCGATGGATGCCCCGCCGTTTCAAGAGAGTGAGCTCGACCTGATTTGGTCGGAGGGCGCGATTTACAATATCGGCTTCGAGCGAGGCCTGCGTGAATGGCGGAAATTTTTGAAGCCGGGCGGGTATGTCGCTGTGACGGAGGCGTCATGGTTTACGGATGAGCGCCCTGCGGAAATCGCGAAATTTTGGCAGGACGCGTACCCCGAAATCGACACGATTCCGAACTGCGTCGCGAAAATGCAGGCGGCCGGTTATGTGCCCGTGGCGATGTTCACGTTGCCGGAGAATTGTTGGATGGAGCATTACCTCGCCCCGCAAATTCCGGTGCAGGACGCGCTTTCGGCCAAGCACGCCGGCGACCCGACGGTCGAAAAGTTCATTTCCCTTCTGCGGCTGGAAGCGGAGTTATACCGCAAGTACGCGGCGTATTACGGGTATGTGTTTTATATTGGGAAACGGGTCGAATAACAGGCGAGATAAAAAACGATATGGTCAAAACCGGAAAGGACAGAAAAGCCATGAAAACGAAAGTCATTTTATGTTTTGTGTTTTGCGCGTTATGCGCCGTAACCGCAACGGCTCAGGACACAAGAGCGAAAATTAATGATTATCTTGGCAAGGAAATTAGGCTAGACGATGGTTGGACAGGGCAAAGCATGACGCTGCTCAAAGAAAACGACGATTACATCATTCTTCGTAAATACTTCGGCTCCGGACGCCCTGTACTTGGTACGCTAAAATATAAAGTCGTATTTAAGAGTGATTACATGATCGAATTTGGGACGGAGACGATCGACCCGCCCTGTGATGATGCCGCGAAAATGCAGGAGACATTTCGTTTGGCCGTGGAGGAAAAAGGCCTTTGCCTGTATTTGAACGGATTAAAAGTTGTCATCGACGAACATTTTCCAGGTATGGCGGAGTAAGCGCCCATTTCGCCAGTTCATTCCCTTCCCCAAGTTCCGCTGCGCTTCACGTGCGGCTCATTCACCATTAACAATTAACCATTCACCATTACACTATGGCCTGGCCTTTATCTTCCCAATTCAGCGCGATGTTACAGACGCCGGCGATGGCGTTTCGGGACCCGGAGTATCAGCAGGCGACGATCCTGCGGAATCAGCAGGGGCAGCCGAAGCCGTGGGCGGGGGCGTTCGCGGTGGTGTATAAGGCGACGCTCCCCGGCGGGAAAAACCGGGCGATCCGCGTGTTTTCGTCGGAATCGCCCCAGCGGCGGGAGCGGTATGAAATCGTCAGCCGGTACGTGACCGCCCGGCCGAGACTGAAGTGCCTGGTGGATTTCGAGTACCGTGAGAACGCCATTCGCGCGGCGGACGGGAAGTGGTATCCGCTGGTGCTGATGGACTGGGTGGACGGAGACACGCTGTTTAAGTGGGTGCAGGCCCGGGCGCGGGAGCGGAATACGGTGGCGATTCGGGCGGCGGCCGACTGCTGGGTGAATGTGGTGCGGGAGCTGGAGGACGCGAACATTTCGCACGGCGATTACCAGCAGGCGAATATTATGGTCACGCCGGACGGGCAGATGAAGCTGGTGGATTACGACTGCATGTGTGTGCCGGAACTCACAGGGCGGCGAAATCTGGAGATCGGCGTCGACCCGTACCAGCATCCGCAGCGGGGGGGGCAGACGCCGCTTTCGCTGGATATCGACCGTTTTTCGGCGCTGATGATTCTGACGGCGCTGCGCGGCATCAGTGCGGACGTAACGCTGTGGGACAAGTATGTGGAGGCCGGGGAGTATGATAAACTGATGTTCCGCCGGGAGGATATCAGTAATCCGGGGGCGAGTAACCTGATCCGCGATTTGAATGCGTCTCCGGACCGGGAAGTGGTGGAATTTACGGATCAGCTCATCCGCGCGGCATACGGTCCGATTCAAGACGTGCCGCAGTTGCGGACGGTGACCAGCCCCGCGCGGTACGTGGAGCCGCTTTTGCGCGAGAGCCGCTGGAGCGAGGCGGTGGACATGCTTAAGCAGCTGAAAATCACGGATATTCCGCCGCAGTTGAAGCCGCTGGTGGATCGGGCGTACGAGGAAACGTGGAAGGAGCGGGCGTGGGCCGAGTTCCAGAATCTCCCGCAGGAGGTGAATGAAAAGACGGATCGGAAAATGGCGCGGGTGTGCAATGACGCATTTTTAGCGCAGTTCCAGATTTCGCCCGAGGCGCGGCAGCGGGCCGTGGAGGCGCGCGAGCGGGTGATTCTGCTGGACCGCCTGACGCAGATGGTGCAGCTCAGCCAGGAGCGCGCGATGCTTGCCGGGGAGCGCGTCATCGGGGGGATGGACGAAAAATTTCCGAAAGGGTATGCGTATGCCCTGAAAAAACGGGTGCTTCGCGCGAAGGAAATGGCGGCCGCGGTGGATGTGCTGGCGGCGCTGATGCAGAAAGCGCAGCCGGATGAAATGAAAATTGCGGAGGCGTGGACGAAAGTGCGGCAGGTGAAGGCGCAAGCACTGCTGACGGCCCAGCAGATGGAGCGGGCGGAGATGGCGGCGAAACGTGCCCCGCGGCTGCGGACGCTGCTGGGGGTGAAGGCGGACACGCCGCCGGATCAGGTGGATCGCCTGGTGCTGGGAACGTGGGACGAAACGTTATTTCAGGACTGCCCGCAGGCGGAGCCGTTCCGGGAAATGATGGCCGTGGCCATGCGGCGACGCGTGAAAATGGATGCGCTGACCACCGCCGTGAAGCGGAATGACCGCACGCGGATTCTGGAGCTACTGGATGATCCGCTGCTGGAAAATTACACGATTCCCGGCCAGTTGGGTGACTTCCTCCGCAGCAAGTCGGACGTGTACGCCCACGGACAGCAGATGCTGGCGGCGATTGCGCAAAACGATCATGAAGCGTTCCAGAAAAATTTCGACACGCGGAGCCTGCGCGAGTCGCCGGAAGAATTCGTGCCGGTTTTCGGAGTGATGGAGCGGTGGATTCTGGAAGACATTCTGCCACGGCGGAATAACGGCCTGAAGCAGACGCTGGGGCGGGCGAGTATGGTCACGGGCGAGAAGGGCGTGGTGACGCTGCGGTGGATGTGGCCTCAGCCGCGATTCTCGGACGTGTGCGTGCTGGGCATTTCCGCCGGCCAGCCGCTGGAAACGGATCAGCCGTGGGAGATTTCGCTGGTGCATCAGGTGGAAATCACGCGGCAGGAATGGGAAAAAATGGGCGGCTTTTACACCCTCCAGCCGCAGAAAGAGTGGGGCGGAAAGTACGTCACCGTCTGGGCGATTATTGAGGCCGGGATGCGGAAATTCGCCACCGAGCCGCTGACGCTGGGGAGACTGGAGGCGGTGAGAAAAGGGTGGCTGTGGTGAAAAAATGGTTAATTGTTAATGGTAAATGAATAAGTCGTGGTAAGGTGAAATGAAATGATGAAAATATGTCTGTGTTATTCACCATTTACCATTCACCATTAACCATTAAGGAGGGGAAGTGTTCCACCAGTTTTACTTAACGCACTGCACGTACGCGAGTTCAGCGCTGGAGCGCCGCCGGGATGAGATGGCGGTGCATCCGCTGGGGTACAGTGTGCGCAGCGGGTCAGTGAAAGGGCCTGCGCTGCGGGAGGCGTTCAGGCGGCTGGAGCGGTACGTGTATTATTATCTGCCCGTGGACACGCCGCCGGAGGAGAAGGAAGCGGCCATGCCGCACACGGCGCCGGTGCGCCTGTTTTATTTCCACTCGGCGGAGGGAAATCGTGTGGCCGGGCAGGTGGTTTACCGGGGGAAAGACACGGCGGGGCGGACGGGATCTTATTTCGCGCATGTGCTGGCGGCGCCACCCGTGCAGGGGAAGCCGGAGAAAGACGCGGTCGGCGAAATCTTGGATGTGCTGCGGATGTGGGGGGCCGGCGGATGGGAGGCCCAGGACGGTGAGCATCACGCGCATGACATTCCGCCGCTGGATGGAGTGAAAGATTTAATGTCGGGCGGGCAGCCGGCGATTCAGGATGTGACGCTGGTGTCATTCCTGACGGAAAATGCAGGTGGCGCGTTTCGTGATCCCGGAAACGTCATTCCCGCGCGATGGCGGCGGATGCCCGTGGAGCGGCGGCAGGCGTTTTTCCTGAACGCGCTGGCCGGGCTGCTGGCGGTGGCAGAACATCAGAACGCCCCGCTGATCCTGGTGGCGGAACCGGAAACGGCGGCGCTGATGTTTTACGGCTTGCTGCGTTTTCTGCCGAAAAATTTCACGCGGAACATGAGTTTTTCCACGTATGAACCCCAGCCGGAACGGGTGTTCACGAAAATGGCGGCGACCACGTTTTTCATGCCGGAAGAGCATGATTTGCGCGAGGAAATGTACCGCACAGGCGCTTTCGTGCTGAACACGTTCACCGGGCGGATGTCTCATCACGCGGACGCAGCGGCGGGCGGCGGAATGATCACCGCGGGTGGCCCGGCGTTTAAATCGCTGAAAACGCCGTACGTTCAGCGCGTGTTTCATGATTTTTTGCAGGGCGGAATGCCGGGCGTGGACCGTTATTGCGCGAATCTGGAGTCCGTGGGCGCCGTGGCGGTGGTGGACCTGGACGCCATGGGGGATGTGGAAACGTATGTGAACGCCATCCTGCCGCCGTCCGTGCTGATGCCGGCCAGTGTGGCGGTGGCGCCGGCTTTACCGCCGGGTGTGACGCCTGTTGCGCCGCCAGGAATACCGCCCGTAACGCCGGGTGTTACGCCGCCGGTCATGCCGCCGCTTCCGCCGGTTTCCTCCACGCCCGGTTCCGCGCCGGTTACACCTGCTCCTGCTGCCTCACCGCCCGCTCCACCACCCGTGCCGGCTGATTTTCCTCCCGCAGTGGACGCGGAGCTCCCGGAACTGCCGTTTTCGTATGCGCAAATGAAAATCGCCTCCAGCCGGATGGCCACGGTGTATTTACGGCGGCGGCTGACGGAGCGGCTGGCGAAAGTCGAGACGCCGGAAATTGCGCTCATGCCGCT
The DNA here is from genome assembly GCA_031553595.1 of Thermoguttaceae bacterium. Classification (GTDB taxonomy): domain Bacteria; phylum Planctomycetota; class Planctomycetia; order Pirellulales; family Thermoguttaceae; genus RGIG3701. The sequence goes on along the minus strand of JAVBLI010000004.1, from coordinate 16,419 downwards.
GGTGGGCACGGCCAGGCATTCCCTGCTGCTGGAGCTGCTGGGCGTGGGCACGGAGGAGCCGCATGTGCGGGCCGCCATGCAATTTTTGGTTGCGCACATGCAGGAAGCGCAGTTTCCGCTGTGGCTGCAAAACGCGCCGGTGACGGAGGAAATCCGTGCCCGGGTACTGGAACGCTGGGTTCAGATGCACGGAATGCTCCCGGCCGGGTGTGAATTTTTGTGGGAGCAGGTGACGGATTATTTCCTGCATGCGTCCGCGCACACGTCCGCTGCGCCGGAAGCTCCGCTGCCGAGTACCCTGCCGGCCCTTTTACCGCACCTGGATGAAACGCGGCTGAGGAAAATTTTCGCGCAGGCGGAAAGCAAAAATCACGCGCAGGAATTCCTGCTGGCGTTTTCGCTGGGGATTTCGCAGATGATGGACCGTTTCGGTGCCACGGTTCCGGTGGTCATGGAAGCACGCGGGCGGCTGGATGCGCTAGTGCAGGACGTATCCGTGGAAACGCTCATGGCCCTGCATCCTCATTACGGAAACTGGTTTTTCGCGAATTACCCCGGAAATTCGGAAGCGCTGGGTGGTGTCCTTCAGACGCTGGAGCCGGAGCTGCCGGATGATCTGGATCGTGGCGGCGAGTTCCTGGCGAAATACCGCCTGCTGACGGACGCGCAGGAGACGCTCTCCGCGGAGGTGCGGAAGAAGGTGCAGGCGTGGCAGGCCCTGATGCGGACGGTGGAGGCCGTGGTTGCGCTGCAGCCGGATCCGAAGAACGGGAAAAAGTCGGCGGACATGAAGGTGCTGGATCATGCGTGCAAGGAAATGACGTTCGCGGCCATGAACGTTCTGGACGCCGGGACGGTGCACGGCATGATGGGCCGGGAGGCGGAAATTTCGGGTGGTGGAAAAGCTTCCGGCGCGAAAGTGGTCATGGTCGCGAAAGCCCTGCCGAAAGAATTTACGCCCGCGGAACGTCAGCAGATCGCGCGCCATCAGCTCAGGCTTCTGCGGAAAATCGCGGAAATTTCGCCCGGCGCCGCGCTGCTTCCGGCGGAAGCGTGGCAAAACGCGCAACTGGCGAAGAAAGTGGAAAGTGCGTTCGCGGCGCAAGTCTGGTCCCTGAAAAAAGTCGGGCGTTTTTCCGGTGCGGATAAAGCCGTCCAGAACCGGATTTTGATCGGCGTCGGCGGAACGTGCATGGGGCTGGTGGCGGCCGTGCTCTGGTTCCTGCTTTACGGGGGCATTTTCGGTGGCACCGCCGGAATTTCACCCGCGCAAAACGGTAACGCCGCGGTGTCCGTGGTGGATGGTGGCGCGTCGGGTGAAACACAGGAAAAAAATGGGAAACAGGGGCCGGATTCGGTGCCCATCAAGAAAAAGAATGCGGGAAAAGCCGTAAAGAAAACCGTGGATGAAGCGGAAGATGACGAGACTGAAGCCACGGAGGATGGCGGTGAGAATGACGGCGGAGACGAAAACGGAAACGCGGCGAAAAAAAATGCCGGTCAAAAGAAAACCGTTCCCGGCGTGAAAACCGCGAGTGGCGCCAAAAAGCCGTCCGGGGCTGGAACGCCTGATGAAGCGCGGGCGAATTTCCTGGCGAAAACTAATGGTGAGGATGCGGAAGCGGAAACGGATGATGCGGGGGAAGAAGACGGAGTGTCCCTGAATCGTGTGGCCTCGGCGGCAAATAAAAAAACCGTGGCCGCGGCCGTGAAACCGCAGCTCACGCCGGCGGACACGCTGAAAGAGATGAAAATGGCGTTACGCAAAGAAGGTCGGCTGATTCTGGTGCCGCTGGAGTATGACCCGCTGGCCGCTGTCCGGCATGCGGAAGGCGACCTGACGGGAATCCTGAAAATTCACCGCCAGGATTTCGCGGGCCTGAAATTAAAAGGCGGTTATCTCCTGTATCAGGGCACCGCGTACCCTTTCGGCATGCTGGCGCAAGCGTTTCCGGATCTGCCGGGTGAAAAAACACCTGCCACCGTGGCGGCGCAAAAAAATGTGGTGAATGACACGAAAACTGTTAAAAAACCCGCACCGGCGGTGACCGTGGCGGATACGGGTGGGGAAACGGATGAGGAAGCGGAAGCGAAGACGGAGGCTCCCGGAATTAAAGTCCCGCAGCGCTCGAACGTTCTTAGTGCGGGCACGCCCACGGGTGCCGCGGCGCTGGCGAAAAGCACCTCCCCCCGTGACATTCCCGGAAAGCGGTATGACCTCCCGAAACTTGCCGACTCGCTGGGTCTGATGCGCGTGATCGTGGAGCTGAAGGTGAATGAGGACGGGCTGGTGAGCATCCTCCTGGAGGGCATTCCCCTCGCGGTGACGGAGCTGGAGAAAGATCAGCTGGCCGACCGTGAAGAGATGCTCACGCTGCGGCGCGAGGAATTACAGATTCTCCGCAGCACGCTGAAAGCATGCCGCTCGGCCGGGCAGGTTTCCACGAAGAAACAGGATGAAAACATTTTGACGCTGGCGAAATTCCTGAAAAATCAGCCCGTGCCCTCCTCACCGCGTGCGCAGCCGAAAGAAAGCGAGTACACCAGCACGACGCAGTTCCACACGGAAACCGAAAATTGGCGGCTTTCCAAAGAAGCCCGTGAGCGGGAGGTTCAGCGTTTCCTCGCCGCGGCGGAAGACGAAATTCTCCGCCGGGAAAGCGAAATCGAAACGCTGGAAACCGAAATCATCCGCCTCCAGGGAGAGCAGACGCCGGAAGAAGCACGGGTGTTCGTGGATTTATACCAGAAGAGCGATTTATTCGTGTCCATTTCCGTTCCCGGGGACGCGGCCGGCGGCGGCGCGGCGATGAGCGATCCGTTCCAGATGATGGACGCGCAGTTAAAGAAAAGTGCTCCCGGGCCTGTTAAGTTAACCCGTCAGCCGCAGGAGCGTCCTGCTCCACTGCCGAACGACACGGCGACGTTCATGCCCGATGACGTCCACGAAACCGCCGTGGAACGCGAAACCACCGAGGAAATGGCCCAAAAAGACCCGTTCGGCGGGTCGGCCGGGCCGAAAGAAATCCATGAGGAAATTCCGGAAGAAGACGTCCCCGAGAAAGATCGCAAGCCGACAGACGTGCGGCTGATTCCCGTGGAGTGGAGCTTTTCCGCGAAAGAAGGGCGTCTGCTGCGTGCCGGCGAGAAGGCGCATTTTTGTCCGCTGCTGAAGAAAGAAGGGGGCAAGAAAGAAGATCAGGTGCTGGGCGATTACCTCGTGCAGTGTGAACACCGGACGCGCGGCGCCGACGGTCAGGTGAAGCCCGGGCGGACGATTCCCGACATTTCGGCCATCTCCCGCCTAAACCCCGCGGCGATTCATTCCGGCAGCGAGGAACTCGTGTTCCGCCTGGTGTTTTACCCGAAAAATAACGATTTACTGGGCGGGACGCGCCCGGCCGCCTTCCGCACACGCTGGTATTACATCGCGCCGGTGGAGGAAAAGAAACGCTACGAAATCGAAATCGACCTGCTCCCGGCCGCGCGCACCATGCTCCGCCAATTATCGCCGGAGATCCCCTCCCGGCCATAATCCCCTCCTCATCCTCCCAACCCCAATCCACGAACCCCAATTCCCACGCAATGAAACGTTCACTTTTTTTCCTTCTGCTGGCGTTATGCCCGCTGCTAATGCTGATTTTCGGTGCCTTTTACGACTTCTGGACGGTGCCGCCGCGTGCCGTGCCGGACGATCAGGCGCTGCTGGAAAACGTCAGCCGGATCAACGGGCCTGTCCGTACCCGCGTGACGAGTGGAAAAGAGTTTATCAAGGAACTTGCCTGGAGCGAATTTTTCCTCGGGACGCCGATTTCAGCGATCGGATTTCTTGGAAACAACGACGCGAATTTCGGCCCATTCCGCGAGCACTGGGATTCCTGGGGCCGGCAGTCCGAAGCGCTTCAGAATTACCTCTCCCTGCTGTTCCGTTTCAAGACGAAAGACATCAAGCAACTCCGCTCGGCGGTCGACGAGGCGAAGCGGTTCCGGGAGGAATTTTCGCAAAATCCCCCGCCGGATAGTGCCCGTCTGCTGCAACTGATGGCGAATATCGAGAAGGATCTGGAGACGCGGGTGGAGCTGGCCGAGAAGCTGCGCGAGGCGAACGAGCTGATCGCCGAGGCCCGGACCGATTTCGAACAGAAGCATTATGAAGCGTGCCGCGACGCGTGTAATAAACTGCTGACGGAGTATAAACCCGTGCTCGAGCGCTCGATTGAGCTGGACATTATCGGCCTCAAAGCCCGCGCGGAAGTATACGTCGATGAAGACGCGCTGAGCGAGATTAAGCTTGATGAGATGGACCCGAAAAAACGGCTGGAAAAGCTGGAAGCGTTCCTGGCCACCATGGAGGGTGTGGACGTGGAAGCCCTTTCCGAAGAAGATCGCCGGCAGGTGGAGGCCTTCCGCAAAGAAGCCGAGCTGACGCGTATGCAGATCAGCATTCAGAAACAGGTAGATCGCGTGATGAAAACGCTGGGCGAGCTGCGGAAGAATCCCCCTGCCTCCCTACCTGAAAAGCTCGCCGCCGCAGCAGCCCTGAAAGACAGCATCCTCGCCGTGGAGAATAAACTGGAAAACGCGCCGGACATCGGCAGCATGAATTCCCGCGACGAAGTGAAGCTACTGCGCTCGCAAGACGATAATCTCCGGAAGCTCGCGAAATCGTGGCTTACGAAAGCCCTCCCGGTGCCGAAATCCATGTTGGGCGACAAAATCCAGGAGGCGGAACTCAAAGACGGGAACATTCTGGCCGGCTATTTCCTCCCCGTGAAGGAAGATGGCAAGGTGACGGGGTATAAATGTTATCCCAGCCTGCAGGAATTCGAAAATCCCACCATTTCCATCGGCACGAGGCCGCTGGCCGATTTCCGCAGCCCGCCGGCCGTGCCCGTGGAGAAAAAGCTGCTGGCCGACTACACCGCCCTGCGGAAAAAAGTCGAAGAAGGCATCCACGTCCGCGGCAACTGGGTGGAATATCATCTCGCCTGCCAGAAGATGGAGCGCCAGTTGGCCGAGCACCGCAAGAAGCCGGGCGTGCAGAGTGGGAACCTCAGTTTCCGAAACGCGGAGAACGTTTGCCGTCTGGTTTTGGACACGAGCAACTGGGACAAACTGGAAAAAATATTCAGCGGAAGGTAATCGCCGAATAGAAACCGCTCAAAACAAAATAATTATCAATTATCCATTATCAATTAATTCACCATTCCTTTCGGAGTTCATCATGCCCTATACACAGGAAATCAGTCGGCATAACAAAGCGTGTTTTCTTTTTTTGCTGGATCAGTCGTATTCGATGGAGGAGCCGCTGGGAGTGTCGCAGAACCGGAAGTGCGATGAGCTGGCGGCGGCGATTAACGGCTGGCTGCAAAACATGGCGATTCGTGCCAGCGGCGACCAGGGCATCAAAGACTGGATGGATATCGGCGTCTTCGGTTACCGCACGGACCCGTCCGGGACGCCGATCATCGAGTCGGCGCTGAAAGGCCCGCTGGCCGGGCGCTCGATCGTGTCCATCCCCGAAATCGGTATGAACCCCATCCGCATCGACCGGCGGATGCAGATCATTCCGGACGAGGAAACCGGCGAGCTGCTGCAGATTCCGTGCGAGGTGCCCATCTGGGTGGACCCGGTGGCGGAAGGCGGGACGCCGATGTGCCACATGTTTTATCATGCCCACGAGCTGCTTTCGGTGTGGATTCAGCAGCACCCGTACAGCTTCCCGCCGATCATCGTGCACATTACGGACGGCGAATCGCAGGACGGCGATCCGCTGCCGTACGCGCGGGCGTTGACGAACCTCGCGACGCATGACGGGAACGTGCTTCTGTTTAACTGCCATTTATCCATGGCCGCGGCGGACTCGTTCATGTTCCCGCCGAGCCCCGTGGGCCTGCCGGACATGCTGGCGGCGCACCTTTTCGAAATGTCCAGCATCCTGCCCGAGCCGTTTTTCCAGCACGCGATGATGGAAGGGTTTCCGCTTCAGCCCGGCGCGCGGGGCATGGCGTTTAATGCCGACATGGTCTGCCTCATCCAGTTCCTGAACATGGGCACGCAGGCCGCGCCGGGGCTGAGATAAGGAATGCGGAATGCTAAATGCTTAATGCTGAATGTCGCAAGCGAGATGCTCGCCAGTTCGGTGAAATCAAGTAAGTTTTGGCATTCTCCTTCTTCAATTTAGCATTTAGCATTTAGCATTAAGCATTTAGCATTGCACGAGGAAACGCACATGACTTCATCCGCAATTGTTTTTTTGATCGACGAATCCATTTCGCAGCAGCAGCGGATGGCGGAGGGAACGCGGAGCAAGATGGAGGGAATCGCGACTTCCCTGAACTCCGTGTTGCGCCAGTTGGGGGACGGCGTGCCGGTGGACGTGGCCGTGGTGGGGTATCATGGCACGCAGGACGGGCGGATGAACGTGGGCAGCCGCTGGGGCGGGGGGCTTACTGGCCGGGTGTGGGTTTCGTCGGCGGAGCTGAAAAACGCGCCGTTGCGGGTGGAAACGCGTCACCGCCAGGTGCCGGATCCGGTCATGGGGGTGCGGCAGGAAAGCGTGGAGTTTCCGGTCTGGTACGATCCGGTGCATTTCGGCGGGATCATGCCCCGTACCCCGGCTTATGATTTCGTGGCGGAAACGCTTTTGGCGCGGATGACCGGAGGGGAGGCTGCGGTGCCGCCGCTGGTGATGAGTTTTCTCGGGGAGCTGACGGACGCGGATCCGCTGGGGCAGTGTGTGGTGCCGCTGGGCCGGGTTTCTTCGCCTGCCGGGTTTCCGCTGCTGATGCAGATTCATCTCGGCACGAACATGTACGTGCCCGCGATCAAGTATCCGTCCATGCCGCAATTTTTGCCGCCCGGGGCCATTCAGGAAATGTTCCACGCATGCAGCGTGCTGGATGATTCCATGCTCCGTGCGCTGCAGCAGGCGGGGGAGAACCTGGCCGCCGGCGCGAAAGGGCTGGTGCATAATGGGCGGATGGTGGATCTGGTGCGGTTTATGGGGCTGGCGCGGGAATATCAGACGCAGCACGCCGGGAAAACGCAGTCGGCCGGGGCGTACGGGGATCTTCCGCCGGGGCCGCAAAGTATTCCCGCCACGTTTCCGCCGCACACTTCCGCGGCTGTCCCGCAAAATATTCCTGCCGGCGTGCCGAATGGAATGCCGAATGCCATGCTGGATACCGTGGCTGCGGGCGACGAAAGTTCCGCGGAGCCGGCCGAGGAAATGATGCAGCCGGGAAAGGATCCGTTCTCGGTTTCCGCGATGATGACGGGGGGTGTGACTCCGCCGCCGGTGAATTTAGCGCCACCGGGCATGAACATCACTCCGCCTGCTATGCCCGTCCCGCCGCCGCTGCCGCCGCTTCCACCGCCGCTGGAAAATGAACCGGCGGATGACATGCCGCTGGAAACGACCGAGGACGCGGTGCTGCCACCGGATTACGAACTTCACTGCGTGCCGCTGGCGGAGAATAAAGAGCTGCCCGAGCCGACGGACCTGCCACCGCGGAACATTTTGATGCTTCTTTTGGTGGACCGTTCCGTTTCGGACGTCACCTACCGCCCGGCCATGGACGCCTGGAACCGCCGCCTGGACAAATGCCACTTCATGCTGGGCGAAATCTCCCGGCGTGGGCGAGGACATTACGACGTGGCGGTGGTGTTTTACGGGCGGGATGTGGACGACACGCCGACGGTGGAAGACGGAGTGCTGGGCCGGCCGTTCCTGCCCGACGTGCTCTTGAGCGAGTCGGCCGGGCGCGTGGAGGAGTTTAAATTGCAGGTGCCCAACGGAATCGGCGGGCTGATTTCCCTGCCGCGTAAGAAATTATGTTTCGAAGACGTCACGCCCACCCTGGCCGCCGACCCCGTGCCCGCGTTCATGACAGTGACGGAAGTCATCCGCGCGTGGGACCAGGCCCGGCCGCAGAAAATCCTCCAGCCCATGCTGCTGCACATCACCGCCGGAAAGTTTCAGGTGGATCAGCTCGACGACGCCGTGCGGATGCTCAAGCAGGACGATCTGCCGCCGATCTGGCTGCACCACTGGGTGTTCACCGAGCGCCCGCACGTGGGCATGTGCTGTCCCGGCGAGCTTCCGGAAGGCGAGGACGAAACGATCGTGCGGCTCTGGGAACAGTCGGACCCGCTGCCCGGCAGGGAAGTGCTGGCCGGCATCCGCCCCGGAATCGCCGACGACTCCCGCGGCATGATGGTGAACATGGATTTCGACATCCTTTTCGAGGTGATCGACACACTCAGCCGGTGAATATCCATGCAGTTTCAGGTAAAACGCACGGAAAACACCCCGCCCCTGTCAAAAAAAGGGTTTTCCCGGTAAAATATAATCGTAAACAAAAACGTTCCCTTTTTAGCACGTTATCCGACGTAAAGCTTTATATCATGCTGTTTTCATACCGAGCATTCACCCACGCCAAAGACCCGGAGCATCAGGATCAGGATCAGGACGCGTACGGCGTGTCCGAAAAAACCGGTGTGGCGGTCATCGCGGATGGCGTGTCTTCCGCCATTTTTTCGGCGGCCTGGGCCCAAATCCTCACCCGCAGCGCCCTCGAGGACTTCCCCGGCAGGAATCCGGACGCCATGCCCGCGTTTCTCGAATGGCTGCAAAAACGCCGTAAAGAGTGGAGTGCCGACATTCATACCGAGAATCTCGCATGGTTTCAGAAACCGAAGCTCGCTACCGGCGCGTTTTCCACGCTGCTGTGGATGAAGCTCGAGCCTTGCGGCTTTCCCGGCGACGACTGGCCCGGCGAGAAAGACGCCCTGGATCCCGAAAAACCCTGTTTTTGGCTTTCCGCTACCGCGATCGGCGACAGTTGCCTGTTCCACATCCGTGCTGGCAGGCCGGATTTCGGCCGCTATGACGGCACGGATCTCGTGCACGTGTTTCCGATGGAAAACAGCGCCGATTTTGAAGCGTCCCCCGCGGTTCTGGGGAGCGTCGATCTCGGCCGCGACTCGATGCTCGCGTTCCAGCAGCTGGGCATCATCGTCCAGGAGGGCGATTTCATCGTGCTGGCCACCGACGCCCTTTCGCTCTGGGCCCTGCGAGGGTATGAGGCTGGGTATTCGCCCGGATGGGAAAATTTCTGGGCCATGCCCGAACCCCAGTGGCGTGCCATGATTGACACCCACCGCCAGCAGGGAAACATGCGTTACGACGACGCGACACTGCTGATGCTGCAAATCGGCCAGTCGCAAAAAACGCAGCCGCACCCTACGGAAGAGACCACGGCCGCCGAGACCGACGAGGTGTGGGACGAGGCCGCCGAGACGTACGCGGAAGATGATGCGGATGTGGAGGCCGAAGAACGGAAAGACGCCGAAGCGCCGGAGGATGTGCCGAAAGTGGTCATTCCGCTGGCGCCGCGCAAGCCGGTGGCGCAAACGCCTCCGCGGGTGCAACCACCGCATCCCGCCATGAAAACGCCGCCGCAGGAAAAATCACCGCCTCCGCAAGCGCCGGCGGATGCCGCGCCCGAGGCGCCCGCGCGTCCGGCGTTCCGTTACTCGCTGGCCGGTGACAAAAATAAACCTGCCGAGCAGCCCGAGCAGGCCCGCGATTTCAGTGAGGAAGCCGCCCGCCAGCGTCAGCAGGAGGAGAGCACGTGGGCCGACCGGTCTGCGGAAATCGGAAGCCGATTTGATACGCTGCGGGAAAAAGGTGCCCAGGTGGCCGAAAATCTCGGCGAAAAAATCAGCGACGGCATGAACACCCTCGGCGAGGCGACGCACCAGTTCGTGGACGCCGCGAAGCCCCGGATTCAGCGGGCGTTTCAGGGGGTGATGGGATTTTTCCGCAAAGACAAAACCAGCGACGCGCCGCGTGAGCCCGACGAAGACGAGCTCCGCCGCCAGAACGAGGAAAAGGCCCGTCAGCGCGCGGCCGAGCGCAAAGCCGATCCGAATCGGCGACGTTTTTACAAACCGAAAAATGAAAACGATTCCGATCAGAATCACGACAAGAAAGAATAAGAGGTAAACGGATGTTTATTTTTGACGATAACGATTTCCAGGGCCCGCGGAAAAATCGCCCCGCGTACATGGGCGGTGATGTGCCGCAAATCCGTGCGTCTTATGACATGGACGACGACGACATGGACGACCCCGCCGACGACTTCCCACTGGAGAACGACGAGCCCGGCGACGATTTCGACGATGATTTCGACGAAGATTTCGAAGACGAATTCGACGAAGACTACGAAGACATGGACCGCTTCGACGAAGAGGAGGAAGCCGGGGCGGAAGAAGTCAAAGAGGAGGAGGAAGACGAGTTCGCCGACGTCGACGGCTCGACCACCTTCATCCCCGAAGGCGGCCGCATCGCCCTGACCGACATCGCCACCGAAGACGAAATCGAGGAAGACAACGCTGACGGCGTCTTCGAATTCGAAGGCGAAGAGGAAGAAGAATTCGACGATTTTGAAGATTAGAGCGGTAAATTTATCAACCGCAAGCGTTATCGCGGGGCACCAGGCGGTATGAACCCGCTCTTGTAGGCGGGGTTCAAAAGGGTTAAGTCATACTTTTTTGTAATCATGCGGTACACAAGTTACAAGAAAACTTTGAACCGCATGGTGCCCCACGCTAACGCATGGGGCTGGTAAGGCCGCCACACAGATTCAGCCAACCTTTCAGGAGAAAAATATGCAGGACATTCGAAAACAGGTCATGGACGCGGTCGCGAAAATCCACACCGTATGGAAGGGCGTGCCTCGTGCGGGCGTCATCCTCGGGACGGGGCTTGGCGGCCTGACGAAAAACATTCACGTCGAGGCGGTCATTCCGTATGAGGAAATTCCGCATTTCGCCGTCTCCACCGCGACCACCCACACGGGCAATCTCGTCTGTGGCACGATCAACGGCATGGCGGTCGTGGCGATGGAAGGCCGGATTCACGCGTACGAGGGGTATTCGTATCAGCAGATCACGTTCCCGGTGCGGGTGATGCGTGCGCTGGGGGCGGAGCTTCTGATCGTCTCCAACGCCGCCGGCGGCATGAATCCGCAGCACCGCCAGGGCGATCTGGTGGTGATGGAGGATCATATTAACCTCATGGGCGGCAACCCGCTGGTGGGTGTGAACGACGACCTCTTGGGCGAGCGTTTCCCCGATATGTCCGCGCCGTACACGCCGGAGCTGATCGACCGGGCGCTGGAAATCGCGCTGAAAAACGGAATCGTCGCCCACCGCGGAGTGTATGTGGCGGTGCTTGGGCCAAACCTCGAAACCCGCGCGGAGTACCGGTTTTTGCGGGCCATCGGCGCCGACGTGGTGGGCATGTCCACCGTCCCGGAAGTGATCACGGCCGTCCACGCGAAGATGCGGGTGCTGGGCCTTTCTATCATCACCGACGTGTGTCTGCCCGACGCCCTGAAGCCGGCGGACATCGCCGAAATCATCGCCACCGCGAACGAAGCCGAGCCGAAACTCAGCCAAATCGTGCTGGAAATTTTGAAGCAGGAAGCGGGGGGAAAATAATGGACCTGACAAAATACTTCCTCGCCGTGATGATAATTTTCTGTCTCACGGCCTGCGCCACCGCCACGGATGATGCGGAAAAAAAGGATGCCGAGAAAGAGCCGCAGTGGGTTTCGCTCTTTAACGGCAAAGACCTCGACGGGTGGAAAGCCGAGGATTTCGGCGGCTCCGGCAAAGTCACCGTCGAAGAAGGCGGCATCCTGAAGCTCGCCATGGGCGCGATGATCACCGGCGTGGTTTACGAGAAGGACTTCCCCACCACGGATTTCGAAATCGAGCTCGAAGCCCGGCGGACGCAGGGCAACGACTTCTTCGCGGCCGTCACCTTCCCCGTGGGCGAGGCGTTCTGCACCTTCGTCACCGGCGGCTGGGGCGGCGGCGTTTTCGGCATCTCATGTGTCAATGGGTACGACGCCTCCGAAAATTCCACCTCCAAATACTTTAACGCCAAGGACGCCACGTGGTACAAAATCCGCGTCCGCGTTACCGAAAAACGCATCTGCACATGGATGGACGACACGCAGATCGTGGACTGTGACCGCGACGAAAAACAGTTCAGCACGCGCTACGAAGTCCGCAACTCCCAGCCGATGGGTATTACCAACTACTGTTCGGAAAGCGAGCTGCGCAACATCCGTTACCGCCTGCTTTCCGACGCCGAAAAAGAACCGGCGGAGTAAAATCACAACCCCCAAACCCCAAGCCCCTAACCCCACTTATGGAACGCCCTCTTTTACGCAATTTGGAAATTTCGCCTTACACGGGCCCGATGATGGACGCCTCCGGAGAAGTGATTCCACCGGAATCCGGCGAGGAGGGCAAGATGACGTTCGTGCTTCGCGATCCGGAGAGTTTCGCGCCCGACCTGGCGATTCCCACAGAGATGGCGGTGCTGTTAACGCTTTTTGACGGGCTGCACACGCACACGGAGATCGTGCGGAATTTTCACGAGCTGACGGGCATAAAAATCGATGAAACCGAGCTGGCGGAAATCGTGAAGCATTTCGACTCCCTGAATTTTCTGGAAAGCCCCGGTTTCGCGGCCTTCCTCAAAGAGGAGATGGACTCTTTCGCGGCCCTGGAAACCCGCCCGGCGATGATGGCCGGCGGTGCGTATGAAAAAGAGCCCGCCATGCTCCGCATGCAGTTACAGAATGTGCTGGAAGTGCCGGGCAAAATTCGTGCGGCGGAGGGTGAGGGCACGGTGATAAAACGCGTGAAGCCGGTCCGCGGAATGATCGTGCCACACGTGGATCCGTACCGCGGCGCGGCGGCGTACGGCTGGGCGTATGAAACGCTGCGTGACCACTGTGACGCCGAGTTGTTCATCATCCTCGGCACGGCCCATAACCCCATGAAACAGCCGTGGGCGCTGACGCGGAAGCATTTCGAAACGCCGCTGGGCACCGTGCGGGTAGATACGGATTTTGTGAATCGGCTGGACGCGAAGTTTCAGGAAAAGTACGCCGCGGCCTTTCCGGATGAAGCGGCCCGCGCCGAGCGTCCCGTGAATCTTTTCGCGGATGAATTCGTGCACCGGGACGAGCATTCTGTGGAGTTTCAGACGGTGTTCCTCCAGCATACGCTGGTGAAAGGCGCGGGCCGGGCGGTGCGAATCGTGCCGATTCTGGTGCAGTCTTTTTCGCGCTTTCTGGATGCCCCTGACCTGGCGGTGCGTGAGAACCCGGCTCTGGCGCCGGAGGTGGCTGCGATGACCGAGGCGCTTGCGGAGCTGATTCGCGAGGAAGAAGCCCGCACGGGGAAAAAAGTCGGCATCATCGCCGCCGCGGATTTTTCGCATGCGGGCCCGCTTTACGGTTCCGAAGACCCCGTGGACGCGGCGGCTCAGGACACGCTGCGCGACGAAGACACCCGTCTGTTCACGCACATCCTGGACGGCGACGCGCTGGGTTTCTGGCTGGAAATCCTCCGGCATCAGGACAAAAACAGTGTCTGCGGCACGGCCCCCGTCTTCTGTTTCATGGAAGTGATGCAGCAGCTCGGCGAAAACCTCGCCGCCACCGGCCAACTGCTGTGTTATGAGCAGGCCGTGGACGAAGAAACGCGGAGTTGTGTGACATTTGCGACGCTCGTGTTTTGATGGAGATTAAAAATATAACGGAGAGTCATGATCATGACGACGGATTTTTATAAAACGCTGGGTGTGAAGAAGACAGCCACGAAAGAGGAAATCAGTAAGGCGTACCGGGAGATGGCGAGGAAATATCATCCGGACCTGCACCCCGACGATAAGGCAGCGAAGCAGAAATTCCAGGACGTGCAGGAGGCTTTCGACACGCTGAATGATCCCGAGAAGCGGAAGATGTATGACCAGTTCGGGGCGGATTACAGCAAAATGGGCGGCGGCGCGGGCCCCGGCGGTGGAGGCGGTTTTCGTGGCGCGTGGCCCGGCGGTGGCCCTGCCGGCGGCGGTGCGCACGGTCCGGGTGCGCAGGGCGGAAACTGGCAGCAGGAATTTCGTTTTGAAGACCTGGGAGACATGTTCCGCCAGCCGGGCGCTGGGCGTCAGGCGGGTGGTGCTGGGGGCGGGGTGGGTTTTGATCCGTCCGACATTTTCGGCATGTTCGGCCAGCAGTTCCGTGGTGGCGGCGGAGGCGGTGCGGAAGCGGCAGGCGCGGGGCGTTCTCGCCGGCGGGCGGCCGCTGAGAAAGGCGCGGACATTCAGCATGAAATCACCATCACCTTTCAGGAATCCATCCTCGGCACGGAGCGGGACGTGGCCATTCATGACCCCGCCGGCGGAATGAAAAAAATTACCGCGAAGATCCCCGCCGGAATGGAAGACGATAAAAAAATCCGTCTCCGCGGCCTGGGCGAAACCTCTCCCACCGGCGGCCCGCCCGGCGACCTGGTTCTGCGGGTGCACGTTACGCCGCACAAACATTTTTCGCGGCAGGGGAATAATCTGCTGCTGCGGCTGCCCGTGAAACTTTCGGAGGCCGTGCTGGGCGCGAAGGTGACGGTGCCCACGCCGAAGAAAACGGTGGAGGTGAGCATTCCGCCGGGAACGTCCAGCGGGAAGAAGCTCCGCGTGAAAGGGCTGGGTGTGCCGGGAAAAGGCGGCGTTTCCGGCGATCTGTTGGTAGAGATCATGATCCAGCTTCCGCCGCACGTGACGGACTCGCAAAAAGACGCCGTCCGTGGAATGGACGCCGCGTACGCCGCCGACCCGCGCGCCGGAATCGTGTGGTGACGCAAATAAGCAAAATGCGTAATGCGAAATGCTTAATGACGCAAGCGAAATGCAGACTTGCGGTGTGAGCGTGAAGCGAAACCCATTTAGCATTAAGCACTTAGCATTTAGCATTCCCATGTCTGATGCCCGCATCAAAAAAACCGCCGACTTTCAGAAAATATACGCGAGGCGCTGCGTGGCGGGGGACGGTCTGCTGACGGTGTTCGGGATACGGAATGGCCTGGCGCACGACCGTCTGGGGCTTTCCATTTCGCGGAAATATGGAACTGCCGTGCGACGAAACCGCTGGAAGCGTCTTGTGCGGGAAGCGTTCCGACTCTGGCAGAAAGAAAAAAAAGCGGCCGGTGGTGAGCGTGCGGGTGTGGATTTCGTTTTCATTCCCGGCAAGGATCGCCGCGCGGACACGCTGGCGGAATTTCAGAAATCGCTGCGAAAACTGACGGCGGCGGTGACGCGTAAATTGAATAAAAAGGAAACGGAGGCGAAGATGAACGGATCGACCGAAAATGCGGCTGCGATGGCCCGGGTGAATGAAATTCGCCGGAAATGGGGCAAGAAGCTCCTGATACTGGGGCATTATTATGTGCCGGATGAGGCGGTGGCGGTGACGGATGTGCAGGGCGACAGTCTGGCGCTGAGTCAGCGTGCGGCGGCGGACGCGGAAGCGGAGGCTGTGGTGTTTTGCGGTGTGCATTTCATGGCCGAGACGGCGGACATTCTGGAGAATTCGTCGGAAAAAATGGCGGCGCGGGGCGGTGTGCGGGTGCCGGTGATGCTCGTGGACACGCAGGCAGGGTGCCCCATGGCGGACATGGCGGATCTTCCGGCGGTGGAGGCCGCGTGGCAGGTGTTTTCGCAGGCCGTGGACGCGGAGGCGGAAATCGTGCCCGTCACGTACGTGAACAGCTCGGCGGACATTAAAGCGTTTTGCGGTCGGCACGGCGGTGTGGTGTGCACGTCTGCGAATGCGGAGAAGGTGCTGCGGTGGGCATTTGCGCAGAAGTCACGGGTGTTTTTCCTGCCGGATCAAAATTTGGGGCGGAACACGGCCCTGAAAATGGGTATTCCCGCGGAGGAAATGCTGCTCTGGGATGAAGCGGCGCAGGCGGCGCCGGATGTGGCCGAGAAGATTCGCCGCGCGAAAGTGATTCTCTGGGACGGCTACTGCCCCGTGCATC
Organism: Thermoguttaceae bacterium; assembly: GCA_031553595.1. Lineage (GTDB taxonomy): Bacteria > Planctomycetota > Planctomycetia > Pirellulales > Thermoguttaceae > RGIG3701. Next base: position 513 of record JAVBLI010000004.1, on the reverse strand, counting down.
ATGAAATGGCGTTAACCGAAAAATTGCAGGCGGACGAAAAGCTGATCGTGCATCCCGAATGTCGGCAGGAAGTGGTGGCCGCCAGCACCGCCGCGGGGTCCACCACGGAGCTCATCCGCGTGGTGGAGCGTGCGAAACCCGGTGAAAAATTCATCATCGGCACGGAAGCCACGCTCGTGGAACGTTTAAAGAACACGCACCCGGAGCTGAAAATCACGCATCTCGGCGGCCCGCACCCCTGTGATGACATGCGAAAGAATACGCTCCCGGCCCTGTGTGCCGTGCTTGAATCGCTGGAAGCCGGGACGCCGCGGAATGTGGTGGAGGTGCCGGAAAGCGTGGCGGCGGAAGCACGCCTGGCACTGGCGCGGATGCTGGAAGTGAAGTGAAAAATTGATAATTGATAATTGACTGCGTGGGGCAAATTTTTCGGCCCGCGGCTCGCTTGCGTCAATTATCAATTATCAATTATCAATTATCAATTATCAATTATCAATTATCAATTATCAATTT
>JAVBLI010000020.1:0-135735 GCA_031553595.1 Thermoguttaceae bacterium | reverse complement strand
ACGAAACCTGGACATTCTCGCGCTGCTGTTTCTTGCGCCGGGCATGATGCTGGTGGCCAACGGTTATGAATACCGCGGTTACATTTTCCTTTTTTTGGTGCTGTTTTTTCTTTTACTGCGGATGCTGTGCGATCCGCTGCTGGTGCGGCGTCCGCTGCTGGAGGTGAATCTTTCGCGGGGCGGGATGACGTTCAGTTGCATTGCGCTGATGCTGTTCATGCTGACGGGGGTGGCGCTGACGCAGTGGCGCGAGTCGGCGTCGCCACAGACAGCCACGCTTCAGCAGATGCTGCGGAAAATACACATCGACCGGGTTTTGGATGAGATGGAACAGCAGACGGCCCAGCATTCTTCGCACGCCGCTGCGGTGCAGGACGGACTCCCGGAGGATGCACAGGCGGATGAAAACGGTGGGGCGGAGAATGCCGGTGTGGAAGCGGCGGTGAAGCGGCCCATGATCATGCACGCGCCGGGGGTGCCGTTTTTTACGGAGTTTGCCAATTTACCGCTGCGATATCTGATTAAACAGGCGGCCGAAGCGCGGAGTAAAGCCGCGACAGAAACGGCGGGTGGCGGGGATGCGGCGGCGGAACCCGGAAAAGACGTTTCATCGGCGCCGGAGGGGGAATTGGCGGGCGGCCAGAAAAAACGCGCGTCGGAATTTCCCATGCTTACGGAGGGGAATAAAAAACTCACCCGGCAAATTTTCGCCACACACGCGGTGGCCATCGGCGCGCAGATCATGATCGTGCTGGGAATTATTTTGATCGGCAGTAAACATTTCGAAAATCTCGGCACGGGGATCGCGGCGGCCACGCTTTACCTGCTGCTGCCGTACGCGACCCAAATCCCGGCGAGAATTGATCACCTCGTGCCGGCGGCGCTGATGGTATGGGCGATTTTCTGTTATCGGACACCGGCGTTGGCGGGCGTTTTTATCGGTTTCGCGGCGGCATTCGCGTATTATCCGCTGTTTTTGATCCCGCTGTGGTGCGGGTTTTACTGGTCGCGCGGTCTGATCCGCTTCGTCAGTACCTCTCTGTCCACGTTCGTGGCCCTGGTAATCGTCGCGGTGATTGCGGCCGGGGGTGTCGGGCCCTTCATGGCGCAGCTGGGGGATACGTTCAGCTTCGCGAGTGTTTTTTCACGCAGCGCGGGCGGGTTCTGGAGTGTGGAGAATCACCACCTGGAATTCCGCATCCCGGTCATCGCGGCATACGTGATCCTGGCCACCGTGCTGGCGTTTTGGCCGTCCCAGAAAAACCTGGGCACGCTGCTGAGCAGTACCGCGGCCCTGATGATCGGCTGCCAGTACTGCCACCCGTTCGAGGGCGGGCTTTACATGGCCTGGTTCCTGCCGATGATTATTCTCGTGATTTTTCGCCCGAATCTCGAAGACCGCATCGCGGTCCGGGCACTGTCGAAACGGCGCGCCCCCGGCGTGGGAGTGATGCAGGATGCCGACTGACGCGGGGTATACGCTGCTGGATTTCGGCGGCGGGCGGAAGCTGGAGCGTTTTGGGCGGTTCGTGCTGAATCGGCCATCCCCGCCGGCGGAGGGGTTTCGGAAATCACTTGGCCCGGCCCACTGGAACGCCGCGGACGCCATGTTTGAGCGGGAGGCGGGGCTGCGCGGGAAATGGCGTTTCCGGACAAAATTTCCCCCGGCATGGCAAGTGAATTTCGAGCATTTTCTGCTGGAGCTGAAGCCGACGGACGTCGGGCATCTGGGCGTGTTTGCGGAGCAGGCCGAGAACTGGCAGTGGATTTTTGAACGCTCGCAGGAATGCCTGAAACGCCGGGCGTCGCTGCGGGTGCTGAATCTTTTTTCGTACACCGGCGGGAGCACCCTGGCGGCCGCGGCGGCACTGGCGAAAACGGCCGAAATCCCGCCCGAGCAGGCTTACATCACGCATGTGGACGCGGCGAAGAATGTGGTGCAGTGGGCCCGGCGGAACGCGGAGATTTCCGGAATAGCGGCGGCTCCGGTGCGGTGGATCGCGGAGGACGCCCTGAAATTCACGCAGCGCGAGGCCCGGCGGGGGCGGATGTATGACGCCGTGATTCTGGATCCGCCGAGTTACGGGCATGGTGGCGGGGCGGAGGTATGGAAAATCGAACGTGATTTACCCCGTCTACTGAAATGCTGTGCCGAAATTACACGGGGGGTGCCGGCTTTTTTTCTGCTGACGGCCCACTCCGAGGAATTTCCGCGGGCACGTCTGGAATCTGTACTGCGGGAATTCTTTCCGGAAGCGGGAAAAATCGTCACGGATGGGATGTCCCTGCACACTGCGGACGGCCGGACACTGCCCAGCGGGGAAATGGCACGATTTTCCGCGTGATTTTTCGAATCATTCTTATTTCCGGCTGCGTATAATAAATTCAGACAAATTATAGCCTTTCTGGCCGCGAGTTTCCGTTTTGTAGTTGACGAAAATCGTCGGATGCCTTAAAATGTATCTTTATCTATAAATAAAGAAGAGACAGGTGGATCCGATTCATTAACCCATGGGTGAATTTTATGAAAAATAACCGTATATTGTTCGCGTTTTTTATTTTTGTGCTGTCTTTTGTGGTCAGTGAGTTTACGTCGCTGCCGTGTTCGCCGATTTCCGGTGCCGGGAGTCCGGTGCAGGCGGCGGAAGCCGGCACGAATGGAAATGGTGCGGAGGCCGCGATCGGAATCACGGATCCCGGCGATCACGAGCGGGTTATTACCAGTTCGGTGACGTATCTGCTGCAGAAGGAGCACATCTCGAAACGGCCGATCGACGCCGAAATTTCGAAGCGAACGTTGTCGAATCTCTTCAAGGCGCTGGATCCGCAGAAGCTGTATTTTTACCAGGCCGACATCGAGCAGTTTGCTCAGTATGAGCCGAACCTGGGCGCGTGGTTCCGGGAGGGGAGCTCACAGTTTGCGTATGCGGTGTTCAAAGCGTACCTGAGCCGGCTGGAGACGCACATCGGCGTGATGCTCGAGTTGTTGGACGAGCCGATCGACTTTACGGTGGACGAGGAAATGGTGACGGATCGTGACTCGCTGCGGTATTCCCTGACGAAGAACGAGGCGAGGGAGCGGCTGCGCAAGCGTGTGAAATATGATTTGCTGCTGCTGCAGATGGATGATCTGATCGACCAGAAAAACGGTAAAAAGGACGAGAAAAAAGACGACGCTGCGGACGAGTCGCAAGCCGAGAAGAAGGCGGAGGGGCCGGCCAAGACGCCCGCAGAGAAGCACAAGGAGGCCGTCGAGAAGCTCAAGAAGCGGTATACGAGCCTGCTGAAGCGGATGCGTCAGGTGGACAGCGACGACCTGCTGGAGATTTATTTAACCTCGATGACGTCCAGTTTCGACCCGCATACGTCGTATATGTCGGCCCGGACGCTGGAAAACTTCGAAATCATGATGCGGCTCGAGCTCGACGGTATCGGTGCGTCGCTGATGTCCGACGACGGTTACGTGGTTGTCAAAAGCCTCGTGCCCGGCGGCGCGGCCGACAAGGAAGGGACGCTGAAGATCGACGACAAAATCTGCGGCGTGGGCCAGGGCCCGGAAGGCCCGGTCGAGGATATCGTGGATATGAAACTGGATGACGTGGTGAAAAAAGTCCGCGGCAAGCGGGGCACGATCGTGCGTCTGGAAGTCATCCCGGCCGACGGCAGCAGCAAAAAAATCGTGCAAATCATCCGCGCGAAAATTGAATTGAAAGACAGCGAGGCGAAGGGCGAGGTGTTCGAGGCCGGCAAGAAGGCGGACGGCTCGCCGTACAAGCTGGGCGTGATCAATCTGCCGAGCTTTTATATGGACATGGAAGGCGTGAAGATGGGCAATCGGGATTATAAGAGCACCACGCGAGACGTGCGGAAGATTCTGCAGGGCTTCAAAGCCGACGGCGTCGACGCGGTGATTCTGGATCTCCGCAACAACGGTGGCGGCTCGCTGCCGGAAGCGATCAGCACGACGGGCCTGTTCATCAAGAGCGGCGCCGTGGTGCAGGTGAAAGACGCTTACGGAAAAGTCATGCCGCACCGCGACGACGATGTGACGATGGACTGGGACGGCCCGCTGGTGGTGGTAACCAACAAACTCAGCGCCAGCGCCAGCGAAATTCTCGCCGGTGCCATCCAGGACTATCATCGCGGCCTGATCATCGGCGACAAAACCACCCACGGCAAAGGCACGGTGCAGACGCTGACGAATATCGGCTGGGAACTGGTTCGCTCGCAGGGCGCGAAGCTCGGGGCGCTGAAAGTCACGATGCAGCAGTTTTACCGTCCGCTGGGCGACAGCACGCAGTTCCGCGGCGTGGAATCGGATATCGAAATCCCCGCCATCACCACCCACATGGACATCGGCGAGGGCGACCTGGATTATGCCATGCCTTTCGATAAGGTCGCGCCGCAGAAAATCGATAATTACCAGTACACGAACCCCGACGTGATTCGGGCGCTGAAGACGAATTCCGAGGCGCGGGTCGCCGCTTCCGACGACTTCAAAAAATTGCAGAAAAAGATCGACTTCTACTGCAACATGAAGGAACGCAAGACGGTTTCGCTCAATGCCGAGAAATTTCTTTCCGAGCGTTCCGACATGATCGACGACGAGGAGAAGAAGCTCGAAGACAAAGTAATGCGCAGCGCCAACGAGATTAAACGCGACTTTTATCTCGACGAAGTGATGAACATCACGCTGGATTACATGCGGGCGTTCGGGAAGTAGAGGGGCCGGGGGCCAGGGATTTGGGACTAGGGGCAGGAGGAGCGTATTTTCATGTCATTCGAGTATTTTTCAATCGACCAGTTGGCCACGTTTTTACACATTCCCACGCAGCAGGTGCGGCGTCTGGCGGAACGCGCGAAAATTCCGGCGCAGCGCATCGGCGGAGAGTGGCGTTTTTCCCGTAGCGAGGTGCATCACTGGCTGGAGGAGAAAATCGGCCTGGCGGATGAAGGCGAATTGCGCGACATGGAAATGGTGCTGGGGAAAACGATTTCCCAGCACTCGGAGGACATTCCGGTTTCTGAGCTTCTGCTGCCGTCCGCGATTCGGGTGCCGTTGGAAGGCCGTACAGCGTACGCGGTGATCGACGCGATCGTGGACACCGCCATGCAGACCGGCGAGCTGTGGGACGAAGACCGCATGAAAGATGCCGTGCGGGAGCGTGAAAGCATGTACCCCACGGCGATGGAAAACGGCGTGGCGCTCTTGCACCCGCGGCGTCCGCTGCCGACGATTCTTGGGGCGCCGTTTTTGGCGCTGGGCCGAACCCACAGCGGCGTGCCGTTCTCGAATACCGGCATGCTGACCGATGTATTTTTTCTGATTTGTTCCACCACGGATCACCAGCATCTGCGGACGCTGGCACGGCTGAGCCGGATCATCACCACGGATGGATTTCTGCCCCGACTCCGGGAGCTGGAGGAGCCGATGGAGATTATCAAGTGGTTTCGTGAGACGGAAGAAGGGCTGTAATGCGGGAAAATTATACCGCCGAGGATTTCGGCGTGAATCCCCTCATGTTTTATTATGAGGTGACCCAGGCGTGCGACTTGCAGTGTAAGCACTGCCGCGCAAGCGCCCAGCAGTGTGCGGCGCCGGACGAGCTGACGCACGCGCAGTCGCTGGCGCTGATTGACGAAGTGGCCCGGTTTCCGCGCAAGCCGAACATGTGTTTCACGGGCGGCGATCCGCTGAAACGGCCTGATCTTTTCCAGCTTCTGGAATACGCGGTGAAGAAAGACATTACGGTGGCGCTAACGCCGTCGGCCACGCCGCTTGCCACACGGGACGCGTTTCGCCGGGCGAAAGATGTGGGCGTGCAGGCGCTGGGTGTGAGTCTGGACGGCGCGGACGCCGAAACGCATGACGCGTTCCGTGGCTGGTCGGGGAGTTTTGCGCGAACCATGGAAATGCTGGATTACGCACTGGAGCTGGACTTCCCGGTGCAGATTAACACGTCCGTGACGCGGCGGAATTTTCATCAGTTGGACGAAATCGCGTCGCTGCTGGAAAGCCGGGGAATCGCGATGTGGTCGGTGTTTTTCCTCGTGCCCGTCGGGCGTGGCGTGGAGGAAGAGCGGATTTCGCCGGAAGATTATATGGTGGCGTTCGAGAAGCTCTGGCATCACGCCCAGACGAAACCTTTCGGCGTGAAAACCACGGAGGCCCCGCATTACCGGCGGTATGTGCTGGAGCATGGCGGAGATCCGCTGGCGCCGCCTAAAAGCGGTCGGGCTTTCGCGACGAATCTTCGTTTAACACATCCCGGCATGGACGCGGAACATGCGAAAAAGCTGGAAGGGCGCGGTCAGGGTTACCGTGCGCCGCTGGGCATCACCGATGGTCGCGGCATCATGTTCGTCGGCCATAACGGCGTCATTTTCCCTGCGGGATTTCTCCCCGTGGACTGTGGCCGCTTCCCGGAAGTCTCCGTCATCGAAACGTACCAGAACCACCCGGTGTTTCACGCGCTACAGAACCCCGACAATTACCGCGGCATCTGCGGGCGCTGCAAAGACCGCTTTTTATGCGGCGGAAGTCGCGCGCGGGCGTACGCCGTCTCGGGGGATTATCTCGGCCCGGAACCCGACTGCCTCTTTGAACGGTAATATTTTAGTATGCGTCGCGACATCGGAGTGTGGTGTTTATAGAAAATGGATAACGCGTGAATATTTCCACCGCGTCAGGGGTGGGGTGTTTATGGAAAGCTGATATTCTATAAACATCCCGTTTCTACGGAACGGCGGTGTCAGGTTTTCGCAGTTTTCTATAAACATTTCGTCCCTCCGGGGCAGGGTAAATATTCAGACAGGGAACATCTCATGAAAACTGGCATTCTTTTAAAATATCTCTCGGCCGCAGTGATTTTCATGGCGATCAACGGCGTTTTATTCGCCGAGGATTTTCCGCTGCAAAAATGCCCGGAGAACGGCTTCACCGTGCGTGACGGCCTGCCGAACGTCGCGCAAAAGCTGCATGAAAAGAAAGCCGTCACGGTCGCGTACATCGGCGGAAGCATCACGGCCCAGGACGGCTGGCGGGTGAAGACCATGGCCTGGCTCCGGACGCAGTTTCCGGACGCCGAAATTACGGAAGTAAACGCGACCATCGGCGGCACCGGTTCCGATCTGGGCGTGTACCGTTTCGAACAGGACGTGCTGGCGCATTCGCCGGACTTGATTTTCGTGGAGTTCGCGGTGAATGACGGGGGTGCCGAGCCGGCACGTATCATCGCCGCCATGGAGGGCATGGTGCGGAAAACGTGGATGCAAGATCCGAAGACGGACATCTGCTTCACGTATACGTTCGTCACGGGGTACGATCATGATTATAAGGCCGGGAATTTGCCGCGAAGCACGTCGGCGGACGAAATCCTCGCGGCCCATTACGGCATCCCCACAGTGGACATGGCCGAGCTGATTGCGCGGTATGAGGCGGAAGGGAAGCTGGTGTACGCCGCGAAAAAAGGCGAAGAGCCAGCTGATAAAATCGTCTTCAGCGAAGACGGCGTGCACCCCCATGACGCGGGGCATGAAGTGTATATGGAAACGGTGAGGCCCGCCCTGATCGCCATGCTTGGCGAGACGGACGGCAAGGATTTTCCGCATGAACTGAAAACGCCGCTTTCGCCGGATCCGTGGACGAACGCGAAAATCGTGCCCATCACGCGTGCCATGCTCGGCGGTGCGTGGGACGAGATGCCGCTGGATGACGGCCTGGGAAAGTGGTTTGGAAACCGCATGAGGCCCATCTGGCACACCGGCACGCCCGGCGCGACGCTCGCATTCAAGTTTCGCGGCACGGACGTCGGCGTGTATGACCTGCTGGGCCCGGACGGCGGACAGGTATCTTATGAAGTGGACGGCACGCGCAGCGGCCCGCGGGCCTTCTTCGATTCTTACTGCAATTACCACCGCCTGGGCACGCTTTTCTTCGCGCAGCATTTGCCTGCCGACGAAACGCACACCGTGCGTGTGGAGCTGGACGCCGTGCAGCCGGACCGCGGCAGCGTGACGGACCGCGAGAAAGACACGCCGCATTTCGACCCGAAAAGATATGCCGGCACGTGCCTCTGGTTCGGCGGCATCCTGATGCGCGGCGAGCTGGTGGAAGAGTGAATAAAATGAACCGCAAATTACGCTCCGCTTCACATACGGCTCATCCAGGGAGACACCCCCATGACAGAATCAAAAGCTGACCCGCAGAGCATGAAGCCTGTGTTCCGCGTGACGGTGCTGGGCGCGGCGGTGAACTTGATGCTGACGGGATTTAAACTCGCCGGTGGCATCTGGGGCCACAGCCAGGTCATGATCGCCGACGCAATTCACAGCCTGAGCGATCTCGTGACAGACTTCGCGGTGCTGGTTGGTGCCCGTTACTGGAATCTCCCGGCCGACGAAGATCACCCGTACGGCCACGCGAAAATCGAAACCCTGGTCACACTTTTCATCGGTGCCGCCCTGGGCTTTTTAGGCGTGCGGCTGATGCTTGACGCCGTGCAGTCGCTGCCGGAATACTGGAAGGCGGCGGATGGACTGACGCAGATCCAGACCCCCACGGTGCTGGCGCTGGCGGCGGCCCTGGTGTCCATCATCACGAAAGAATGGCTGTACCGCATCACGGTGAGGGTCGGCAGGCAGGTACGTTCCACAGCCACCATCGCGAATGCCTGGCATCACCGCAGCGACGCACTGAGCTCCATCCCGGCGGCGATCGCCGTGGGGGCGTGCCTGATATTAGGCCCGCAGTACGCGTTCCTGGACGCCGTGGGTACGATTCTCGTCGCGGCCATGATCATTTACGCCGCCTGGGAAATCATTCACCCCACCTTCCGCGTGCTGCTGGACGGCGGACTCCCCCATGAAAAAATCGCCGCCATCCGCGAAATCGTGAAGGCGTGCCCCGAAATCAAACACCCTCACGACATCCGCACGCGTTACCTCGGAGACCGGGAACTGGAGGTGACGCTCCATGTGCTGGTGGATCCGAACATGACCGTCGCGGCCAGCCACACCCTCGCCGACCGCGTGGAAGAGGCCCTCCTCCACAGTAACATGAATATCGTCAGTGTCATCGTCCACGTCGAACCCTGGCAGGGGAACGGCAATGCGTAATGCTAAATTACGCAAGCGAACTTCATTCCCCATTCCCCGTTCCCTATTTAGCATTTAGCATTCCCTATGAACGGTTTTCTATGCGTCAACAAGCCTTCCGGCATCACGTCTTTCGACGCGCTGCAAATTCTGCTGCAGGAGATTCTCGGGGGGAAACGTCCGGAAAAACGCGTGAAAATTGGTCATGCGGGCACCCTAGACCCACTGGCGGACGGCGTGTTGGTGGTGGCATTAAATCGCGCGACGAAATTGATTTCGTACGTGCAGGATCAGCCGAAAACGTACGTCGCCACGTTTCAGCTGGGCGTGGAGAGCGATTCGGAGGATGTGGAGACGGAGTTACGATTTCTGGACGCGCCGCCGCAGCTGGGTGAGGAGGATATTCTGCGTATTTTGCCGGAGTTTACGGGCGAGATTTCACAGATGCCGCCGCTGTATTCGGCACTGAAATTAAATGGAAAGCGGGCATATGATCTGGCGCGGAAAGGCCGGGAGGTGCAACTGGCGCCACGGATGATTGAAATTCGCGCTCTGGAGCTTCTGGAATACCGTTACCCGTTTCTGAAGCTGGAAATCGTATGCGGCAGCGGCACGTACGTGCGTTCTCTGGGGCGGGACATCGCGCGGCGGCTGGGCACGGAAGCCGTCATGACGGCCCTGACTCGCACGGCGGTGGGCGTGTTCAGGCTGGAGGACGCCATCCGGATTCCGGTGACGTACGAAAAATTCGCGAAAATGCGGCAGGCGAAGCCCACGGAAAATGCGGAATACGCTGCCCACCGGGACTGGTCGCCGACGGTCGAGCGCCCGCACTGCGGGGAATTCTTGCGGCCCATGCGCGACGCGGTGCCCGGCTGGCCGGCGGTGAAATACGATTCAGAAAACCAAAAACGCTTGAAAAACGGCATTCCCGTCACGCTTCCTGAAGATGAAATCCCCATCGACGCGGTGGGGAAGGCGGAATTTATTGCGCTCTCAGCGGAATCTGGAGAGCTGCTCGCGCTCTTGCGGCGAGGCAAAGAAGGAGGGTTCCGCAGTCTGGTTAATTTTGTGAATGCCGCACAGCAGTGAGCCTGCCGGGCATGGAGAAAAAAATATCTTTCTTTCGGGGAATCTTCTCTGAATGGCGTCCCTCCCTACTTGCGGCCGGTTCTGGCGGGGCTATAATAAAAGAGTTTTAGGACGCTGCGTGGCCCCGCATGGGGCAGATGTTTCGTCCCTCATGGCTTTCCGTCTTTTCGGGGCTTTCCGGAAAAGTTGGTTTTTATGAGTTCCCGTTTTAGTTTTTCCCTTTTCCTTAAGGAGACTTCTGATGGCTATTCGAGTTGGTATTAATGGTTTCGGACGTATCGGCCGCCTCGTATTCCGTATTATGGCTGCGCAGCCTGACAAGTTTGATGTCGTCGCGATCAACGACCTGACGGACACCAAAACGCTGGCGATGCTTCTGAAGTACGACAGCGTTCACCGCCGCTTCCAGGGCACGGTGGACTTCGACGAGACCGCGCTGATCGTCAACGGCAAGCGGATCGAGATCGTCGCGGAAAAAGACCCGGCGAAGCTGCCGTGGGGCGCCAAGAATGTGGATATCGTGCTGGAATCCACCGGCCGGTTCACCTCCCAGAAGACGGACACGGCCGCCGGTTACGACAGCCATCTGGATGCCGGTGCGAAGAAAGTGGTCATCAGCGCCCCGACGAAGGGTGCGGCGGTGATGTGCGTCATGGGCGTCAACGACAGCAAACTGACGGCGGCCGACAAGATGGTCTCCAACGCGAGCTGCACGACGAACTGCCTGGCCCCGCTGGCCAAGGTCATCCACGAGAAATTCGGCATCGTCCGCGGTCTGATGACGACGGTGCACAGCTACACGAACGACCAGGTCGTTCTGGACATCCCCTACAAAAACCTGTATCGCGGTCGCGCCGCGGCCCTGAACATCATCCCGACGACCACCGGCGCCGCCGTGGCCGTGGTCCAGGTCATCCCGGAACTCAACGGCAAGCTGACGGGCTATTCTCTCCGCGTCCCGACGGGCACGGGCAGCATCGTCGATCTGACCGTCGAGACCGAAAAACCGGTCACGAAGGAAGCGGTCAACGCCGCCGTCAAAGAAGCCGCCGAAGGCAGCCTCAAAGGCATCCTGGCTTACACCGACGACCCGATCGTCCTGACGGACATCATCGGCGACCCCCACAGCAGCATCTTCACCTCCGACTGGACGACGGTCATGCAGGACACGATGCTCAAGGTTCTGTCATGGTACGACAACGAATGGGGTTACAGCAACCGCACGTGCGACCTGATCGAGAAGATCGCGAAGCTCGGCTAATTTGCAATGCGTAATGCGAAATGCGAAATGAATAATGACTGATGTTTATCGAAGTAAAATAAACATTAAGCATTACGCATTTCGCATTTCGCATTTTACGGAAGGAGACTCGCATGGCCATTTCATTACTTCTGGTGGACGAGCAGGACATTTTCTGCCGGGGGTTGCAGGTGATCCTGGCAGGCAAAAAGTTTTCGGTACTGGGTTCCCTTCGAAATTTGCCGAAGGCGTGTGAAACGGTGCGTTCGTTGAAGCCGGACATGGTGCTTTTGGGCGAGCCTGCGCACCGGCTGGAGTCTTTTTTTCAGACATTCCACGAGTTGCGTTCGCGGATGCCGTCCTTGCCGCTGGTGGCGATGTTTGCGTCGGAAAATCCGGTGACGCTCCGTCGGGCGAACATCGCGGGGGCCACGCATTTTTTTCTGAAATCCGCCTCGGCGACCCGTGCCTCCCAGGTGCTGCTGGAAGCGTATGACGGGCGGGAGGAAAAGATTCGTAAAGCGTGGATGCAGTTTTCGTTGGACGGGCAGATGAATACATCGGCGCTGGACGAGCCGCTTACGCTGCGGGAGGCCGAGGTGCTGCGGCTGCTGACTTTCGGCATGATCAACAAAGAAATCGCCACGGCCCTGGGCATCAGCCTGGAAACCGTCAAAGAACATGTGCAGAATATCTTACGAAAACTGTGCGTGGAAAATCGCACCCAGGCGGCCGTACTGGCCGTGCGGCGCGGCTGGGTGAAAAAGTGATTTTTTTGGCAAAAGGCAAAAAAAAGGTTGAAATTTCATTTTTCCCGGGTTATAATGCATTTAAGTGTATGATTGGATTGCACTGGGTTAAATGATCAGGGGAATTGAGATGACCGGAAAAACCACCCGCCTTTCTTTTTTTGTTGCGTCTTTTATCATGATTTCACTGGCCGGCGGCGCGCTCTACGGTGTCACGCTCCCGGATGCCGGCACTCCGTATACGATCAATGCCGACATCGGCGATGAATTCACACTGAACCCCGGATGGCAGATCACCACCGACGGCGTCGACCGCACGGCTTCCGGCACCGTGAATATCAACGCCGACGGCCTTTATAATATTACCGTTGGCAAACTCACCCACACCGGCGCGTTCACCGGCGGCTACGGTTTCACAAAAACCGGGGCCGGGACGCTGGCGTTTTCTCAAACATATCAAATGGCGACCGTCGGCGGTCAAAACGCCACGCTCCAGGCCAGCACCGGAACGATACTCTTCGGTTCCGAGCTGCATGTCGGCACCACGGGCAACGCCGTGGGCAATGTCAAGCTTACCGGCACTGCGAGCGTGGAAGCCTCGCATATTTGGCTTGGCAGAGCTGGTGGGTCGACCGCCAATTTCACGTTGGCGGACAAAGCCAGCCTGACGGTGACACGCGATTATCTGGTCATCGGCGAATCTGGCACGGCTGTTTTCAACATGACCGGCGGGACGCTGTCCATCCAGGGAAGCGGCGGCAATACGAATCTTTACGTCTCCAACTACGGCGGCTCGGGCTACCTGAACGTCTCCGGCGGAACGATCAACGTCAACGGCGATATCTACCTCGGCGAGCGGGGGCTGGGAAAACTCAATCTTTCCGGCAACGCAAAGATCAACCTCACCGGAGCCTTAAGCATTTCCACGGGCCACGCTGGCGCATCCAACGGCATCGTGTATCAGACCGGCGGAACGATCAACGCCTCGGGCGGAATCATTTTTAACGCAGCCGGCCAAGCGTCGAAAGGCGCGTACTACCTGGCCGGCGGCACGCTAAATACGTCGACGATTTCCGCCAACGGATTCGCCCCGACCTTCACCGTCACCGGCGGCACGCTTAACGCCACGGACATCCGCGTGGCCGTCAATCAGTACGGCGGCTCGCTTTCCCCCGGCGGCGACGGCGCCCTCGGCCAAACCACCATCCACTCCGCCTACGTCATGGGCGACAACCCCACGCCCGGCGTCAGCCACATCAATCTCGCGTACATGGGTCTGGCGTCCCAGTCTTCGACAGATCATAGCCGCCCGGCGAGCAAAGCGTTCGACGGAGTCCGCACCGGTGACGATTCCTCGCATACCGGTGCCAACAACGGCATTTACGGCAATTATCAGTGGCTGCAAGTCGATCTTGGCGATGTCTACGAAATCGCCAAGGCGGATGTTTATTATCGGTCCGGCTATCTTCCTCGCATTGTAGGAAACGGGAATAAGTATTACCTTGAGGTCGCCAGTGACGAATCGAAATTCGGGACAACGAATGCCCCGGCGGGCGGCCCGCGGAAAGACGGCGTTTGGGAGTCGTCGCGTTATGATACCTATGATGGTTATGTTCAAGATAATGTCGCGTATCCTCAAACGATGGATTTCTCCTCCGATCAGCCCAGCGGCCGTTATGTGCGTTTTGTTCGGGATCTTGTCAATCCTCAGGGCGGTGATAACGACACGATTAACATGTCTGAGCTGGAAATTTTCGCGGTCGAGGACATCGTCGCCAATGTGCTGCATATCGACATCACGGCCGGCGGAGCGTTTGACAAGATCCTTTTTGATATCGCCGCCGGCGGTTCACTGACACTGGGGGACAACGTTATTCTTGAGTTGGAGTTTATCGGTGAAGGCGCGGCAGGGAGAAGGCAAGTGCTCAACGACGACCTGGTGGCGATGCTTATTTCCACCAACAGCAGTTTCGCCGATGTGGTGATCGCGTCTCCTGGGTGGATGGTTTTGGATGGTGAGAATATCCTGACCAGCGGCGGCTTTGTTACGCTGGGAGCGGCCAATGTGCCCGAGCCGGCCACGTGGCTGATGCTGATGCTGGGCGTGCTCGGATGGGCAGTTTTGCGTCGCCAGAATGCGAAGCGGTAAGAACAGCAACCAGGAATGGAACGACCGGATAGAAGTGGAGACGTACTCCCCATTTCTATCCGGTCGTTCCATTCCCGGCTGTTGTTTTAAATGCTCAGCTGTATTTTGCTCACCCGCTGAGGGCCGCGACTTGCAGCAGCTCGATTTCCGGCGCGAGGAATGCTTCTTTTCGCGGTTCTTCTTTCGTATAATCCGTGCTGAGGTATTTCTTGTTGTCGTCAACAAATACGGTCACGACGGTCGCTTTCTCCGCCATTTCGTCGGGCATGGCACAGAGCAGCTTCAAAGCGCCAAGAAAATTTCCGCCGGCCGAGATGCCCACGCCCAGCCCCAGGTCGCGCGACAGCTTTTGCGCCATGAGAATCGCGTCGCCGTCGTCCACCTCCACCACGTCGTCAAGCTGATTCAGCTTCAGGATCGCGGGGATAAATTCGTCGGAAATACCCTGAATGCGGTGGAAGCCGATTTTGTAGCCCGTGGAGAGCGTGGGCGAATTGGACGGCTCCAGCGGATGGATTTTCGCGTCGGGGAAAAACTGGCGGATGTAGCGCCCCACGCCCATGACCGTGCCGCCCGTGCCCACGCCCGCGATGAAAGCGTCGGGCCGACGCTGGATTTTCATCAGTTGCGCAACGATTTCCGGCCCGGTCGTCAGCAGGTGCGCCTCGCAGTTATCATCGTTATCGAATTGCCGGGGGAGAAAGACGTCCGTTTCGTCCACAGCCATCTTTTCCGCCATGGCAATCGAGCCGAGAAAGCCGCCCTCTTCGTGCGAAACCAGGCGGATCTCCGCGCCGTAACTGCGCATGAGGTTCTTCCGCTCCGCGCTCATCCAGTCGGGCATGAAAATCGTCACCGGGTGGCCCATGAGCCGACCCAGGGCGGAAAACGAGATGCCCGTGTTCCCGCTGGTGGCCTCCGCAATCGGCGCCGCGGGCTTCAGCCGTCCCTCGATATACGCCTTTCGCAGGATGTGGTACGCCATGCGATCCTTGATGCTGCCCGTGAGGTTCAGGTACTCCGCCTTCGCGAAAATACACCGTGGCCGGCCTTTCCACGTAAAATCGATTTTCAGCAGCGGCGTGTTGCCGATGAGGCTCGTGACGCTCTCCAGACGCTTTAGTATGTCCATAAATAGAGGTTAGGGGTGGGGGTTAGGGGATAGTGAATGAGCCACATGTGGAGCGCAGCGCAACTTGCGGGCCGGATCGCGGCTTGTTAAAACGTGGATTCACATGGCGAACAGAAGGAGAATTATTCCTGATTGGAAGTGATCACCTCCACGTAATGGGTGAAGTACTTTTTCGCGGCGGCTTTTACGTCTTTCAGCGTGACGTTCTGCACGCGTTGGGCGAAGGTTTTGTCGTAATCGTAGCCCAGGCCGTACAGTTCGTTGAGGGCTGCCAGCGTGGCCTGCTCGCCGGCGGTAGTGTTTTCCTGCGCGTTGGCGGAAATCATCATCTGCTGCGCGATGTTGAATTCTTCCTCGGTGATCTCGCCTTTAACCGCTCGCGCGATGTTCTGCTGAAAGCGTTTCGCGACTTCTCCCACTTTATCCGGCCCCGTCTGCGCGATGAAGACCAGGTATCCGGGAGCCGGGCCGGTCAGCAGGGTTCCATGAACGCCGTACACCAGGCCCTCGCCGCGGAGTTCTTTGAAGAGCCAGCTCCCGCCGCCGTAACGGTATCCAGCCATGACGGAGCACAGGACGTCCAGGGCCGCGAAATCCTCTTTATCGAAAATGCTCGGGATGGCGTACGCCTGCAGCACCATGCCGGCTTCTTTCTGCGTATGTTTAAACTTGGAGATATTCTTCGCGAGTTGGTTGTCCCGCTGAAAACGGATCGTCTTCGTGTCGGCTTCACGCTTCGGAATGGCGGAGAAACGGGCCCGTGCCAGCTCGACGGCCTCTTCCTGACGAATGTCGCCGAAAATTGCCACGATGACGTTATCGCCGACCAACAATTCTTTATAGAACGCCGCCAGATCGGAGGGTTTCAGCGGTTCCACGGTTTCTTTCTTACCGCCGGAAATCACGTTATATGGCGTCGTGGCGGGTAACGCATCCGCGAAAACTTCCATCATTTCCGCCTGCGGTTCCGTCGCGCGGCGCTCGATGGCCCCCAGCATCAGCGTTTTCATCTGCTGAAATTTATCTTCCGGGAACGTCGGCGCGAGCATACACCCGGAGAGCACCGTCGTGGCTTGCGCGAAATCCTCACGCAGGACGGAAACGCTTCCGTTGATGGTGTTCCGGCCCGCGGAGAAGGAAATGCTGCCGCCGATCGAGTCGAAATACTCCGCAATTTGCTCGGCCGTCATCTTATCCGTGCCTTTATCCAGCATCGCGCACAAGAGGGCGCTGCGGCCGGCCGTTTCCCGCGTGTCCGCCAGGTTTCCGCCAAGCATGAACACCTTCACCTCCACCAGCGGCTGCTGCGGCATCCGCCGCGTGAGCACTTTCACACCGTTTTCAAGCGTCGTGAGCTTCACATCCGAAACGGCGTCCAGCGCCTTGGCCACCTGCTCGCCAGGGTCTTTATAACCTTTCGGGACGATTTTGATGGTGGAAAGCTTGCCGGGATCAAAATATTTTTGCGCGGCCATCTGAACCTGCTCCGCCGTGACGTTCTGGATTTTTTCGACATAATGATCGTCGAAAAGAGGCGTGCCAGTGCTCATGTAACTCTGGATGAGGTCTTCCGCGGCCTGCTGAACGGTCTGTCGCCCGAAAACCAGCTCGGAAGCCTTCATTTTCTTCGCCTTTTGCAGCTCTTTTTCCGTCACGGGCACATCCTTGACGGCCTGCACATGCTCCAGGGAGCGCGCGATGGCCGCGCCGGCTTTTTCCGGCATGACGGACAGCCGCACGGCAAAATAACCGCGGTCGTAATCCGGCGTATAACTTCCGGTGCCCACGGAGAGTACGAGCTGCTTTTCATACTGCATATCCCGCACCATGCGCGAACTGTCGCCGGCCGCGAGAATATAAGAGAGCACGTCCAGGGCGTACATATCCTCGTCCTGGAGACGGACGGTGGGCCAGGCCAGGGTTATGTCGACGGTCGGGCCGTCCATTTCGCGCAGGGCGAAACGCGGCGAAACCTGCTGCGGCTCCTCGGCCAGCACGCCGTCATACTCAAAACCACGCGACGTACCAGCAAACTCCCGCGCCACCTGCGCGAGCACCTTTTCCGTGTCCACATCCCCAACGACCGCGAAAATCATGTTATTCGGGACGTATTTTTCATGGTAAAACTCCATGATCTGCTCGCGCGTGACCTGTTTCAGGACGTCCAGGTACCCGATAATGGGCACCCGGGCCGGGCTTTCCAGATAAACCGTCTCAGAGGCCATTTTCCACATCACCCGCCGGCGATTCACCTCGCCGTCCGCCAGCTCCTGCTGAATGACGCTCAGCTCGCGGTCAAATTCCTCCTGCTGGAACGTGATGTGCTGCATGGAATCGGCGATCAGCTCGATGCACATTTCGGTGTGCTTGGCCGGGCAGTCGATGAAATAACTGGTGACGTTAATGGACGTGTACGCGTTCGTGACGCCGCCGAAAATGTCGACCAGCTGGCGGATTTCGTCCTCCGTGCGTTTCGTGGTCGAGCCGCCCGCGACGACGTGCTCCAGGACGTGACTCAGGCCCGCCCCCATGTACTTTCCCTCGTGCATGCTGCCCGTGTTCTTCACCGCACACCGCACCGTGGCCACCGGCGCCGCGTGGTCCTCCTGGACGATGATCGTCAGGCCGTTCTTTAGTTGCGCGATGGTAATGTTACCCGGATACGCCGCCCGCGAGGTGATCTCCTGGGGAATGATGGCTTCCGCCGGGGTTTCCGTTTTCACCTTCGCCACTTCCGCTTTTTTAGCCATTTTATCCGAATCCGCGCTTAAACCCATGCTTGCCATGCACACAAAAGAAAAGAGGGTGATCCCCCAGCCGCATTTTTTCAGGAAACGTGACGGTAAAGTGCCCCGCATAAAACATCCTTTCAGTGAATCGGATAAAACCCGAGTGAAAATAACGAAAATGACGAATAATTTAGTTTTAACAGATATTTTGGCAAATGTCAATCAGTGATTTGGGGAATGTGGATGAGGATTTGCGAAATCGCCAGCCGGTGCGTTTCCCCAAGTATACGCCATATCCCACATCTATAATATATATTGTATATCTCACACAAATCGCACAAAAACCGATGGACGATTTTCGTTCCGTCTTCAGGTTTTTCTTAAGCTTTTCGCGGCGGATGTCGATGATTAAAACGAATTGACCTCACAACCCTCATAATGATTAAAATCGATATAATCATGATTTGAGGTAAAATGACTGCTTTTTCGCTGATTTAACCAAAAATGCAGCTTCTGAAGGCCGATTTACCTGTTATTCGTCCGCGGCAGGGCACTTGGGGCAGAGTGCCCGCGCCCGGACATCACTGACCGTATGAAGTAATAACCATGAATTCACTGTTTTTCCCTAAAAAGACGGTTTTTATCATCCATAGCATTTTTCTTGGTATTCTCGTCGCGGCCTTCCTCCTCGTGGGTGGGATTGCGCGGGCGGAGGAAGATTTACTGGAGTTTACGCTGGAGCCGCCGGAGAATTATTCGCTGGGGGTGGAGGTGGTGGACGCGGAGGAAATGACGCTGCCGGAAGCAGTGATGCCGGAAATGGCGACTCAGGAAATGGCGCTGCCGGAGGCTGTGCTGCCGGAGGCTGTGCTACCGGAGGAAGTCGCTGTGGATTCACCGGCGCTGGATGCGTCGTTACCACCGGCGAAAACGCACGGTTTGGGGGAAATTCTTGAAAAAGAACCGGAAAACGCGGCGGAAGTTGGCGTGATTGAGCCTCCCGTCGGCTCGGCGGCCGTGATGGAAAATCTGATCAGCAAAAAATTGCGCGAGCCGGAACTTTCGGTGTCCCCCGCGGAGCCGGAGGTAAAAAAGATGCCATCCCCCCCCCCTTTCGTCAGTTCTCGGACACGCGAAACGGAATTAGTGCGGGCGATCCATCAGGCCCGGCCTGCGGTGGTGAATATTTGTGGCGAAAAAATGGTAAAACAGCCGGTTTATGACGCCTCCGGCGGGGAAATGGATCCTCCGCAGCCCGTGAACGGCATGGGGACGGGTGTGATTATTGACCCGCGAGGATATATCGCCACGAATTTCCACGTGGTAGACGGCGTCCGCCAGATTCAGGTCACCACGGCCGATCAAAAATCCTATGTCGCCCGGCTGCTGGCACGGGATAAGGTGACGGACCTGGCCATCATTAAAATTGATCCGGATGAAAATGACCCGCCTTTTCAGACCATCACCATCGGCACCTCCTCCGATCTGATGACCGGCGAGACCGTAATCGCCGTCGGAAACGCGTTCGGATATGAACACACCGTCACCCGCGGCATCATCAGCGCCCTGAACCGCTCTGTGAAAGTCAGTAAAGTGCAGCTGTACGAAAACCTGATTCAGACAGACGCGAGTATTAATCCAGGAAATTCGGGCGGGCCGCTGCTGAATATTGACGGCGAAATGATCGGCATTAACGTCGCGGTGCGTGACGGCGCCCAGGGAATCGGATTCGCCATCCCGGTGGATAACGCCATGCGAGTCATCACACGGATGATTCTCGTGCAGTCGGATCACCGGCACTGGACGGGCATGACGTTTGCGGATTATCGGATGAGTACGTCGTCCGGGCGGATTTCGGATGCGCAGCCCGGGCAGCCGTCCGCGGCGGGGGTGAAAATTCAGGCCGTGGAGAAAAATAGTCCGGCGGAAGATGCCGGGCTTCAGGCGGAGGATGTGCTGCTGGCGGTGGACAGAGAAAAAATCGGCTCGCCGCTGGATTTCGTGAAAAGTATCATGGAACGGCCGGCGGGCGACAGCGTGGAAATTTACCTTTCGCGTGACGGCAGAAAATGGCGTACGTATTTGACGCTCGGGCGGGCCGTGGGCTCAGGCGGTGGCGGTATGGCGGTCGCGGGGAGTATGGGGAAGCCGGGCGTGCCGGAAAATGCGGTTCCTTCCGCGGCGGTGGGCACGAATGTGGACGCGGCGGACGTGGAAGAACGGCGAAATACGTGGACCGGGCGTGGGGGAGAAACGTCCCAGAACGCGGCGATTTCTCCGAATACGGGCATAAAAAATGCGGCGAAAAGCGTCTCCACGGATGACCCGCCGGGGAAAGCGGTCTGGGAAGTACTGGGATTAAATCTCAGTTCCGTCTCGCCGCGGCGGCTTGGCACCCAGCACGCCAGCGTGTATAATGGCGGTTTGCTGGTGCAGTCGGTGTGTCCGGACAGCGTTGCCCAGCAGCTCGACATCCGCCCCGGGGACATCCTGCTGGGAATCCTCCGCTGGGAAACGTTATCCGTGCCGCACGTCCAGTATATTCTCTCGGAGCCGGATTTTTATGAGGCGAAAACCGTGAATTTCCTGCTGCTGCGCGGCGGGGCGCTGGTGTCCAAAAAAATGATGCGGGAATAAGTTTCCCGCTCTCGGAATCCGTTTTCGTACCCCGCCGGATGCGTTTTCTTTCGGCGGGGTTTTTTATTTAGCGGGACGGTTACCCGCCGAAAATTACTCACCACAGAGAGCACAGGGGGCACAGAGAGATAAAAAAAGAGAATAAACAGAGATGAAGAACGTTTGTTGTTTCGCATGCTTACCACTTTAATATAGACTCCGGGACCATTTTTTAGACAGGATGAACAGGATTTACAGGATAAAAGATATAAAAAATACCGTGTCCATAAATTACATAAGTTCGCGTAAAATCATGGGCTATGCCATTTATATCACACTCCGGATGCGTGTTTTCATCCTGTAAACCCTGTCAAAAAAAGGAAGTGCTCGCGACGACGAAAACGTGGTATGTGCTCCAGCATGTAAAAACGGAATAACCGCCATTTCTGATTTCCTATTTTTCCTTCTCTATGCTCCCTGTGCTTTCTGTGGTGAATAAAAAATCACTGCAAAAATGCTTGAAAATCGCCGTAAAAGGAAAATTTCATGGAATCCTCTGAAAACTCTCCGTTTTCGTCAGCAGAAATCGAGATGGTACGGCGTTTTCGTCGGCATTATACGGAAAACCCGGCGGTGAAGGTGGGCCCGGGGGATGACGCGGCGGTGCTGGCCTGGGAAAATGGCGGGCTGGGCGGGGGATGCCCGGATCTGGTGGTCAGCACGGACATGCTCACGGAGGGCGTGGATTTTCTGCTGGAGCGAATGGCGCCATTCATGATCGCACGAAAATCTTTGGCCGTGAATTTAAGTGACCTGGCGGCCATGGCCGCGGAGCCAGTGGGGTGCGTTATCGCCGTGGTACTGCCGAAAAAGCCATGTTTTTTCCCGGGAGGATGGGACACGGGCGGGAAATTGACGCGAATTTTCCGTCACCGGGACGAAAAACCGGCCACCGGAGACGTACGGGAATTAATGCAGATGCTGTACGCGGGTTTCTCCGAAATTTCAGCGGAGGCGAACATCCCGATTATCGGCGGGGACACGAATACCTGGGACGGCGGCCTGGTGATTTCCGTTACGGTTCTTGGGAAAACCGGGCAGAAAAACCCGAAAACCGGCTGCAGCGGGGCGTTATGCCGATCCGGGGCGAAGGTGGGGGATAAAATTCTCGTCACGGGAACGCTGGGCGGGAGTATTCTGGAACGGCAATTTACGTTTTCGCCGCGCGTACGGGAGATGTTTCTGTTAAATGAACGGTATCCGCTTCACGCGGGGATGGACATCAGTGACGGCCTGCTGCTGGACCTCTGGCGTTTAACGGAGGAAAGCGGATGCGGTGCGGTGATTTTCGAGCAAAATGTGCCTGTTTCGTCCGCCGCCACGGCACTTTCTAGCTTACAGACGGCGGTGTCCCCACTTTATGACTGGATTCCGCAGGATTTCGCGGCCAAAACGCCCTTATCGCACGCCCTGACGGACGGTGAGGATTTTGAAATTCTTTTCACCGCCGGGGCGGAGGTGGCTGAACGAATTTTGAATGAAAAACCGCTAGACATCCCCATCACGTGCGTGGGCGAAATTCTGGAGCAAAAAGGGCTCTGGATGCAAAATATGGCGGGGGAGCGGGAATCGGTTAGGCCGGATGGATTTTCGCACGGCGGATAAGAGGGGATGCGAAAAGAGTCGGCGGCGGTATGGCGCGCATTTTATGAAATATGTGAAATAATGAAATGACTTGCCGGCGGCGTTAAATTCTGTATAAACGGTGTAAACCGAGTAAAAATTCTAAAAAAAAGGAAAAAACGGGCGCCCCGGCGCCATTCTCTTTTGACTTTCCGCCATTTATGACTTCTAATTCATAAAGAAAAATCTTTTTTGAAGGATCGGAGGGGAAAAAATGGTCACGGAAGCGAAAAAAACTTATCGGAATATTTTCTCGTATTTCAAAACGCGTGCATGGCGTCTTGCCGCCCGGAGATGGTATCTCTTGGCACGCCAGTGTTTTCTCTGGGCCCTGACGGTGGCGGTGATGCTGGCCTTTCATGGCGTTTTTCCTGGCATGTGCGCCGCGCAAGGGACGCTGGTGGTTCCGCTGGGCGTGACGAAAGACGCCGGGCCGGCCCATCAGCCGCAAAATTTCAAGTATAAAGAAAATTATTTCATGCTCCCGGTGACCTCCTCCGGAATGGTCCAGACGGGGGACGGCCAGCGGATGGTGGTGAATAAGCCGGTGGTGGTAAATCCGAAACGCAAGACGGTGATTCCGCTGGGCGGTCTGACCACGCAGGCGTCTCCGACTCCCGTGGTGCCGGAAGGTTTTAACGCGCGGTACGTCCCGACTGAATCTCCGTATCTGGAAGAGCCGGCGCAACAGAATGCTTCCGCGGCGCGAACATATCAGACAGAGAAGCGGATTTATTCGCATCCTGGTTACGCGGCGGTCTCTCCGCCGGTGGAAGTGCGGAGATATGCGTCCGCGGCTCCCACTCCGGCGGCACGTCCGATGCCCCCCGCAGACCAGACGCAGCGCACGGTTCCACCGGCAGCGTCCATGACCGGACATTCGGTAAAAATGGCGAAAGGCAGCACACCGGATCCAGGCGGCATGAAGCCGGCTCCGCTGGCAGTTTCCCCGCCCGCGGCATCCGTCCTTGCGCAAGAGAACACACGTCAGCCCGGTCAGACCCCGGCCGCTACGGAGGGCGCATCCGTGAAATCCGCTCCCGAGACGCTTTCCACGAATATCCCGAAAACCGCCGCACCGGAAAATGTTTATGAGCGTGTTCCGCAAGAGATGAATGCTGCCCTGCCCACTTCACCGGGAGTGACGGCCGGCGGTGGTACAGGCCTGCCGTCCCGGAATGAGACGGGGTACCGGGAAAGCAAGGCGGATAACGGC
Source organism: Thermoguttaceae bacterium (assembly GCA_031553595.1). GTDB lineage: Bacteria > Planctomycetota > Planctomycetia > Pirellulales > Thermoguttaceae > RGIG3701. The sequence continues at coordinate 112,033 of JAVBLI010000020.1, read as the reverse complement.
TTTACCCGACTTCCGGAACGCGAGACGCCCCCATCACGGGGAACGGCCACACCTCACGAGACGGCCACGGATAATGCCACATTTCCTCCGCGAGGAATGCCCCCGCAACTGCCCGTGCCCACGCATTCACGTTTTCAGGAAGATACCGTAACGGAAGATGCGCATCCGGCATCCCCGGCCATCCATCCGGTCACGCCGCCTGCCACGCGGCCCATGACACCTGTCACCGGAAGTGAGAGGCCGATTTCCGAAACGCCCGCGGCGGAAAAATCTGCCCCGGAAGTTAATTCGGTGATTCCACTGCCAGCAGGGCAGGCTCCGACTGCGCTTCCGCCCGGGCCGCGCCCCCGGCGTAAAGGGGATCTCACGGATTTATACCAGGAACAGACGTCCACCGCCGCGCCACGCACCGCCGGCGGTTATGCGGCAGCGGGAAATCCTGCCACAGCCGAAAATGAAAAAGCGGCAGCGGCCACCGACTCCCATTCCGGCATTCCGGTGAACATGCGCCGCGAGAAAAAATCGGATGCGGAAGCGTACCCCACTACGCTGCCCCCGACCCGCGCGACGGAAAGCGCAAGCGAAACGCCGCAGTGGATCGGCCCATCCGTGTAAAAAGGCCCGATTATTTCAAAATTCTCTTAAAAAATCATGAAAACCGGGGAAATTCCGTGAAAAAAGCATGGAAATTTCCCCGCGGCGCTTTTCGTGTGTTCCGATTCTGAGTAAAATAAGGAGGACGTCAAGTCTGCCGCTTCCGCGGCGCCGGGTGCGAAAACAGGAGGCGCCCGGAACCTTTTACGCCCATAATCGCCATGAAAACACATAAAATCCGCCTCGCGAATGATTCTCTGACGTTTGCCGCCGCCCATTTCATTACGTTTTGCGGCGGGGAATGTGAAACGCTGCACGGGCATGATTTCCGGGTAACGCTGGAGCTGGAAGCGGAGCTGAACGCGGACGGCGGTTACGTGATGGATTTCATGGCGCTGCAGCAGGCGGTGCGGGAAACGCTGAACGTCCTGGAGCACAAAATTCTTCTCCCGGATCGGAATCCGCATTTGCAGCTGACGGTCAGGGAAGTGGAGGCGGAGGTAACGCCGGACATCCAGGGCTGGGTTTCTTCCGTGGGAAAATGGCTGACGGAAGTGAATGATTACCGGGCGGCAGAGGAATCGCCGGGGGATTCTTCCGGGGAGGCGGCGGAGGACAAGCCTGGGGATCTGCCGGAGGAGTTTCAGCACCTGCTGGAAATGCACGGCCACGGAAAACCGCCCGCGCCCCCGCTTTCCAGCGAAATGAGGCTTCCCTCACCGCCCGAGCGTGGGGATGAACAGGCAGCGGTTTCCACGCTATTTTTTCAAGAGGGTGGGCTGAAAGCGGAAGTCGAGATTCGGCATAAAGGCCGGCGGTGGGTTTTCCCGGAGGAGGAATGCGTCATTTTACCGCTGGAAAACACCACAGCGGAACTGCTGGCGGATTACCTGCTGCAAAAAATACTCCAGCACGCGTTTTTCCGTAACGCCGCTCCACCGCGTTCTGTGCGTCTGGAGCTCACCGAATCTGTCGGCATGACAGGCATCTGCGAAATAAGAAACGAAACCTGAAAAATTTCGCGCGTACTATTTTAATAATCACATTTCTCATTCCTCATTCCCATATGCCCACCACCGTTTCATCACTTCGCGATTTCATGCAACGTTTCGCGCCCCCGGCTCTGAGCGAATCCTGGGATAATACCGGTCTGCTGCTGGGAGACCCGGCGCGGAAAGTCACACGGGTCATGACCTGCCTGACCATCACCCCCACCACGGCGGCGGAGGCGGTGCGTGAGGGGGCCGAGATGATCGTTTCGCATCACCCCATGCCTTTTCGGGCGCTGAAACGCATCACGGCGGAGAGTACCGTGGGGCGGATTCTCCGGGAGCTGATCCGCGCGGACATGGCGGTGTACTCGCCACACACGTCTTTTGACTCCGCCGCGGCGGGCATTAACCAGCAGATCGCGGCCGGGCTGAATCTGATGAACATCGCGCCGCTGAAGATGCCGGAATGGCGGGAGATTCCGCTTTTTGACACGGAGTCGGAAACTCCGCCCGTCACGGGTACAGGCCGCGTGGGCGAACTGCCGGCGGAGATGCCGCTGGAGGTGTTTCTTGAGCGGGTGCAGAAGTTTTTCGCTCTGCCGTACGTCCAGTATGTCGGCGACTTGCGGCATCCGGTGAAGCGAGTGGGGGTGGGCTGCGGTGCCGCCGGCGAGTTTTTGGAGTTTGCGCAGCAGCATGCCTGCGACGTTTTTTTAACCGGCGAAACGAATTACCACACCCACCTGGAGGCGGAAGCCACCGGCACGGCCCTGATCCTCATGACGCACTTCGCCAGCGAGCGATTCGCGTGTGTGAATCTTGCCGAAACCCTGAAAACCGCGTTCCCTGCCCTGCACATCTGGGGCAGCCGCGACGAAACCGACCCGCTGCGAACGTGGGCAAATTGATAATTGATAATTGACGCAAGCGAGCCACCAGTCAGATGATTCACACAACGCAGTTAATTATCAATTAATATCTTCCCGCCGCGCCGAACCAGAAAAGATGGGCGCGGGGGGAAATCCGGAAGCCGTGCGTTTTCGCGGCGTCCGGCAGCCACGCTTCTTTCGCGCGGATTTCTTCCGGCGTTTTTCCTTGCGCCATAAGCATCACGCATTCCCGGCGAAGAAACGGGAAACGGGCCAGAAACGCCAGAATTTCCGGCATGTCAGCCGGGGTGCCCACGACGAATTTTAGCTGATACGCTCCGGTTTCCATAAAACGCTTTAACGTATCCGCGGCATACACACACGCGGCCGTGTGCCGGGCATGCTCCGCCGGGTGACGCGTTTCATCCGGCGCGGCGTTCGCCAATTTCGGACTCAGCGACCACAGATCGCACGCGGCCGGGAGATAATGCGTGCCGGAAGTTTCGATGGTAATGTGGAATCCGCGTTTTCGGAGCGTTTCGGTCAGCGGCACCACCGCCGGAAACAGCGCCGGCTCGCCACCGGTTATTACCACATGCGTCACCCGCGACACCTGTTCCAGCGTTTCCCCCCCAGCACACGCCTCCAGAATTTCAGGAAATGCCGGAGTTTCCCCCATCCGCACGATCTCCGCCGCCAGGGCGTCCGCCGTCTTCATGTCCGCCGCAGACGCGTCCCACGCATACCGCGTGTCGCAAAATCGGCATCTTAAATGGCACCCCGCCAGCCGCACAAACACCGCCGGCGCCCCCGCGAGCATACCCTCCCCCTGCCAGGACGTGAACATCTCGCACACGGGAAGTATTTCCGCCGCCATCATTCGCGCCCCATGTATGGCACCGGGTCATTCACGCCGGCTTCCCGAAATCCACGCAGCCGCAAAACACATGCCTCACACACGCCGCAACTGCGTCCGTCCGCGGCGGGAGCGTAACACGTGTGCGTCAGGGAATAATCCACGCCCAGCGTCAGCCCCGTGCGGATGATCTCCGCTTTCGTCATGCGAGATAATGGCGCGTGAATGCGAAACTTCATTTCGCCCTCAACCCCGGCTTTCGTCGCGAGATTCGCCAGGGTTTCGAAGGCCGCGATGAACGCCGAACGGCAGTCGGGATACCCGCTGTAATCCACGGAATTGACGCCGAGAAAAATGTCCGCCGCGCCGACGGTTTCCGCATACGCCAGCGCAAGGGAAAGCATCACGGTGTTCCGCGCGGGGACGTACGTCGCGGGAATGGCAGACGCGTTTTCACTGTAATCGCCGGCATACGTCGGCACGGCCACGGCGTCGGACGTCAGCGCGCTGCCGCCGAACTGCGAGAGATCCACACGGAGAATTTCATGCCGGGCGACGTGCATGGCCGCGGCGATGTTCCGGGCGGCGTCCAATTCAAACGCGTGCCGCTGCCCGTAATCCACTGTCAGCGCGAACAGCCGAAAACCCTCCGCGCGGGCAATTGCCGCCGTGGTCGAGGAATCCAGGCCGCCGGAAAGCAGAACGACCGCGTTTTTCTGCTGCATACTCATTTTTCCGCTGCGATAAAATTGATCATTGATAATTGACAATTGATAATGAATGATGGATAATAAAAAATGTGCGAAGCACTTCCCTGATTAACAATTATCCATTGTCCATTATCAATTCCCGAAAGGATCGCCATGGAGCCTGCCATTTTTTTCGCCATTCTCTCGGCCGTGTTCGCGGCACTGACGGCCATCCTCGCGAAAATCGGGATCGCCGACGTGGACTCCGACCTGGCGGTGGCCATCCGCACACTGGTGATTCTGGTCTTCGCGTGGGGCATCGTCGCCTTCCGCGGCGTCTGGCAGCAAATTCCGTCGCTCTCGACAAAGACCGTCACCTTCCTCGTCCTTTCGGGCCTGGCGACGGGCCTGTCGTGGCTGTTTTACTTCAAGGCCATCCAGATGGGCAAGGTTTCACAAGTCGCGCCGATCGACAAACTGAGCATCGCGCTAACGATCGTCTTGGCGTTCCTGATTCTCGGCGAAAAAGCCGACGCGCGAACGCTGCTGGGCGGCGGCCTGGTTACCGCCGGGGTGCTGGTGATCGCGCTGAAATAATACGAGAGATAATAAGGATGTAGGATATGGGGTATGGAAAGAACTCATCCTGACGCCAGCCCATCCCCTATGTCCCTCATCCCATATCCCATATCCCATCTTATTTCGCTTCTTTCGTAAACTCTTCAATCAAATTAAACGCTGCGTCGAGTACGTCGAGGCTGGTGGCGAAGCTGGCGCGGGCGTAGCCGGGGGCGCCGAAGGCGCTGCCCATGACCAGGGCCACGCCTTTTTTCTCGAGCAGCTCGAGGCACCATTCGGTGTCGGTGGCGAGGATTTTGCCGTCGTAGGTTTTACCGATGAATTCCTTGATGTTGAAGAAGGCGTAAAACGCGCCGCCCATGGTCGGGCAGGAGAGGCCGGCGATTTCGTCGATCCGCTTCGCGCAGAAGTTGCGGCGTTTGACGAACTCCGCCCGCATCTCGGCCACGCACTGCTGCGGCCCTTCAATCGCCGCGACCGACGCGTACTGTGAAATGCTGCACGGGTTCGACGTTTCCTGGCTCTGCAAGTCGGCGATAGTTTTCGTCACCGCCGGCGGCGCGATGCTCCAGCCGATTCGCCACCCGGTCATGGCGTAGGTCTTGCTGACGCCGTTGATCATGCATGTCCGCTCGACCAGCCCCGGCCGAACGGTGGGGAAGCTGACGAATTCATTGTCGCCGTAAATCAGGCACTCGTAAATCTCGTCGGACACGACCCACAGGTCTTTTTCCAGCACCACGTCGGCCAGTTCACCAAGCTCTTCGCCGCTGTACATGCTGCCCGTGGGATTCGACGGACTGCACAGCAGCAGGCACTTGGTTTTGGGAGTGCAAGCCGCGCGGAGCTGGGCAGGCGTGAGCTTGAAGTTGTTCGCCTGCTCGGTCTCGACGATCACAGGTACGCCGCCGGCCAGCTTGATCAGCTCGGCATAACTCACCCAGTACGGGGCCGGAACGATCACTTCGTCGCCCTCGTCGATCAGGACGGTGAAGACGTTATGCAGCGCGTGCTTCGCGCCGTTGGAGACGACGACGTTGGCGGGGGAGTAGTTCAGGCCGTGCCGCTCGGTGTATTGCTTGACGATGGCGGCTTTGAGTTCCGGGATGCCGCTGGCGACGGTGTAATGCGTTTTGCCCGAATTCATGGCCGCGACGGCCGCCTCGCAAATATGTTCCGGCGTCGTGAAGTCCGGCTCGCCGAGACTGAGGTCGAACACCTTTCGGCCTGCCGCCTTCAACTCCTTCGCCTTAGCGGCCATGGCCAGCGTCGCGGATGGCTCGAGGGCGGCGATTCTGCGGGATAATTGGGTCTTCATGAGAAACTCCTTTAAACGTTGTGTGGGATGAAACTTACTTGATACCCCATCCATGGCGATTGATTTTTTCGCACTGGAAACAGGTGAAGAGTGTAGGGTGTAAGGTGCAGAGCGGCTTTTGACGGAAGGTAAGCTTCCCGCCGTGGGCGTCATTTCTGCCCAAACGTGCTCATTTTAAAAGAAATCGCAGAAAAAAAAAGGCAGACCCCGGATTTTTTTAATGGTGAATGGTGAATGGTAAATGATTTTACTTCGTATTCATAAGCAGGCCAGTATTTCGCTTGCGTAATTAACCATTAGCCATTAACCATTGTTCGATTAGCGCAAAGATTTCCTCGCCCAGGCGGGTTTTAGGGCCATGGAGATGGGCGAGGGTGGCGCCGTCGGCGGAAAGGACTTCGACGGAGTTTTCGGGGGAGTCGATCGCCGACGGGGCGTTGAGAATCATCAGATCGCAGTTTTTCGCCTCCATTTTCCGCAGTGCCCGCATCCGGGGATCGTCGGTTTCCAGCGCGAAGCCCACGACCCACTGGCCAGGCCGCTTGGTTTGGCCCAGCGAGGCGATCACGTCAGGCGTTTCGACCAGCTCCAGCAGGATCGGCTCGCCGGTCTTCGCGATTTTGGAGGTCGCCACGCGGTGGGGCTTATAATCGCAGGGGGCCGCCACGCCGATGACGCCGCCGCAGTGGGGGAAAATTTTCTGGGCCGCGGCAAGCATTTCGTCGGTCGTCGTCACATTCACAATCCGAGCCTGGGCGGGGTACGTGACGTCGACCGGGCCCGTGAGAATCGTCACCTCATGCCCCGCCGCGATCGCCGCCGCCGCAAGCGCACAGCCCATCCGCCCGCTGGACGCATTCGAAATGAACCGCACCGGGTCGAGATACTGGCGGGTCGGGCCGGAAGTGATGAGGATGTGCATAGGTGAATTGATAATTTACAAAAAAAGCCGCGGGGCCGAAGCGTCCGCAGCTTGTTCGAGTGCGGAAAACAGGACTTGAACCTGCATGAGATTACTCTCACTAGGCCCTCAACCTAGCGCGTCTGCCAATTCCGCCATTTCCGCAGCGGCGACTGAAAATCAGTCAGCGTGGTTAATATTACCACAATTTCCATTTTCCGGAAGGGGGAGGGCGGAGCAATTGATAATTGATAATTGACGCAAGCGAGCCACTGGCCTCAAGATTTACACGACGCAGTTAATTATCAATTCCCCGGCGAATATCGGCAGTGAGGGCGGCGAGAAGAGATCCGGCTTCTTTTTCGGCGATTTCAGGAGATTGCGTATCAGAAAACCGGAGTAAGTGACGGAATTCGAGCACCGGGATGCCGTTTTCGCGGGCGAATCGGAGGCATTTTTCGTGATTTTCGCCTTCACGTAAGAGAATCGCGGCGGGGCGACTGCTGGGGGTGACTTCCGGGAAGGGCGTAAAGGCGAAATCGGAGTCGGTTTCTTGCAGGTTTTTCGCCAGCTGGCCCAGCGTCAGGCCCGTGGGCGGGTGAAGCATGTCCGCCGCCACGCTCACGGCCGGCTCGAGGACGAAACGCCGCCACGGCAAAAGCGGGTGCGGCACCGTCAGCCGGGGGGCGTCATCCACCTCACACGTCCCGAAAAGCAGTAAATCCAGGTCGATTTTTCGCGCCGCCCAGCGGGAATGGCGCTCGCGGCCAAGCGCCGCCTCCGTATTTTGCAGGGCGGAGAGAAAATCATCGGGCGTGATTTCCTGGGCCACCTCCATGCGAAAAACGGTGTTCAGAAAGTCCGCATCCCCCGGCATGCCCCCCACGGGCCGGGTTTTCACACACGTCCCCCGCCGCAGATTCCACACAAAAGAGAACGCCCGCAGCCGCGTTTCCGCAGCCATGAGCGTGGCATGCACATCCCCAAGATTCGCGCCGAAAGCGACTAAAACGTCATGGGGCATCCGTCGCCGCCTCCATTTCGGGCAAATTTTCGCCTTCCGGGGCGTTTTCGTGAACGTTTTCCGTCACCGGAACATCCTGTGAAGCGGCTTCCCCCGTCGCCGGAACTTGTTCCGCCGCCGGTTTCGTTTCCGGAGCGTTTTCCTCCACCGCACCCGTTTCCGGCCCCCCACTTTCCGGCGTTTCCATCCCCGCATCCGGCGTGTAAACCGGCCAGGCTTCTTCCGTTTCAGGAACTTCCGGCACCACGGGCGTTTCCACTGGTTCCACCGCCACGGGCTCTTCCCCGGACGGTTCCGAAACCGCCGGGGGTTCCGACGGAGTTTCCGCAGTCGGCGTATCTTCCCCTTTCACGGCCGGGGTTTCCACCGCCGGCTTCTTCTCCCCATAATGCGGACAATTTTCGCCGCACACATGCCCATCCGCGTGATCATGATCGCAGTGCTCGTCATGGACGTGCTTTTTCACGTCCGCCTCACGGATGAAAATCGCGTCGGCCGTCAGATGAATACTCTGGTACACGGACTCCGGAATCACGTAATACCACTGGGCGAAACGCTCGTTAAGCATCTCCGCCCGCGTTTTGGCCTCCGCGAGATTCGTTTCGTATTCCTCCTGCATCTCACGGTTCAGCGCCACGGCTGCATCCCGCGCCAGCTCCATCTGGGCACGTTCCACGTCCGAAACATCCGCCAGGATTTCCGGCACCGGAACGGGTGTCGCCTGCGGAATCGAGTTCGTGTCCAGCTCGGCCATGATAAACAAATAGCGGTTCAGGCTCAGTGGCGCGTCCGCGTCTTTCGTTTCCGCCCCGGCCACATTCCCAAAACGCAGCATATACAGAATCCCCGTCTGCGTGGCCACGGCGATTTCACCCTCCGTCGACAGCAGCACTTCTTCCGTACCGCCCCCCGCCCCGGGCATCCGCACCAGATAAAATCCCTTCTCGGCCAGCGACTGTTCCGCTTCCTCGCTGAAATTCGCGTCGCCCTGCCCTTTTAGCTGCAAACTAAGCCCTTCCGGCTTCCTCGCCACATCCACGATCCGCATTTCCGCCAGTGCATTCCGGCAATTATCCAGCTTTTCCTCGTTCAGCACTCTCCCGGCCGGCATGCCGACCTCACGCATCTGCCCCGTGCCCTGCGGAATCCGGTAACTGACCAACTGCCACGCCGTGTCCTCCATGTCCCGATAACGCAGCCCCACGACGCCGCTGCTCAGGGGCCCCGCGGTCGGATCCAACACGTAATCCATCACATCCAGCGACGTAATATCCCACGGCTGAATCTTCATCAGATCTTTCTCGATCCAATCACTGAAATCGGACGAAAGCTGCGACGTGTCCAGCTCGACGGTATAAACCGGATCCTGCCCGGCCCGGCGGACATACCGCTTTCCGGATCCTTGGCCGACATCCTTCCCGATGATCATATCCAGCAGCACCCGGCCCCGCTCATCCTTCATCACCACCCGCCGGCCCACGCCCCGCGAGCCGATCTGCATGGCACTGACCTCCGGCGTCACCACGCCATACTCGGCATGCGACGCCGCGCTCTCGTCCACCACGCTGATGACGCGCAGCCCCGCCAGATTCGTGGCCGCCTTCACCACCTGGTCTTTCGCGTCCGCCGGATACGAAAAATGCGACGGCAGCACCCACCGGTGATTCACCTGCCGCACTTCGAAAGGCACGATTTCGCCCTTTTGCTCATCATACTGAATGATCTCCAGTGACGCCACGGCCAGCGCGTCCGTCATGTCCGGAAAAAGTTCCTGGCCCACGATGCTCGCGGCGTTATACGTCTCCGCCACCGGCCGGCTGACTACCGCCGCCACCGCCACCACCGCCACCGCGGCCACCACGAAAATAAGCGTTTTTATGGATTCATTCATGCGATTATGTATGTGTTCGAAACCGAATTAAATTACTGTTTTTTCCTGGCTCCTGGCCCCTAATCCCCCTGGCGCTAGCGCAGTCGCGCGCGTGACACGCCTTCGCGCTGCTTCCACTGCCGGCGGAAGAACACGAACACCGCCACCAGCAGCGGGAGAATCGGCGGAAGCACCACGGCCAGCAGTTTACACTGGTTCTGCGCCCGGTTAATTTTTGTCTGCAACTGCGTTTTGAGCAGCTGTTCCTCGCGATCCCGGTCCTGCTGCGCTTTCATCTGTTCCACGACCAGCCGTTTCGTGCGGTCTTCGAAAAACAGATTCAACTGGATCGCCGCGTCCGCCTCACTGATACCGCCATCCTTCAGCCGTTGGCGCATCCGCTGCATTTCCTCGTCAATCATTTTTTTACCGTTATCAATCATCTTATTAATTTCGTCGTCCAGCTTTTTCTGCTGCGCGACCGCGTCTTTCTGGGCTTCCCGTGTGATACGGTCGATCGCTTCCAGCTTCCGGTGCAGGGGCCGATGCAGGCGAATCGCGTAAAATCGGTTTTCCTTCGCCACCCGATCCACCGCATTCAGCACAAACGAAACGTTATCGAAATCCACGTCCGGCGACAGCGCGTGCTCCCGGAACTGGAAAAAAACGTCGTAAAGCAGATCCGTGTCAGCCGTGAGGATCACGTGCACGTCATGTTTCTGATCCAGGGCCTGCCCTTTTTTCACGATCTCGGCAGCGACCGTATAACGCAGGTGCGTCATGTCCAGGGTAACGCCCCGCTTCAAGTTTTCCCAGATGAATCCAAACATGGGCAGTCGTAGCAGATCCTCCGTTTTCATGACGCCGGAATTTGTCCCCGCGGTTAGAAGCGGCGTGAAACGATACGCGTCCGACGGCTCTTTCGTCACCTGCGTAAAATAGCCGCCATACGGAATCAGCACTTGCCGCATTCCTTTCGTAACGGGATTTTTCGCCGAGAAACCAGTCAGTTTCACGCCTTTTTCATCATTTTTCGCGGCCTGATTATCGATGATCAGGAACGGAGCCGGGAGCGTTCCCAGACGCGGAATGGGCGAGTATTCCTGTGCCACCACCACCTTCGGCGGAAACGAAATTCCCAGCGTGCTCCACAGCGGATCGATTTTCCCCTGCGGCAGCGTTCCCATCCCCATCATGGGATTCCGCACTTCGCGCGGCGACCGGCGGCGCTCGCCGTACGGTGTAACATCCAGGTACACTGGAGCCGGGTCTTCGAAAATCGCCGTGGGCAGCCCCGCCTGCACCGCCAAAATAAAATTCGTCATCTCCGCCGGCGGCAGCGTGGACGGCTGCACCGCCAGCAGCGCATCCAGCGAATCCACGGCGATCATCTCGGCCGCGTTCACTTCCACCACGTCATAAAGCCGCTCCAGTTCCGCCACCAGCGCCGACTTCCGATCCACGTTCATCGTCGCGCGATTCAAGCCCCCGAACATGCGCGCATCCGTGGCCAGCACCCCGATCCGCTTCCGCTTCTGGGCCGTCACACTCAGCAGCGACCGCAGCAACTCATACTCCACCGAAAGCCCCCGGCTCAGAAACGGCGTCACGTCCCGGTTCAACCCCGACGTCATCGCCACCCCCAAATACACATACGCCTTCTCCAGATTCCCCCGCGACTCCACGTCCACCTGCTGCGCCAGAATCCCGAAATCTTTCTCGGCCTGAAGCGCCTCCTCCGTAAAACGCTCCAGATAATGAAGCCGCACCTGAATACTCCCGCCGGAATATTTCTGAATCTGCCCCAGCATGGCCTCCAAATTATACTTCGTCTGCACATACTCTTCCGGCACCTGCGGACTGACGTACGCGTGAATCTGCACCGGATGCTCCGATTTTAGCTCACGCAACAGCTTAATCGTGTCCGGGTGCAGCGAATTCAGCCCCTCGCTGGTCATGTCCACCTGCACGTCCGCGCGGTTCGCAAGCACCGTCACCCCCGCGACGATCGCCGCCAGCGACACGATCCGCAGCGTGTAATGCACGGTCAGCGCACTGCCGCTTTTCCCGGTAAACCAGTGCCGACGCCCGATGAGCACCATGCACACATACAGCATCGTCACCGCAATCGCCGCGAAATACAGCACCGACCCCAGCGACAAAAGCCCGCGTCCGAACGGCTCGAAGCGCGACGTGAAACTCCAGTATTTCACGGCCTGGGCCACCTGCGAATCCATGATCGTGTCCGCATACACCGCGAAAATCAGCGGCGCGTTCAGCAGGGCCCCGAGAATATACGCAATCGTCTGGTTCGCGGTCAGAAAGGATGCCGTCATGCCGATCGCCAGCATCGCCACACCGATGAGCCAGTACCCCGCGTACGTCGAAATGAAAAGCCCCACGTCCGGCGAGCCCAGCCACTTCAGCACACACAGATTACACACCGCCGAGAACAGCAGCGCCGCAGTGTAAATCGCCAGCGACGCGAGATACTTCCCCACAACCACATCCACGTCCCGCGCCGGAAGTGTGAGAATCAATTCATCCGTGCCCAGATGCCGCTCGTCGGCCCACACACTCATCGTGATCGCCGGGATGAACACCAGCATCACAAACGGAAACAGCGGCGTAAGCTGATCCAGATTCGCGAGGTTCGTGGCGAAAAACGTGTTATTCCAGAATGCCGCGAAGGTGCTCAAAAGCACGAAAACGCAAATAAACACATACCCGTTCGGGCTGGAAAAGTAACTGAAAAAGTTTCGGCGAAAAATCGCGAAAATGATCTGGTTATTCATGAGATTCTTCTATTTGTTTCATCTGTTTATCAAAATCGGACTCGAACAGACCATCTTGGATGATGCGATATTTGTCGTACTCTTCCTCGGCATACAATTTTGCCACTTCGGTGGATATCTTTCCAGCGTGCGTCAAAATCTCATTGCCGTCCGCCTGCAGAATCAAATCCAAATGTTTCACCCATTCTTCCATCGTCATCGGCGCTCGCTGCATTGCCCTTCGCTCCGCTAAATCCACGTAGGCACTGACAAGGCGCCCCAGACTTTGCAATTCCAACTCGCTGAGGTAATTCTCCGCGACACGCACATCGCTTTTCAGGATTTTCCCATCCGGGCTGCTCGCCCAACTGGTCAGGCCCATATGTTCTTTGTCCGCATCGGCACGATGATAAATCAGTTCCGGCGCGGTGTGGCCATGAACCGCGTAATGTATCTTGTTCTGCACCCGGGCAAAAAATTCGCGCGTCACGGGGGAATTTTTGTCGTAGTCCATCGCGGTGGCGTAAATGTCGGTTATCTTTTGATAAAAACGCCGCTCCGAAAGCCGGATTTCACGGATTTCTTCCAGTAATCGTTCAAAATAATCTTCGCCGAGAAAAACGCCGTTTTCCATGCGTTTTCGATCCACCAGATAACCGCGCAGCGCGAAGTCGCGCAACACCCCCGTCGCCCATTGGCGAAACGCGGTGGCACGCGCGGAATGCACTCGGTATCCGACAGCGATAATGGCATCAAGATTGTAGTGCTTGACTAGGTAGTTTTTTCCATCCGTGGCAGTTACCGAGAATTCCTCGGTAACTGAATCCGCTTGTAATTCAACCTCCTTGAATATGTTTTTCAGATGCAGCCCGACATTATCGGTGGATGTATCAAACAATAGCCCAATATGCTTCTGCGAGAGCCAGACCGTCCCCTCTTCAACGCGCACTTCCACCCCGTCGCCGCCGGTCTGATAGGAAAATATCAGAAACTCGGCTGTGCTGTTACGCAGTCGGAGTTTTTGCGACGGTTTCTTTTTACTCATTTTACCGCCTTCTGCGCCCCTGCGAACGTCATCCGGCGGAACGCTTCATCCAGATTTCCGCCCGCGGTCAGCTCGGTGATCGGCCCGTCGAATACCAGCCGCCCTTCGCTGATGAACAGCACCCGCGACGTCATGGCCTGCACCTCCTGCAAAATGTGCGTCGACAAAAGAATCGTCTTCGTTTCGCCCAGTCGGCGGATGGTTTCGCGCACTTCGCCGATCTGATTCGGGTCCAACCCGGAGGTCGGCTCATCCAGACTCAGCACCTCCGGCTCATGCAGCAGCACCTGGGCCATGCCGACTCGCTGGCGGTATCCGCGCGACAACTTCCCGATGGGCTTTTCAATCACCGCACTCAAATCGCATAGCTCGACCACCTCGGCGATGCGGTTTTTCAGATGGTCTCCACGCATGCCCCGGGCCTGGCCGAAAAATCGCAGCAGCCCGCGCGGCGTCATGTCCGGATAAAGCGGCCCGTTTTCGGGCAAATACCCCAGGCGTTTCGCGCCCTTTAGCCGCTGGGTGTTCATGTCGAAACCCGCGATTTTCGCCGTGCCGGAACTGGGGGCAAGAAAGCCCGTGAGCATTTTCATGGTGGTGCTCTTGCCGGCGCCGTTCGGGCCCAGAAACGCCACCACCTCGCCGCGGGCCACCTGGAAACTCACGTCCGCCGCGGCCGTGAACGCACCATAATACTTACTCAGCCCCACCGCTTCAATCAGAATATTACGTTTGTTTTCAGCCATATTTTCTCCATTCAAAAAAACATGGCGCTATTATAACATCCATCGGCGGATGCCGCAAGAGCGTAATGAGCCGCATGTGTATCGCAGCGCAACTTGCGGATTGGGTTGTGGCTTGTGAAAACAAAGCTTCAAATCGTGCCGTGAAAAGTCAAAGAATGTTTCGGACACAAGAAACAGCGGTATCCCGCGCTTCCATACCATCCGCAAGTTACGCTGCGCTACACATGCGGCTCATTATATTTTTCTTTAAAAACGAAAAAAAGTCGGGTTTAACCGACTTTTGGTTCCTCCTTATGTCCGAGCGGAGCACTCTATGACCGACGACGCTTTCCGAAGGAAGCATCCTTCTGCCGTATGACCTGGCAAAACCGGTTCCGCAAGAGACAGTGGCCCGTGCGGAACGCGATTTCTGTCTCAGATCAGACCATTAATTCTTTTTTGACACCGATCAGCGTTCGCAAACGTTCTGCCAAGAGAGCGGCGTCGAACGGCTTTCGGAACGTTTCATTAATGCTGGAACGGTCGAAATTGTTCGCACTGCCATCGTCGGGCAGAAGAGCTATGAGAATGATGTCGGTGAACTCGGCGTTTCTGCGCAGATTCTGGCAAATCTGCAACGCTTCGGTTCTGCCGATCGAGAAATCGACAATAATGCAGTCAGGATGGAAGCTTTCCGCCTGGATACCGGCATCGAAACCACTCGAGGCCACACCGACGCGGAACGAACGTTCCGGCGGGAGTTCCCGATTCAGATTTTCGATTAACACCTGATCCTGGGCGACGACCAGTACCTTCGCGACGGCGTCGTTTTCCAGATCGCCAAGGGGCATGTTATGCTCCTTGAGGAATTTAATCAGGAATTCGCGCGGAATCCGGCGGTCCTGAGAACCTGGAATTCGATAGCCCTTCAGTCGGCCTGTATCGAACCATTTACTGACGGTGCGTGGGGCCACCTTACAAATTTTGGCGACCTGACCAGTTGTGAAGACCTTCATAGTAGGCACTCCGATTTACAACTCGCCTCGACTAACTACCCCGAATCGCCCCCCTGGGCTCTTCAGGATTCAATCTCCCTTACCAGTATGTTCCACACATGGAGAGGCTTACTCCATGGCTTTCCACAAAGGTAACTTGGGGTGGGAAACTGATCTGATTTTGCTTCTTTTATGCTTTCAGCTTGGTTTTCGGATACGACTCCCGAGCGTTAGTAAATACATCGGCTCGGAAAGATTAGATGTTCAGTGAATTTTCCGATTTTCCGAATTTGATGGCAAATTCCCGAAAATCATTTCCACCGGCACTAATCGTCTCCTGTAAAAGAGTCCTCGTTATTATGGGGAAGCTAAAAAACCCCAAATCAGGCAAGACACGTCCCACCTGCAACGATCTTCAATCCACTTCCGTGAGCATAATCGCCACTTCCGTTAGATGTATCTTCGTAATTGCAGCCCCAAAACTTTAGATCCTTTCCCGATTTCGTGACGATTGTGCCTGTTCTGTCAATTATTTGCAATGATTTCCATGCAAAATTTTCTAATCGAAAACACGGGAAGCCACCCTCTAACCAAACCTTTTCACTCCGCGACACATTATAATATATCCGGTTTCCAAGGAATTCATTTACAAACAAAAAACAATGCGTCTATTCGTAAAGCTTATAACGCCTACATTAAAATTTATTTTTTTCTACGGATTCGAATTATTGCATTCACAATTGACATGGCCGATTTTCGAGCCTAAAATATAGAGATGTTTTGAATCGAAACACGGCATATTCTCCCGCCCCCCCCTTTCACCTGTGTTGCTGCGGGTAACAAAATGAAACACGTAATCGACAACCTACCCCGTCTCGCCGTGCCAAAATGTGGCGGGATTTTTATCGTTTAAGTTATTTTTTGCCTTTTTCCCCCTACCCTCCGCGCAGGGGAATGGATCCATACCGACCCGAATGGCGGCTTGTGGGGAAATCCATCCAATTGGCTTGCCGGTACAGTGCCGTCCAACGAGCCCAGCACGATCCGTAATGGAGGAATCGCCCTCATTGATGCCGGTCAATCCTATTTTATGAATGGTTTATTGACTCTCGGGGGGGGGAATATCCACGGGGAGGTTTGAAATCCGGAACGTTGTACATCCAGGGAACCGGGGCCCAACTGACCACAAACAGCGTGAACGTCGGCGGGACGTATACCGGCGATGTGTATGTTTTGGATGGGGGGACATATCTTATCAATCAACACGCCTGCATCGCTCACGGCTACGATGACAGCGGCGTGTACGGCGCCGTCGGCTCCATGACGGTTTCGGGGAACAACTCCCTGTTCAAGGCCTCCGGCTACCTCAATATGGGACACAGTGCGGGAGCGGTCGGAACGTTAAATATCATTAATCACGGAACGGTCGAGGCGTTGCAGCTGCAAATCGGAACCTCGGTAGGCTCGAAGGCCACGGTGAATATCAAGCACGGAATTCTTAACGCAGGTGGCGGCGGAATCAAAGGGGCGGCCGGCAGCGGCACGCTGAACATCTATGGTTCCGGCTCCACGATCACTTCCAGCGGCGGGTTCGACAACCCCTCGGAGGGGTCTCAGCGGCTGCAAACCAACATCCTACTCGACTCGACCGCCGTCGGTAACTCGCCAATTCAGATCACAGGCGGGTCGGTTTATCTCAGCGGCAAAAAGCTGGTGACCGCTTATGGCACCGCCGTGCAAAAATCGAGTACGCAATTCACCATCTTTGACGCGAAAGCGGGCCTGACCTACACCGGCACCTTCCCCCTGACGGGCGTTACACCAAACCTGGAAGTCGTTTCCAACGGCACAAGCACCGGAAAATTCATCCTCGGCTTCAGCAATTCCATCCTGACGTGGGATATGTACGCCGAAAGATATTTTTTTACCAGCGAATACCAGAACGATTCGTTCAAATACGACGGTTGGGTCAAGCCTGTCGGCGGCGAGGATTTCATCGCCCGCTTTGTTTACGACAATGCACCGAATTCCGACTGGTTGGCCGCCCTGCTGCGATACGTCAATGAAGGCATGGCCGGCAGCAGCGTAACGGTGTCAACCCTCAAGGCGGAAGGCAATTATGCCGACTTCGTCATCGGATGGTCGAACCTCAACCCAAGCGATGGATACGATCTGTTCGGCTGGGGGCTCACCCACTTCAACAACCTCTACGGTACCGACGTCCGTCTACTGTACCTGACGGTGCCTGAACCCGCCACCTGGCTCATGCTGCTGAGCGGGGCGGCGCTGCTGGTGATGCGTAAAAAGCGGAAATAAACGACGATATCCGAATCGAAAA
This sequence comes from Thermoguttaceae bacterium, assembly GCA_031553595.1. Taxonomy (GTDB): domain Bacteria; phylum Planctomycetota; class Planctomycetia; order Pirellulales; family Thermoguttaceae; genus RGIG3701. Next base: position 94,464 of record JAVBLI010000020.1, on the reverse strand, counting down.
TAACCCACGCGGGGGTGTCGCGCCTTGACATCCTCGCGTTTTTTATTAGAATAAAAGGACTCAAAGAGGGGCGGACGGTCGCCGGTGCATTTTTTGTACTGGAGGAAAGTCCGGGCTCCGAAGGACAGGGAGGTGGATAACGTCCACCGGCCGTGAGGTCAGGGAAAGTGCCACAGAAAACAAACCGCCGCATACTTTTCGGGGTTTTGCGGTAAGGGTGAAACGGTGAGGTAAGAGCTCACCAGCAGCGGGGGCGACTCCGCTGGCTCGGTAAACCCCTCCCGGAGCAAGATTAAACAGAGGGAAGTGAGACTGTCTGCGGGCAGCTCCCCGATTCGGTCCGGGTCGGCCCCCCCCTCGGGTAAATCGCTTGAGGCCCCGGGTAACCGCGGCCCCAGATAAATGATTGTCGCCTCCCAGGAGGTTACAGAACCCGGCTTACAGCTCCTCTTTGATTTTATGAATCGCAAGCCAACTTTCGAAATCCGCTTCCTTTCCATTATCACCGGCCAAGACCGCTCACTTACCGCCTTTCTTATTCGCATTATTTTGCGCATTTTGCAGCTGTTTTATTGGCTCATCACCACCCTCCGCAATATTTATTATAGCCTCCGCGATTTTTTCCATCTGAATTATCGTGCGGATTGCCCCGTCATTTGTGTCGGGAACCTTTCCGCCGGCGGCACGGGAAAAACCCCCATGATCGTGTGGCTGGCACGTCATCTGCAACAAAACGGCCTGCGGGTCGCCATCCTCAGCCGGGGGTATGGCGCCAAGGATCTGGATGGGATGAATGACGAGGCGCGTGAAATGGCGAAACTCCTCCCGGATATTCCTCACGTGCAGAATCCGAACCGGGTGCAGGCGGCTAAATTAGCAATGAACACTTTTCATCCAGACGTCATTTTGCTCGACGACGGCTTCCAGTACCGCCGACTGCACTGCGACATGAATATTGTGCTTCTAGATAGCACCCAAGACACCACCTTTTCGCTCCTTCCGCGGGGGCTTTTGCGCGAGCCTGCCTCAAGTTTACGCAGGGCGGACGCCGTCCTCCTCACCCGTTGTGACCAAGCCAAGCCAGAATTTCTTGAAAAATTATCAAAACTCACGGCGCGGTACGGCAAAGAAAACCATCTTTTACTCCACGCTTCCCATCACGCGGCAAATTTCGAGAATATAAGTGGCACACAGCATCCCCTTTCCGCCTTCCAAGACAAAAAAATCGGCGTTTTTTGCGGAATCGGAAATCCGGACGCTTTTTTGCGAACGATCAATGAAAAATTAATCGAAACCAACGTTGATCCCGCCCTCACTGCAAATGATGAACGGGTTAAAATATTTCCAGATCACTATTCTTACCCTGAAGAAGCGATCCGCGAACTGGAAAAATGGGCAGCTGAAATGAAATTTGACGTTACTTTCAGCACCGGAAAGGATCTGGTGAAGGTGAAACGGACGACTTTAGGCGGCGTTCCCCTTTTTGCGCTCAAAATCGAAATCCAGCTGGAGGGCGAAGCCAAATTATCCGCGAAAATGGACGATTTAATTCAAAATTTCAAAACAGAAATCCATTAATCACATTTTAGGTACCATCGGCATCACACGCAAATCGTCAATCCACGCTTTCCCGTAGCCGCCGAGCTCGATTTTCACGCGGATAGGATTATTATCCGTCACAATCCGCCACATCTGAATTTTTTGCCAACCGCGCGTCTCCAGAATGCGCTGGGCTAAAACGCTACCGCCGTTCGTGCACGTTATTTTCAGGCCGTCGACTGTGCCCAGCAGCCTCCGCGGCACATTCACCCACGCCTGAATTTCATAAATCGTCCCCGGCGGGCCAAGATGCATTTCCGGGCTCACGAGATGAATCGCTGGGGAATCCAGGAAAGCCGGTGACCGCTCCAAGGAAGTCCCCCGCGTCTCCAACTGCAAGCCGAAATTCCCGATAAACGCCGCCTCGGCGGTCAGATCCACCCCCGCCACCGTGCCCTCGACGCGATTCGGTGATAAGGTCCACCCCGCTTTTTTGAACGCCTCCAAATCCTCAAAATCGCCGCTGGGAAGTCGCGTAACCCCCGCGCGAAGATCTTGTACTGACTCCATCCAGCTGCGGTGCAAGTCAAGCGCACGAAAAGCAGTGGCCGTGGGAACATCATTCGGCGACGCCAACCCCGCCGTCCGCTGCTTCCATAATCGCTGCTCGAGCAGTTCGATCGGCCGAATCGCCCGTTGCGCCTGCAAAAAAGCCTCCGCGTAATCCCCTGAATGCCGCGCTGCATCCGCCAGTCGCAAATAATATTTTGCCCGGTCATACCAAACGCTGTCATCCGCCGAAAGCGGCGACGATCCGTAAAACTGGAGAAAATAGCGAAGCCGCAACTCCGCAATTTCGACCATTTGCGTGGCCATTTTCATGCCAAAAAGGCGGCTGCGCTGCGACAAACTCGCGGTCACGTTCATGTTTTGCGTCATCAGAACCGTCGAGACCAGCGGAATTTCGTCCAACGTAAACTGTACACCTCCCGTAACCCGCTTATTCGGCAGCGGCGTCATCCCGTCCACCGTAAAATTCCAGGTGTAATAAGTCGCAGGAATATTTTTCACCAAAAATTGTACGTTTCTCGACGCCAACACGCCGGGAACATACTGTGCCTGCGGCTCTAAGCACATGGGGATTAAGATTTTCGCACGAGGCGTACTCGTGCCAAACATCACGCCAACCACATAATTCGTATCCGAGGGAATCGCATCATAAGTTTGCCCGTGCGACAACCACGGTTCAATTAACGAAAGCTCCGCGTTTATCAAAGTAAGAATTTTAGCACGATAAACCGTCTCTTGATCTTTCGCATCCAGCCGCCCTGTGCTTTCAAACAAAATTCCTCGCACCCCCGCCCCCAGCGCCACGTAAGTCATCAGCCGCAACTGTTCCACCGGCAGCGCGTCCGGTATTTCCCGTGAAATGCCGAGCACATCCCGCTCTCGCCCCGGGCAACCGTTAATATGCTGCAAAACCTGGCGCCACTGCGCGATCAATTTCTCGTCGTGCTGCGTCAGGATGGCGGTCCAGATGGGACGCCCGTCTCGTACGGTATTTTTAATATTCTGAAGCCAATTTCCGTACATCGCATACCCAAGCGTCGAGTTCACCGGGTTTCTGCCCACCAAAACAATGTCGTACGCACCGCTATAACGCCGCATATCATCTTCCGGGACACCCAAAAGCGGCCGTGACGGCCTTAATGACCGCCTATATCCCTCCACCTGTTCACTTGTCGATCTGTAACGCGAATCGAAATTCTGCTGTGAACTGTCCATCTCCGCAGTCGGCCGACCGGTGTCCCAGACCAACACGCGCTGGAAACGCTCCCCATCTTTCGCCTGCTCCTCCTCACGAGGCGGCGGGGAAACAAACCACATTCCCAGGCGTTTCGCGTCCGCCTCCATGCCCACCGTGGGAGGGGAGGAAAGCCAGACCGTATTAAAACCCATTTCGTGCAGAAAATATAACGATTCGCCGCGATACCGAATCGCACGCGGAAACATGGGGACATCATCCACCATGAGCCGCAGCTGATTCACATCAATTTCCACACTTCCCCCATTTTGCACATTCGACGGTGAATTCTCGCGGATATTCCCATCAAGATCACCGCCAGGCTCAGTTTTCCGCGAAAAACCGTGTGCGTCTTCGTCGGGGGACAAGGAAGCAAAACCCATTTCCTGATCATTTACCACTGCCGGGACGCCATCTTTTCGCTCATCACGCGCGGCATACGAATCCTCATCCGCCGCATTCTGTGCATTTTGCACATTCGCCGCAATCATGGGGGTGATTTCAAGAGAGTCAATAAAAACATCATAAACACCGCGTCCTGCCCACACATTCAGCAGAATATAATCAATATAAGCGCCTCGCGTGTCAAGACGCGAATCGGCCCCATCACCAGCCTGGCGTAAACGCGACACTTCCTGTGCTAGAATCGTAGAAACTCCGTCCAACCTCAGTTTTTGCCAGCGATCCGGCGTGGAATAGCGTCCCCCATGGACCATCACGGTCATGGCACGCCCGGTCTGTGGGTCAGGCACATACGGCAAAACGACGCGGGCCAAGAGCTGAATGCCGGAACGGCTGCTTTTCACACCGAGTGTAACAAATAATTCGCTGCTGACCAGTACGGGATTCATGGAATAGGCGAGGAACAGCTGTTTTCCATTCGGGATTTCGCCTGCCTCAAGGGTGACTTTCTCGGAAAATCGGCCTGTAAACGCTGTTTCCGCCGTTCTTTGGCGGGAAATAATTTTATGCGGAATACCCCCGCCCCCCCCCACCCAGTGCGGCTGTGGCGTTTCATGATCATCCATCCATGTGCGTGACCCAGGATCTGTGGACGCATATCCAGACGAATCCTGTGAATTCACGCAAGGCACGTAAAACAGAGAAATGGCAAAAATAGCGGCGAAAAAACACTTTTTTTCAATAAAATAAAAAAAGTGTTTCATAAATCTCGCCCTTTTCACCAACTCAGCACCGTACAAAAAATCTTGTCGAAAAAATTATTATTTTTTAAAAAAAGAATTCAATTATCAGGCATACCACTCTAAAAAAAGCTATAATAGGGGTGTAAGCTTTTCCCTGTGATGGAGCATCCGCCGCGATGGCGTCCCGTGTCTGCTTACTATAATTAATTTTTGTGAGAAAAGCCATATCATTTTCTGGAATACATATAATATTTTATGGAAACTTATTTGTCGACGCACGGAATCGCCCCCAAAAATCGTGAAAATTTACCCCAAGACGTCCGCGCCTTGGAGAAAGCGGTTCTTGAGCTGCCGGAAGAATATCAGTGTAAATTCAAATTGCTCTTGGATGATCTCGTTCTGAATACGCATCGGCGACAAAATATGATGCTTCAGCTCAAGGAAGCTTTCGGCCAACTCCGGCTCGATATGAAATATCTGATTTTCGATCTTGAATCGACTACCCGGGAGCGTGACCGTTACCGGTGTGAATGACCATACTGTGCGGTTTTCTTTTAAGCAGATCACGTCTTTCGCTAAGGTGAGAATCTGCCAGAATATCTCTTTTGCATCCTTGCATTTAACCGCGTCTGGTTTATAATCCGGGAAACCGAATTCACGCGCCCGGCTTACTCCTTCTTCAGCGGGAAAAAGCCTTTCTTTGTTAATTAACCGGTAATCATCAATTTATGGCCTTACTTACGCTCCGTAATTTATCGTACGCACTCGGTTATCCACCCCTGGTCGACTCGGCCAACGTTTCCGTGGAGCCCGGCGAAAAAATCGGGCTTTTGGGACGAAACGGTGCAGGAAAAACCACCCTCCTGCGGCTTTTATCCCAGGAATTGCCCCCCGACTCAGGCGAAATTGTCCGCCAGGCCGGGATAAAAATCATGCTCCTGAATCAGCAGGTTCCGCAGTCGCTGAGCGGGACGGTGATGGAAATTGTGATGGAGGGCCTGGGGGATGTGGGAAAAAAGTTTGCGCATTTTCACGAAACCTCGATTCAATTGGCGGCCGCGCACGCAGAAAACTCGCCCCAGAGTGCGATCCTGACGCTGGAAAAGACGCTTAGTCGGCTGCACCATGAATTGGAGACGGAGAATGCGTGGGAGGGGCAACATCTGGTGGAAAATGTGCTCTCCCGGGTGGGAATCGATGGAAATGTGGATTTTCAGACGCTTTCGGCCGGGCGAAAAAGGCGTGCGCTATTCGCTCGTGCTTTGGTCGCGCAGCCGGATGTGCTGCTGCTGGATGAGCCGACGAACCACCTCGACCTGGAATCCATCTTGTGGATGGAGGATTTTCTGAAGCGGTACGAAAAATCGGTGATTTTTGTAACGCACGACCGCATGTTCCTTCGGAATGTCGCCACGCGGATATGGGAGCTGGATCGGGGAAAACTGTTTTCGTACGAATGCGATTATGAAATGTACCTCCAGCGGCGGGAGCAGCGGCTTCACGCCGAGGCGAAAGAGCGGGAGCATTTCGACAAAAAGCTTGCGCAAGAGGAGATTTGGATTCGTACCGGAATCATGGCGCGCCGAACGCGAAATGAGGGCCGCGTGCGGGCGCTGAAGACCATGCGGCAGGAGTATGCGTTGCGGCGGCGGGACCCCGGCGTGGCGAAAATGCAGATTCAGGAGGGGGAAAGCTCCGGCCGACTGGTCATTCAAGCAAAAAATTTGAATTTTTCATTCCGGAATCAAGAGACCGGTGCTGAGACACTCATTTCACACAATTTTTCCACAAAAATCATGCGCGGCGACAAAATCGGCATACTCGGCCCAAACGGAATCGGGAAAACCACCTTTTTGCGTCTGCTGCTGGGGGATTTGCCGCCGGAAAGCGGGACGATTCGCCATGGAACCCAGCTTCAGGTGGCCTATTTTGACCAGCTTCACGCGACGCTGGACCTGGAGAAAACCGTACTGGATAACGTTTTTGACGGAGCGACGCATGTGACGGTGAATGGAAATAAGCAGCACGTTTTAGGGTATTTGGAGGATTTTCTCTTTTCGCCTGAGCGGGCCAAGCAGCCTGTCAAATTCCTTTCCGGCGGCGAGCGTAATCGGCTTCTGCTGGCCAAGCTGTTCCTGAAACCCTCGAATGTGCTGGTGATGGACGAGCCGACGAACGATCTGGACATGGAGACGCTAGATCTGCTGGAGGAGAAACTGGCCCAGTATTCCGGAACGCTGCTGCTGGTCAGCCATGACCGCGAGTTCATCAACCACGTGGTGACGTCCACGCTGGTGATGGAGGGCGGCGGAAATGTGCATGAGTATGCCGGCGGATATGACGACTGGATGGTTCAGCGGGATGCGGTGGCGGACAGCGCGCCGGAGCGGGAGAGGCAGCCGGAAAAAGAGAAGAATCCCGTCAAGGAAAAAACGTCGGAAAATCGAAACCGCCTCACTTACAAAGAAAAAATGGAGCTCGAGCGTCTCCCGGCCGAGGTGGAAAAACTGGAGGCCGAGATCGCCGCAACACATCAGCGGATGAGCGAGCCCGGCTTTTACCAGCTCTCCGGCGAGGAAATTGCGCAGGCCACGCGTCAGGAAGAAACGCTGCAACAAACGCTGGAAACGCTTTACCAGCGGTGGGATTCCCTGGAAACCCGGGCCGCGGGCGAGTAAACGGCGCTGCGAATGGCGTACTGCGATGAAAACCGCTGAAAACCGCAATATTTTTTCGCAAATTCCCGGAAAATCGGTTGGAATTTCCTGCCGTTTCGGTTAAAATGAAAGGGAGTTTCCGTCCTGTGTCGCCATTTCGCGCCGACGGGAGCTTTTGGGGAATTCTTCTATAATATTATGGTGCGTGGCAAACATTCCGTCCGGAGGGTGCGTACACGCACACGGGGGATTTCTTCAGCCGGCGTTTCGCGGCAGGCGGTGCCCGCGGTGGCGCTGGGGGATACGGGTGCCATAAGCGGTTCACACATTATTTAAAAAGGCGTTCATCATGCGTTTCCATGTTTTTTCATTGCGGCGGAATGCCAGGCGTTCCGGTTATACGCTGATCGAAATCATGCTCGCCACGGGGCTTTCGCTTTTGTTGCTGGCGTCGGCGGTGCGGATTTTTCTCATGATGAACGAGGGCTTCAGCCAGTCCCGGCAATTGATGGAGATGATGGGGCGAATGCGCAACACGATGGATTTGTTGCAGAAAGACCTCGGGCATCGCACGGCACAGATGCAGCCTCCGCTGCCGGTAACAGGCGACGGCGGGTACTTCACGTGCGGGACATTCCCGATCGACCATGCCGCGTGGGAGGCTTCGAACCTGGAGGGCCTGGTCGATATGTCGGTCGTTTCCATCGACCCCAACAGCGGGGATCTTACCAAGTTCAAAGTCGACCCGTATCTTTGCGGCAAAACGAAAAATGCCGCCGCGGAAGCCGACGCGGCCGCCATGGCCAACTCTATCACCGGCGGCGGCGGATTCGATTCCAGGGATCTTTTTAACAACGTCAACGGATTCGTGGGGCTGACGGTCTGTAATTTCGACCAACCGTTCCGTTATAAGGACAAAGACAACAACGACCGCGAGACGCCGTACGGGGAAGTGGTCTGGTTCGTTTACAAAAACAGCCTTTACCGGGCGTTCATGCCGGTGGTGCCGGCGCGCGACCGTTCGGAATGTGCCACGTATTTTGAGGGAACGGCGAACAAGACAGCCACCGACTGGGGCTGTGTGCCATACATGCCCACCGCGTCGACCGACGGCCTGCCGAGTTACCGGAAAGTCAATCTCGGCATGCTCGGCGACCCGCGTTATCGGATTCTTTCCATGTTCTCCAAATACAGCTCCTCGCCCATCCAGCCGGAGTTGCGTTATGACGAATACATGGGCGCCAGTTCCGCCAAGAATAATCCGTATGTTTGGGGCTGGCTTTACCGCTATTACCTCGTCGGCGGCGGCTCCGTGGGAAGCGCCGGCGAATCCTACCGAAAACAGTTGCTGCTGGACACCTGGCTCATCCTCCCGAATGTCATTCAGTTCACGGTGGAAGTGTGGGACCCGAAGCTGAAAAAATACGTCACCCTGGGCAACAACAATTCCGACTATTACACGCTTTCTCCCGCGTTCCAGAATGCCGAGATCAAGTCGGCCCGGAAGGATCTGATCTACTGTTACGACACTTGGTCGACGCTGCTTTCCAACATGAGCCCCGAGGCCGGGGAGGCGAAAGTGCTGGAAACGAAGGGAAACACGAAAACCGGGTATTTCGTGGGGACAACCGAAATCGCCCTCACGACGAACGCCTCTCCGACGCGAAGTATCTCCCCCCCGCCATACACGGCGCCACTACCCGGCATCCGCATTCGCGTGCGGGCTTTCGATCCGGATACCGGACAGGCGAAGGAATTTCACGTCGCGCAGGATTTCCAGTCGTATTGACGCGATGCCTATTCACAAAAAAAACGGCGGGTGAAAACCATCCGCCGTTTTTTATTTCGCCTGATTTTCGGCAGCCGCGCCGCCTTCCTCCTCCGGCGCCGGTTCCTTCTCTCCCGGCCCGGCATCTTTTTTCCCCGCCGCCGCTTTATCTTTCACCAGCGCATCCTCCAGAGATAACGCGCTCATCTGCTCCAGACAGGTTCCCGCATCCGCCCGCGACTGCGCGATATCCAGGCTGAGATTCACCAGTTCCTCCTCCAGATCCCGGAGTTTCTGTCTGGCCGGCAGCTCATTTTTCGCCACGGCGGCCTCCAGTTTTTTCATTTCCAGAAGAATCATGTTCCGCCGATGGTTTAACGTAAACTGCTCCACCAGCACGGCCTCCAGCGATTCGCTCAGCGCGATTTTCTGATCCAGCACAGCCACCGCGTGTGCGTATCCCCGATCATGCATCCGCTCGCGCAGCACACGAAAATCGTGAATGATTTTTTGCAGGCTGGGCTTCTCCGCAAGCGGCACCGCCGGGGCGTTTTCAACGGGTTTCGATTCGTTCTCCATGGATTTTGACGCGTTTTCAGCGGGTTTCGGCGCATCTTCACCATGCACGGTCAGCGGAAAAAAACACGCCGGGCACAAAATAAAACACACGCACGTTCCCAGCCGCAAAGCACCGCGATGCAATTTTTTCAGCACGTTCATTCCGCCACCTCCTCCAGCCACCGGAACGCCTCTTCCAGCGAGAAGAACGCTCCGTCAAGCTGCGCGTTCCACGCTTTTTTCAGTACCCGGCCCATCCCCGGCCCCGGCTCCATCCCCCGCTGCAACAGATGCCGCCCCTGGAGAATCGGCTCCGGCGGCCCGTCATAAATCCCCAACTCCCGCGCTCGCGCCGCCCATGCGTCACAGGCCGGCACCGTTTTTTGCTCCACTTCCTGCTGTGCGTCCGTCCGCGCGCGCTCCTCGGCCGTGCTTAATAATTCCCACATGCGAATATTCGCCGGTGCCAGCCGGGCGGATAAATGCCGCACTCCCGCATCCGTCACCGCCTCACGTAGCGGCCAGGGGCGCGTCGCATGTTCCGTCACCAGCGGCAAAACACGCTCGGGCAGCCACAGCGGCGGCTTCATCCGCATCAAAAATTCCTCCGCCCCGGCCTTCCCGAAATCCTGGCATAATGCCCCGAACATCAGCACCGCCCGATCATTCTTTGCCAGCGCATGCGTGCGCGCAAGCTCCGCGGCGCGGGTGCATACCGTTTTCGTGTGCGGGAAAACACCCTGCTCCACCTGCGCGTTTAACTCCGGAAAACATCCGATCCACCCGGTTTCGCACAGCAGCTCCAGCCCCATCTCGGGGAAGTCGCCCCTCACGGCCCACTTGAACCACTCCTCAAAAATACGCTCCGCGGAGAGCGTGCCGAACTCCGGTAGCACCCGCCGACTGAGCTCCGCCGTGCGCGGCTCCATCTTCATCCCGAAACGCGCCGCGAACTGCATCCCCCGCAGCACCCGCAGCGGATCCTCGCAAAACGCTTCCGTGGGGGCACGCAAAATCCGCCGCCGCAGGTCGCCGCCACCGTCATACGGGTCACACAGCGTGCCATCCATCCGCATTCCGATGGCGTTTATCGTGAAGTCTCGCCGCGAGGCCGCCTCCGTAAACGTCATCCGCCCGTCCGCCACGACATCAAATTCCCTGTGCCCCGGCCCCGTCTTCACCTCCCGCCGCGGAAGCGTCACGTCAATCCACTGATCCACCTTCAGTACGCTGAAACTCTTCCCCACCTGATTCACCCGAAAATACGGCTTCACCGCCGCGATGATCGCCTCATAATCCAGCCCATACACCTCCAGATCATAATCCTTGGACGGAATCCCCAAAAGATAATCCCGCACATACCCGCCGACAAGAAACAGGTCCGTCGCGCCGGCCAACTCCAGCAGCCTCGCGATTTTCACCACTTTCGAGTGAATTTTCGGGGGTTTTAAGCGATTTTTCTCCACCATGCGCTTAATATATCAGAAAAACATCTTTTTGTCACCGGCAAGTCAAGAAAAATGAAAGGCCGGGAGCATTACCACCGGCCTTCCCGAAAATTCTTATCCGGAACAGCTGCCATCTACTTTCTGCGTTTGCGTGCCATTCCCATCCCGACCGCCCCCGCCAAAAGCATCAGCCACGTCGCCGGCTCCGGCACGGTGGTACCGCCGTTCAAGCCGGGGCCGAAAACCGCGATATCCTCCCACCCTTCGATGGACAGAAAGTAATACGCGCTGTCATTTACCGGCAAATTACCCAGCATCTGGAAATCATCCATCATGCCCCAGCCCCAACCGGCATAAAATTCGTCGATCAAGTCCAGGGTCACCGTCGTAATCCCCGAGCTCATCAGGGCCGCGATGGTTGCATCGGTAAACGTGATGGTCTGCCAATTTCCATCATTGGTTCCCCGGCCTTGAAACGCCACATAATCCCCCGTTGCGACATCGCGGATCGCAACGCCAAGATAACCACTGACGTCATTCTCATTCCGCAGGGGTTGGCCCACGCCCTTGTCCCAGCCGGTCGTCGTTCCCGTGCCGCCCCACATTTTAAAGGAAATCGCGTCCCCGGTGAGTTCGAACTCTCCGCTGCGGATGATGCCGGGGTAATCGCCGTTGGCGGAAAAGTCCCGATTACCATGGGTGGTCTGGCCCGGATACGCAGCGTATTTGCCGGCGAAGGGATTGCCGCCGTCGAAGGTGGTAACGTAAACCGGTTCGCCCATGCCGCTTTTGACGATTTGCCACGCCGACGCTTCTCCCGCGCCCGCCGCCTCGAACCCCGGGTCAAGTTGGAGTGCTTCAAAAATATTTCCCTTCACCGCGGCGGCGGTGCCGAAATCGCCGAAAGCGGAGGTGCCGGTGCTCAGCGTGACACGCTCTCCGTCCAGCGATGTCGCCATCTCCAATTTCCAATTCACATCCATGGCCACTTTCGCTCCGTCATAGGACGCGAATGCCGAGCCGACAAGCTTTCCGCCGACATTTTCCAAAGTGCCGTTGAGTGTCAGCGCCGTCAGTGGATTCGAACTCCGCTGGGCAAGTGCCAGGCCGTAAACATGCCACGTATTGCTATTATCCAGCGAATTGAGACTCAATTTAAACGTATCGGAGGTCGCGAGGAACGAATACTCCACGCTCATCGGGTTCGTGGCGTCGGTGAAGGAGGCCGAGAGATTTTTCTGGTTCAGCGTAATCGCGGTGTTCACCAGCGGCGCCGCCGTCGCGGCCGAATAATACGCGAATCGGTCGTTCGTCCCGGCGGAATTGCCGGAAAAGGCGAACGTCCCATACCGCTGCGCTTCCCACTGGGTGTCACTCGTGAAAAATTGCAAAGTATAATACTCCCCGGGTACAAGATCCTTCACAGTCATGGTTCGCAAGCCGGCACCCGAGATGCTGTGCTGGAAAATATTGGCCATCAGTCCACTGGCGGAAGGAACGGCGATATCCGTAGACGCACCTGCGCTGGACCAGATGAAATTTCCGGTGGACGGAGTAAAGGTTTTGGTCACGGAGACGCCGTTGATGACCGTTTCATCCGTGTCGGATGTGTAACTGTAAAGTCCGAGATAATTCCAGTCGGAATGAATGACCGAATCATCGAGAATGCTCACCGCCCGCAATTCGGGAAGATAAAGTTCCCCCGTGCCGCCCCAGGCGATATCCCCGCTCAGCGCGCCGAAGATGATCATGTAAAAACACGCAGGAATCCATTTTCCGATCCTGCCGCCAAAAATCGCTTTCCCCATAATACGTTTCCCCGTTTATTTATTTTCGATGCAAAAAAACACGGTTTACCCTGTCATTTCGCGTAATTCTCAAAATTTTCCGCCACTTTTCCGATTTTTTCATCACCCGGGTGGATGTAAACGCGGTACAGGAGCGTGAGCGTTTTACCGGCCGAGAGCGTAAAATCGCCAAGATGTTTATTCTGGTCACCCGTGAAATCATGCACGCCGAAAGGATTCGCGGCGAACAGGCCGTACGTGCGGACGTGCCAGTACGTGGGATAAAAATCGCTTTTCGGGTGGTTCATGATCGCGATTCCCAGCGTTTTATCATTCACCGGGCCGTGATAATCCACCCACGCGGCACGCTTCCCCCACGCGGCGTCATCCCTCTGGCCGTCCGCATTCACGATTTCGCCGCCCAGCTTTTCCTCCACCTTCATCGTGCCCGCCACCCGCACCGCGAACGTACCCTCTTTCGTGTCCCCGAAAATCACGTCTTTCTCGCCCGCCGTGATTTCCCAGCGGAAGTCGATCCACCGCGAGGTTTCGTCGTCGCCAAATGCCATGGTGCAGACGTCCGAGCAGATCACCTCGCCGTCAGGTCGCTGCCACTCACACTTCGCGGCAAGCAGCGGGGCCTCTTTTTTCACATACTCGCGGAAGACGATTTTCCCCTGCTTTGCGGTTTCATTCCAGAAATTCACGCCATTTACATTTCCGTGCGTCAGCCACAGCGAGCGGTGATGCGGGTGGTCTTTCGCCTCATGCGGCACGTCCCGCACCATGGGATACCCGCGGGTCACGCTTTCGCCTGTGGCCGCGTTCAGGGGAAAGAGCATAGGGAAATTACCGCCGCCGGGCACATATTTCGTGAACAGCGCGCCGTCTACCAGCACCGCCACCGTATCCGCGTCCTCCTCCTGAAACGTCACCTCGCCAGCGAACGCCACAGCGGCCAAAAAGAAAATCGCCGAAAGAACGCCAAAACTCAAGAAAAATCGCATCCGTTCCTCCGCATTTCTCATTCCTAAGTCCTCATTCCTGATTCCCTTACCCCCGCCATTTCGTTTCGTCGACGGTGGTTTTGAAGTCGGGCAGAATCACATCCGCCAGCGCCTCGTCCTTCACCGCCTCCACCTCTTCCGGCGTGGGATCACCGACATACTCCAGCGTGGCGGCCGGGCATTTCGCCAGCGCCACCGCATGGGCAGCTTCCCCGTTAAACTGATCGTAATCGATGATTGGGAGGTTATTCTCGATTTTGAAAATACCGTCGCTCCGCATGCACAGTCCACAACCCAGGCACCCTACCTCGCACACCGCCTTCACATCCACCCCGGCATCATGATTCGAGCACTTCACCACCAGCATCCGCGAGCGTTTGAAGGGCATAATCGTAATGATGTTTCGCGGGCACACACCGGCACACATTTTGCAGCCCACGCATTTATCAAAAGCCACGGTGGCCAGCCCGTCCTGCACACGGATTGCACCATGCGGACACGCGCGGGAGCAGTCGCCCAGCCCGAGGCATCCGTACGTACAGCCCTGCACACCGGAAACGAGGTTCGCCGCGGTGCATGTTTTTTCGCCCACATACGCCCGGCGGTTTTTCTTGTGCATATTCGCCGCCGCGCAATGCACCACGGCCCGAAACGGCATCACGTCCGTCGCCGAGACGCCCAGAATCGCCGCCAGCTGCGCTACTACATCCTTACTGCACTGCGGACACTCGCCCAGTTTCGCGACGCCCGCCACCAGTTGCGCTCCATATTCATTACACCCCGGATACCCGCACGCACCGCAATTCGCCCCGGGCAGCAGCTCCTGAATGGCGGCCACTTTCGGATCCACCTCCACATGGAACGCGACGTTCGCCCAGCCGAGAACCCAGGCCATGACCACGGCTAAAAGCAGCATCACGACGATCGCAAGTAAAATGGTGACGAGGGTAGTCATAGGGGTTTGGGGATGGGGGTTAGGGATTTGGAGGATGGACAATTATTTTGTATCGGCGTCCGTCGGCGATTCGACCGGGAAGCCCGACTCGCTCGCGTCATGACGCACTTCGGCTTTCGCATTCAGTGTGGAGTCCAGGCCCTTATCCACGCCGCTGAAACCCATGAACGCCATCGCGAGAATGGAGGACGTGAACAGCGCGATGCCCGCGCCCTGCAAGGATTTCGGCACCTCGGCATGCTCCAGCTCTTCCCGAATGCCGGCCATGAGCGAAATCGCCAGCGTGAAGCCCAGGCCGCCGCCGATGGAATACGCCAGCGCCGTGTGCAGGCCCCAGATCTCCGCCGGGTTCTGCATCTGCTTCAAAATTTCCAGACACGCGAACATGATCGCGCAGTTCGTGGTGATCAGCGGCAAAAACACCCCGAACGCCTTATAAAGCGGCGGGAAAAACTTCCGCACATACATCTCGACAAACTGAACGCTGGAGGCGATCACGAAAATGATCACCAGGTAACTGAGGATGGACAAGTCGATGACCGTGGCCGGGTCGCCGCCGCACATCCGCCATACCGCGGTCGGCAGCGGCGCCTCGGGACGCAAGATGAAATACATGAACGGCCAGCACAAAAGTGCCGCGATCCCCATGACGAACGTCACCGCGCAGCCCATGCCGAACGCCGTGCTGATTTTCCGCGAGACGCCCAAAAACGGGCAAATTCCCACGAAATATTTCAGCACGAAGTTATTAATCACCGCCGCGCTGAGAACGACCAGAAGCAGGTTAATGAAAATATCCATCGGAATAATGGTTAATTGTTAAGGGTAAATGGTTAATGAGCATGCTGGTTCGTTTTCATGGTAGATGCGTGAGTATGAAGCTCGCTTGCGTCAATTCACCATTCACCATTCACAATTAACCATTCTCCTCTTCCCGTTCTTTCTGCTTCGCGGAAAAATAATTCACCAGGCCCAGCAGGCAGCCCAGCGTTAAAAACGCACCCGGCGGCAGCACCATCACGCCCCACGGCTGCCACATCTCCGGTGACAAAATTTTATGGCCCAGCAGCGAGCCGGAACCCAGAATTTCCCGCACCACCGCGATGGACGTCAGCCCCAGGCAGAAGCCCAGGCCCATGCCCAGCGCGTCCGCAATGGACGGGCCCAAGCCCTGCTTCGACGAACACGCCTCGGCCCGCGAAATAATAATGCAGTTGACGATAATCAGCGGAATGTACGGCCCAAGCTGCTTACTCATGTCCCACATGAACGCCGCGAGGAATTTGTCCACCACCGTCACGAACGTGGCAATCGTCAGCGTAAACACCAGAATCCGCAGGTGCGGCTTAATCAAATTCCGCATCAGACTGATCATGATGTTCGAACACACCAGCGTAAAGGTGGTCGCCGCCGCCATGGTCAGCGCCGCCGCCACGTTACTGGTCACCGCCAGCGTGGGACACATGCCCAGCATCTGACGATAAATCGGGTTCTCAGGAATGATGCCGTTTATAAACCGCTGTGACGCGGAGGGAAGATCGCTCATCGGTAGGGATTAGGGGCTAGGGGCTAGGGGCCAGGGGTTCGGGAGGAAGTTCACTCGCGACATTCAGCATTTACCATTTACAAATAACCATTTTAATTCGCTGCCGCCAGCGCCGCGTCGCGGTATTTCGTCACGGCGTCGTTGACGATATCGCACACCGCCTGCGAGGAAATGGTGGCGCCGGTGATCGCCTTAATCTGATTCCCGGCCGGGATCCCGGAAGTCACCGTCTCCAGTTTTTTCGCACCGCTCAAACCATGAAACATCTCCGCAAACTTGGGGTCATCCTTAATGAAATTCCCCAGCCCGGGCGTTTCTTTCTGGTCCAGCACGAAAACACCCGTGATGGTCTCCGCGCCGACATCCAGCCCGATCAGGATTTCGATCGTGTCCGCGAATCCCCGGCCGGAGGCGGGGAAAACCCAGCCGAGATGCTTCCCGGCCGTGCTGAACGCCTGATACACGGTTTTCAGCTTGCCGTCTGTGCCCTTCACCGTGAGCTCCACGGTCTTCGCCGCATCCGCACCGGTCACCAGTTCCGGAATCTGGCTGTACGTCTCCCGCTTTTTATTTTCCGCGATGACGGGGCCCAGCGTCAACTGAATCCACGCCAGCAGACCGCCGTAAAGCACCGCCAGCAGGAGAATCAGCCACGCCTCGCGCAAGTATCCGCCGATCTGCCGGGGAACCGCTTTTTCGGTGTTTTCATTTTCCGCAACAGGAATATTATCGCTCATATTCAAAAAATAAAAAAGGCTCCTCTTCACCCGCCCGGGAACGCACGCCGTCTGCCGCGTGTTATAATTATTTCTTCCGTGCGGGAAAAATGCTGACACATTCTATTATAATAAGGGCCTTTCGTCCACCTGTCAAGAGTCGTCCGGCAAAAAATCCCCCAGAAAAGCAGGTTCAGTGAAAATCCCTCCGCACATTTCACACATATAAACACAAACAAAAATCATTTATGCAGGATACGAAAAATACACGCCGTAAATTTTCACAAAATACACAAAATGCGGCAAATCTTTTTTTCAAAATACTTGACTTTCCAATAAATTTTGGCTAGTATATACTTATACTGTTCTGCGCGATGTTCGTTTTCCGGGGAAACGGGACGCGTTTTACTTGAATTTATCACTCGAAATTCGGGATCGTCATGCATCTTGCAAATAAGATTATCATCTGGCTCATTTTCATCGCCATTCTGCCCTGCTTTTATTATGGTGCACGTACGCTGAAAACGCATGCCGTGTGGAGATCGATGATCGCTGATCTGGACAAAAAACTTCAAAAAACAGAGGCGGAAATTCGCGTTATGAAGCACGGGGAAGGCGATTTGAGCTCCCCGGATTCAAAACCGTCGCTGCCCCTGCTCAAAAAACGCGTCGAACGGCTTCAGGCCTTCCGTGGCCACCAGACGTGGTTTAATTGCGAAGCTTCCGTTAACCGCACAGGAAACGCGGCGGTGACGGTTCCGAAAATCACGGAAGATTTACTGCCGAATGACTCCAAGGTGTATGCTTTTGAAGCCGCGACGGAAGGGGCACGGGGAAAATATCTTGGCTATTTTACCGTAACCTCCATCGAAGGGGAAACGGTGAATTTAAAGCCAGACCCGATGCGTATCGGCGACCCGGCGGTCATGAAGGCGATCCAGGCCAGTAACGGCAGCTTGTGGAATTTGTACACGCTTATGCCAAAAGATGAATCGGAAGTTTTTAATATTTTGCCCCCCGATAAGCGGGAAGACATCCTGACAGAACTCCTCCCCAAGTCGGCCCTGGCGGATTATCTGAAAGACGGAAAGGTGGATTCGAAAACCGGACAGGTTTTTCATCGCACGCTGACGGATTATGAAATTATTTTTGATATTAATATCACGGAAGAGATGCTGCTGAACGATTTACTGATCGCCGAGCGAATTGAAGCGGAGACGGCCATGGAGAGTAAAGTGCTGGCTGACCAGTATCTGGAATTGCGCCAGAAAGAAAATCAGCAGTTGACCAATGACAAAAGCCAGTATCAGGCGGAGTTGGCAAGTATCACGCAGGTTAATAAACGGATGAGTGACAGTATCAGTGCGCTACAGAAACGGCAAGCACAGTACTTGAATCAAATACGGCTGGACGCCATGAAAATCGTGGAGCGGGAAAATAAAGCGTACAGCCAGGCCCCGCGCGCGGAATCCGTGCAGTAAATTTATGCTCATCCGTCATTCCGACATCCTTTATAGTATAATAGTAAAATGACGTATGCGGATGCGATCTCTTTTCTCGACTCCCGCGTGAATTACGAAAAACTGCACGGAAAAGATTACACGGTGCAGGTCTTTAAATTAGAGCGTGTGGAGAAATTTTACCGCCTTCTTGGCGCCCCCGCAGCCGGGGTGCCCACCGTGCACGTAACTGGGACGAAAGGAAAAGGTTCCACATCCGCCATGATCGCCGGCATGCTGGAGCACAGCGGGATGCGCACGGGATGCTTTCAGTCGCCGCACATCACGTATCTTGGCGAGCGTTTTCAGGTAAATCGGCAGTCATGCTCCCCGGAAGAGCTGGCGGAGCTGGTAGCGGCGATGAAACCCGTTCTAGAATGTATGGATGCGGCCGAACTGGCGGGAGAAACGCGGTGGGGACACGCCACGTGGTTCGAAATCACCACGATGATGGCTTTTCTGCATTTCCAGCGCCGGAAGGTGGACGCCATGGTGCTGGAGGTGGGAATGGGGGGACGTCTGGACGCGACGAATATTTGCACGCCGCTGGTCAGTGTCCTCACGAATATCTCGCTGGATCACACGCAGCAGCTCGGCGCGACGCTGGAAGAAGTGGCGTACGAAAAAGCAGGGATCATAAAGCCCGCCGTCCCCGTGGTCAGCGGGGTTCAGCAGCCCGGGCTGCGGGCGCTGACCCGGCAAATTGCGGAAATTCGTTGCGCGGAGGTTTATCAGGCGGAGACGGATTTTTCCTGGGAAATCAGTGAAGATGGTCAAGAAACGCTGCTTTTTCATGATTTTCACCCGGAAATCGGTGACCGGGCCTTCCCGGTGGGCATGCGCGGGCGGCATCAGCGGGAAAATGCCGCGCTGGCAGTTCAGGTGGTGAAGATCTTACGCGAAAAGTACGGTTTTCACATCCCCGTGTCGGCTGTTCAGAAATCTTTACTCGAAACGCGACTTCCCGGACGGTTGGAAGCGGTGGCCGGGTATGAACGCGTTTTCACGGACGTGGCCCATAATGACGCCTCCATTTCCGGCACGCTGGCCTGGCTGGCCACCACCTTTCCGCGGCAAAAAAAACAGTTTATTTTCGCTGTTTCCGCCGACAAAAATTGGCAGGCCGTCCTGCAAAAAATCGTGGCATCCGCCGAGGAAATTTATCTGACCGAATATCACAGCAGCATGCGTGCCGTCCCGGTGGATGAGCTTTACGATTTTTGCACCCATCTGCGTTCTACGGCTGTTTTCCACAAATTTCATCTCCCGGCGGAAGCCCTGAAAGCGGCACTCCAGGCGAAACAGCCAGAGGATGTCCTGATGATTCTCGGCTCTTTTTTCCTTCTGAGCGATCTCTCGCCCCATTTACCGCAAAATTAACACCTGGCACCGCGCTAATCCCTCTTCTCGCCATTTTTGCGCGGAATTAGAGTGTTTTTCAACAAAAATCCTCCCAAATCGTCCGCATTTTTTGCTTATTTTAACTTTTTTAGCTTAAAAATCACTTCTGAACGGCTTTTCTTGAAGTTTTATGCCCCGGCGCGACGATAAGATATACGGATTATAACGATTATACCGATTTTATTTTTATTGAGCCGCGTCATAAAAAGACGTGCTCGGATAAAATGTCCGTACGCTAAACACACGGTGGTTAAAATGAGTAAAATTAAACGAGTTGGCAATTCTTTGGTCAAAGAATTATCCGCGATGATGGACGAAATGACGGTTTCGGTGGAAAACTGTCTCCAGAACATTCAGCATTCGGAAACAGAGCCGAGCTCCGAAAAAAACAGTACGGAAAATTATAACGGCGCAAGTCTGGAAAAAGGCGTTTCCCGGGGAGGAAAAGGCCGATTTTCCCATTTAGTGGACGAATTACAGGAAGCGCTTTACCCGGAGCAGCAGCCCGAGTTGACGGACAGCGACATTTCCTGGCTTTCCGGCATTCTCCGCGACTGCCGGGAGGAGCCTTCCGTGAATGCGGCGTTTGCGCAAAATGGCGAGTTAAAATCGGACCAGCCTTCCGCGCCGGCGAATCAGCATTCGGACGAGGAGATTTACGGACAAAAAAAACGGCACTGGAATACGCCCGCACCACCAGCCGCTGAAACGGCGGCGGGCGATGAAAGTAACGCCCAAGGCACTCGGAAAATCGTGGCGGTCTCCCCAAAAAAGGAGAAAAAAGCGGGAAAACCGTGGTTCCGCACGCGTGAAAAGGTGACGAAAACGGAAAAAACCGGTTCCAGACGGCTGATGCGCACCATGGTTGCAGGCGTGATGGCGGGCGTGTGTCTGATTCTGGGGATGGTCGGTACGGAGGGATATTTCCAGCGGCATTTCGTCGCCACCCTGGAAAAATCTTTCCACGGGAAAGTCCGTTACTCGGCCATGAATTCTTCCATGTCCCGCATGACGGTGGCAATGGAAAACACGGAGATGGTTTTCGATTCCCCGAAAAATGAGTCGGGCGGTGAGAAATCGCGTCCGGGCATTCAGGTCGAACGTGCCGTTTTCCAGCTGGATCCATATGCGCTGGTGAAAGGCCGGGTGGTGGTTCAGGATGCGCTGATGGAGGGGATGCAGTTTTCGTCGCCAGAGGGTTTTTCTGACAAAAATGGAAACGCCGCGGCGGCGCAATCCTGGTCACTGACGCCGCTTTTAAGCAGCGCCTGTGAAGCGGAAATTGAAAAACAGTTGGCCTCCCTGACCAGTGTGAAATATTTTCAGGAAATGAAGGCGCGTTATGTGCCGCGTTATAAGGAGTTGGCCCGCCAGTCTCACGAGGTGAATCGGGAGTTGGCCGACATCCGTCAGCAGTTGCAGTCGCGCATCGGCGCCACGGATTACATACCCGGGCTGTTCCCTACCATGGAGGAGCACCGCGGCGCGGCGGAAAATTTGTCCCGCCTGGCGCCGCGCGACACGGCGGTGCGGCTGGTGAATTATGATCTGGCGGCGCACACCCCGGCGGACCGGGAGCCCGGCGCCATGCAGTTTTTCCATGAAGAAAACGCGAAAAGCGCGCAGGCCGCCGCCGCGGGCACGGGGGATGAGGATAACGTGGAGTACATGGTGCAGACCATCACGCGTTTAATCCAGTTGCGTCAGGCGTCCGAGAAAATTTACAGCGAGTGTGCCGAGCTGAAGCTTGAAATCGCGAATGAAATGCAGCAGGTGCAGGCGAAAGTTGCGGAAGACGGAAAGACGTTTCGTCCATACCTGGAGCCGCCGGTGCTGGATGAGGCTCAGTTGGCCGGGGCGTTTTTCGGGGAGCAGTCCGTGGCTAGTGCGCGGGAAATGACGGCGTGGCTGGAGATGCTCCAGCAGGTGGTGGCCGGGGGGCTAGAACGTGAGTTGGCCGGGAAGTCGGCGTATGATCCTTCTTCCGCAGACATAAGCGCCCGTTTCGGAAAAGCCGTGACCGCGAAAAATGATAAAAAATCCGCCGCCGGAATCACCGTCCAGCGTGCCGCCACACGCGGAAACGTGACGCTTTTCGGCCAACAGTACGCTTTCTCCGGGGACTGGAAAACCGTGCCAGCGGAGGGGGAAGCGTGTGAAAAAATGGAGGCGGAAATCGTGTTAACGCCTGCTGGCGCTCCAGGTGAGCCGTCTGCGTCCGCCGCGGGGAAAATCGTGATGGTGATGGAGGAAGACGCGGGGGTGCTTAAAAAACGCATTCGCGCCGAGTTCCCCGTCAGCCACATGCAGGCGTGTTACTGGGCCGTGAGCTCCCTGCCGGTCAGGGCCGTGCCCGCTTCTGCGGTGGTGCGGATGGATCTGACGTACCGTGGGGACGAAATTTCCGGGGACATGGAGCTGGCGTACCGGGATGTGACCCTGGCGTCCGTCCATGACCCCGCGGTGAAAGCGCTTCCGCCGCTGGGCTGGGAGGATAAAATCAAGGAATGGAAAACGGACACGCTGGCGGTTTCCGCGCATTTCTCCGGCACGCGTCAGGCGCCGCGGGTGGAATGCCATGCCGATCAATTAGCGCCGTTCGTGCCCATTTACACCGAAACGCTGGCGGCGCTGTACCGCGGCCAGAAAGATCACGTGGCGAATCGTTTTCACCAGAAACTGGTGGACACCGAAGATTCCTTCCACGGGGCGATTCAGCCGGTGTATGAGCAAATTGCGCTGAAAACCGGCAGCATCGCGCAACTCCAGGACGGCCTGCAGGGCTTCCTCGTGCAGAACATGCGGCAGGACGTCCCGGCCGGTACGCATCCCTCCGCTCCCGCTCAGGGCGGCGGTGGTTACGCGCAAGTGCCGACGGAATATTATGCCGTGGCGGAGACACCCGGATACGCGGTGGTGGGCGGAAAGACATATTACACCGCCGCGCCGCAGCCGCATGCCGTGCCGCAGCCCCACAGTTACGCTGCTGTCGCTGCGCCGCCCGCGGGCGATTTCCTGCTGGACGCGCCGGTGTTTAACCCTGAGTGGAGCACGATTTCCGGCGCGGTGGGTGCTGACGCGAACGCCGTCATGGAAGCGTATGATTACGGCAGCGAGTCCCCGGCTTTACCGCCCGCCGCGCGGGATGCCGTCATGCCGCCCTCCGAAAACGCGGTGCACGTGCCCGTGCGGAAAATGACGGTGCAGGAGCGTAACGGCGTGCTGATTCTGACCGACTCGCCGACCGCCGAGCCGACGGAAACATACGTTCCCACGTACCAGGCGCCCGCACCCACGAGTGGAGAAGTGTTTCAGGATCCAGCCCATGAGGCCGGCCAGACGCACGCCGTCAGCGAAACTGATACCTCTGGCCTGTTCCGCGAAGAAATGAACCGCGCGGCCATGATGCAAGCCACCCTGGCCCGCCCCGGCACCTCCACCCCGCTACCCGTGGGCGCGAATGCCGCCGCACCAAGAAAAGGAACGCCGCTGCCCATGTCCGCCACCAGCGGAAGTTACGGAAAATGAGAAATGAGAAATAAAAAAATGAGAAATTGACGCAGGCGAGCCACCGGCCGAAATGCTTACACCTCGCAGTTAATTTCTCATTTTTTTATTCCTCATTTCTCATTCTTTTTCTCCGTTTCCAGCGCTTCGCGCGAGTTGCGGATGGAACAGAATTTCGGCCCGCACATGCTGCAATATTCGTGGGGCCCCGATTTTTCCGTGATGGATTCTTCATGCATCCGCCGCGCGTTTTCCGGGTCTAAAGAAAGCGAAAACTGCTTTTCCCAGTCAAACGCCGCCCTCGCCCGGCTCATCTCATCATCCGCATCCCGCGCATGCGCCCGGCCGCGCGCCACGTCCGCAGCGTGCGCGGCAATCTTATGCGCAATCACTCCCGCCCGCACATCCTCCAGATTCGGCAGCCCGAGATGCTCTTTCGGCGTCACGTAACACAGCATGGCCACGCCGTAATACGCCGCCAGCGTGCCGCCGATGGCCGACGTAATGTGATCATACCCCGCCCCGATGTCCGTTACCAGCGGCCCCAGCACATAAAACGGCGCCTCGTGGCACCACGCCATCTGGTTCTTTACATTCTCCTCAATCTGATCCAGCGGCACATGCCCCGGCCCCTCAATCATCACCTGGCACCCCATCTCCCACGCCTTCAGAGTGAGTTCCCCCATCACCTTCAGCTCCGCGTACTGCGCCTCGTCCGACGCGTCCGCCAGACACCCCGGCCGAAGCCCGTCCCCCAGACTCCACGTCACATCATACCGCCGCAAAATCTCGCACATCTCGCCGAAATGCGTGAAAAACGGGTTTTCCTGCTGATGGATCGCCATCCACTGGGCCACCAGCGACCCGCCACGGCTGACGATTCCCAGCGTCCGCTTCCGAGCCAGCGGCAAATGCTCCCGCAGCAGCGCGCAGTGCACCGTCATGTAATCCACCCCTTGCCGGGCCTGCTCCTCAATCACTCGCAGGAAATCCACCGGCTTCATATCCCCCACCGCGTCCAGCTCCTCCACGATCTGGTACATCGGCACCGTCCCCACCGGCACGGTCACCGAATCAATAATTCGCTGCCGAATTTCGTTAATCTGCGTCCCCGTGGAGAGGTCCATCACCGTGTCCGCGCCACACTGAATCGCGCAATTCACTTTCGCCAGCTCACAGCCCAGGCCGCTGGAAATTGGCGAATTCCCAAGATTCGCGTTAATTTTCGTTCGACACGCGATCCCGATCCCCGCCGGTTTCAGTCCTTTCTCCAGGTGCACTTTATTCGCCGGAATCACCATCCGCCCGCGGGCCATCTCTTCCAGCACCATCTGGGGCGACAAAAATTCCTGCTCCGCCACCTGCTGCATCTCCGGCGTAATCCGCCCCGCCAGGGCTTCCGTTCTCTGTGTGGAAAAGGACGACACGATTTTACTCCTTCATCTTATCTACTAAAATCAACAAAAACACATCTTATAATGTACCCGCCCACCAAGAAAAGTCAACCGGGGCGATTTTCTTATCCGTACGCTGATTTCCTCTTAACCCCATTTACGCCGCCATGTTTTTCATATAAAATAAAAGCTGTAATTCATTCCCAAACCCCAATCCACAAACCCCAAACCACACCCCCACGCCATGCGCCGATTCATTAACGAACTGTCCGACCAGGAATCCGTCAACCAGATTTTCCTCGCCACCAATAAACAGCTCCGCCCGAACCGCAACGGCGACTCCTATTTACAAGTCGACCTCCGCGACAAAACGGGCATGATCACCGCCCGGGTCTGGAACGCCACCGAGGCGCTTTATCAGCGTTTCGAAAATGGCGATTACGTGCTGGTGGACGGGAAAACGCAGGTTTTCCAGGGGGCCATGCAGATGATCGCGAAGCGGATCACGAAAGTCGATAAAGCCGGCATCAACGAGGAGGATTTCATCCAGGCCCCGACCGTCGCGGTGGACAAAATGGCGAAGCGGATGGCCGACATCCTCCGGGGTATTTCCGACCCGCACCTGCGGAGCCTGGCCGAGACTTACCTCATGGACGACGCGTTCATGGCCACCTTTCTCACCGCCCCCGCCGGCCTCAAACATCACCACGCCTTCCAGGGCGGACTCCTGCAACACACCCTGGACACCATGGAGCTGGCCCGGAAAATCGGCGATTCGTACGATTTCCTGAACACGGAGCTGCTGGTGGTCGGCGCCTTCCTCCACGATACGGGCAAGCCGGCCGAGATGGATTTCCAGCAGGATTTCACCTACACGAACGAGGGCCAACTGCTGGGCCACATTTACCTCGGCGCCGCCATGCTCGAACAGCGAATCCGCCAGGCCGAGCAGCTCTCCGGCGAGCCCTTCCCGCCCGAACTGGCCCTGCGTCTGAAACACATGATGCTCGCCCACCACGGCGAGTACGAATTCGGCAGCCCCAAACTCCCCATGACCCTCGAAGCCCTAGCCCTGCATTACATCGATCTCCTGGACTCCAAGCTCGCCGCCTTCCAGCAGCTGCTCACCGAAGACCTGAACACCGAGAGCGACTGGACCGTCTACGTGCCCTCGATCCAGCGGAAGTTGTTCAAGGGCGAGGGAAAATAATCCGCAGAGCCACAAGAACAGCAGCCGGGAATGAAGCACCAGCGGAATGACCGGATAGTAGTGGAAAAATTTCAGCGATTCGATCCGGTCTCTGCGCTAACGCTTCGCTCCCGGCTGCTGTTTTGTGAATACATGCACCGATAACCGCTCTATTCAGCCCGCGACGCCCTCTTTTTCGGCCAAATAACGCCATTTTTGATTTTTAGTGCAAAATTTTATTTTTGACTTTTTAAAGGTTTTTTGTGGGAAAACCATTGATTTTTACGTCTGGTTGATTAAAATATAGAGTATGTGTATGTCTTATATGCTCTTTACCATTTTTCCACAGATGCGATAAAAGATGAATATGAAAACTTATTTGCTCCCGGCTTTACTCGCTTCCATGCTACTGCTTCTCTCCGCCCCGGTGTCGGCTCAAGACAATTATAAATGGACAGGTGCCGCAAGTGACAACAACTGGTGGGGTGGTAATTGGCTGGTCAACTCAGATGATGGCCAAATCTGGTTGGACAACAACAAGGCGATTTTCGACGACACCGCCTCCGGCGGAATGGTTACGATTACCACCAACCCGGTCTATGCGACAAGCGTTAACGTTGATGGAACAAAGAGCTGGACAATTTCCGGTTCTGACATTAATGTTTTAGCTGGAGGTGGCAGCTTGGCCAAATCTGGCTCTGGTGAGCTGACGCTTTCGGGGAGTAACCACACCTACACTGGAGGTACGACCGTATCGGGAGGGAAGTTGTACCTTTCATACAACAGCGGCGCCAATGGAACGATCGGCGGCAGCTTGGCCATTGGAGCCGGTGCTGAAGTGATCACGACAGTAGCAAACGCCTTCGGTTATACAGGCGGTACGCAAGTCACCAGCGTCACGATCAATGAAGGAACGCTGACCCATTCCGGCGGCGGCGACTGCGGTTGGGGCGTGACGTATAATCTTACCGGTGCAACGATGAATGCGTCAAGCGGGCAATTTTCTTTCGGCGGCGGAACTTCGATAAATGTGTTTGCTTCGGATACGACCACGGAAATCAAGGGAAACGTGGTTCTCCGTGAAGGTAATACCGACAACACAATTGTATTTAATGTCGCACGTGGAACGGCAACGACCGACCTTCTTGTCAGTGCCGCGATGGTAGGCGTCGATGGCAGAGGTCTCACCAAAACCGGCGACGGCATCATGGCGATTACCGGTGCCCCTAGCTATACCGGCAAAACCATCGTCACCGGCGGAACGCTGGACATGGGGAACAATAGCTACGGATCCGGAGCGGGTTATGAAATCAGCAACGGCGCGACGCTGATCTTTGCAGGTGGCCAGCGCAGCCATGGCAATTTAACGACGCTGTTCGCGTTTGGTACCGGCGGTGGAAACGTTCAAATCAATGACGGCAACTTCTATCCAGCACATGATGTTGACATTACTACGTCTGCCGACACGTCGACTATTTCTGGCGCGGCGGGCATCAACCTGAATGGAAAGCTGATAACTTTCGACATGCAAGGCACTTCGGAACTACTTTTTTCAGCAGTTATCTGGGGGGATCAAGACAATCTCACGACCGGGATTGCAAAGAAAGGCACCGGTACGATGGTGCTCTCGGGCGCTAACACTTATACGGGTGACACGACGATGAAAGATGGGATTCTTTCCCTGGGTGCCGGGTGGTCTCATACCGCGTCGACCACATACCAATATATATTCGACGCCGACCCGGGCACAAACGCCACGTTGCAATTCTCCGGCGCTACGACGGCGCTGACTCGGGATGTCTTGCTCACCACCGACGGCACGATTGACGTGACGAATGGAAAAACCGGCACCATCACATCGAACATTACCGGCAACGGAACGCTGACCAAAACCGGTCGCGGTACGCTGGTGCTCTCCGGTGACAACAATGGATTCGACGGCGACTCAACCATCAGTGAAGGCAAAATCCGCCTTGAAGCCGGCAATCTGGGAACCGGGAAGCTGACCGTAGACTTGGTCGTGGACACGGGCGTAACCCCACCCGTGAAAAAGTATGGTACGCTGGAATTCGCGCAGCAGGGGCTCGTGCTGAATAACAGCGAAATGGAAATTTTCGGAACACTGCGATTCGATATTGAGGGGCCGCTGACGAATGCGGATACAATCCCGCTGGTAACGCTTGATGATGCGGATTTCACTTGGGGAACATCCTTCGGAATCGACCTCAGCGGTCTGTTCGAACTCGTGGATACCGATGAGGACATTTACCTTTTCTCGTCCAATAAAGATTTCGGCGAATTAGTCACTGAATGGGATTCCCATTTATCCGGATACGGCACCCAGTATTGGACGTTGGATTATCGTAATCTTGGTGACAGCATGAATCCTCGGTGGGGTCTGTTCGCGACGCAGGTACCGGAGCCGGCGACTTGGCTGCTGCTGCTTCTGGGCGGTGCAACGATGGTCGTCGCCCGTCGGCGGAAAAAATGAAATAAAACACAGCCGGGAACGAAGCGCAGCAAGAGTGACCGGATAGAAGCGGGAAAATTTCCAGCGTTTCTATCCGGTCACTTCGTTATGCTGCGATGCACTTTATTCCCGGCTGCTGTTTTTCAGCCCCACTCCCCTTACCCGCAAAGAATCGCGTCAACGAAATAGCGAAGCAGCGCCCGCAGCGCCTCGTGCGGAATTTCCTCCGCCGTCTCCAGCGCCTTCTCGCGGTACTTCCGCACCAGCGTGTCCGCCTGCGCGAAAACGCCCAGCGACGCATAAACCTCGAAAATTGCCTCGCGCCCCCCCACCACAAGCGTTTCCCGCTGTGGCCGCGAAGCTTTCTCCAATGCGAGTGCCAAAAGCAGCGTGGGCCGGCGTTTCACTGCATCCCCTCCCGCAGTGATTTTATTCGTGACCGTTTCTTTCCAATCATCCAGGTCATTCAGAATCTGAAATCCCACGCCCAGATGCCGACAAAACCGGGCGAGATTTTCCTGGATTTCCGCCAGCGTCACGCTTTCCGGCGCATTTTTCGCGTGCGACATGCCCATGCGGATGCCGGACACCAAGGCGGCTTCAAACGCCGGCGCGGTTTTCATGGTGTAAATCCGCAGCGCATCCCGCGGCGTGAAGCCGTCACACCCCGCGTTCAGCAGGGCGATCTCCGCGCCCTGGCCGCTGCTCAGCTGCGTGTGCGCCTTACTGAACCCGGCCAGCACATCCGCCGCAGCCTCCGCACCCAGCGCCGGTGTCTGGGCCGCCACCAGTCGGTACCCCAGCCCGATGAGATAATCGCCCATGTTTATCGCCGCCGCCGTGCCATACTGCTGATGCAGCGCCGGGCGTCCATACCGAAAGGCGTCACCATCCTCAATATCATCATGCACCAGCGACGCTTTATGAAAAATCTCGATCGCCACCGCCACCGCCTGCACGGCCTCCGGCACACTTTCCAGAAAATGCATTTCCGCTTCTGTCCCGGCTGCCGTCCCGCGTGTCAGGGCGTCATAAGCCGCCAGGGTGATGAAGGGGCGAAAATACTTTCCGCCGTTACGCAAAAACTCGAGGGCCGCCGTTTCCGTCTGCACCATCAGCGGATTCCATCCCGGCCTCACCACCGGCGGATACGCGATTCCCATGTGGCCGAGAATCAGCGAAAAACGCTCCGTCTGAAACAGCTCCCGCGTGGCACGCAAAAGCTGCACCGGCGTACGCGAAAACCCCGGCGCGAAATTCGGGGCCTCCGCCGGCGGCGCATTTCCCGCTTCCGCCGCCTCGTCCACCGGCACATACGGCATCCCGATCAACTCCCGCACCTGATCCTCATCCACCTCGCTGGCAAAACACCGGGACGTCAAAAGCGCCACCGCCTGTGACGGAATTCCCAGCATCATGACTTTATCAAACGCCTTCTCCAGCGAATCCAGACACGCTACGCCCAGCACGGCGTCTATTTTTTCGGTCATGATCGTCTGCAGCACCACCGGCGAGCCTTCCGCGATCATTACTCGCATCCCCCGGGCCTCCGCTTCCGTCTTCCACGTTCCCAGCGAACACCGCCCGCAACACACACACTGTAACCCCTGCGGCGTGAACTTCGCCGGGCACGTTTCCTGGTCCCGGATGCAGTGCGGCAACAAAATCAGCCGCTTCTCGGGCGCCACGCGCTGAACCCACGGCCGCCAGAAAGCACTCCCCAGCACCACCAGCGTCCAGCCGAGATAATCCTGCGAAAGATCCAGCGCCGCCAGAATTTCCTGCGATTTTTGATAAAGCGTCGCGCGAAAAAGCGTCTGAGACCGCACGGCCTCCCCCGGGAATGTCTGCGCATACGTTTCCGCCGCCAGCCGAATGGCCTCACGGTCTTCACGCGCCGACGGCGGTTTTTTGGAAATATTTACCGGAAACATAAATCACAAAACGGGTGACAAAAGAAAAAACTCTCCTTAAGGATACCCTATTTTCACTAAAAATGGAATCACTCGCGGGCATTTTTTACATTTTTCCAGCTTTTTTCCCGGTATTTATGCCGATAAATCCCTGGAAGACCGCCGGATTCTTCCGTTTCGGGGCACACATCCAGCGTTTTGCGATTTAAAATGTGACGTTTTTATCGCTTTTATCACGGTGCCCCGAGAGGTTTTACACTTTTTTTCCGCGCAAGTTGGTGGACATGTTCTTCCGAAGTGGTATAATATTAGAAGATTATGATGGGAACAAATAAAGTTCCCCTGTGTTTTTCCTGAATCAAATAGAATTTTTGAGGTGAATTGATGGAACGATTCTTGTTTTATTTCGTCGCATGCTCGGCCGTCCTTTTTAGCGGGCTTCAGAACGTTTCCGCCGAAGATTCGCAGACGCCGTACCCGTACCAATATTCCTCCATGCTGGAAACGCCTCACCCGGCTATGGCGTTTTACTATCAAGATGGAGAAAACACCCAAATGCCGTCCGAAATGGTCGGCGCGCCGCGTGGCGGGCGTAACGTGGCCAATTATGGCATGACCCGGCGGGAAATTAAAAGCATGCCGATTACCGACCGTCCGAGCCGTCCGGGGCATTTTTATGGAAACACCGTCCGCCGCCGCGCCGGGGTATAATCCGCACGCAGCGTTCCCACCTGAAAATGCGCTGTAAAACATAAAAAACGCCGTGACGCACGAAAATCGTGTGCCGCGGCGTTCTTTTTTTCCATAAAAACCGGTGAAAGCCTCACGGCTCCCACATAAACGTCTTCAGGACATGCTCATCCGCCTGACGAAATTCCTCCTGGAGTTTATCCTCCACCGTGAACACCATGGTGACCTGTTTCGCGTTCACTTTCCGGTCTTCCGTGCCCGGTTTATAAATCTGGTAATACGTCCATTTCAGCGGCAGTTCTTCCACGCGTCCGTTCACTTCCACCCGGTAAATCCGCGTACCATCCTCCGTTTCCGTCTTCGCGGCATCCACGATTTCGTCAATTGTCCCGGGGATACTTTTTTTGATTTCATCCTGAAACGCGTCCATGGTGACATTCACCGGCGAGCTTTCTTTCGGGGTCGTCAGGATGGTCGCCTGCGCGATCAGCACGCCTTTATCCACCATGCGAAACGGGGCCCGCCGCTGATTATACGTCATCGCGAACCACCGCGCGTCCATTTCGCATTCCCACACGCCTCCCGGATCCACGTACCGCAAAAATTCATACTGGGACGCGTCAAAAACGATTTTTGACACCACCGATTCCGTCAGCCGGGTGGACTCTTCCAGCGGCTTAATCGTGTACTGTAGCCTCGCGATGATTTCCATGCCCGGCGTCACATGCCCCACGGCGTGTGTTTCACGGATGATCAGGCCGTTCCACGTGATTCGCCCGCTGGCCAGGTGAAAATACATTTTCCCTTTAATTTCCATCTTGGACGCCGTCCCGTCCGAGCTGCCATCCACCCAGCCTTCCGTGTCAAGAATCGCCGTGCCGTTTTTCACTTCCGTCAGTTTCGTGGTCACTTTCAGTTGAAACACCATATCCAGTTGCAGCAGCAGGGCCATCACATCCGCCGACTGATCCCAGCTGTCTCCGACTTTCACATCCTTCCCCGGCAGCAGGAAATCCAACAGCAGCGTATTCCCCTGCTGATCCAGAAATTCCTTTTCCTCACGGGTCAGCAGACCGCCGGGCCGGAAAAAATTCACCTTCGCATCATGGATATCCACCCCGAAAAGCGGTTTTTTCAGATCCAGCTTATTCGACTGATCCTGTTCACCCACCGTAATCTTCACGTCATCCGCCAGGAAAAAACACGCCCCGAGCGTGGGCACCGCCGCCTCCCCCTGGAGCAGATTCCCGGACGCGATCAACATTTCTTCATAACGCTGCACGCCCGACACTTTAATCGGCACTTCCTGCGTCTCTTTTTTCACCGGCCCCGGCACCGCCGAATTCGCGATTCCCTCCGCACCGTCCGGCGTCACCCGCGACACGCTCTGGCCCGTGCTCGCATCCACCTCATAAAGCAGTTTCCCCTGCACATCAATATTCCGCTGCACCGCGTCCACCGTGCCGGAAGCGCGTTTCGAAACCAGCGAATACTCCGTCGCGTCTTGAGAAAATGCGGGGTTCACGCAAAAAACACTGCCCGCCAGCAGCACCGTCGACCCAAAAATGAAACGCATCCGATTCATATGTTCATACCTTCCTTTAAGAATTCGTCTCTCAGACATCCATGAAACCGTTACATCTCCCCCATCATACCCGATTTTCCGGGTTCATGAAAGATGAAAAATCCCCCGGCATCAGAAAAATGTCTGAATGATACCGGGGGATTTTTATTCCGCCTGAGCCGTTATAAAATGGAGGTATCCTCAAGAACAGCAGCCGGGAATGGAGCGCAGCGCAATGACCGGATAGAAGTGGGGAAAATCCCGGCGATTCTATCCGGTCATTACGTTGCGCTTCATTCCCGGGCTGCTGTTTCTCATGACAAGACGCATTTCGAAACCGCCCGCTCACGGCAGCAGTTGTACCGCGTCGGCGATCACGAATCCGTTCGTGCCGGCGGTGGAAATCCGAATGACGGCCGTGTCCGTGAAAGAAAATCGCCCCAGCGAAATGAAAAGATCATCCACGGGCGGCGTCTTTTGCTGATTCACCGTGACATTCGCGGCTCCGTCGGCATGCGTGATCGTCACCGGCACGTTCGTCGCCCGGTTCCCAAGCGCCGAGTACGCCAGCCGCACTTCATACACACCCGGCTGCGGCACCTTCACTCGGAACGTCACGCTTTTCTCGCCTTTTTCGCTGTTATTATCGTGGATGTATTCGTGGCCCACATACTGCGGTTGTGTCTGGCTCACGACCCAGTCGCCAACCAGTTCAGCCTGCCGGTTATCCACGACCGTCCCCTCCAGGTCTTTCACCGCCACACTCCCGTGTCCGCCGCCGTCATGCGTCAGCCGCTGGCCGTCCGCCATCAGCCGCTCTGCCAGTTTTTCATAATCCACATCCTGCACGGCAAGGTTTTCGTCGATCGCCATCACCGCCGCGGTGCCGGCACTCTGGCCGAGGATCATGAACACGGGTTCCATGCGGATCGAGCCGAACGCGATGTGCGTGCAACTGACGCACACGGGTACCAGCAGGTTCGCGCACTGGCCACGTTTCGGCACCAGCGAGCCGTAATCGATTCCGTAAGGCCGGGGCGGGTGCACGCCGATGTCCCCTTCATTTTGCACGAAACCGTCTGGCTTCACATACCGCCGGACGTTATGCGAATCCAGCACGTAAGAGCCCATCCCCACGGGGCGGGGGCACTCGCGCCGGCCGAGGCACTCGTGCTCGGTGGTGACGTATTCGCCGACCATCCGCCGGGCCTCACGGATATAAAGCTGGTGCGGCCAGTGCCCGTTATCCAAAAATTCGTCCTTCGCCAGCCCCCAGCGACTCATCCGCACGCGAAGATCTTCCGGCACGCGCGCGTCGTTCGCCAGAAAGTATAGCAGCCCCTTCTGATAAATTTCGTGCTCTTCGATAATCTCGCGCCGCTGATCGTAAGTGGCGTTCGGGTAGGCGTAATTGATGCCGATCGCGTCGAGGCTGAACGGGCCGCAATTGTTCGTGTCGGTTTTGTGATTCGGAATGCGATCGAATTTCCCGAACACGTCGCGCCACCCGCCAGCAAGCGTCCTCGCCAGCAGTTCGTAATCGTCCGCGTTATACCCCTCCGGTTTCGGAAACGGCATGCGGTTCGGCTCGTGGTCGGTCATGCACAGCCGGAAGCAGTACGCCTGCACGCGGTCATCCGCCTCGCCCCGCACTCCCGGCTCGCTTGCGTCCACGTATTTCAGCAGCCCGCTCTTCACACACCCCACCACCACATACGGATCCACCGGCTGCGCGAAAAAGTGGTTGTGGTGCAGGATGCCGACCTGGTTGCCGTTCCACGTTTCGTCGTACTGGCTGTTCGCCTCCCGCCCGACATGAAAATCCACGCCCGCCGCTGCCAGCAGGTCGCCCTCGTATGTCGCGTCGACGAACATCTTCCCACGGAATGTTTTTCCGCACAGCGTGACGATTTCCGTAATGCGGGCGCCACCCTTCTTCACACCGTTTTCGCGGTCGAGCCAGGTGTCTCGCACCACGGGAATTTCCATCTCCGCCACCCACGCGTCGAACACCGCCTCGGCCACGTGCGGCTCGAAAATCCACATCGTACGGTCGGCGTGGAGCATCGCCTTCGTGCCCTGCCCAACGTTCGCATACGCGTCCATTTTCTGCCACCGCCACGTCTCGTCCCGCTGATAAACTTCATACACCCGGCCATAAAACGCGCGCGACAGCCCGCCGACCGTCCCGACGTTTCCGGAGTCCGTGAACCCCAGCCCGCCGCTTGACAGCCCGCCCAGATGTTTGTCCGGCGAGACGATCACGACCGTTTTCCCCATCTTCTTCACCTGCACCGCCGTCGTCACCGCCGCGGATGTGCCGCCGTAAATGACGACGTCATACTCGGCCGCTGTGAGTGAAAATGGTGAAGCCACGATAAAACAAAAAAGGGAAACGATTGCGAAAATTTGTGTTTTCATGATTTTTCGGGGGGTGAGGGCTAACAACAACCCGAAGCGTAAGCGAGGGATAGCGCGACCGAAAAATAAGGCATCCATCGGTGGCGTTATCCCTCGCTTACGCTTCGGGCTGCTGTTTCTTGCACTGGCGTATTACTTACTTCCACCAGCCTTTGCCGGCGACTTCTTTTCCTTCGGCGGACAGCGTTTTGGCGACTTTCGCGTCGCGGGCGATTTTCCACGGGTCGATGGAAACACCGCCGGTGACGGTCATGTACTGGTTGCCTTTTTTCGCCATGACGGCGGTGGAGGGCACGTTTTTCGGCGAATTGATCTTCACCGTCTGGTAGCATTTCACCGAGGTGAGGGAATCCAGCGGGTTGTCAATTTTGCCCAGCAAGCCGTTCTCGGCGATGATGGCGGCGACGACCGCGGCGTCCATACAGTTGCGGAGCTGGCCGAAAATCGGCTCGACGGCCGCGAGTTGGTCGTAATTCGCCGTCATTTTGTCGGCCCATTGTGCATACGCCGGGACGGCTTTTCCGGCACCGCGGACGATTTTACCGCCCTCATGCAGATCGGTTTCGGTCATGGTGACGACTTTTCCGCCCTGGAGATTCCACGCCAAGCCATCTTCATCGCGCGTCATGCCGTCGTAATTCGGGGCCAGCCACCAGCGGGGCTGCGAGTCGCTGTCGGTGGGCGTTTTCACCATGCTCACGAAAGACGGAATCGCCGCCAGGGGGGATTTCGTCGCACCCATGGAAATCTGCTTCATGCGGAAGTCCGCCGCCGCCATGACCGCCGCGAAATGTGAATCTTCCGGCACACCCGTCAGCGTCACTACCTGCGGGCCCAGCGCCTCTTCCATTTTCGCGCCGACCGCTGTGGCGGACGTCACATTTTTAATCGTCGCGGTGTACTCCCGCAGCTTCGCCAGCCCAGCATCCGTCGGGTCGATGGAAACGGAGAACACACTGCGCGTCCGCCCCTGCGTGGCACGCATCGCCACCACCAGGTCGTCCAGGAGCATGATCGTCCGGCCGGTGGTCTTGCCGACCGTCACGCCGTTGGCGCCGACGGTCCACTCTTCCGCGGGGCCCACCAGCACGATGTCGTTCGCTTCCGGGTACACGAAAACGTACTCGACCGCCGTCAGACCACCCAGGAAAAACACGTCTTCCGGCACGGGCTTGCCATTCTCGCGGCACTCGGCCAGCACCTCGTTCACCTTTTTCAGCGAAACGCTCCGGGCATCCGTCTTGCCGCGCAGCCCGGCCACGATCGGCTGCATCGCCTTGGTCCGCTCGGCCGAAAACTTTTTCATGTCCCCCGGCGTCACTTGCGAAACCATCCCGCTGGCGTCGATGAACACACCCCCCACGCGGTTACCGTTATTGTAGTCCACTACCTGCGCATTCGCCGTCGAAACCCCGAACACCGCCAGCGCCAAAGCAAAAACGCCTGTCAAAAAAGCACGATTCATGAATACACTCCTGAATTTTATGGATAAATAAGTTCGTTCGGAACAATGATTAAACTTCTATTCGATTTCGTCTTTACCAGCCTCATCCTCTTGCGGCGGTGCCGGTAAATCCCACTGCCACACGAGGAAACGCATACCGTCCCACCGCCCTTCACCGAAACGTTCGTCCAGCGGCTTACGGCTTTTCTCCGTCATCGCCGTTTCGCCATGCGCTCCACCCAGCGGCGTGACGGCCACTTCCTTCAACGATTCCCACGCCGTCAAATGCGGGACGCAATCGTCGGTGACCTTCGTATGGACCAGCACCAGGCAATCCAGCGGCATTTCTTTTATCTCCGACACAAAACGGTCGTCGACCGATGTGCCCGACACCGACAACGACCGCAATTTCGTAAACTGCCGAATCGTTTTCGCCGCGTCGGACGTAATGCCTTCGCCGGTAATGTCAAGGTATTTTAACGTATCCTTTAGCGGCAGCAGCAATTCCAATTGGCTGTCGTCTTTCAATTCGATGGATAATTCTTCCAGTGCCGGCAACTGGGCCAGCGATTTCAGCGACTCCGAAGACAGGATGGCGTGCTTGCCGTAAAACTCATCCTGCAAGTAGAGCTCACGTAATGCTTCTGCATTCGCGGCCCCCTCCGCCGGCCACGGGCCGCAACGCCATAAGGTGAGCGACTCCAAATTTTCCGCCCGTAAAACCGCCGCCAACTGCTCCGGCGTCTGCACAACTATCCAGACCTCACGCAAGCTCTGCGACTTGCCGATTTCCTCGCAAAACATGTCCAACACCCACGGCTGGAACTCGACGTCTTTGTCGTCATCATCGGTCGCTACGTCCAGGTACAAACTGGAAAGAAGCAGCCAGGAGCCGAACGAAATTTTCACCCCCTGGTTAAACCGCACATCGCTGTCCCATTTCATGGACTCCAGGAAGCGGAATTTTCCCAGGCTATCGACGAAATCCTGATTGATCCATGCGTCTTCCTCGTCGATAGCGAAAACGCTCACATCGACGCAAGGAACGTCCCTATCCGGCTCCTCGCCGTTGATCAAAACACCCGGATCCAACCTCCCCCAATTGAAACTGACATGCCAGTGCTCATGCAAAAACTCGATTGCCACCTTTTCCCGCCGCAACTCTGCTTCCGTCGGAACAAGAGTATTTTCATTCGCCGGGGCGAGAAAAAAAAACATGCACAAAATCGAAATCATTTCAGCACTCCAACCGATTTACCGTATAAAATTTTTTAAGATACACCATATATATAATACCCTATTTTACCCGGAAAAAAACGCATCGGCGCGGTAAAATGGGAAAATTTTCAAAAAAAGTGGAGAAAACGGCGAAAATTGATAATTGACAATTAATAATTATCGCATGCGAGCCATCGGCCGGAAAGCCTGCACGACGCAGTAATTATCAATTATCAATTGTCAATTCTATTCCGCCCGCTGCATCACGCTTTCGCGGTGGGCGGTGAGGCCTTCTTTGGTTGCGATGGCGGCCACGTCCAGGGCGAGGCGCTGGAGGCCGGCATGATCGAAACACAGCACGGAGTGGCTGCGGAGAAAATCGTTACTGCAAAGTCCGTGGGCGAAACGGGCGGTTCCGCTGGTAGGCAGCACGTGGGACGGCCCGGCAGCGTAATCCCCCAGCGCCACGGGGGTGAAATTCCCCAGAAACGCCGCGCCGGCGTTATGAATTTTGTCTTCCAGCTGAGCGGCATTTTCCGTCGCGATGTGCAGGTGCTCCGGCGCCAGCTCGTCCGTCAGGCGGCACACCTCATCCATATCCCGCGCGAGAATGACGGCCCCGAATTCCTCGAGACATTGCCGAGCGAGCTCGCCGCGCTCGAGTTTCGCAAGCTCGGCGTCCAGCGTGGCGACGATTTTTTCGAGCACCGCGCGGTTCGAGCCGATCAGAATACTCGCCCCGGGAGCGTGCTCGGCCTGGGCGATCAGATCCAGCGCCGTGAAGCGGAAATCAGTGGTTTCGTCGACGATGACGACGATTTCGCTGGGGCCGGCGATGGAGTCGATATCCACGTCGCCGTACACGTGTTTTTTGGCCAGGGCGACGAAAAGGTTCCCTGGGCCGACAATTTTATCCACGCGAGGAAGGCCCTGGACACCGTACGCCATGGCCGCCACCGCCTGGGCGCCACCCACCCGGTACACCTCCCGCACGCCGATTTCGTAACACGTGGCCAACATGTCCCGGTTATACGCGCCGTTCGGAGTCGGCGGGGCCACGACCGCGATTTCCGGCACCCCCGCCACCATCGCCGGCACGGCCGTCATCAGCACGGACGAGGGATACGCCGCCGCACCGCCGGGCACGCATACCCCCACCCGCTTCAGGGGACAATAACGCTGCTTGAGATACCCGCCCGGCCGGGGCACTTCCACATCCCGGTGCAAAATCGCCGTCTGAAACACCCGGATATTCTCCTGAATATTCCGCACGGCCCGCAGAAAATCCGTATCCGCCGCCGCGTGGGCACGCTCCAGCTCCGCCAGCGGCACCCGCAACTCTTCCGGCGAAAGCGTCGCGCGGTCGATCCGTGCCGAATAATCCAGCACCGCCGGGAGGCCCTTTTCCTCCACATCCAGACAGATTTTCGCCACCACCTGTTGCGGTGAAAGCGGCTCGCCGAAGATCTCGATCGTCCGCTGCCGCCCGGAGAACGAAACCACGTCGCCCCGTGGGCTGAGCTTCTGCCGCAGGGCCGTCATCTGTTCGGAAATACTGTCACGCGACGCGTCAAGCCAGGGAATGTTCATGGAATTAGGAATGAAGAATAGGGAATGAGAAATGAGATTTTCTTTATTTTACATGAAATGGGCGGTTTTCGCAAGGATGGACGCCACCGGGTGGGGTTTTCGCGAAAGCGGAATGTGGTATGATAGCAAATTGATAATTGATAATTGACAATTGATAATGTTGTTGCTTCATGCCAACAGGTGACTTCGCGCCACGCTTGCGGCAATTATCAATTGTGCCTCGTCCATTGCAAAGGTTTTCCCATGAAAAAACACTCCCCCATCATCATCGGCATCCTCGGCGGCGTAGCATCCGGGAAAAGTGCGGTTTCGGCGATGCTCGTGAAGGCGGGGGCGGAGATTTTCGACGCGGACCGGGCGGGGCATGACGCGCTGGGTGATCCGGAAGTTAAAAAACAGCTCGCGGCGGCGTTCGGGCAGGAAATTCTGACGCCGGATGGGGATATTCGCCGAAAAGCGCTGGGCGCGCTGGTTTTCGGTGCCGGGCCGGATGCGGAGGAGCATCGGCGGAAGCTCAACGCGCTGGCACACCCATATATCACCGCGCGGTGGCGGGAAGTTTTAGAAAACGCCACTGCCCGGGGCGCGAAGGCCGTAGTGCTCGACGCGCCGCTGCTGCTGGAGGCGAAATTGGATGAAGCGTGCGACGAGATTCTTTTCGTCGACACCCCGGCCGCGCGCCGGCTGGAATTCGCATGCCAGCGGGGCTGGACGCCGCAGCAGTGGTCGGCCCGCGAGCAGGCCCAGATTCCGCTGGAAGAAAAGCGGGATGCCGCGACGTGGATTCTGGACAACTCCCGCGACGCTGCGTTTCTCGAAGCGCAAGTCCTGTCTTTTTGGGGTATGCAGGTGAATGAGCCGTAAGTGTAGCGCAGCGTAACTTACGCAACGGCGTGCGGCTCGTCGAAAATTGCATTCAAATCCACGAATGTTACCTCGTTATTCGAGGCGTTCCGCAAGTTACGCTGCGCTTCACATGCGGCTCATTTTCTCCACCTTCTACGGCACACCGTCAGCGCGGCCAGCCCCAGCAGAAGCATCGCCCACGCGGCCGGCTCCGGCACTGCTTGTCCCATCGGGCCGCCAAGCGTCACCATCTCGAAGCCGTCCACAGTAAGGAAATAATACAGGTTCGGGTCGATCCGCAGGTCGCCGAGCATCTCGAAATTGTCGGCCGCCTGGAACCCCCAGCCGCCGGCGAAATCGTCGATCAGGTCGATGGTCACGTTTTTCGTTCCGTCGGTTCCGTCCGTGCCGTACATGATCGCGGCAATCTCGGCCTCCGTGAACGTAACCGTCTGCCAATCGTTATTAGCCCCTGTCCGCGTTTTGAATAAAACATATTCCTGCGCGTCGACATCCCACAAACCGACACCCAAATAACCGGAAATATCCGTGAACGGGTATGCCCTGCCCGGATTAGCGGCCCCGCCCATCAGAACAAACGAAATCGCATCCCCCGTAAGCTCGAATTCCCCACTGCGAATCAGCCCCGGCTTGCCCTGCACCCCATCCCGCCCTTCACTCATGTTGTTACCCGGATCCCAGCTGGTTTGGCCTGCATAAGCGAAATAATTTCCGGCGGTGGGACTGGGGACCATGCCTCCAAAATTCGATAAATAAGCTGAATGACCGTCTCCTGAAAGGACAATCTCCCACTTCGTCTCTTTCCCCGCACCGGCGGCCTCAAAACTCGGATCCAGATTCAGCGACTGGAGAATGTTCCCATGGACGTACGCCGGGGCGTTCTGGCCGATGGGGGTATCGCCGCTTACCAGCGTCAGCCGCTCGCCATCCAGAGTGGAGGCCATCTCCACCTTCCACGCAACATTCGTCTGCGGGACACCATCTAGCATTGCGTACGCACTGACGGCCAGCTTCCCGCCATCGTTGACCATGTCCGCGTACAGCGTCCGCGCAAGCGGATTGGAATCCCGCTGGGCCAGGGCCACGCCGTAAACATGCCACGAGTGAATGTCCAAGGATGCCAGGTTCAGCGCAAAGGTTGACGCCTGCGCCTGGAAGGAATACTCCAGGCTTAATGGGGCCGTACTGCCGGTGAAATAATCGATTCCACTCTCCGTTCCGCCGGCGCCGGTGAGGTTTTCCTGATGAAGCCGCGTCGAGCTGACGAGGGTAGATTGGCCGGCATTCGGATAAAAATAATACTGGTCGGTCGCCGGTGTCGCGGTGCTGTTAAACGAAAAATCCGCTTTTCGGGTACCGCCGCCCCAACTCGTGCCGCTGGCGAAAATCTGGAACGTGTAATACTCTCCCGGCGTCAGGCCCGACATGGTCAGCGTGCGTGCGCCGCCGCTGTCAATACTGCCCGTGAAAATCGTCTGCACCGCATTCCCCGCCTGCGGCGACGGATTCGCCACGTTCCCCGTCTGCATCCCCAGCCCTTCACTCCACGCAAACGTTGTACCGCCCACGATATAGGATTGGTCCGTCGTCTGGTAGCACGTCTGGCCGGAGATCAAAAACGGGGCCGCCGCGGTTTGATAATTGAAAATTCCCAGATAATTCCAGTCGGAACTGTCACGGATGACCGCGTCGGTGGCGGCACTCGTCGCCCGAAATGTCGGCACCGTGCCCGGCAGCTCCAACACCGTCACCCCCCACACGGGAGTGGCGAAAGTCAGCAGGCCGCAAAAGAAAACGGCAAGCGGTGTTTTTTGAAGTG
Organism: Thermoguttaceae bacterium; assembly: GCA_031553595.1. Lineage (GTDB taxonomy): Bacteria > Planctomycetota > Planctomycetia > Pirellulales > Thermoguttaceae > RGIG3701. Next base: position 52,548 of record JAVBLI010000020.1, on the reverse strand, counting down.
AAATATTTGCACGTCGACGAAGAAATAACAGCATAACGCACTCCCTTCCGATATATCCCCAATATATTTCCAAGGTTTTCTATTTGCGCGGACTTCAGCCCCAAGATGTCACTCCATTATTTATATTATAATCCATACGCCCGCCTTCCGAAAGCGTTTTCGGTCATAATAAAGAATTTTTTCAAAAAAAACTATGAGAGCACTTACGGAATTTATGTATTCGCCACTTCTTTTTTGGACAGAGTGAAGCAGGAGCGTGGCCTTACGCCAGCACTTGTTCACTCGCTCACTTATTCATTCTTTCACTTTACAGCAGATGCCGCGCCTTGATTTCCAGGTACCGGCTTACCAGCTGCCCGGTAATTTCCTCGGGGAACGCGTCCACCAGCAGCACGCCCCGGGCCCGCAGCGCCGCCAGTTGCTCCTGCCGCCGGCGAATGATGTCGGCCGCCGCCGCCGCCGTGTACACCGCGTCCGTCGGATTCTGTCCCGGCGGGACGTTCACGGGCGTGCCCATCTCAAAATACGCCAGCATTTCCTCGCACTGCGGGTACCGGTTCCGCATCGGCCGGCCGTCTTCCGCCTTCTCCTGCAGCACGGGGTTATCCGCCATCAGCGTGTCCAGCGGGTCGAAAAGCTGGTGGTCGCGCAGCAGGGCGAGCATGGGCAGGTGCTTTCCGTGAAGGTTCGTCAGGTAGCGGGAAACCAGGGCCGTGGTGGCTTCATCCACGACGTTCGTCAGCAGGATGACCAGCGTCCGCCGGCGGACACGCGTGGCAAGATACTGAAACGCCAGATCGTACCGGGAGCCCACGGGCTGCGGAAAACGGTCGAAGGACGCGTGCAGCAGGCCGTTGAGTTGCCGCATGCCGCTTTTCGGCGGCGTGAAGGAGTGGATTTTATCGGAAAAGCACAGCAGCCCCACGGAATCGCCCTGTTTCAGGGCCACCCACGCCAGCATGAGCATGGAATTGACCGCGCCGGGAGCCGCCTTGATGTGATGCTCCGTGAAATCCTCCGGCGCCAGCACGGTTTCGGAGTGGGCCATCATCCGCCCGCAGTCCAGCAGAAACACCACATTCTGGTTCTGCGTGGTCTGAAAATCCTTGACGGTGAGTTTGTCGCGCCGGGCAGTGGCACGCCAGTCGATCCGGCGGTGATCGTCGTCGATCGTGTAATCCCGCAGACGCTCAAAATCGTTATCCTGCCCGATGCGCCGCGTTTTCCGCACGCCCAGCAGATGCAGGCGGTTCGTGCGGGCCAGCAAATCGTATTCCGCCAACTGGAGCATGTCGGGATACACGCGCAGCTCGGCCGCGCACTCCAGCTTGCAGTGCCGCACCCAGAGCCCCAGCAGACTCGAAAATCGCAGAAAAATCCAGTTAAACGCGAACAGCCCCCTGCTCCGCGGGCGAAGCGAATACGTCCACGTAAATCGCGTTCCGGGGAGAATCCGCTCCTGCGTCTGGCATTCCTCATACAAAATCCGCCCGGCATCATCCACCGGCAGCAATTCCTGGTCGGCATCATCCCGCACCGTCACCCAGTAAGCCTGCCATGAGCGGTTCTCCACCGTCAACTCCACCTGAAGCCGCTTCCGCAAAGAAGCCACGGGCGACATTTTCCGCTTCACCGAAAACCCGCGTGCCAGCGGAACGGTCAGCAGGTCAATCATCGCCACCAGCAGCAGGAACATGTCCAGCCCGAAAATAGTCCAGAAAACCCGTGAGTCCATCCCCTGATGCCCGGCATCCTTCTCCACGAGAATGAAGAGAGATAAAAGCGTCATCACCCCCATGAAGAAAAATAGCCGCCGCGACGGAAACACGCCCACCCACGCCAGCGTCAGCAGCGGGACGACGAAACACACGACCTGCAACAGAAAAATGGAAATGCCTGATTCGTACATGAGGTTTTATGGGGGTAAAATATTTCTTACAGCCGCGGGACTTCCACCGTTTTAATCAGCTCGCGCAACTGGGCGCTGACGTTCAGCCCTTCCACTTCCGCCTCCGCCGACAGCAGCACGCGGTGACGCAAAACGGGAATCGCCAGCTCCACGATATCATCCGGCACGACATAATCCCGGCCGCGGAAAGACGCCAGCGTCCGGGCGCCCTCCACCAGCGCAAGCCCCGCACGCGGCGACGCGCCCATATAAAACGTACTCCATTTTCGCGTCTTCCGCACGAGGTTCGTGATGTACTCGATCAGCTTTTCATGGATCAGGATGTCCGCATTCAGTTTCACCATCCGCTGGATTTCCTGCGGCGACGTAACCACCGCGAGACTGGCCAGCATCTCGTCCAGCGGTACTTGCCGCCCATGCAGCGCCAGAATGCTGGCTTCCTCCTCCGCGGATGGATAATCGGCAATCAACTTAAACATGAAACGGTCGAGCTGCGCTTCCGGAAGCTGATACGTGCCCTCCGTCTCCACGGGGTTCTGTGTGGCCAGCACGAGGAAGGGCCGTTCCAGCGGATACGTCACGCCATCCATGGTGACGCGGTATTCCTGCATGATTTCCAGCAGGGCCGCGTGGGTTTTGGCGGGAGAACGGTTAATTTCGTCGGCCAGCAGCAGTTGGGTGAAGACGGGGCCGGGCCGAAAACGGAAATCCTGGGTGCGGTTATCGAAAATCGGCGCCCCGGTGATGTCACTGGGCATCAGGTCCGCGGTGAACTGGATGCGCCCGAAATCACAGCCGAGAATCCGACCAAGCGTCCGCACGAACAGCGTTTTTCCCAGCCCCGGGACACTCTCGATCAGCACATGCCCGCCCGAAAAAAGCGCCACCATCGTGCCCAGCACCAGCTCATCCTGCCCGACAAAAATCCGGGACACTTCCTGGGTAATCCGCTCAAAAAGTTCTTTCGGCGTCCGTTCCACGGCCGGGGTTTCATTCGTGATTTCCATTCTGCTCTCCTTAATAAGGTGATGATGTGTAAATTATCAATTATCAATTATCAATTATCAATTGTCAATTTTTCGTCTCACTGCCGGCGCAACAGTCGGCCCACGGCGCGCACGTGTTCCCCGAAACGGCTTCCGCCGGGCACGAAAATCCGCTTCGCACGGCCGAAAATCGGCAGCAGGTAAAAAATATAGAACATAGTCAGGGCCGTGACGTGGAATAAAATGAAGTTCAGGGGAAATACCTCGAACATTTCCCACCCGGCGGGCATGATTTTTTCGCCTTCATCCTCCTCGCGCCCTTCGTAAATGTGTGGCTGGGCGGTGGTTTCCAGGAATACCACGCGTTTTTCGTTTCCGCCGACCAGCTCCGCCATGTGGAACGCCAGCCTCCGGTTTTCGTGGTTCACGAGCATGGAATTCAGCAGGAAAGACCCGTTCGCCGCGGCATACCACCGCCCGACGACCTCCCCGTCAGCATCCCGGTAAACCCGCTCGGCCAGGAACGGCTTTTTGTCCTGCGAGAAAAGCAGCCCACGACAGTCCTGCTGCAGCGCGTCCTTCTCGATGACCCGCACCAGCGGCTTCCCGCCCAGCGGATTCTTCAGCGTGAATTCCTTTCCATCCTCCGTTTTCACCGCGTACTGCTTCTTTACCTCGTCATACCGCACGGGGGATTTTTCATCCGAAAACGTCTGCTCGAACGCGTTTTTCATGAGTTTCTGCATCTCCGCGGCAATTCCTTTTCCTCCACCGCCGGCGATATTATCATGCAACTGCATCTGGTTCATGGACCAAAGATCCGCGTCTTCCACCCGCACCCGGGCCAGCCACGCCTTGTCGCCGGTAAGCCGCGTGACTTTTTGCTGGGCGAATTTCTCGGCATCTATCTTTCTCTTCGCTTTTACCTGATAACTTTCATCCGTCGCAAAGTATTCGAGCTCCGCCTCTCTGCCCAGGTCCTCGCACTCCACCCAGCGGTCAATGTGCATATCATCATCATAACGCCAGTAATATCTGCTGGTATACGGCACATCGTGCCACTCTCGCATCATCCGCCGCTGCTCGGGGTCTTTCTCCAGAGGAATCATGTGATCATAATACACCCGCACACCGTCGAACGCCCGGTACACCATCAGCATCTTCCGCGGATTGCCCGGCGTGCCGCCCTCCAGCCATTCCTCGGCCCACAAATAAGCCTCCGGGGAAATGTCGTCCCACGAGCGGATGAACCACACCACCGTGTCCCGGCGGTTCAGCTTCCGGCGCTTGATTTCGCCTTCCACGGAAACCTTGCAGCCCTGCTCCCGCAGGATGTCCGCGAAGACTTTCGTCCCCACCACGCTGTCATTTCCGTTATACGAATTGATTCGGCCATAATCCGTATTAATCGTTTTTTCACACCCCGTCAGGGAAAGCAGCCCGGCCAGCGTCGCCAGCACCCACCAGCAGCGCGTCCGCCGCACGTCCATCCCCGGCAGATAAACCGGCGCCACCTGCGACTGCGGCATCAACTTCCATGGTGAGTGCTCCTTTTTCACGCGTTTATCCAGGGCGGCCAGGGCCGTGATCATGTCTTCCGTGTGCAGGAAACACGCGTCCACGCTTTCTTTCTGCGGCGTGCGCTCCCCGAAAAATGTTTCCTCGAAAAGGAACATGGTTTCCGCGAACGCATCTTCCGCCTGCCGGCCCAACTGGCGATAACGCTCCCACACCTCGCGCTGCTGGTCCGTGGCGTTAATCGAAATCGCCTCATAATGTTCCGTGAATTGCCGTTTCAGCGAGCGCTTCAGGCTTTTCTGATACTGCCGATTCGTGCGGCCCTTAAGCAGGTGAATCCGCTGAAATTCATCCAGTTTCGTCAGTTGCAGCGAGAAAAGATAAATAATCGCCAGGCGGAAATCGCCTTTTTCGTAAGCCAGGCGGGCCAGTCGCGCGAAATCCCCCTCCATGGCCTGAATTTCCTCCGGCAGCGCTTCCGTCCGCCGACGGGCGTTTTCATCCGCCTCCGTTAATTTCGAGTTCCCGGAAATCCAGTTATCCCACGTTTTATAACCCCAGTACGAAAGCCCCGCCAGCACCACCCCGGCGAGGATGGCCAGCATCACGTAAACCAGCCCTTTCATCACGGACGTGAACGCGGAGTAATTTCGTTTTTCTGTCTGGTATGTCTGCGTCTGCTGTGTGACGGCATCCGCGGGTAACTTCACCGGCTGCAAGGAATCCGACTTTTCATCATACCACGGATAATTCCGCGACATGTTTTTCTTCAGGTTTTTCTGTACCTCGGAAACCGCCGCCGCCTCTTCCGCAGTGACTTCCGCACCGGCATCCGCCGCGGCACCGGCCGACGACGATTTTTCTTGTGCGTCAGCCGGGACTTTTTCCTTCGCGTCCGCCGGAGCTTTTTCTTGGACTTCCACACCATTATTCATGGGCGTTTTCGCCGGTGCCTCCGCCACGGTTTCCGCCGCCGCTTCCGCGCCGTCATTCACCGCCGCATCCGCCGCACGCACCGTGGCCTGGCACATACAAAAGCACACCGCCGCCGTCACCGCCAGGAATAAAATCCACGCCGTCCGCACCACGATCCCCCATTTCTTATTTCGCATTACGCATTTCGCATTACGCATTTTATTCCTCTTCCTCATCCCCGAGGAACCGGCCCACATCCATCCGCGCACATTCCTCGCGAATCATCAGATCCAGATCCCATCCTTCCGAGCGGATACGAAAATCCAGGTATGCCAGGAAACGCACCACGCACAGGTAAAGGCACCCCATGGTCAGCAGGGCCGGCCAGTAAAACAGGAAAATCGTCGCCACAAGGTGCTGGCCGGAATACCCCATGATAAAAAATCGCAGCGTGCACACCCCCGTCATGGTGGAAATCAGCAGCGTTCCGATCCAAAAAAACGAAATAAAATACCGGAACACCGACTCGTAATCCCGCCAGTAAATGTCTTTACACCGCTGAGAAGTGGTCCGCCGGCCGGATTTCGGGCTGGCCATCCACGGATTCCGCTCCAGCAGGATCACTTCACTGCAAAACGCCCAGCGGAAAGTGGTAAGCCGCCACAAAAAGCGGTAATAAAAAATCTGTGGCAGCGATTCCATGTACTCTTTCCGCAGCCGCTTCCATTCCGGCTTTCCACCAAAAACCAACTGCCCCATCAAAAGCGTCAGCGGCGCGGTCATCAGCGGCTCCAGAATCAGCACCACCACCGTGCTGACCGTCAGATAAATCATCCACGTCTCCGGCAACTCGAATTCATCATACAAAACCGCCACCCAGTCCGGATTTATCGACGAAAAAATATAAAACGCCAGCCATGGAAGCAGACACACCGGCAGCGCCAGAATAGACGCGTACGCCATCTGCGGGAAATACCGCCCGATCATCAAAAACGCCAGGTTCAGCACCTCACTGACACTGCGCTTGCGGATAACGACATTCGTATTTTCAGGATTCATTTAATAACCCATTCACTTTCGCCCCATTCTCTTCCGGCATTTCCTCTTCCTCCCGGTTTTCCTTGTCTGGACGCCACCATTTCAGCAGCGTCCCGGCACCGCCGAGCCCGAAAAAGTAAAGGAAAATCAGCGTCCCGGACACCAGCGCCACCAGCGTCTTCACCTCATACGGCAGGCGGGACGGTGAAATAAAACCCTCGATAAACGCCGCGGTAAAGAAAAGCATGATGAACATAATAATCGCGGGCATGGCGGTAATGGCAGCCATCCGCACCGAGTCGCGCCGGCAGAAGCCGCCCGTGACCAGCAGCGCAAAACCGATTCGCGCCCCAGCCGCCGCGCCCACCACCACCGCCGTTAACTCGCAGGGCCCGTGCGCCGTCACGAAATTCGAGAAATTCCCCCATTCAGGCACGGTCCCCATATACCCGAAAACCGTCCCCAGCGTGATCGCGTTAAAAAGCATCACAAGAATCCCCGTAATGCCGCCCAGCATCCCCATGGCGAAACACCGGATTCCGATATTCGTGTTATGCCAGAGATAAAACCCAGCCATGTACCCGACTTCATCCGAATGCCGGTCCTCGCGGCTGCCGATTTCCTGCTTATACATGTCCCGCATGTGCTCCAACTGCTCTTTCCCCACCACGGACTCCGCGAATTTCGGGAACGTCCCGCTGCTGGTGAGGAACATGCATCCGAGGAAGAATCCCCAGAATAAAACCAGGCACGCCCAGATATACGCGTCCGTAAACAGCCACCGGGGGCCGTCCCGAAAAATCAGCTTCATCCAGTATTTCATGCCGCGCGATTTGCTGCGGTACAGCGTCTGATACACGCGCCCCAGCAGGTTTTCCAGAGACGTCACCGTCCGCGGCTCCAGATGAAACGCCTCCTTCATGGCCACGTCCGATTCCGTGCTGCGGTAATCCGCCGCCATTTGCAGCCGCTCTTCCCGAGGCAAGTAGCGCACCATGCTGTTCACGCGGTCGCAGCGGAAGTCCAGCGATTTCCAGGTCTGCATCTTTTCCCTCAGGAAGTTCAGCGAGCCGATGGTCGGCGCGGCCATTTCCTCTTCGAAATCCGTGTCGGCTGCCTGAGCCGCCAGCAGGGGCATCTGCGTGGGGTCATAAAGCGCTCCCTGGGCCGCCAGCCGCTCCTTTTGCACGCGTTCCATCTCGGCCAGGTACCGCTGCTTCTGTTCATTCTCGGCCAGCAGGTCCACGTTTTCCCAGTCGTTGAGCACCAGACGCTCGTACGCCGCGCAGAGAAACATGTCCGGATCCAGCTCCGGCGGCATGCTGAACATTTCCGTCAGACGGTCGGCCAGCGGTTTCGCCAGCACCTGACACCGGGCCGGCGTGAGGTCTTTCCGCCGCATCATATAATACGTCAGCGTCCGCCGCAGGGAGTCCACCAGCCGGAAGTCCGCCGGGAACAGCTCCACCATGTGCTTCACGGCCGGCGCTTTATTTAAAAGGGAAGTCGCCCGCAGTTCCTTGGTTTCCTGGATGACCACCGTCCCCGCCGCCAGATCGCCCAGCCGCTGAAACATGTTCGTCGTCACGGAAGACCAGAACGCGATCTGATAAAAATATCCCGGCTGGCAGTCCACCGCCCGCAGCAGATTTCGCAGCACGGAATGCGTCATCGTGATGGGCGTCCCGTCCACGGAAATCACCCGCAGCCCGAGAATGTATTTCCCCAGCGTTTTTCCGTTAAAACACCCTTCGCTGACGATCCAGTAACCCCACGAAACGAAGAAATGCGTTACCAGGATCAGCGAAAACCCCCACGCGTCGAGCCCGGCGGCGAAAACCGTCCAGCCGATCACGAACCAGATCGCGAAAATGACCGCGTAACTCAGAAAAAGATCCAGCAGATACGCCTGAAGCCGCATCGTCAGCCCGGCAAGCGGGTACACAATTTCCACATTTTCCGGCGTCTGAATCCGGATCGTCGTGTCCAGAGGAGATAATTTTTTCATAAACAGGCTTTCAGCGACTTACGCCGCGCGGCTGTGTGGATGTTCACTTGAGTTTATATCTGTTATTGTATACCATTCGCTTCCCGAATTCAAGAGTATTTACAAAAAATAAAGAAATGAAAAATAAAAGAACGAAAAGTGATCTTCCTCCTCTATTCTCCACTCCTAATTTTGATCACCGCGCCGCCGTTTTCGCGCAGGGGCAGCGTTACGCTTTTCGTTTCGTCCATCTCCGTCGTGCGAATTTCCACACCTCGGTCGCGCGGGACGTCCGATTTATCCGCGTAAGTCGTGGCGGTTAATTTTGCGTCATTTGCGTAACCTGCCAAAAGCCGCTCCAGCGGCAGCGTCAGTTCCGTCTTTTCCCCGCTGTGCAGCACACCGACGTACCACGTATTCCCGCTTCGTCGCGCGACGGCGATCGTCCTTGGGAGGTCGCAGACCAGAATTTTGGTGTCGTCCCACACCGTGGGCAGTTCTTTCCATAGGTCGAGTTCCGACTCGCCGCGGTACATTTCCGGTTTGTCATACCAGAACAAAAACGTCCACGGCGAGTAGATCACCACGGGCAGTGCCAACTGGTGGGAGCGCGATGTTTGCACCCGTCCATCATACCAGCAGGGGGTGTAGTCCGCCGGGCCGCAGAGCATCCGCACGCCGGCGGTGATGATGTTATGCTCGGCGGAGGGCATTTCCTCGTTGCCGCGGACGCCCTCGACGGTCATCAGGTTGGGGTACGTCCGCTCCCACCCCGTGGAGCGGTACTCGTCGTGCACGTCGACCATGATTTCATGCGCGGCACACTTCGCGATCGCCTCGTGCAGCCACGTCGTCCACTGCTGCGTGCCGACATGGACGAAGCCGAATTTAATGCCCCGCACGCCCCATTTTTGGTAAAGCGGCAGCAGTTCGTCCAGTTGCCGCGCGAGAGCTTTCTGGTTGACGTAAAGAATGACGCCCACGCCTTTTTCGTTGCCGTATTTGATCACTTCCTCCAGGTCCAGCCCGCCTTGCGGCCGATTCGGGTCCACGGCGACTTTCGTGGCGTCCGACTTGTCGTCGCGCTCGGGGCCATACCACCCCGCGTCGAACTCCACGTACTGCAGGCCGCGCTCCACGGCGAAATCCACGCACGCCTTGCCGCCTTTCGTCGAAAGCGTCGTCTCGCGAATCACCTTGCCGGGCTTGATCCAGGACGTGTCGGCGATTTTGTACGGATCGTTGAGATTCAGCAGCATGTAATTCCGCTCCAAGAGTTGCCCCGGAGTGTCCGCCGCCATGACGAAACGCCACGGCGTGCGAAACGGATTGCCCGTGCCTTTAATCTCCACGGGCCCCGCGAGTTGCGTGGTCAGCAGCACGCTCTTGTCACTTCTTTTCTCGTCATATGGCTGGAGCCGCATCCGCGCGTAGTCCACCAACCGTGCCTCGCCGATGGAAACCGCCGGGCCGTCCGGAATCTGCACCAGCAGCGGACGCTCGCAGTTCGGCTTCACCTGGGAAAGCTTCACGTTCTCATACGTCCCCTGTGCCGAATACACCGCCCAACAGGGGTAGTCGCCGGGGAAAATGAACACAGCCGGCTCTTCCTTGATCTGAATTGACTTGCCTTCTTTCGTCGGAATTTCATAACAGAACGCGATTCCCTCATCATACGCGCGGAAAATAATTTTGAGGGCATCCCCTCCCGTCTCCGCGTCTTTTATGGTCCAGATTCCCTCATTATAATTTTCAGGAATCACATTACGCTCGCCATAAAGCGGTTTCCAGGAATTTTTCACCGAATTTGTTTTTTTCCAGCTGCCGACAGGCGAGAGATCGCCTTCCAACGAACTGACGCTACCTGCGAATTGACTATCGAAAAAACATATCTCCAGCACCTTTTTCCCCCGATGTTTGATCGTGCAATTCCCCATCCGGACGCCTTGGAGGCCAGTGGAGTATGTTGTCGCTTCATGCTCACCATTTGGTGACTTAAGACTGAATCCGTCAATAACTGCCCAGGCGTTTTGCACCACGAGCGTCATCAGCAAGATGAACATCGGCAGCGTGAAATATTTCGTTTTCATGGGAGGCTCCTGGGTTGTTGGTGGTTGTGGGCGATGTGCATTTAAAACAGCAACCGTCAGCGCAGAGACCGGATCGAAGTGGGAAAAACTCCGGCGATTCTATCCGGTCTCTGCGCGTCACTACGTTCCGCTTCGCTCCCGGCTGTTGTTTTTACGGTTGTGTAAATAACAGTGTGCCGTAGCCGGGGTGGTCGTCGTTGGACAGGGCGCCTTCGGGACGCAGGGTTTCCGCTGCGCGGCGTGTGTAGGGTGCGTCGAGTTTCATGCGGCGTCCGTAATGATTCCAGACCATTTCGTAAATCGGCCGCAGGCGTCCGCGGCCTTCGTCGGAAAGGGCGCGGTGGCGGTACTTGCCCGTCGTGTCGGTGTGCTCGGTGAAGGGCACGTCCTCGCCGAGGTTGTATTTCGCGGTGTATTCGAACCCGACCAGCAGGCGGTTATCGGCCAGGGAGTAAAGGTCGACACCCTGATTATACGCCACCTCGGCGGCTTCCGCCAGATGCCCCAGCCCGAGCTGCGTGTGCTGTTGGTCGCGACCGCTCTCCTGGCACTGGCCTGTTTCGTTGACAACGTAATGCGTCAGTCGGCCGTTGCCTTCGCCGTTCTTGAAATACGCCACGCCACGGCCGAACACCGCTTCGTCGTCGCAGAACACCCCGATCGCCATGACGGTTTTGATGCAGCCGGTGTCCCAGTTGCCATTCGCAAACGGCGCGAAATCCTGAATCGCGGGCAGCACGCGCGTTTTCAAAAATTGCTCGAACTTCACGGCGTTTTCTTCCGGCCAGCCGGCGTCGGTGTGGCGGATGATCTCGGCGGCGTTGATCAGCAGAAACGGCCCGAGCGACGCCGTGAGCTGGCGGTCTTTATCCTCGTCGGAGTAGCCCTGAAACGTGTCGGCGTACGCGTCCAGAATTTCCATCGCCTTGGCCGCGTGCCGCTTTTCGCCGGTGATGGCCCACATGACGGCGTTGAAATACGCCACCTGAAAATCGCGATCCGCCTGCGCGTTATGCATGTACGGCTTACGGGAGATTTTTTCATAAGGCCCCTGCATGCGATAATCCGCCGACGTGCGTCCGTCCTTGCGAAAACGCTCGAACGCCGTCTTCCAGGGTTCCTCGTCGGCTTTTATTTTCTCCCGCATCACGTCCAGCGACGCGCGCGAGTGCAGCACGCCCGGATGGTTGAACACGCGCTCTGCGGCGGTTGCCATACCCGTGAAAACAGGCAGGATACATAATATTAATGGCAGGAGTTTTTTCATGGCTAAGTTAAACACCTCAATTAAATTCACCTGCACCGGCGGCGGAGAAATCATCTGCAAGATGGTTACTTCATTTTAATTCTTTCCAGAATAACAGGGTAATGCTCCAGAATTTGTCGGACATATCTGTCATTGCCGCCTTCATCCCAATTCACTTTCATAAGCCCGTGATGTCGGCTTTTGCCGCAGGTATCGTCTGCCGAGAAATTGGTTATCGGGTTCCCGAGATTATTTTCCACGATACAAATTTCCATGCCATTGAGTACCGTCATGCCCCAAAACCAGACGTCGTCGCTCGTCGGCGCGATCTGCATGAAAAGGTCTTCACGCAATATATCCTGATGGAGTACATTCGGCGGATAAAGGACCCCTCCGACACCGACTACAAAATTTCGAAAAGACGGCATCGTTTCCCGGAATGACACGCCACTGTTCCAATTCAAATAATTAGCCGGCATGTCGTTTTTGAGGAGTTTTATGATATGGCCGCTGTGGCCATGAACGGCATTTTTGTTTTTCTCGTAGGAGGAAAACAGGGATGCCAGCATGGTCGGCATATAATAGGCATCGTCGTCGACCGTGACGATAATGTCTTCCGGGTATTCCTTCAGCGCTGGAATCAGTTTTTTATAGGACTTGATGTCCTTGCAGTATTTGATACTCAGCCCGTGATCCACAAGCTGAAGCAGCGCAGCGGGCAAATCGGCCTCCCGGTTGGGAAATTGCTCTTCCGCAAGCCAGAGAACGATTTCATCCGGCTTCATCGTCTGTTTCAGCAGCGAATAAATCGTGTATTGAATGCGGGGAATCCGCGGCGGATAGGACGTCAGCGAAACAACCAACTGTGGACTCCTTTTTGTGGCAGTCACGCCATTTTCGGATCCTTTGAGATAGACCTGAAATTTCTCTTCCACGGTTTTCCAGTTGAACCCGATTTTACGCAGCTGTCGTTTCAGTTGGAAAACCTGCCGGGATATCTGTCGGGAAAGCATCCGCAACGGCCATGCGATTACCCGTAAAAGCGGCGAGGATCCTTTCGGGTTTGAAGCTTCTTGCATAATTTGTAATCCTTTCACCTGGATCGTACCCTGTCAAACGCTTACACAGTTGAAGCTCAGAAAACAAAAGAAAAAATGGACACAGGAATAACAAAAACCACAGCCCGAAACATGAGTGCGAATGGCGCTTACGCTTCGGGCTGTTATTTTTACACCAGGCACAGCGAAAATCACTCGCCGTGGAGGTGCAGGCCGAGCTCGTCGAGCTTCTCACGCACCTCGTTGAGGCTCGTGACGCCGAAGTTTTTGCAGCTCAGCAGTTCGTCGCCGGTGCGGCGGATGAGCTCGCCGATGGTGCCGATGCCGTTGCGGCTCATGCACTTGCGGGCACGGACCGAAAGGCCCAGCGAGGAAATCGGCTTCAGCAGGATTTCCACATCCACCGACTCGTCCATTTCCGGGATGTTCATCGCATGCTGCTTCGCGGTCTGGCCCAGCGAAAGCCCGCGCGACGTGAGCATTTCCTTGATCTCGACGAGGCTCGTCTCGCCGAAATTCTTGCTGCTCATCAAGTCGGCCTCCGAGTACGAGCACAAATCGCCCAGGGTCTGGACGCCGATCTGCTGCAGGCAGTTGCGGGCGCGGCAGGACAGCTCGAAATCGCCCACGGGCGTCTTGAGGATCTGGTTCATCGGGTTATGCGGCGCGACGTCTTCCATGGCCGAGCTCGACGCCTGGGCGTCTTTGAGGAACAGCCGGGCACGCGGATGATCGGGATACGATTCGAGAATGCGCTCGTAACACTGGGCCGCCAATTCGTTTTCGCCGCGGTCTTCGTACATGACGCCGAGGTTCAGCAGCGAGCCGACGTGGGAGGGGAACTGGGCCGCCGCACGTTTATAATATTCCAGCGCATCGTCGTCGCTGCCACGGCGGTCGCTCTCCAGGGCCAGGCCGAAAAGCGCCCCGGGATGCATGGGATTCGCGTCGACGGCACGGGAAAACCAGTTTCCGACTTCGTCGCTGGTGCCGCCGCTGGCCAGGGCCGTGATGCCGCGCTGATACAGATATTCCGCCGTCTGCTCCACCGGCCCGCTGAGACTGTTCAGCAGATTCAGCGCCTCTTCCGGCTTGCCGCTACGGCGTTTGAGCTCGACGATTCCCAGCGTGCACGTGTCCGACGCATAACCGGCCTTCTTCGCCGACAAGTACGACGCCTCCGCCGCGTCATAATCCTTCAGGGCCACGTGCGATTTCGCCATGTAAAAATGAGCCACTGCGCCGCCGTCCGCCCGACGCAGCACGTCCAGCGCCCGACGATATTTCCCCAGCAGATACAGACACACGCCCAGACGCACCATGCCCGACGGCGCCTGCTCCTCCTCGCGCGACTCCAGTTCGTAAACCGCGTCGCGGAAAAGCTTGAAATTTGAAAACTTCGCCGCGATGCTGCGGCTGATCTGCTCGATTTCGTTCGGCCCAAACGCCCCGTTCATCTCCACAAGCTGTTTCAGATCGACTTCCTGACTGTGCATTTCTGATTTTTCCCTTCTATAAATATTAGGATTTGACGAAAAATGAAAACTAACGAACGATTATACTAAAAATAACGATGTCTGTTAAGGGGGAATCGGGCACCGCACCGCCGTCATGCAAGTTACGCTGCGATCGAGCCGTTATCAAATTAATTCATTCACAAGAGCAGCAGCCGTTAGCACAGAGACCGGATCGAAGTGGGAAAAACCCCTGGCTATTCTATCCGGTCTCTTCGCGTCACTGCGTTCCCGGCCGCTGTTTCGTGAAATTATTAACCTGGTAACCACTCTGGCAGCCCTTCCCCTTTCTTGGTTTAAAAACAAAAAAAGACGGCACTCTCATCGAGAACCGTCTTTTCACAATAATATTATGATGTCAGTCCCAAATCAGGCATCCCGGCCGAGATTCTTACAGCACAAGCGAAACGCGTTCCGCCAGGCGAACCCGGGCAAGGATAAAAACCGTTTGGATAACAAAAACCGGCTCAAAGCGGGGAGAATTTACCATCCCAAGCAGCGAACCGTTCCTGTTTGGATAACAAAATCAGCTCAAAGTGGGGAAGGTTTACCAGCCCGAACAGCGAACCGTTCCTGTTAAAAGCCACTGAGGGGAGTTGAACCCTTAACCCCAGCTTTACGAAAGCTGTGCTCTGCCGATTGAGCTACAGTGGCAAAAAAATCGGCGAACATGACTTCCCCGAAATTTCTATCGCGAAGTATACCGTTTTTTGAAAAGTTGTCAAGTGGGGGAGCGGAGCGGGGGAATTGACAATTGATAATTGACAATCGACGCAAGCGAGCTACCAACCTGATAATTCACACCACGCAGTCAATTATCAATTATCAATTCTTTCCCCCCCGTCTTGTCAAGCGAACGTTTTTTACATAAAATATGATAGTAGAGACGAAATCGTATGTTCTGTAAATGAAAATCCGGAGTTTCCCGTGTCCCGACGAACCACCACCCGACGCAGCACGATCAACGGCGAATGGGCCAAACCGGACGAAGAAATTCTGGCCGAATTTCAAGCCACCGGGAACTCGAAAGTACTCGAGGAGCTTATAGCCCGCTACGAAAAAGATCTGTACGGCTATCTGTACCGCTACCTCGGCGACTCGCAACTGGCGGAGGACGTGTTCCAGTCCACCTTCTTGCAGATTTATCTTAAAAGCGATCAGTTCGACGCGGAACGCAAATTCCGTCCCTGGCTGTACACCGTGGCCACCAACCAGGCGATCGATGCCCAACGGCGCAACAAACGGCATCATTACGCCAGCTTACAGAAAAACGTGCGAACTTCCGAGGACATGGAGGGTGTTTCGCTGCTGGATGTGCTGCCGGGTGAGGAGCTGACACCGGAGGACATGGCGATCGTGAAGGAGCGGGCCGAGCGGGTGAACGAATTCGTGGGCAAATTGCCGGAGCATTTGCAGCAGGTGGTGCAACTGATTTATTTTGAGGGCCTGAAATACCGCGAGGCGGCGGATATATTGGAGCTTCCGGTGGGGACGGTCAAGAGCCGGCTGCACACGGCCATGAAGCGGCTGGCGGAGTGGATGTACGCCGAAAATTATGAGCCATGAAATATTTTGAAAACGCCTGAAAAAACGCGGGCACGATCATGAAATACGCGTTTTGATTATTGTAAAGTTTGATTGATTTTCCGCACAAGAGGAAACATTTTGCAGGACGGCTCCGTAAGGATTTTACAGAGATGTATCCGATCTGAGACACGTTTATGTAAGGCCGTCTGTAAAAGATATCCGTGCACAATCATAATGGGGGTGTCCCACGCAATCCTGATTTAACCTGCCTTTGGCCGCCGCTTGGCGTGGCGCGTCCATTTTTGGTTTGCGAGGGGCGACGAGCTGATTTCCGCAGGGGGGCGGCAGCTTTCCGTATCATTTTCAGCACTATAAAATGCCATGTTAAAACGGAATGATGAAGAACTGATTCTCGGTTATATTTTTGAAGCGCTGGACCAGAACGAGTCGGATGCTATAACGGATCGGTTACACAAAGACGACGGTTTTCGTCGGAATTATGATACGGTAACGGCCGGCTATCTTCCGGCCATGGCCGCGCGGGAGGATGCATGGGAACGCATGGATCCGCCGCAGGGACTGGCTTCTCGAACCATGGATTTCATTCGGCTTAATGCGCCGCGGGCCTCGAAAATCGAAGAAAACGAGTACGAAAACCAGCATCTAACCGCCGCCCACGCCTTGACGCAGGTGCATCAGGCGGTGAACGCCACTTCTTTCGGCAATGTAAAAAGCGATCATTTTTCTCCGAATCGCTTTTCGCCGTCCGTCTCGGGGGATGCGCCTGCTGCGCAACTGTCGGAAACGGTCACGGGGCAGCTTCTGGAAACGCGTGTTTCGAAAAAGGACACGCTGAACCCTGCGAATTTTACGGCAGAAACCGCTCCGGCGGAGGTGCGTCCGCAGATGAGCGAGCAGCCGGAATCCGGGCGACGGTCGCGTTCCCGTGTGCTGGACACGCTGGCGGCCCTCTCCATCCTAGGGGTGGTTTCGTTGCTGTTAATTCAGGTCGTGGTTACCACCCGGGAGCAGACGCGGATCGAAACGTGCAGCAGCAATTTGCGTCAGATCGGCCAGGCGTTCCAGCAGTACAGTGCCCTGAACGCCGGTTTTTTCCCCAGTGTGAAGCAGGTGGAAAACAGCACGCACCAGATCGCGGGGATTTACGGCCCGCTGCTTCTGGAAAAAGAATTCATCCAGCCGGAATGCCTGTTCTGTCCGTCTGCCTCGGCCGGGAATCTCCCGGTGGTCGTTCCGCGTTATTCTCAGTTGGTGCGGTCTGGCGGCACGCCTGAAAGTGGGCAGTTGCTGCATGTCGGCGGCGATTATGCGTATAATATCGGGTACACGGAGAACGGCCAGTACCATCCGGTGAAAAATCTCCAGCGGGCGAATTATGTGCTGCTGGCGGATGCGCCGGTGAAGTTGCGTGGCTGTGAAAACGCGTGTAATCTGGACCTCCGCCCGGCGGAAAACGGCCTGGCCCACGGCAAATACGGCATGAACATGCTTTTCGAGGACGGGCACGTGGAGCTGGTAACGCGTCCGGAAGTGATTCGCGAGGACGGCACGGTGGACGCCGTATTTTATAATGATCGCGGCGAAATCGCCCCGGGGATTGGGCCGTCGGACATCGTCCTGGGCCGTAGCGAAGTGCGTGTGCCGTGCGAATGAAGCCGCGGGCGGAGACGTCCTTGGTCGGATCCTATCATTGCGGATGAAGTGCAGCGGTATTCCATAAAAACCGTTTCCGGCTGTTTGCTCCACTGTCGTTTGAGTACAGTCGGTTTCGCATTTACCGGTAAACTTCGCAGTCAGGCTTCTTCCTGTTAAAATTCAACCACCCTGCCGTCGTCACCCCGCATCCCCCCATCGCAGACTCGATGCGGGTGTTTTTTTCCAGCTGATCCAAATATTTTTCGGTTGCTTCTTTATCCTTTGCGAACACCATCATTTGACGCGTATTGAAAACATACGCCCGATCCTGAGCAATCATTTTGCCGTCCTGCATATACAGCTGCTTCAATTTCGGCAATTCGAGGAGATAAGCGAGGCCTTTGTCCGTAATGAACATACACCCGGAAAGATCAAGACGCCAGATGGCATGCAAATCCTTGAGCGACTGGATTCCCTCGTCGCCGATGGAGGTGCATCCCGAAATATCCAGGTTGGACAACTCCTTCATTTCTTTCATGTGCGTCATATCTTCGTTTTTCAAACCGGTGCGGGAGAGGTTCAAACTTTTCAGGTTGTTTAATACTTTGAGGGAAGCGAGCCCCTGATATGCCGTGTTTCCACGCCCGGAAATGTCCAACTCCATTAGCTGTGGCAAATCTTTAAGATATTCCATACCCTGGCCTGTAATCAGCGGGCAAGATGCGAGATTCAGGGATTGCAATTCGGTTAATTCTTTAAGGTGTGCCAGCCCGGCATCGGTGATTTTGACGCAATGGTTTAAATCAAGATGCCGTAGCTGTTTCAATCGTGCGAGATGCTTGAGTCCATCGTCGGTCATTTCGACGCAATTCCCAAGATTCAGCGTTTGCAATTGCGCCATGTTGACAAGATTGGCAAGGCCTTCGCCGGTTATCTGGGAGCAATCGCTCAGATCCAGCGTATGCAGCCGGGTCAGTTTTTTTACATGCATAAGGCCGTTGTCGGTAATCGACCGCCCACACTGTTTCAGGCTTAACGACTGCAACGTCGTCCTTGGCAGCCAGTCGATATCTTCATCGCGGGTATTGATGGAGCACTGGGCATCCCTCCCGCCGTCCGTCAGATTCAAAACGGCCTTTGTATGCATTTTTTTCGCATTCAGGTGCGCTCTATAAACACCAAGAATACAGATCGCGACGATTAAAAATGGCAGTAATATTACCCCGGCATCGTGTTTTGTCAGTGGCCGGTTCCGGCGCGCTTTCGTTTGCGGCACTATGGAATTCGTGACATTGTCCGTGGGCATCGGGAGCCTCTTTTCATGTAAATTTTTAACGCGATTACCATGCCACCGCCCCATGTCGTTTCACCGGTAAACCGTGCACCCCGGTTTCTGCTCTTTGAATCGCTGCACCGCTTCTTCCGTTACGCTGCTTGTGCCGATTTTCTCCGATATTCCCGCCAGGGCTTCCAGGGCTTTTAGCTCTTCGGGGTTAACGCTGCCCAGTATGCGTTGCAACGCTGGGGATTGCGCGACCCCCTGTCGCTGTCGCAACCGCGACTTGTATCCGTCGATGAATCTGCGGTCCTGGATGTACAATTGTTGCAGGTCGGGCAGTTTCAACAGATGTTCCAGCCCGGCGTCCGTAATCCGCACACAGCCGGAAATGTCAAGCGTCTGCAAACTATTTAATTCACTGAGGATGCGAAGCCCTTCGTCGGTGATATCCAGACACCCCGAAAGATTTAACTGCCGCAATTCCCGCATGTCCGCCAGATGAGCCAGGCCGATGTCATCGATCTCGCCGCATTCGGAAAGATTCAAGGATGCCATGTTTTTCATTTGTTTCAGACAGGATAAACCTCTGTGCGAAATCGACGCCTTGGCAAGATTCAAATGCAGCAGGCCGGTCATCTTTTCCAGGTGTGCCAGGCCGGCGTCGGTGATGTGGTGGCAGCACGACAGATTCAGCGAATATATCTCCGTCATATCCTGGAGATGCGCCAGTCCTTTGTCGGTAATGTCGGTACACTTGCTGAGATCGAGGTACAGCATCCGCGTCAGGCCTCGCAGGTGCCGCAGCCCGGCATCGTTAATCTGGTGGCAGTCGGCGAGTTTCAGGTGTGTCAGTGCCGTCATATCCTGGAGATTAACCAAACCGGCGCTGGTGAAATTTCTGCTGCCGCTGAGATTTAGCGATTCCAGTTGGGTTTGCCGCCGGATGTTCGCCAGGCCGTCGTCGGTGATGAATACTTGGCTGAGTTTCAGCGTCCGCAGTCCTTCGCGGGGGAGGCCTTTCAGGTCGCCGTCGCTGACGTCCATTTTGCACTCGGCCGAGGTTTTGTCGTCGGACAGACCGAGACGCCACTCTCGTTGCTTCAAGTAGAATGGAATTCCCTTGACGAAGATAAACAGCAGCACGAAGGCCGCCAGATAAAACTTCGACATGCCGCCGGGGGAGATTACGTGTTTTTTCTCCCAGGCCGGTTTTTCTTCCGTGAAGATAAGCGGTTTCGGCTGTTCGTCATGAGACATGGGGTTTCTCCTGTTGCTTATATTCGCCCTCACCGCCGCAGGGCGTCGTAAAGAAAAATGCCCGCGGAAACGCCAAGATTCAGGGAGTCCACGCCGGGCGTCATGGGGATGGTGACGCGGCGGTCGCAGCAGGCCAGCGTGGCGGCGTCCAGCCCGGCATATTCGTTCCCGAAACACAGCACCACACGCGCCGGCCATGCCGTTTCCGCAAGCGCCGCATCCGCCCCGTCCAGCACCGTGCCGAAAACAGTGTACCCGTAACGGCTTCGCAGCGTGTTGAGGTCGCGGGCCAAGTCGTCCGTTTTCACCCATGGCAGTTGCATCACGCCGCCCATGGAGACGCGCATCGCCCGCCGGGAAAGCGGGTCGCACGCCTGGGGCCCCAGCAAAATGCCATCCGCCCCCAGCGCGGCACTCGACCGAAAAACATTCCCGAGATTATCCGGTTTCGTCACGTCCGGCATCACCACCACACAGCGGCGTTTTTCTGTTTTCGCCGGAATTTCCTCTCCGTCGGCCGTCAAATCTTCCAGCCGCCACGCCCGCTCGCGCCGTCCCACGGCCAGCACACCCTGATGGAACGGAAAGCCGACCAGGGATTCCACTTCCGCCGCCGGCACGACATAAACCGGCACCTCCCCGGGCACCTTCTCCTCAAGCATCGGCCCCACGCGCCCCAGCGCCGCGTCCACCACCATCACCGACGCCACCGGAAAGGGGCTGTCCAAAAGCCGCTCGACGACCAAATCTCCCTCGGCAATAAACAGACTCTCCCCACGCAGCGTGCGGTCTCGCATGTTGCGGTACGCGTCCAGCAGCGGGGAAGTGAAGGGGAGGGGGATCGGGTGTTTCATGGCAGGCAGGGCGGGTATGGGAAATGGGATGTGGGGTATGGGCGGAAAACCATCCCCCATATCCTACATCCCATTCCCGGTTTCCCACAATCTTACGATTGCGGCTCTGCGCGATCACACTTCGTCGCGGAATTTTTTCAGGGCCGTGTAGCAGTCGCGAATATCGTCGTACGTGTTCGCGCGGTGCTCGCTTTCGACGATGAACCACTCGGTGCCGCCGACTTCGGCACAGGCTTTAATGGTTTCTTCCCATTTCACGTTCCCCTTGCCGATGACGCCCTCGCCGCCGTTTTCTTTCATGTGGGCATGGCGCGTGCGACCCGGATATTTTTTGATGTATTTCACGGGGTCGAAACCGGCGCCGGTGCAATGGCCGATATCCAACTGCTGCGTGACGGGGAATTCCGTGTTATCGAAGAGGATTTCCCAGCCGGTGACGCCGTCGAAGATATGATCTTTGAATTCCCACTGGTGGTTGTGGTATCCGATGAACATGCCGTCTTTCTGGCAGAGTTCGGACTTTTCGTTAAACCACTCGGCCTTTTTCTTCCAGCCGTCGACGGAATGTTCCACGCCCATGCCGGGGATGGTGAGGAATTTGCAGCCCAGGGTCTGATAATACTCGACCGTTCGCTTCAGATCGTCGCCGTTAAAGGCCCCTTCGCCGACGTGCGTGCTGACGCATTTCAGCCCGGCATCATCCAGCCATTTTTTGAGGTCCTCGGCACTCTTGCCGTACGTCCCGGCGAATTCGACCCCGGTGTACCCCAGGCCCGCCACGGTTTCGAAGGTTTTCGGGACATCATTGCCGGCGATCTCGCGGATGGAATAAAGCTGGACGGCGATCGGAATGCTCTTCGGGCACACGCCCTCGGCAAACAGACGGATGGGGGCCAGTGCCAGCGCCGATGCGCCCAGGCCTAAACGCAACATGTCTCGACGGGTAATTTTCATGGTTTAATCCTTTTTCAGCAAAACGATTCGTTAATTATATCGTGTGACTTCCCATTTTTTACATGGACGCAAAATCACCTTCAGCCCCTCATTTTAACCATTCCCCCGCCGGAAGTCAAGAAATCGGGCCGGGGAAACGCAAAAAATTGGGAAATATTCCTTTCCGGTGGCTGGACACGGGGTGCGGCGTCCGTAAAATGGAGAATATGCTGGATTTTTCATTAACCTAAACCTGCCGAAAGGAACGATTATGCGCTGTCTGAGTATCATTTTGCCGTTTTTTCTCATGCTTCTGCTTCTGGCACCCGCCGGTGCGTTCTGTGCGGATGCCGCGGAGGACATTATAATCGCGGATTTTGAGGGCGAAACGTACCCCGCCGGGTGGACGGTGGAGGGCACGGCGTTCGGTCCCGGGCCCGCGCAGGGAACGCTGCCGGATCAGATGGACGTGACCGGTTTTATGGGAAAAGGGCTGGTGAACTCGTATTTTGAGGGTGATGACAGCACCGGGAAGCTCACGTCCCCGGCTTTCCCCCTCCAGCGGAAGTACGTATCTTTCCTGCTGGGCGGCGGCGGACATCCCGGCCTGGAGGTGAATCTGCGGGTGGACGGGAAAATCGTCCGCACAGCCACGGGCCCGAACACCGTCCCCGGAGGCAGCGAGGCGCTTGCGTGGCATGACTGGGACGTCTCGGAATTTGCGGGAAAAGAAGCCGTGCTGGAAATCGTGGATGACGCCCGCGGCGGCTGGGGGCATATTAACGTGGATCAGATCACACTGGGAAACGCGAAAAAACAGCCCGTGGATGTAACGCGGGAATTTAAGATCACGCAAAATTACCTCCACATTCCGGTCAGCGCGGCCGGGCCGGAAACGTGGGTGCGCGTGGAGGTGGACGGCGTGTGGCAGCAGGAATTTCGGGTGCGGATGCCTGTTTCCGGGAAGCCGGATTTTTATGGAAATCTTTACGTGGAGCCGTTTAAAGGAAAGACGGTGACGCTCATCGCGGAAAAAATCGCGCTCGGCGCGGATCCGCTGGCGCTGGTGCGGGAGAGTGATGAAAAAGCGCAGGAAGACACGGTTTACACGGAATCGCGCCGCCCGCAGTTTCATTTCAGCACGCGCACCGGGTGGATTAACGACCCGAACGGGCTGGTGTATTATGACGGCGTGTGGCACCTGTTTTACCAGCATAACCCGTACAGCACGCAGTGGGGGAACATGACGTGGGGGCACGCTACGAGTCCGGATCTGCTGCACTGGACGGAACAGCCCACGGCCATCCACCCGGACAAGCTGGGCACGATTTTCTCCGGCAGCGGCGTGGTGGACTGGAAAAACACGTCCGGGCTGCAGACGCCGGGTTCCAAAATTCCGCCGCTGGTATTTCTTTACACGTATGACGGCGGATCGGCCCGTTTCGGCGCCCCCGTCACCCAGGGCATGGCGTACTCGCTGGACGGCGGGAAAACCTTCCAAAAATACGACAAAAACCCCGTCCTGCCGCATATCGTCGGCGGAAACCGCGACCCGAAAGTGATTTGGCATGAACCCACCCAGCGCTGGATCATGGCGCTTTATATGGATGGCGAGGATTACGCCCTGTTCGCGTCCGAGAACCTGAAACACTGGGAGAAACTGGGTGACATCAAGAATCTCGGGTGCTCGGAATGCCCCGATTTTTTCCCGCTGGCCGTGGATGGCGATAAGAATAACGTGAAGTGGGTGTTCTGGGGCGGGAACGGGAAATATCTGCTCGGGACGTTCGACGGAAAAGAATTTAAGCCGGAGACGCCGCCGCTGACGAATAAGCAGAACGGCACGAACGATTACGCGGCCATGACCTTCAGTGACGCCCCGGACGGACGGCGGGTGCAGATTTCGTGGATGGCCACGTGGGGGGACACGGAGCGGATTTTCGGCGGAATGCCGTTTAATCACCAGTTTACCATCCCGCGCGAACTGACGCTGCGCAGCACGCCCGCCGGGCCCCGGCTGTTCATGAATCCGGTGAAGGAAGTGGAAACGCTGCAGGTGGGTGAGCCGTACACGTCCGAATTCGGGATGCATAATGTTTACTCCACAGGCGGCGGCTCCACCATCATCCCCCTGCCCGGCGGCCTGGCGGATGTGGAAATGGAGCTGAAACCACATGACAATAATGATGACATGACGATCATCATGAATCTGAGCCGGCGGAGCATGGATGCGGAGGGGAAAACCACGTATAAACTGGTGGAGCAGATCACGTATTTCGTTCCGGAGTCAAAACTTTATATCCGTGACGGGGGGGAGGCGGTGGTGCCTCGCTCGGATGACGGCACGCTGAAACTCCGTATGCTGGTGGATCGCTCGTCACTCGAAATTTTCGCGCAGGATGGGGAAGTGCAGCTCGCGAGGTGCCTCGCTCGGGTAGAAGACGCGGATGACGCCGAGAGTGAATTGTGCCTGTATTTCACCATCGGATTTGAAAGCACAGACCCTGAACCGCTGGGGAGTTATGGCGCTAAAGTTAAACGCTGGGAATTAAAATCCGTCTGGGGACGCGACAAAAAATAACCCCACACCCCTTATCCCACATCCCATCCCCTTTCATTAACCATTCACCATTCGTGGAGTACGCATGAAAACATCTCCTCTGGTCATTCGCAGCGCGATCATCGCGGCACTGGGCGGATTCTTATTCGGTTTTGACACCGCCGTGATTTCCGGCACCACGGACGCGCTGCGGGACGTGTTTCAGCTGGACGGATGGTGGCTGGGCTTCACGGTCGCGGCCGCCCTGATCGGCACGATTCTCGGCGCGGGATGCATCCAGTATCCGTCGAATCATTACGGCCGAAAGAAAACGCTGATCGTCATGGCGGTGTTTTATTTCATCTCCGCGGTGGGAAGCGCCTTTCCGTGGAACTGGTATTCCTTCCTGTTTTTCCGGTTCCTGGGCGGAATCGCGGTCGGCGGCGCGTCGGTGGTGTCCCCGTTATACACGGCGGAGATTTCCCCCGCCAAAACCCGCGGCGTGCTGGTGGCGATCACGCAATTTAATATCGTCGTGGGTATTTTGATCGCGTTTTTCTCGAATTACCTCATCAGCGAGATGGGCGTGCTGACCGCGAGTAAAACACCGTGGATCGCGTCCTCGGCGACATACCTCACCACGCAGATGGGCATGGGGGAAAATGCGTGGCGGTGGATGTTCGGCGTGGAAGCCCTGCCGGCGGCGCTGTTTTTCCTGCTGCTTTTCATCGTGCCGGAAAGTCCGCGGTGGCTCATTTCGCGCGGCCGGGTGGCGGAGGCGAAACCCATTCTCGCGGCTCTGGGCACGGACAGCGGAGACGTGGAAACAGAAGTGCGGATCATCGAGAACGCCCTGGTGGAGGAGCGGGCCGGCGGGCATGAGCGGTTTTTCTGCTGGCGGTTCCGGTATCCGATCATGCTGGCGATTTGCATCGCGGCGTTTAATCAGCTTTCGGGCATTAACGCGGTGCTTTATTACGCCCCGGAAGTGTTCCGGCTGACGGGCGTGACGAAACAGGCCGCCATGTTCTTCCCCGTAATTATCGGGCTGACAAACCTCGTGTTTACCATGGCCGCGATGTTCGTGATCGACTGGTTCGGCCGCCGGAAACTGATGTTCGCCGGCTCGGTGGGATACATCCTGAGTCTCAGCGTGGTGGCCGCGGCGTTCGTTGTGTACGGCCCGCAGTTTAACCTGTCCATTAACACGCTGGCCCTGGAAAAAGCCGATGAAAACGTGGAAAAAGTCGAGAAAAAACTGGCGGAACCCCTGACGGAATCGGAGAAAACCTTCTGGGAGACGGAACTTAAAGCGGCGCAAAAAGATCGCGCCGAAGCGCAGCAGAAACTGAAGGACGCCGCGGTGTTTAACATGGCGAAAAACGCGGCGGAAGCCGGGGAAAGCGGGGTTAAACCGGCGGAGAACGCGGTGCAGCCGGCGGCAGATACAGCGGTGGTAAAAAGCGTCGTGCCCGCGGGCGGGATTTACATGGTGCTGGGCGGTCTGATGGTTTTCATCGCGGCCCACGCTTTCGGCCAGGGCGCGTGCATCTGGGTCTTTATCGGTGAGATTTTTCCGAATAACGTCCGTGCGCAGGGGCAGGCGCTGGGCTCTTTCACCCACTGGATTTTCGCCGCGGCGATCACGCAACTGTTCCCGTTCATGCTGGAAAAAACTGGCCCGGCCCTGGTTTTCTTCCTCTTCGCGGGCATGATGGTGCTGCAGCTGCTGTGGGTGATTTTCCTCATGCCGGAAACGAAACAGGTACCGCTGGAGGAAATGCAGAAAAAGCTGGGAATCGAGTGAGGCGGGTGAATTTATTCCCCTGAACAGCAGCCGGGAATGGAACGGAATGGAATGACGCGGAATGACCGGATAGAAGTGGGGAAACTCATGGCGGTGCTTATCCGGTCATTCCGCTTCGCTGCATTCCCGGCTGCTGTTTTTGAGAAAACGACCAGTGTGTAACGCTGATGAGTATAGCCGCTCTAAAACACCGGTTCCTGACCGTTTTATATCATCAAAAAAGCTCGCCACATGAAAGCGGGCATTTTTTGTGAAATTTCTTTGCGTCTGTGCGTCTTTGTGCAGGATAAAAAACGGCTTAAAAAGGCATGCCATCTTAAGAGACATATCTTTCGCCAGCGTCCGCGGTGCCTGGTGTGCTCACGGCGGATAAACCGTTTCATGTTTTTCTGCAAAAAATTGCTCTTTTCAAAAAATAAAATACTTGTTATATACGGAGAGTGTATTTCATTTTAATCACGGGAGAAGGTTCCGCTTTTCCCCGAGACGAAGAAGGATTCAGGATCATGAAGCGAATCAGCAGATGGGGAAGGGTAGGGGGCGGGGCGGCGTTTTTTGCGGTGTTTTGCATATTTTCGCAGGCGGAAGCCGTTCAAAAAACGCTCGATAAAAGCGCCATCGGGCAGGTCTCGGCCCAGCTCGGCATTCCGTTTCCGCATACTTTGCAGAAATCGCTCCGGCGACTGAATTCATCCGCGGTGCCGGGGACGCACGTCGAAACACCGGATGCGGCGGACTCGCAGGCACCTCCGGGATTTCTGCCGGGCCTGCTGCCGGACTCTCCGGGCGCGGCGGCGGTGGAGGAAATCCGCGTGAAGGAAGTCGTGGCGGAACATAAAACGGAGCATGCGCCGGAAAAAATCGCGTCTGTCGGAGAGAAAAAGCCGCGTGTCGTGCCGCATACCGCCGTCCAGCCCGCGCAGGCACAAAATACACAGCCCGCGGAGACATTCCCCGTAAAGCAGGCGGAATCTCTCCAGCCACGTGTGGCGCCGGTTTCTCGCCAGAGTGCGGCCGCGGCGTCTGCGCACACGGTTTCCGTGCCGTCACGGGAAATGCTGGACACGCATGATGCCCAGGAAAATTTGCTGGCGAACACGCAGACGAACATTCCAGCGGAAATCCCGGCCGGGCTGTCAGCGTCTCTGGATGATGCTCCGGCGGTGGGAGAATTCGCAGTGGAAAATACCGCGGTGGAAGATCCGTTTTCTTCGCCGGGAATCGGGAGTTATACAGACACACAGCCCGCGGCTTCCCACGTAACGGCTGCCCCTCCGGCGTTAACGGCGGCTCCCCCGGTAATGGCTTCCTCTCCGTCGCTCATGGAAACACACCCGGCGGCGCTGGCCGCGGAGCCGGAACTGCTGCCGCGTCCGGGGCGTGAGCCGGTCATGGAAACCCGTGTGGCGGAAACATACTTGCCGACACCGCATGAGACGGAAACCTCCGTCGCGGACGTGCTCCCACCGCCGGCGCTTTCGGCGCATATGGCGGAAGAAACAGCGGTGGTGACGGAAATCCGCGGAACCGGCACGCCCGGCCCGGCGACCATGGAAGGCACCCAGGCCCCGCGTCTGAGTGTGGAGAAAACCGCGCCGGAGGAAATTCAGGTGGGAAAACCCTCCGTGTGGGCCATTACCGTGAAAAATGAAGGCGGAATGGAAGCCCGCGGCGTGCAGATTCATGACGTCATTCCGCGCGGCGCGAAACTCGTTTCCACTTCCCCCCGCGCGGTACGCAGTGAAACCGGCGAGTTGACGTGGAATGTGGGAAACATGCCCGCGGGAACCATGGCCGTGGTGAAGGTGGAGCTGATGCCCGTGGAAGAAGGCACCATCGGAAGCGTGGCCAGCGTGACGTTCCGTTCCGAGGCATCCGCGAAAAGTGTGGCCACGCGCCCCCAGCTCACCATCCAGACCGTCGGCGACGCGCGTCTGCTGGTGGGGACGCCCACGGAACTGATCATCACCGTCTCGAATCCCGGCTCCGGCATCACACGGAACGTGGTGCTGGCGGAAACCGTGCCCGCGGAACTGCAGTTTGACGGCGGCGCGGAACTGATTTATAAACTCGGCGACTTGCATCCCGGCGAAACGAAACAGGTGAAACTGCCGCTGACGGCCGTGCGGCCCGGAGGGCTGACGAACACGATCGTCGCCACCGCGGACGCGAATCTCCGGGCGGAAAGTCAGTTCGCCATGGAAGTCACGGCCCCGGCGATGAAAGTCGCCATGGACGGCCCGAACCGCCGCTTTCTGGAGCGTGAAGGCACGTATAAAATGACCGTCACGAATCCCGGCACGGCCCCCGCAAAGAATATCGAAATGAACGTGACCCTGCCGTCCGGGACCCAGTTTGTGCGGGCGAATAACGGCGGCGGATATTTGGCCGACAGTCGCTCGGTGTGCTGGCGGCTTGCGGAACTTCAGCCCGGGGACACCGCCGTGGCGGAAATGGTCGTCACGCTGATGGAAACCGGCACGCTGGCCATGAAATATGACGCCGTGGCGGACACCTGCCCTGTGCAGCGCGGCGAGAAAGCCGTACAGGTGGAGGGAATCGCGGCCCTCATGTTCCAGGTTTCGGACACGAATGACCCCGTGCAGGTGGGCGAGGAAACCACGTATGAGGTGAACGTCGTGAATCAGGGCTCGAAACAGGCCGAGGATGTTTGCGTGGTGGTGCGTATTCCCGCGGGGATGCAGGTCATGGCGTGTAAAGCGCCCACGCAGCACACGGTCCAGGGGAATGAAATTCATTTCGCACCGCTTTCCCAGCTGGCCCCGAAAGCCGAGATGCTTTACGAGCTGCGGATGCGCGGCCTTACCACCGGCGACCAGCGGGTGTCCGTGAGCCTCTCCAGCAAGGAATTTCCCACGCCGATCGTGAAAGAAGAAAGCACGCGGGTTTACGCGGAATAAAGAAAACACTTGGAAACCGCAGCCATTAACGCAGAGACCGGATTGAAGTGGGGAAAATTCCGACGATTCTATCCGGTCTCTGTGCGTCACTGCGTTCCGCTGCGCTCCCGGCTGCTGTTTCCCAGGTGAATAGTTTCCAGCAGTACCCACCCCACGTTCTTGACGCTCAAGCTGTTTTTTGGTATGATGGAGACGTTCTTGTCTCTTTTCTTTTTTATTGAGCTGTATTCATCCGCGTTTTCCTTATGGATCCTCACGCATTTTCATCCTCCGTGTTTTCGCAGTCGGCGCCGGGCACCCGGGGGCGATTTTCGCGTGTGACGCCTGATTTTTCCGGGATGCGGGTGCTTTTTATCACCAGCCGTGCGGCGGATTCCGACTTAGCGCAAGCGGTTTCGGAGGAATCGCAGGGGAAGGTTTCTTTGCGGCAGGCGTGCGGATGTGAGGCGGGAATCGCGGTGCTGCGGGAGGTGGTTTTTGATGCCGTGCTGGTGCATCACGACCCGCCGCGGCTGGATGCTCCGGAAACGGTAGACGGCCTGCTGACCGGCGGCGTTTCCTCCCCGATTCTCGCGCTGGGCACCCTCCCGGCGGCGGAAATGTTCATTTCGTGCTGTGAGGCCGGGGCGGACGATTATGTGTGTACGGACGTTACCACGGTGCGCGACCTGCTGTGGATGATTTTCCGTGCGACCCGCCACCATGAAACCCGCCAGGCTTACGAAAAATTGAAGCAGGAAAAGAGCCTCCGTCTGCGGAAAGAGCAGGACACGGCCATGCAAAACATCATGGATGAGCGGCGGCTGCTGACGGAAACGACCGGTCCGAACTGCACCCGTCCCGTGCCCCCGGCGGTGCGGGAGCATTACGCCCAGATGCTGAAAACCTTCGTCGTGATGGGTTCCGGGAACATTTCCCAGGACATCCGCGAATTCTCCCGGCGGCTGCATACTGCGGGCATTTCCGCAGCGCAGGTCGCCATGACGCACTCCCAGGTCATGGAAGAAATGATCCGGAGTCTGGGCACCAAAAGTTGTCGGCACATCATGCACCGCGGAGAATTACTGCGTATGGCGGTGATGGTCTGTGCGGAAGAAAATTAAAATCTCCCCTGGTAATATTTAAAGGTATAAGGAAACAAAAATGGCGGGCATAAAACGCATTTTGGTCACCGGCGGCGCCGGATTTCTCGGGTCTTATCTGTGTGAGCGGCTGTTGGCGGAAAATCATGACGTCATCTGCCTGGACAATTTTTTCACGAGCCAGAAATCGAACGTCGCGCATCTTCTGGAGGAGCCGAATTTCGAGCTGATCCGCCATGATATCACGCAGCCGATGTTCCTGGAAGTGGATCAGATTTATAACCTCGCGTGCCCGGCCGCCCCGGGGCATTACCAGTATAACCCGATTAAAACCATGAAAACGTCCGTCCTGGGGGCGATTCACGTGCTGGGCATGGCGAAACGCTGCCGGTCGCGCGTACTGCAGGCGTCCACCAGCGAAATATACGGAGACCCGGAAGTGCATCCGCAGCCGGAAACGTACCGCGGCTGTGTGAACACGCTGGGCCCGCGTGCCTGTTATGATGAGGGAAAGCGGGCCGCGGAGACGCTTTTCATGGATTATCACCGCTTTAATCACGTGGACATCCGCCTCATCCGCATCTTTAACACGTACGGCCCGCGGATGCACCCGTATGACGGGCGGGTCATTTCGAACTTCATCCGCCAGGCGCTTTCGGGCGAAGACATCACGCTTTTCGGAGACGGCTCGCAGACACGGTCTTTCTGTTACCGCGACGATCTGGTGACTGGCATGATTCGCATGATGGAGCAGGAGGAGCCAGGATTCGTGGGGCCCGTGAATCTGGGGAATCCGGGGGAATTCACCATCAAGCAACTCGCGGAAATTATCGTCGAAATGACGAAATCCAGATCGAAAATCGTTTACCGCCCGCTACCGGCCGATGACCCCATGCAGCGCCAGCCGGACATCACCCTGGCGCGTAAACATCTGAACTGGGAGCCGGCCGTCGCGCTGCGGGAAGGGCTCGCGCGGACGATCGCATGGTTTCAGTCCATCCGTCTGGGCGATTACCGTCCGCCGACGCCGCAGTATTAAAGCATCTAACAAATTAATTTACCCACAAGAAACAGCAGTCGCTAGCGCAGAGACCGGATCGAAACCGGATAAATTCAGGCGATTTTATCCGGTCTCTGCGCGTCACTGCGTTCCGCTCCGCTCCCGGCTGCTGTTTCCTGAATCCATTCATACGTCAAGTGCTCCAGCCTGCTTGACAATCACGCCGAAACGCCGTAAAATAATGGAGATTTACGTAATTTACGCAGGCGTTCATACGTCACGCACCGCCACAAACACGGAACCCTCTCATTTTTATGGAAAACGAAAATTCTCAAAAGCCCCACGCGTCGGGCCCCAAAAAACAGCAGAAAATCATACGCGGCTTTCTGACCGGATTTTTCGGAATCCTGCTCGTTCTGGCCGGCCTCTTTTATTTCGGCGTTCTTTCTCCAGCGATGTTCGGGACGTTCCGGGTGGAGAAAGAATCCCGCCGGGAGGTGGAGGTGGCAGCGCCGCTGCAGCAGGTTATGATGAATCTCATGGCCGCGGACGTTCAGTCGCAACTCATGAAGCAGTTGGACATCATCGTTCTGGAGCAGCAGTCGGTGAAAAAGGACATGAACATCAAGCCGATGCAGCTGCTTTCCGGGCAGTGGAGTGTGGACGTGCTGGATGAAATGGTGGTGGAAACCAGTGACATGGGGATGGGCCGACTGCTGTTAAAAATGCACACGCAGACGCACGCCCGGCCGGGGTTGGTGGAGACGAAAACCGTGCTCGCGGAGCCCACGCCCACGATGAACGCCTTTCAGCAGACCATCACCATGACGCCTGTGCCGGAAAATCCCGGGAAGACGAAAATCGCGGTGGTTTACACCACGGACGTGAATGTGCCGTACCCCGAGCTGAGTTTCATCAAAAAAATGGCGGAACTACAGATTGCGAAAGCGCATGAGGACACGCTGAACGTGATCTGTGATGTTTTCGAGAAAAACGCCGTCTCGCCGCAGCTGCCCGCGCTGGATATGCATTCAGACGCCGAGGAGGAATCGGTGGCGGTGGAGCAGAACCGGCCGGCGTCTTCGTTCGTAGCCGAAACAGAGCCGGAAACGGATTCCGAAACGGCGGTGGAAACGGCGTCGGACGTGCCGACGGAGGGTTTTGAGGGATTCGAAGGTTTTGAAAGCTCCGAAGAACTCCCGGCAGACGCCGGCGCCTCGGCCTGACGACCGCCGTCATTCACACCGTTCCCGCAAAAAATTCATTCACAGAAAGATGATTACGTGACCCAGATGGAAGTATTAAAATATCCGCATCCGATTCTGAAGACGAAATGCGCTGACGTGCGGCGTGTGGACGCGGAACTGCTGGCCCTGATCGAGGAAATGTTCCAGACCATGTACCGCACGAAGGGCGTGGGGCTGGCGGCGAATCAGGTCGGCCTGCCACTGCGGCTTTTCGTTATAAACCCCACCGGGGATCCGGAAAAGAAGGAGCAGGAGCAGGTTTTCATGAACCCCGTGATTACGCTGGGAAGCGGGAAGCCGCTCGTGGGTGAGGAAGGATGCCTGAGTTATCCCGGGCTGTACGCGGATGTGCTGCGCTCGCCGAAAGTGACACTCCGCGCGTATGACCAGCACGGAAACGAAATCCGTCAGACATTTGAGGGGTATTTGGCCCGAATCGTTCAGCACGAAAGCGATCATCTGGACGGAATCGGATTCGTTCAGCGGGTGGAGGAGGACGAAACCGGCGAAATTTTCTCGACCATGAAGAAGCAGGAGGAGGAGTTCGCCGCGAAACGTGCGGCGGGCGAAATCCCCTCGGACGAGGAAATCGCGAAACACACGGACGCGCTGCGGGCGAAATGGGCGTAAAAAGCTGCAAGCAGTAAGCTTTAAGCTCGCCGATCAAAGATTCCAGCGTCACATTATACTTGACCATTTCATCGGAGGCGGCCATGCGGCTTGTGATTTTCGGAACGGGTGACTTCGGCGTGCCGTCTGCGGAGGCGCTTTACGCGGCGGGGTATGAAATCGCGGCCCTCGTAACGCAGGAGTCGCCGGAAGCGAAGAACCCGAAAAAACCGCTGCCGGAACCGAAAATCGTCACGCTCGCCCAAGCGCACGGCACGCCGATTTACCGTTTCGCGGATGTGAAGGCCCCGGAAGCTGTGGCGTGTCTGAAATCCCTGGCGGCCGATCTCTTTTTCGTCTGCGATTACGGCCAGATTCTTTCCCTGGACGGCATTTCCTCGGCGAAGTTCGGCGGCGTAAATCTTCACGGCTCGCTCCTGCCGCGTTACCGGGGGGCGGCGCCGGTGCAGTGGGCCCTCCTGAACGGGGACGCCGAGACCGGCATTACCGTCATTCACATCACACCCACGGTGGATGCCGGGCCCATCCTCGGCCGCGAAAGTCTGGCGATTCTCCCCGACGAAACGCATCCGCATCTGGAAGCCCGCCTGGCCGAGCTGGGCGTGAAGCACGTCCTGGCGGCGGTCGCGTACTTCGCCACCGGCGCCGAGTTGGCGGAATCCGGCGTAATGCAGGATGATACGCAGGCCAGCAAGGCTCCAAAAATCCGCAAGAAGCACGCGGAAATTCGCTGGGAAGAGCCGGCCGCGGTGATCCGGAACAAGATGCGGGCGTTTGATGCCTGGCCACGGACGTTCACATGCTGGCGGCGCGAGGGAAAGCCGGAAATGCGGCTCATTCCCC
Organism: Thermoguttaceae bacterium; assembly: GCA_031553595.1. GTDB lineage: Bacteria > Planctomycetota > Planctomycetia > Pirellulales > Thermoguttaceae > RGIG3701. Next base: position 18,712 of record JAVBLI010000020.1, on the reverse strand, counting down.
AGGCCGTGCCGAAAATCGTGCCCGCGGCGGAGATGGATCCGCAGTGGAAAAACGCGGCGCCTGGCACCGTGCTGGCAGTCGGCGAAACGCTGATCGTAAAAACTGGGGACGCCGCCCTGGCCTTCGCCGACATCCAGCCGTCCGGCAAAAAAATGATGACCATCCCCGAGTTTTTACGCGGATACCCCCTGGCTGTGGGAGACGTTTTCTCCTCAGCGGCCCCCGACTGAAGCCCAATCTAAACAGTTGTCGTTTTGATGTCCCCCCCCTTTTTTCCTTTAAAATTCACCACAGAGAGCACAGGGAACACAGAGAGGTTTTCTCATTCCTTTTTCTCTGGGCATTCTTTTCTCTGTGCCCTCTGTGCTCTCTGTGGTGAATAAAAAGCAGGCTATTTAACGGAGAAGCCATGCGCATTTTATCCTTCATGCTCGTTTCCATTGTTATCTCCGCCGGAGTTTTCGCGGAGGAAAACGACCCGCCGATTCCGCAACGCATCAAGCGTGTCGATCTCGTGATGCACTCGCACACGGACATCGGCTACACCGACCATCCGCTGGTCACGCGAAAGCGTCAGATGCAATATTTGGACATCGCCGTCGACGCGGTGCTGGCGACGAAAGATGCGCCGCAGCCGGAAAAATTTTATTGGACCGCCGAGGCCACCCACTGTGTGGACGACTGGTGGCGGGAGGCGACACCCGCGCGGCGGGAGGCGATGCTCCGTGCCATCCGAACGGGCCAACTGGAAATCACGGCGATGGCCATGAACCAGACCCCGCTGATGAATCGGGCGCAATGGGATCTCATGGTGCTCGGGTGGCTCCCGCCGGAAGTCCGGAAAACAGCCACCGTGAAAGTCGCCATGCAGAACGACGTCAACGGCTGTCCGCGGGCCGGGGCGATGCGACTTCTCGACCGCGGCGTGCCGTTTTTGTGGATGTCCATCAACGGTTTTAACGGCGGTGCCCCCGCCCGGCAGCCCTCCGCGTTCTGGTGGAAAATGCCCGACGGACGCAAACTTTTCGTCTGGCTCAACACCGGTTACGGCGACGGCTTTTACTTTTTCCACGATTTCGACTGGCGGCAAGGCCCCGTCCCCGAATCGACCGACACGCGTTACCGCCTGCCGCGCGAAGGCGACTTCTTCCACGGCGACGAGGCGTCCGTGCGAAAATGTCACCGTCACCTCTGCCACCGACTCGCGGCCCTGGAGCGCAGCGGCTACGATTACCCCTCCCTGCCGCTGTCCTTCACGAATCAGTGGCGCATCGACAACGACCCGCCGTTCCCGCACATCCCGGCTTTCGTCGCCACCTGGAACCGCCTGGGGCTGAAGCCGGAACTGCGGCTGACGACTGCCGCGGCGGCGCTTGAATCGCTGCAAAAAAATGTCGGCGACACGATCCCCGTGTGCGAGGGCGAGTTCACCGACTGGTGGGCCAACGGTTCCGCGTCCGGCCCGCGTGAAGTGGCCGCGTCGCGCCACGCCAAGCGTCTGCTGGCCGCCGCCGCCAGTCCCGTTTTCGGCCCGATGAGCCCCGCCGCCAAAGAAAAATACGAAACGATTCTCCGTGAGCTGTGCTTTTTCGACGAGCACACCTGGGGTTCCGTCGACAGCGTGGGCCGGCCGCACGACCTGGACGTGCTCGGGCAGTACAACGAAAAATCGCGTTACGCCTATCACGCCGGCGCCCTGGCGAAGCTGCTGCTGGCCGAGCGTGCACGGAGCCACACTTTCCGCCAGCCGCCGGGGTATTACGTCATCAACACGGCCCCGGAGCCCTACAGCGGCTGGGTGACCGTGCCCGCTTCTGCTTTCCGCGAGCACGTGGCGGCATTCCGCGACAGCAAAACGAATCGCGTCATTCCCGTCCAGCGCCGCCGCGGTTTCGCCTCTTTCAGCCGGGCCAATTCGCCTGACGATATTTTCGACGAATCGCGGCAGGGCACGATCGCCGACCACGCGCCCGACCAGGCCGTCCGTTTCTGGGTCGAAAACATTCCCGGCCGCACCGCCCGCCGACTCCTCCCAGCCGACCCGAATGAAGCGGCGACGCCCGAATGGCCCTCGCCCACCGTGGAAGTCGACGCCCACGGCTGGCCCGTCTCCGCCCGCTGGGGCGATCACGTGTTATTCGATCAACCGCCCGGCAATTTTGTCGCCGTCGACTTTTCGGAATTCAACGGCCGCTGGCTTTACGGCGAACTGCTGCACAGCCACGACGAAACGCGTCGCCGCAACACGCTGCGCTGGACGTATGCCGCGCCGGCGGAGTCGCCGCAGGGGCAGACCGAAATCGAGGAAACGCCGTACAGCATCCGGTACACGCAGACGCTGGCGCACCCGCGACTGATGTGGCTCAAGCGGACGCTGGAGCTGCGTAAGGGCGAGCCGCGAGCCGACTTGACAGTCCGTTTTTATCGGATTTCGTCGGAGCTGCCCGAGTGGTTTTTCATCGGCGCGTCGCTGGCGGCGAACGGCGAAACGCTCCCCGTGGCCACGTGCGGCGGCCTCCCCTTCACTCCCTTCCACGACCAGATTCCCGGAACCTGCCGCGATTACTTCGGCATCGACGGCTGCCTCCTTTACAGCTCCGCCGACACGGATCGCGCATGGATTTCCCGCGACGCCCCACTGGTCACGTTCGGCAAAACGCCCGAACCGCTGCAGCATCGCCAGGCTCCGCCGGAAGCCGTAAACACCGTTCACGCCATGGTTTACGACAACACCTGGCTCACGAATTTCCCCTGCGATCAACCCGGCGTGATGGAGTTCCGCTTCACCCTCCTGCTGCAACCCAAACGCGACGCAAACACGATCGACGCCCTGACGGAGACCGTTCTCGCCGAGCCCGTTTTCGTTCAGCACGCCGAGTCCCCCGAGTCCGAATTATATATGAAGCATCTGCATTGTGAAGAAAAATAAAATCCATCCTTTAGAACAGTTTCAAGTTAATACATCTAAGAAACAACAGCCGGGAGCGGAGCGTTAGCGTAGAGACCGGATTGAAGTGGAAAAAATCCAGGCGATTCAATCCGGTCTCTGCGCGTCACTGCGTTCCGCTTCGCTCCCGGCTGCTGTTCTTACGAAACCATTCATTCATAACACAAGGTAAAACCATGAATCGAAATATCTTATTAACGTCTCTTATATGCGTGCTCGCGTTTGTTGCTGGCAGTGTGAATCTCCTCGCGGCGGAAGAATCGCCCGACGCGTACCGTCTAGTGAAAGTGCGTCTGCTGCCCAAGCCGGGCGCTGAGGGGGATTTGGCCGGGGCGCGCATCGTCGGGTCGCCGGAAGGGCCCACGCACGGTTTCGTGTGCCTGAAGACGATCGCCGACGCACCGGCTGCCGGCGCGTGGGTGGAGCTGACGTTCGATCACCCGGAAGTTTATCGGTATGTGAAATTCGAAGCCGCGCCGGGGCGTAAGGCGGCGGTGGCGGAAATCGAGTTTTACGCCGAGACAGGGAAGATGCACGGCGAGGCGTTCGGCACGCGGGTGCCCAACGATCATCGCGACCACGCGTTCGAGATGGCCTTCGACGGCGACGCGGCGACGTACTTCGAGGCGATGATCGAAAGCAGTTACGTCGGGTTGGATTTAGGGCGTGAATCCCAGGCGCCGCCGGTTAATTTCGATCCGCCCGGCGGGGTGTATCCTGGGGCGTTCGAACTGAAACTCGGCACCTGGCCGCCCACCGACGAAGTCCGTTACACGCTGGACGGGACGCAGCCGACGACCGACAGCCCGCGTTACACCGCCCCCATTCCGCTACGTGAATCGACGGTCGTGGCGGCCATGGCGTTCCAGGCCGGGCGATGTGAAAGCGACATGCGCGTCGCGACGTACCGCATCGGGGCCGAGGCCGTCGCGCAGCCGGAAGTCCGCAGCTACCACATCGGCAACAGCCTCACCGACACCATTAACGGCGTGCTGCCGGTGCTGGCCGACAGCGCCGGAAAGAATCTGTATTACATGCGGAAAACCATTCCCGGCTGCGGTATCCGAGGCAACTGGGAAGCCAACGGCCACGGTTTCGGCAGCCCGGAAGGGTGGGCGACGAACTACGAAACCGTGATGGAAAAGAAGCTCGACCATCTTTTTCTCCAGCCGTTCCCGAACCCGCCGGGGCTGGACGATGACCAGCAGTACGGCGGCAACTTCATTGCGCTGGCCCGCGAGCATAACCAGGACGTGCAGCCGTGGCTTTACGCGCAGTGGCCCGGACTGGGCGATTGGGACAGGGATGCCCACTGCGCCGGCGCGGGATGGATGAGCCCGCCGTGGTTTCCGCCCGCGAAGCCCACGAACTGGGAGGAGGGCATGGCCAATAAAATGCTCTATTACGGCGAACTTTTCGACCGCTGGAATTCCGTCGCCGGCAACAAATCACTGCGGCTGTGCCCCGGCGGCCCCGCACTCGTCCGCGCCAAGCACATGCTCGAGGCGAATCAGATTCCCGGGATGGAAAACCGCCGTTTCGAGGAAGTCTTTTTCGAAGACGAAATCCACCTCTCCCGGGCCGGGCGCTACCTCATCGGGCTGGTCGCCTACGCGTGCATGTTCGAGGAATCGCCGGAAGGAAAAGTCACCGCCGTCATCAGCGGCCTGACCCCCGAACAGGCGAAAATTTTCCAGCGCATCGCGTGGGAAACCGTTCTCGCCGAACCCCGCAGCGGCGTCAAAGCGGGAAAATAAAGCCATTATACCCGGAACCGTTGACTTTTCCCATCTGTCCGCCGTTTACTCTTCGGGAAAAACGGCTCGCGATATGGCTGCGAGCGGAATTTTCAAGTAGCTTGAGTATATCAAATCAATTCACATATAAAAATAGCAGCCGGAGGAATCGAAATGTTGATGCGTCATTTTTGTATCGCCGTCGTGCTGGCGGGTTATTTCGCGCTGTCCGGCGGTTTCGCTTTTTCGGCAGAACCTGAAAAAACGCAGCCTCGGCAGAACGCGACGGACAAAGAGGTAAAGGTTTACGGCCCGGGCGATGTGATGGACACCTCGCCGATCATGGTGGTGGAGGCGGAGGACGAGCCGGCAATGACCGCGGCGGAACAGGAGGAGGAGGCGAAAATCCCGTTAGCCCAGCGGCTGGCGAAGTACGATGTTCTGGCTGGCGACGCTTTGCGTGCCGGGGAGGCGACGCCGTACCAGCAGGGGAAGATTCTCGGCAATCCGAAAAACATGCTGGTTCACGACTACTTCCCCTTCCTCTGGGAGGCACGTGGGGAAAACGCCCAGCGGTGGCAGTGGCAGCTGGCGGATCGTGGGGGGTATGAAGCGAACGACGCGCTGCGTTTTACGGGTTCCACGGACACGCGCCCCGCATGGCGAAGTCGGGAAATGCCGGTCACACCGGGTGGGTTTTACCGGCTTTCCGTCATTGCGTCCAGCAACGCTCCCGACGGCGAATACCTCGCCTACGGCGTTTATCGCCACGACAACCTGGCCTATCTCAACATCTGCGACCTGCAAATGGGGAATCGGATTTTAGACGACGCGCAGCCGCAACTTACCTCGAGCCCGATGGGCAAGAGCCGTAACATCCTCAGCGGCGAGGATGGGCGGCCGCTGGCTTTTTCGCCCGACTCCCACTGCCTCGCCTGCGTCACCGCCAAAGGTATCTGTGTTTTCGATATCTAGGAGAAAAAGCGTCGCGTGCTGCTGGATGAATTGCCTATGATGCCGATGCCGCCCGCAATCGTGAACTGCCTGGCGTTCTCGGAAGACAGTCAAAAAATCATCGCCCGCATCTTTCTCAAGGAATACGTCTGGGATCTGGACAGCGGCAAGCTGGAGTCGTCCCCCTCAAATCCAGTGGATTACGAGGATCGCATTTACCAGCTCCATGCGGGGGCTTTTTCGTATTCGGCGGTATTCGTGTCCGATATGCGCATCGCCACCTGCGGGGGCAGTATGGCCATGGCAACCATTTTCGACTGTGTCAGTAAAAAGCAGCTGTTCACCATTCCTGTCAAAAATCGCATCAGCGCCGCGGCGTTTCAGCCGAACGCGCCGATCCTGGTCACGGTCGCGATCCTCGATCCACGCGAATACGTGCACCCCGTGCCGGAAATCACGCTCCAGGAACTCCCGCAGCCGATCAAAGATTGCGCTGCCCCCGCCCCGGCCACGGCTCTGGTGGAATTCTGGGACATCAGCCGACTTTTCTGGGATAAACACACTGGTAAAGCGTACCCGCAAAAAATCCGCACATGCTATTTTCATCGGCTGGAGGGTGAGAAAAACACATGGCCGCGCTGGCGGAGGGTTACGTACATGGCGGTTTCACCGGACGGAACCCGGCTGTTCCTGGGTATCGACAATCCGCCGGAGGTAACACGTGACGGAAAAGAATACGTCCGCGTGGGGTACGTCGTCTCGGTGCCCGGCGAGAAAGAAAAATCGAAAACGCCGACGCAACAAGAGAATAAGAAAAAGCCGGAATGAGGTGTTCATTCCCCGGGAATCGACTCGCCGTGGATGCTTAATGAATGGCAGTTTCGCTCGACGGCCGTCACCGACGTGTTCGCGTAACAGTACACGCAGTGATGCGGGCACGTGTCATACCGGCCGATATCTTTCGCGAGAATGCAGCCGCAATTTTTCCGCTGCCCCGGATCTTTCAGCCGCCGATAATCGACGGTCGCCAGGCCAGGCAGCGGCGTCTGGTCGCCGGCCTGTGTCAAAAATGCGGTGAGCACCGGGTCATTTTCCGCCAAACGCAGCAGCAGCTCGCCGTCCACACACCGGCTGGGCTGGATGCCGTGCGCCGACAAGTCCATTTCCTCGCAGCACGCGGCGACTTCCATCCCGTACCGCGTGCCAATTTCGCCCAGACGCCCCGCGAGAAAGTGCATCTCCGCCGGCTCAGGCGCACGCACATGGTGGGGAAGATGCCGCAGTTTCGTTGCGACTTTTTTGTATTTTTCGATGATCACGAAACTGAAAACCAGCTTTTGGGTGAAGCCGGACAGCCGCTGCGCCACCGCCTCCACACGTTGGGCCATCCGCTGGGCGGAAAGTTCGTCGGTCAGCAGAATCGGATCGAAACGCCACACCACGCGATGTGGGCCGAGACGCCGAGACAGCTCCCGGAACGTTTCCACCCGCGCATCCAGCGGCGGCACACCCGGCTCATACCCCTGGGCGTCATAATCGTTCAGCGTGAACTGGAAATAATACGCAAGTCCCCGCGCGTCCAGTTCCGCCAGACGCGGCAGGAGCGGAGCCGGGTTCTTCGACCAAAACACCACCGCCCGCACGTCCCGCAAATTCACGACCGTCGGCTGGCCGTTAAACGGATTCGTCCAGACGCAGTACCCCGCCTGCAGCCGCTGGAAAAACCACGCGGTGTGAAACGCGGGAATGTCCGTCGCGCGACTGGCCGTGATCACCCGCGGCGAAATTCCCTCCCGCATTCCGTCTTCGCAAAGAATCGGCCCGCGCGGCCAGGTATATTTATTCGCCATTTCTCACTCCTTCCGGAGCCTCTCCCGCCACTGATATAACATCTCTAACGCCTGCATGGGCGTCATGCGGTCCGCGTCCAGCTCCCGGATTTCGTCCAGCAGCGGGTGATCCTGCGGGCTGAAAAGCGTGAGCTGGAAATAACCGTCGCCATCCGTTTTCCGCGGCTTCCGCCCGGGCGCGTCCTCCTCCGCCTCCTCGTCCGCATACGAAACGGAAAGCCGGGGCCTGCCGTGCGCGTCCAGATGCTCGTCTTCCAGTTCCGCGAGAATGGTCTTCGCCCGCTCCACCACTTCCACGGGCACGCCGGCCAGCCGCGCGACATGAATGCCATAACTTTTGTCGGCGGCGCCGGGCACGATTTTATGCAAAAAAACCACTTCATCCGCCCACTCGCGCACCGCCACGTTCAGATTCTGGATGTGATGCAGGCTCTGCGCGAGGTCCGTCAGCTCATGATAATGCGTGGCGAAAAGCGTGCGGCAGCGGATGCGGTGATGGATGTGCTCGAGGATGGCCCACGCCAGCGAAATGCCGTCATACGTGCTTGTGCCCCGGCCGATTTCATCGAGAATGACCAGGCTCCGCGTGGTGGCGGTGTTCAGGATGCGTGCGGTCTCGGTCATCTCTACCATGAACGTACTCTGGCCGCGCGAGAGTTCGTCACTGGCCCCCACGCGCGCGAAGATGCGGTCCACAATTCCGACTTTCGCGCTCTTCGCCGGGATGAAAGAGCCGATCTGGGCCATGAGCGTCAGCAGCGCCACCTGCCGGATGTACGTACTCTTACCCGCCATGTTCGGGCCCGTGATGAGCATGATGTTTTTCGCTTCCGGGTCGCACGCCACATCATTCGGCACGAACGCCCCGCTGGGCTGCGTGACGTCCAGCACCGGGTGACGCCCCTCCGCGATTTCCAGCACCGGCTCCGTCACGATTTCCGGGCGGCAGTAATTCCGTTGCCGGGCCAGCTCCGCGAAAGACGCCAGCACGTCCAGCTCCGCCAGCACCTGCGCCGTGGCCTGCATCCGCTGCCGGTACTCGAGCGTGGTCTCGCGCAGGACGTTAAAAATCTCGTACTCGAGCTGCTTCGCCTTCTCGTCCGCGGTGAGCACTTTTTCCTCGTACTCCTTGAGCTCCTCGGTGATATACCGCTCGGCATTTTTGACGGTCTGCTTGCGGATGTAATTCGCGGGGATTTTCTCACCGTGCGTATGCGAGATTTCCATGTAATAGCCGAAAACTTTATTGAAGCCGACTTTCAGATTCGGGATGCCGGTCTTTTCCTGCTCGCGTGCCTGGTAGCGCGTGATCCATGTTTTCCCGCCGGTGATCAGCTCGCGGAGTTCGTCGAGCGTTTCATTATATCCTTCGCGAATGATGCCTCCGTCGCGCACCGAAATGGGCGGCTCGTCCACCACCGCCGCGGCGAGTGTGGCCGCCAGGTCCGGACACGGATCCGTCTCCACTTGGATGTGCTGCAAGAGCGGCGACTCGCACTCGCGGATTTTCGCCTTCACGCCGGGGAGCATGGAGAGGGTCATGCCGATCGCCTTCAGATCCCGCGGCGACGCACGCCCGGTGGTCACGCGGGAGATCAGCCGCTGCAAGTCCTGCACACCACGGAGCATTTCCCGCACATCCCTGCATAAATCCGGCTCACGCAGCAGTTCCGCCACCGCCTCCTGCCGCAGCGTGATGGTGGTCTTATCCGTCAGCGGCGCCGCCACCCACTCCGAAAGTTGCCGCGAGCCGGGCGAGGTAATCGTTTTGTCCAGCACCGCCAGCAGGGAGCCTTCCCGCCGCCCTTCATGCAGCGTCCGCACGATTTCCAGACTCCGCCGGCTGGCTTCATCGATTTCCAGCGTACTGCCGAGATGGAATTTCATCAGCCGGGAGACGTGTGCCAGCGAGCCTTTTTGCGTTTCCTTCAAATAATCCAGCACCACGCCCGCGGCCCGCAGCGCCTGCGTGTCCGCCGGGGATTTTTCCGAGAAGCCGAAACCCTCCAGATTCAGCACGCCGAAATGCTCCATCAGCTCTTTTTTCGCGGTGGCCAGCCCGGACGCCCACGCGGGGCGGCGGGTCACCCGCATCTTTTCCGTCAGCCACCCCGGCAGCGGCTCATCCTTCTCCCCCGTCAGGCACTCGCGCGGGTGAATGCGTGCCAACTGATCCAAAAGCCGCTCATTCGGAAACCCGGCAGCGTAAAACTGCCCCGTCGAAAGCTCCACCCACGCCACGCCCGCCACCTCCCCGGGCACGACCGCCGCCAGATAATTATTCTCCCGCGGGTCCAACAGCGTGTCCTCGGTCAGCGTCCCCGGCGTCACCACCCGCAGCACCTCCCGCTTCACCAGCCCCTTCGCCAGTTTCGGATCCTCGACCTGCTCGCACACTGCCGCGCAAAAACCTGCCGCGATCAGCTTCCCGACATACGCGTCCACCTGATGATGCGGAAACCCGGCCATCGGCGTGGCGTCCTTCCCCTTATCCCGGCTGGTGAGCGTCAGATTCAGCACCCGCGCCGCCGTCTTCGCGTCCTCATGGAACATCTCGTAAAAATCCCCCATCCGAAACAAGAGAATTGCGTCCGGGTGGGCCTTTTTGGCGTCCCAGTACTGCTTCATCATGGGCGTGATGTTCGCGTCAACATTCATGGTAATCGGTGCATCCTCTGCAAAAATAAGGAAGCCCAGCCCACACCCCCGACCGGGTTTTGGCTGAAAACGGCATTCAGAATGCCCTAATTATACCGTTTTTGCAGAAAATTCGTACCCCCCGAATCGCGGAATGACGGCTTTTTGCTTTTTAAAGAAAAATCGCCGGCGCTTGACATCTGCGCGCCATTCCATTACAATAAAGAAAAGGATCAGCGGCGAGACGCCGAAATCCTTGTCCCGTGAAATACCTGAAATCGGCGACGCGCCGATGGAGGATACGTTACTTTTATTCTTACATTTTAGGAGGTACCCCATGACAGTGAAATTATCGGCCCAGCAGAAAAAAGTGATTGAGGTTCTGAATAAGGCCCGCGCGATGGAAATGTACGCCATCATCCAGTACATGAATCAGCATTACGGCCTGGACGACGACAATTACGGCGTGCTGGCGAAAAAAATGAAGAAAATCGCGATCGAGGAAATGAAGCATGCCGAGATGTTCGCGGAGCGGATCCACGAAATTTGTGGCGAGGCCGAGCCGACGACAGCGGTGGACGGCGAAATCATCCGCGGCCAGGAAGTCGAGGTGATCTACGGTTTCGACGCGAAAGTCGAAGACGACACGATGGTGAAATACAACGAATTCATGAAGATCTGCCGCGACAATAACGACAGTGTCAGCGCGACGCTTTTCGAGACCATCATCAAGGACGAGCAGGAGCACTTCAATTACTTCGACGACACGGCCACCCACATCCAGAAACTGGCTGGCAGCTTCCTGGCGAAGATGACCTTAGGCAGTGCCGACTAAAGCGGTGTAAAAAAAAGATGAGTAAACGTTTTTTGGATGAGGGGTGAATTCGCGCAGCGAAGAGGGGAGAAACAATTTTTCAAAAATGTTTCTTCCCTGGCAGTGGGATGCGGTTTTCCTTCAGAAAAAGCTTTATTTGCGGGGTTTAACCTCGTATTCATGCACAGCAGCCGGGAGCGTCAGTGACCGGATAAAATCGCAGCGGCACCGAAAAACGGTGGGCGTTTTCGTGATTTTACCCCTCACTCGCGCTTCGGGTTGTTATTTCTTGCCCGACGAAAGTGAAAGATGAAAACCTCACGGCTGATCATGTATGTCGGGACGAAATCGCTGCCCACGGGCGTGCCGGAAGTGGCGCCCAGCCGGGGCATTTACGCGTTTTCCATGAACCCGGACACCGGGGCGCTGGCGGCGCTGGGCCTGATGGCGGAGGCGACCAACGCGAGTTTCCTGGCAAAACATCCCACCCGGGAGGTGATTTACGCCATCGCGGATAACGACGCGCCGCGAGAATGCGGCAGCGCTGTCATCGCCTTCAAGCGAAACCGCCGGACGCAGGCACTCACACGGATGAATGTATTACCCACCGTGGGAAGCGGGCCCACGCACGTCTCCGTGCACCCCGGCGGCGAATTTCTTTTCACGTCCAATTTCCACAGCGGAACCGTCAACTTTTTTCGCCTGAATCGGGACGGCTCCTTAAATAAAGTCGAGCAGTCGCATTCCATGGCCGGCCTGAGTCCCAGTGCCGCCGCGAATCCGAAACGCCAGGGAGAATCGCACCCTCACTGGATGCAGACGGATCCCGCCGGGCGGTACGTGCTGATGTGTGATCTGGGGCGCGACGCCATTTTTACTTTTGTGCGGGATGAAAATTGCAGCCCTGATCGGCCATGGACCTTTAACCCGATTCAGCCGTACATGACCGTACCCACCGGCGCCGGCGTGCGTCACGGGGCCTTCGCGCCGAACGGGCGTTTTTTCTTCGCCGTGAACGAAATCACGTGCACGCTGGAAGTTTTTCGGCGGGACGTGAAGACGGGCGTCATGGCCAGCCTCCAGTCCGTGTCCACCCTGCCCGACGGTTTTTTCGGCGAGAATAAAGCCGCGGCGATCGTCATGCACCCCGGCGGAAAATTCCTTTACACCTCGAACCGCGGCGCGAATCTCATCACGACATTCGCCCTGAATCTGCGGAAGATTGACACGGATGCCGGTTTCTGCGGACGCCCCGCCACGCCCATTCAGTTCACGCCCAGCGGCGGCGCATTCCCCCGCTTCATGACCTTGGATCCCACCGGCCGATTCCTGCTGGCCTTCAATAAAAAGTCGCATAACGTGGCCGTTTTTCACATTCATCCGCAGACCGGCATGCTCACCGACACGGGTTTCCGCGGAACCGTACCGTGGGGTGTGGGAGCCGTTTTCGCCGGAGAATAAAGCCCTTGCGTCAGCTCTCGAAAAACCTCGCCCGCGCTTCGAAAATCATCATCGCGAGGATAAGATACGTGTGATTCCGCCCGGCGTTATGGCCTGTGACCACGTTTTTTACGGTGTCCGGATGAAACACGCCGCGTGAAAGCGCTCGCTGGGAAAGCAGCATTTCATCCACCACCGGCGCCAACTCGCGCCGCAACCAGAGCCCCATTTTTTCATACGGCTGATACCCCGGCACGCCGAGTTTCGCGAAAACTTTCTGTTTCAGTTCCGCCAGCGTCTGCCGCAGCCGCCCTGCCCCGATAAACGTCCCGGTGTTCACGTTTTTCACCCGCAAAAAGTCCGGACGGTACTTCCGCAAAATGGCCTGCTGGAGCGTTTCGTCCATTTTCAGCCCCGGCGGCAGCGTCAGTAGCATGTCCACCAGGCGGTTATCCAAAAACGGCAGCCGGATATTTACCTGCGAATCAAATTTTCGCATGGACAGCGGAATCTCCCGGAATACACGCTGGCGGAGATACAGTGCCCAGACCGTCTGCGCGGCCGGCTCATTCCGCTGGATATTCGCATCTTCCAGCGCCCGGCGAAGTGAGTCGCGCGAAAATTCCTGAAACTCGCGCGGCGAAACATCCTTCAGCACCGGCCCCGTCACCCCATCCAGCATGTACGCCTGTAAATGAGACGCCGCCCATCCGAACACGCCGTCCGCGGTGGTCAGCTCCCCGGAAAGCTCCGCGTCCGTCAGCGAAAACGCATACGCTTTCGACATGTGCATCAGCTCCCCAGCATGCCCGCGCAACAGCGTGCGGATGCCGTTCTGCCGGTAAAATGGCAGCGTGGGAATCACGATACTTGAGGAAAGATACTGGCCGTCCGTCAGCCGCACCATCTCGGCCAGCTGCGTTTCATACGTCCGCAGGAAGCCCGTATTCAACTCATATTTCAGATGATTCGTGCCCGCCAACTCCGCAAGCTGCGCGGCCAGTCGCAGATCCGCACTTCCCGGAACACCCAGCACCACGGACGTCACATTTTCCGGCCGTTCAATCATCCCCAGCACGCTGCGCGCGTCCAGCCCACCGGAAAGTGAAATTCCCAGGTGCGGCGTGCCGTCCGACTGCCGGCGCACCGCGGCATGAAACGCATCCACCACATCCTCCACGGTAATTTTTTTCACATCCGCAGGCGTGGCCGGAGCGGGCATCCAGTACGTGTCCTCGCGCAGCACGTGTCCGTCCGCGGAATACGTAAACCACGCAGCCGGCGGCAACACACGCACCGCTTCCACCGATGTTTCCTGCCCGAGATAATGCCCGAATGTGAAGAAATCCGTGATCGCGCTGAGATTATCCTTCCGCGAAACATCGGCATCCGAGAGCAACGTTTTTATTTCGGACGCAAACAAAAACCGCTCGGCCGTGCGCGTCCAGTACAGCGGCCGCGTGGCGAAACGGTCGCACGTCAGGATCACTTCCCGGCGGCGAAGGTCGAAAATCGCGGCTTGAAAACGTCCATCCACATTTTCGAAAAACGCTTTCCCCAGCGTCTCATACCCGGCCAGGATCAGCTCCGCCGGCGAAATGAAAACAGGAACCGCATCCATTTTCAGCAGAGAGAACAGATGGTTTGCGTTAAAAATCTCGCCGCACACCACCACGGCGGTCATTCCGCCCGCGGACTCCGCCACCGGCGCGTGACGCTCCTCCAGAATTCCCAGCCCGCACTGCCCGAAAGCCCCCCGCGTGTCCGTACCCTCAAAATCCATCCGCCGCGCCGTCTGCACATACCACGGCTGTAACCGGCACCGCACGAGCATCTCCGAAAAAACGCCATCCAGCCGCGGCTCGCGTTTCCCCACGACTCCTAAAATTCCAGGCATGCTTTATCTCTTGTAAATGGAGGAGGTCTCACTTTTTTATTTTAAACACGGAATACGCGGAATAACAGAAAATACGGAAGTATCTAAAAAAATTCTGTAAATCATGTTCATCCTGTCAAAAAAATACTTCACGCACAGGCCATCACGGCATTTTTTATATCCCCAAATTTCGGTATATTCCGTTATTCAGTGTATTCCGTATTTAAAAACTTCTGCGTTTTCCGAATAATTTCTGCGGTTTCCGCGTTTCTTTTTTCTGCCGAAGGATAGTCGGATTATTTCAGCCCCAGCACGTCAAACATGTCATACACGCCAGGCCCTTTCCCCTGCAAAAATTTTACGGCGGCGTACGCGCCTTTCGCGTATCCGTCGCGCGACGAGCAGCGGACGGTAACTTCAATCGTTTCGCCAAGCATGCCGAAAATGACGGTGTGCTCGCCGGGATTATCGCCGGTGCGAATGGCGTGATACGCGATTTCGTCGTGTGGCCGGGCACCGACCACGCCGCTGCGTCCGTCTCGGAACTGGGTGATGCCCATTTCGTTCGCGATCAACTCGCCGAATTTCAGGGCCGTGCCGCTGGGCGAGTCCACCTTATAACGGTGATGCCGCTCCAAAATTTCCACATCCGCGTCATGGTCGGCCAGCGCCCGCGCCGCGGTCTGCCCGAGTTTCAGCGCCACATTCACCCCCAGTGACATATTCGGCGCGTACACCAGCGGAATCGTTTTCCCCGCCTCTCGCAGTGTTTCCACCTGCTGAGCGTCCAGGCCGGTGGTGGCCACGACCAGCGGGATTTTGCGGGTCACACACACTTCCAGGATGCGCATCGCGCCGGCGGGCAGCGAAAAATCGATGATTGTATCCGGTGTCACCGTCTGGGGCAACTGATCCGTCAGCGGCACATTCAGCGCCTCCATCCCCGCCACCACGCCCGCGTCGCGCCCGAGCTGCGGGTGATCCTCGCGGTCCAGCGCCGCCACGATCATCACCTCCGGATCCGCACTTCCCACTGCGATCAGCCGCCCGCCCATACGCCCCGCGGCACCGTGAATTCCAACTTTTGTCTGCGTCATTATACTCTCCTTTATTTCTTAATGAAAAGCCTGAAGCGAAATCACCCCAGGCTTAAAATTGTTTCACTCCGTTTCCTGTGTCGCACGCGTCCGCATCATTCCGCGTCGGATTCCGAATCTTCTTCGTCATCCACGTCGAAGTCCTCTTCCGTCGGCGAAATACTGTCTTCAGGCATGTTCGCCGCCGGAGCGACCGTTGGCTGAATCACGTCGTCGT
Organism: Thermoguttaceae bacterium; assembly: GCA_031553595.1. Taxonomy (GTDB): domain Bacteria; phylum Planctomycetota; class Planctomycetia; order Pirellulales; family Thermoguttaceae; genus RGIG3701. Next base: position 3,144 of record JAVBLI010000020.1, on the reverse strand, counting down.
CCGCGTCATCATCCTCTTTCGGCACAGGGCGCACCGCCACCAGCGCATCGTCGGCATCCATATTCATGATCCGCACGCCCTGCGTATTCCGGCCCGTGGTGCGAATTTCGTCGACTGAAATGCGCTGAATTTTGCCCCGCGCGGTCATCATCAGCACCTCGTCGCCGTCACGCACGCAGGCACAGCCGATCACGTCGCCGTTGCGTTTGCTGGTGCGGATGTCCATGATGCCGCCGCCGCCGCGAGCCTGCCGCCGGTAAGAGCGGGCACCATCCACCGAATTTTCATCGCCGGCATCCTCGTCTTCCGTTTCGGTGTCCGCGCCATTCTCCAGCGGCGAGTCGTCCTCCGGAATGTCATCGTCGGCCAGTAACGCCGCGCGTGCCGCCAGAACTTCCTCTTCCGTGGCACTGGATTTCAGGCCCAGTCCGAACGGCGTCTTTTTCGCGTAACCGTTTTCGCACGCCGTCAGGAGCATGGCATCCGGGGCGGCCACGACCATCCCCACCACACGGTCGCCGGCACGCAATTTAATGCCACGCACACCGGTGGCCGTGCGTCCCATCGGACGCGCGTCGGTATGGGCGAAACGGATCGCCCGGCCTTTTTTCGTCGAAAGCACCAGGTCGTCACCCGGCCCGACGATATCCACGCCAATCAGCTCGTCGCCGTCACGCAGACCCAAGGCGATCAGCCCGGACTTCAGCGGCCGGCGGTACGCGGAAAGCTCCGTCTTTTTGATGATGCCGTTGGCGGTCGCCATGACCAGATAATGATCCGGCCGGTCGAAATCCCGCACCGCTCGGCAGTCCGCGATTTTCTCATCTTTGTCCAGAGCCAGCAGGTTCACGATCGCCCGGCCCAGCGCATCCCGCGCCGCCTCAGGGATGTCGTAAATCTTCCGCCAGTACACCTTCCCGCGGTTCGTGAAGAACATCAGATAGTCGTGCGTGCTGCCGACGATCAGGTGCTCGATCGGGTCGGCGTCCTTCGTCTTCGCACCTTTCATGCCCTTGCCGCCGCGGCGCTGGGCACGGTACGTGGACGTGGGCGTCCGCTTGATGTACCCGCCGGCCGTGATCGACACGACCATGTTTTCCTCCATGATCAGCGACTCGGGCGTCGCTTCCAGGTCCACGCTTTCAATCGCCGTGCGGCGGGCGTCGCCGTACTTGTCGCGGATTTCGACCAGGTCGTCCCGCACGATCGCGCGGATGTTGTCGTCCGAAGACAGGATGCGGTTGTACTCCCGGATGTCGGCCAGGAGGTTGTTGTATTCGTCGCCGAGCTTTTCCTGCTCGAGGTTCACCAACTGGCCCAGCGTCATGCGGAGGATCGCGTCGACCTGCACGGGCGTCAGCGTATACTCCTCACGGACGCCATACTCCAGCGTGTAATTTTTGAAGCCGTCGTCACCCAGGGCCCGCTCGATCAACGCCGCCGGGCAGCGGATTTCCGTCAGCAGCCGCTGCTTCGCTTCCGCCTGCGTTTTCGATGTGCGGATCGTGCGAATGACCTCGTCGATGTTCGCGTGGGCGAGCATCAGGCCTTCCACGGTGTGCTTCCGCTGCCGGGCCTTCATCAGCAGGAACTGCGTCCGCCGGCGGATGACCGTCACGCGGTGCCGGAGGAATTCCTCAAGCATTTCCTTCAGCGAAAGCACCCGCGGCTTGCCGTCGACCAGCGCCAGGAGGATGATCGAAAAACTGTCCTGCAGGGACGAGAACTGGTAAAGCTGATTGAGCACCACGTTCGGGTCCGCGTCGCGCTTAAGCTCGAGAATGAGCCGCACGGGTTCTTTGAGATCGCTTTCGTTGCGAATGGCGGAGATGCCCTCGATTTTCCCGGTCGTGACCAGCTCGGCGATGCGCTCCTCCACGCGGTCGCGGGCCTGCTGATACGGAATCTCCGTCACCACGATCCGACTGCGGTTCCCTTTTTTCATCTCCTCGATATGCGCCCGGGCACGCACCGTCAGCGTGCTGCGGCCCGTCATGTACCCTCGGTAAATGCCGCCACGGCCGCAGATGATGCCGCCCGTCGGAAAGTCAGGCCCCGGCATGCATTCCATGATTTCCGGCAGACCCGCCGTGGGTTTGTCGATCAGAAGCACCAGCGCGTTGCAGACTTCCTTGAGGTTGTGCGGCGGGATGCTCGTCGCCATACCGACCGCGATTCCGTTCGCCCCGTTGACCAGCAGGTTCGGGAATTTGCTCGGCAGCACCGTCGGCTCTTCGTTCCGCTCGTCGTACGTCGGCGTATAGTCCACGGTGTCGAGTTTCAGGTCTTCGAGCATCATCGCCGCGAATTTCGACATGCGGGCCTCGGTATACCGCATCGCCGCCGGGGGCAGGCCGGCAATGGAGCCGAAGTTGCCCTGCTTGTCGACCAGGATGTAACGCATGTTCCACTCTTGGGCCATGCGGACCAGCGTGGGGTAAACGATCGCCTCGCCATGGGGATGATAGTTACCGCTGGTGTCGCCGCATATTTTTGCACACTTGATACGCCCGCTTCCGGGGCCGAGATTCAAGTCGTTCATGGCGACGAGAATACGCCGCTGGGAAGGTTTCAGGCCGTCGCGCGCATCGGGCAGCGCCCGGCTGATGATCACACTCATCGCGTACGTGAGATAACTGGTTTTCATCTCCTCGGCGACGGAAAGCTCCAGAATCCGCCCGCCGTGGTGGATGTCCGCCAGAACGCCCTCTGGCAGCGCATCGCCGCCCTCGGAATTTTGCGCTTCGTTGGCGTTTTCGGGGAAGTTGTTTTCATCGTCTTCCGGCGGGAAGCCGGGCAGGTCGGGAGAATCAGACACGTGGATCTCTTTCTATATATAATAGTGTAAATGGCCCAAAAAGATACTTTTCATTTTACCATTTTTCACCGCCGTCGCAAGGGCCCCTGTCCGCTTTTGATTTTCGCGGATTTCTTGAGTGGGGATGCGGTACGGGCTGTGGGGGGATGGGTTTTTGTGAAGAATTTTGCTGGCAGATAGCCTCGCTAGAGCATTTCCCTAATTTATGCACTCACATACCCGGCGTGGGTGAAAAAGTTGTACCACTCGGCTGGGGTGAAAAGTTGAGGGGAGGTCAGCAGGAATCCCTGGAGTTCGGGTAGGGTGCGGATACAGCGTTTACGGAG
>JAVBLI010000007.1:0-185146 GCA_031553595.1 Thermoguttaceae bacterium | reverse complement strand
CTTGTATAATCCAGTATCTACCCTCGCGGGTTTAAAAATGTTAAAATTACGTTTATGGTAGCCGCCTTTGCTCCCCCGCCTCCGCAGGCATGGGGGGAGCAAAAGGGCGGCGGGCGGCGGTGATGTCGTATCTTTCTGGATGGCGAAAGCACATCGAAAATGAGCGGGACACCCGCCGTCATGATTTCAAGCCCGAACAGTTGCTGGAGCCGCGAGCTCGTATTCACAAGGAAGGGATGCTATCATGAAAAACCAAAAAAACGCTGAAAAAACAACGCCGAACGTTGTTGTCGGGATTGATGTAAGTCAAGCCATGCTGGACATTTACGTCAACTCAAGCGGCGAACATGCCCAGTACGCGAACGATCCCGACGGGTTGAAAAAACTGGTGGCGATGCTGCGAAAACTCAAGCCGACGCTGGTGATTTTCGAGGCGACCGGGAACTACGAACACGCGTTGATGATGGCGTTGGGCCATGCCGACATCCCGTTCCACCAGGTCAATCCACGATGGACACGTGCTTATGCGGTCAGTCGCGGGCAGTTGGCGAAAACGGACAAGGTCGACGCGAAACTCCTCGCCGAATTCGCCGCCGAGCGGTCGCCCGAAGCCCATGAAATGCCGAGCCAGCGCGAGGTCGAGCTCGACGAATTACTTCGCTGGCATCGTCAGTTGACGCTTCAAAAAGCCAAACTGAAAACCCAGCTCAAACAGGCCCGAAGCGCGTTCGTCGTGAAGGAAATTCAGGCGGTGCTGGACACCTGCCTGCAAAAACTGGCCGCCGTGGAAGCCGCCATCGACAAGCTCATCCGCGACGATCCCGAGTCGCAAGCGCGGGAGGAAATCCTCCGCTCCGTGCCCGGCATTGGCCCGCAGGCTGCCCGAACATTGATCGTCGCACTGCCGGAACTCGGTCGCATGAACAAAGCGCAAGTCGCGTCGCTGGCAGGAGTTGCGCCGATGAACTGCGACTCCGGACGCCACCGCGGCCAACGTCACATCCGAGGCGGTCGCGCCCCCGTTCGCCGCACGATTTTCGCCGCCATTTCCTCCTCCGTTACCCGTGGCTTCAACCCCGTACTGCACGCCGTCTACACCCGCCTCCGCGCCGCCGGCAAGTCCTACAAAGTCGCCATGACCGCCTGCGTCCGCAAAATGCTCGTCACCCTCAACACCATGCTCCGCAACGGAACCAAATGGCAACAACCTTCATAATTTTTCAACTTTTTCACTTTTAACACTTGACAATCATTACAGTTGCCCTCTCAGTGAGTCTTCGTACGCCTTGCGGAGCACCGGGATCCACACTTTCTGGCCTTCCCGGTTCAGGTGCAGGCGGTCGGCCTGGTACAGTTCCTCGCGGATTTCACCGTTTTCGCCATACATGACCGCGTTGAGGTCGAGGAACGTCAGACGCGGGTCCGTCTCGGCCAGTTCCGCCACGGCCGCGTTCAGTTCGTCCATTTTCGGCCACAGCGCACGCCTGGAGTGGGTTTTCGTTGCGGAGACGAAAAAGACCTTGCAGTCGGGGTTCGTTTCGCGGAGTTTGGCGAGAAAGGCCTGAAAATCGGCGGTGACGCGCTGGGCGCTGTGGCCGGCGGCGACGTCGTTCGTGCCGCAGAAAAAGAAAATCCGCGCCGGTTTGTGCGGCGTCACCAGCGTGTCCATGGCAAGGAGCCATTCCGGGATGATCGCGCCGCCGAAGCCCCGATTGACGGCGTTCATGCCCGCGAAATCCTTGTCAAACGTCTTTCCCCAGCCCGTCCAGGTCGAGCTGCCGACGAACATCGTGCAGCCCGGCGGCGGCGGATTCGTCACACTCTCGGCTTCATACTGCGCGATCTTCGGCAGATGGCCTTCGCGAATTTGCGTGTACTGCTTCTCGGCGGGATCCTCCTCGCCCGCGGAATGGTTTCCCACTGCCGGAAAAAGGAACAGCGTCAAAAATAGCCCCCAAAAAAGGCGGTTTGTCGTGCGTTTCATGGTTTCCTCGCGAAATCGGTAATTCTTCTGTGGAGTGACGCACAAGAACAGCAGCCGGGAATGTAACGCAGCGCAATGACCGGATCGAACTGCCGAATTTTTTCCCACTTCTATCCGGTCATTTCGCTGAGCTTCATTCCCGGCTGCTGTTCTTGTGTCCAAATGGATAAAAAAATGGCCTAACTTCTAACGGAAATTATACCTAATTTTCATGACCGACCCAAGGGATAGCGAAAATTTTAAGGTTGGAATGCCGGTCATTGCGCTTTGCCCCATTTTCCAGCTGTGGTTTCTTGGGAAAATCAGAGGAAAATCCTTAAAAACCACGAATTTTGATTGACAAAAAAGGGAAATCATGGCAAAATATATACTATATATTTATAGTAATGGTAATATGCAAATTTTCCCTTGGGGGATCGCATTCATTTTCGTAACGGAGAATCGATATGACGAAGAAAATAAATCATCTGGGCAAAACCCGCCGCGGCGCGTTCCGCTGTTTGCTTTGGATGGCGGCGCTGGCGTTGTTGCTGGCGTCACCGGTGCAGGCCGCGACGAGTCTGCTGGGGTACTGGACGTTCGACGATGGTGTCGACGGCACCGCTTCGTTCCTCGAAACCGTCGGCAATTACCATTTCGGCACAATCACCGGCGGCTACAGTTTTCTCAATCAAACCGCCATTCCGGGCGATACGGGGAAATATCTCCAGCTCGACCCCGGTGCGTACGCGATCATTGAAGGCACAGCCAACCGGGCCGACCAAACCCTGTCCTATCTCGGCACGTATGACAACGGCGGCCAGCCCTTCAGCGTTTCCATGTGGGTCAATACCAACCTTGCTGCCGCACCGCAGGGTGATGCCAGCTGGAGTATTTTCCTTGCCAAAGAAGGCGAAACTTACGGCTATCAGCTCCGCCAGCACGGCGTGAACAACGGTCCGAGCTTCACTGTCCGCAGGAATATGAACGCCGATGGCCCGGTGCCCAGCGCCGCATACAACCTCTACGACGGCGGCTGGCACCACCTTGTGGGAGTTTACGGCTTGGGATATCGTGAACTGTATATGGACGGCAACCTGGTGTACCGCATGGCGGATACGAACCTAACCAGCGGCGGCGAGGGAGAATATCTGATGTTCGGCGCCCGGGAAGTCCCCGGCGGTGGTGTCACTACCGCGCGGGCGGGGGGCCCGTCGCTGGATAACGTCGCGTACTTCAAAGGCGCGTTGTCGCCGGCCCAGGTCGCCCAACTCAACGGCGGAACCGCGGCCAACATCCTCACCGCCTCGGACCACACCGACAAAACCATGAAATACTCGCTGGCCTCAGCCAACGCCGTGTCCTCGGCCGACAGTTTTCTGCCTGATCTGGCGCTGACGCGCGTCAAGGGGGCCGATTCGCAACTGAAAAGCTCTTGGATGGAAGGCACGAAATTCGTCGGCGACAACACCGATTATCTGCAAGGTTCCGGCGTCATGACCTCCCCGGGGATGGACATGATCGACGGTTCGTTCTCCGTGTCTACATGGTTTAAGCTTGATAGCCTGGCCAACGACCAGGCGCTGTTCGGCGTCAATCCGGGGCATGGCACAAACCTGTCGGCTCATTTTGTCGTCCGCGACGAGAAACTGCTCATGGGATTCTTCAGCAACGACGTGGCCGGCAACACGACCTTAGAGACGGGGAAATGGTATCACGCCACGTTTGCTTTTGATGCCACCACCGGCACGCAGTCGATTTATCTCAACGGCCAACTGGACGCGACGCAGTCCGGAAAGGCCAATTTTGTCGGCAACGCGGCGATTACGCTAGGCACGGCGCTGGGCGATCGGCTTCTCAACGGCAACATGTACAACTTCCAGATCACCAACCACGCCGTCAGCGCCGCCGAAGCCGCGACGCTTGCGGGCAATAACAAAATTTCCTACAGTGTCGCCGAGCATTATAACGCCGACGAATGGTATAACGGCAGCGGCGTAAACATTTTCGCCAGCACGGCACGCGGTGCCGGGCAGTCGGTGAATTCGTATAACAACCCGGGTAACATTTACGCCCCGGCGGATGCGGACGCCGTGACCGGTATGGTTTGGGGCCCGCAGTTTGTGCTCCACGGCAACAGTGTCGATTTTTCCTTCACCCTCACCGGCGGTGTTCAGCAACTTTTGCAAACGGCCGGAAAATTCAGCAGCCGAACCAACGGCGGCGAAGGTTTCGCGATCTGGGACATGACGGCCGGTGATTTCGCCCGTGATGGGAGTGGGAACATCATCACCGTCACCAACACCAATCAGGGTGACAACGTGACGACGCATGCTGTAACGCTCAATAACATGGACGGACACCAGATCATGGTCGTGGGCATCGACCGCCAGACGGGCGGTTGGGCCTGGTCCGGGATCACGGAATTTTCCACCAATTTAGGGGCCGCTTCGGCGATCACTACCGCCGCCCAGCATCACCTCGTGCTGCAGGATTATAATTTCGACACCGCCGGGAATTTCCATGGCTGGTTTGAAACCGACGCCACCGGCGCGAAAATCTCCGACACGGTAACCCATTTCACGCTCGGTAATCTGGGTGATGGAAGACAAACCGCGCATTATGTCGACACCACTGGCACGCTCACCACGGATAAAGGTTTCCTCACCAGCAGCACGGCGACGGTGGCCGGCAGCGAGGCAACGACCGGTGTGGATAACACAACCGGCATGCTACGCTCGAAAGCTTTCCTGGCCCAGGGCGACATCATCGAATTCCTCGTCGCCGGCGGCACTGACAGCAACCTGGGATTCGAGTTGGTCGACGCGAAAACGAACGAAGTTCTCCACAGCGCCGTCGGCGAAATGGTAAACACGTTCGGCTACGATTTCTGGAGTCTGAAGGACATCCAGAACCGGCCTGTTTACCTGCGGCTGCGCGACGAGGCGACCGGGGACTGGGGCCAAATCGGGATTGATCAGGTGCGGAGCGTGATGTTCGCCCCGACGCAGACGATGGTCGACGCATACAACAACCGGAAGAACTCCACGATGCTCGAATTGAACGATCCCATCAAGGCGGCCGCGTACACGCTCAAAGGCTTCGAGAATGGAGCGATCAGCTCTCTGGCCGACCTGGCCGATGCGATCACCAACGGAACGCAGATTTTCAGCAAGACCTCCCCGACGATTGATTTCGACGGTACGAACACCGACATTTTCGGCGAAACGCCCGGCGCCTTCGCCCTTCAGGCGGGGATCACCGTGAACATGCCGTACTCCGGGTTTTACACGCTCGCGATCAACAGCGACGACATGTTCCGACTGCTACTTGACGGCGCGGTCATCATGGAAGGTGGTGCCGGCACGTTGCTGGATGTGCTTTATATCGACGAAGCCGGGTGGTTCGACCTGGAACTGCAATATGCCAATACATCCGATTTGCCGAACATCGAGCTGCTGGCGGCGTACGGTTCCCACGATTCGTTGGGCACCGGTGATTTCCAGCTTCTCGGCGGCATCGGCCTCCAGGAAAACGCGGCCGTTCCCGAGCCGGGCACATGGGTGATGCTGCTCTTGGGCGCTTTCGGCCTGTTCGTCCTGCGGAAAAAGACGGCGTAAACGAAAAATGTGTTAACGATCACCGCGGCGCGAGGTTTCTTTTGCCTCACGCCGCGGTATTTTTTTCACTCCGCCGGCGGCCCGTCCATCAGCAGGTTATGCTCTTTCCGCTCCGCTGTTTTCTTGCCCGACGAAATGCCCAGGCCCACATCAATAAACTGCCCGCCCGCCGTCTGGAGGCAGTGCACGGCCAGCGTGTTTTTGCCCTTCCGCAGCTTTTTGTCGGGTGTGCCGAGCGGAAATCGCCGATACTCCGAGATGTGCCCCGTGCGGTGCAGCACTTTTTCGCCGTTAAGATAAATCGTCACCTCCTCGTCATGGTACACGCTGAGGAAAAGCTCGGAAAACGGCGTCGCGGCGTCACTTTCGAACGTCGTCCGCAGCCAGATGTCGTCGGAGTCCCAGCGGGTGGCACTTTCTTCCACGCCCGGCACGCCGGTGCCGAAACCTGCCGGGCCTGTTTGCCATTTTGCGTCGTCAAACTCCGTCGTCATCCAGTTTTCGGCCGGTTTTGCCGTAGTGTATTTCCACTGGGCTCCCGGCTGACCTCGTTCCGCGTTCTTTACCAGCCATTCTGCCGGTGGCGGGACGAACTGCACTCCTACGCGCCCCAGTAGCGTTTTCCACAGCGCGACATTTTTCGGCGATTCGGGAATGACGTCGATGGTGGTGACGTAAAATGGGTGGCATCTATTGTATTCGATACACGCCAATGCCGCCCCGGACGGCTTTTCCAGATTTTCGTAAAGGCACACGGCTGCGCATTTCGCTGCCTCGGGACTCTCGTTAAAGAGACTCCAGTCCACCGTCGCGGCGGTCAGGAGGTCTTTCTTGGCGGCCTCCAATTTTCCTCCTGTCTCCAGAGTGCATTTTATGGCGTGACGGTCGCCGCTTTCTTCCGCAAAATAAAGCTCATCGGCGGAAAGGTTGTCCGTAAGCGCATTGTTATCCGCGGTATGCGTCAGTTGCGTAGCGGTTCGCGCGACGACTTTCGTGTTATAAAGATGATACTTCATTAAATGAGGATTATCGCCCGCTTCACGAAAAATGATGATGGCACTTCGGGGATTTTTATTACTGTACTCGACTTTGCGCGTTACTGCGGAAAGCTTCTTTGTTTTATCCGTCAAAGTGGTTACGGTGAAGTCGTAATTACGTGTTTTGCTGAAAACATCCTCTTCCTGCTTGGTGCCGGCATACGTGTTTCCGTCCACGATGATCATGGCTTGCGGCGCCGCGTCGTCCGCTGCCATTTCAGGCTTAAACGGTACCAGCGGCACGCCGATCGCGGTCAGGCGGGCGAATAACTCGCCGTTCGGGTCGCCGAGAAAACAGACTTGCGTCACGGGTGGCACTTCCGGCAGCGCTGCGGTTTTCACTTCCGCATCTTTGGGCGGAATTCTATCCCACGCGCAGGGCTGCGGGCCACGCAGGTCTTGCGCGGCTTTCTGGGCTTCAAAAAGCGGAAGCGGACGCATGAGCGGGAGATCCGTGTCCCAGCCGGGGTTCAGCGTGGCGACGTACGGCGGCAGACGTTCGGGCTGAACCCCGGGCGTGTTTTCCTGAAACGGTTTCGTGAAGAATACGCCGTCATTTTTCGTGGGCAGGCGAGTGAAATCGCGGTATCCGTAAGGGAGGTGCTCCAGGCCGAACCACGCCGTTTCGGCCGGGGAGAAAAACGCGAGTTTCGGTAGCGCCACCTGCACGATATTCTGGTAAACGTCGATCGCCAGTGCCTCGCTTCGTCCGCGATAATCCCGGTACGCCGCGTCTCCGTTAAAGACGGCGAGTTGGCCTGGACGGGCGTAATACGTGCCCCCCTGTTCGCCGATCATCAGCGGTTTATCGAGATTTTCAGGAATCGCCCCAGCAGGCGGCAGGCCGTGGCCAAAATGTTTGTTCCAGACGGGCATCGTGCCGCGGACGTCTTCGTCGCCGTCACAGGAATACCAGTTCCGCGTGGGGTCATACTTCATCCCCGCCCGGCCGTACTCTGCCAGTTTCGCATACCACGCGTCCGTCATTGCCGGCGTGATATTTTTGTCGTAAATGAAAATCGCGAAAAGCTCGTTCCCCCAGCTCCAGCCGAAAACGGACGGGTGGTTTCGGTCCCGCAGAATCAGGCGTTTATAATGCTCCGCGTACCGCTGCCACGCCGCCGGCTCTTCGAAATTAAGCTGGATGGAACTGCCGAACATCGCGGTCTCGGCGAGCACGGCGATCCCCATTTCATCCGCCATTTCCGCATAAATCCGCGGGTGCGGCTGGGCGTGCGGGCGAACGGCGTTGCCGTGCATCTCCTTCACCATGGTGTACCAGCTCCAGACGTACCGCCGCGAGGAAATGAACGGCCCGAACGGATGCAGCAGGTCGCCCAGCAGCGTTACCTGCTCGCCGTTGAGCTCCAGATTCTTGCCCACGATTTTAAATTCCCGCCAGCCGAAACGGGTGTATTTCGTGTCGCATTTTTGGACTTTATCGGAGTATGTTTTCATGCCATCTTGGGTTTCATCCCTGTTCCAGATTTTTTGACCGCCAAAATCATAAAACACATCCGGCGAGTACGCGTCCAGCACCAGGCCGTAAAGATTCGGCGTGTCCATGCTCCAGGGTTTCATCCGCCCGGCGACTTTTTCCGAAAACGTCACGGTGGCGGTTTTCCCGGCGAGGACAGCGATTACGTCATCCGATTTTAGCGTCATCGCCGCGTTTTCGCCAAGCCGCCATCGCGGTTCCGGGGCGTCCAGGATGTCCGTGCCGGCTTCATTAATCCACAGGAACACATCCCCGGAAAGTGTGACACGGGCGTCTTTCGCCGTGTCATTCCGCAGCGTCACCTCCACTTCCAGCACGTCCCGGCTCACGCACGACTTCACGAAAACGTCCTCCACACGCACCGCCGGCACCGCCAGCAGGTACACGTCCTGCCAGATGCCGTTCAGATTATCCATGTTCGAGCCGGGCGGGTACGGCGTCCGCATTTTGGGGAATTTTTCACTGATTTTGTCGTAAAGCCGCAGGGAACGCACTCCGACGAGGATTTCGTTTTCCTCGCCGACCTTGATCGCATCCGTCACGTCCAGCGTGAAGGGGAGGAAGCGTCCGAAATTTTCGCCGACTTTTTTGCCGTTCAGATAAACTTCCGCCATGCCGGAAACGGCTTCAAAATGGAGTAGAACGCGCAAAGGGAAGAAGCGTAGAGGCTTTTCAGCAGGTGCCTGTGCCCCACGGAGGCAAAAAAATTCATCCGTCGGCGTAAACGTCCGGCGCATCCACGCCATCTGCACGTGATCCCAGCTTTCCGGATAAGACGGATAATACACCGAGTCGGGCCAGTACGGGTGCGGTGTGCCAGCGCCCACATTCCGGCCATTCCCCCACGTGTTCACGTTCCACGGCGATGGAATTTTAATCGGCGTCTTGTCCCACGCATCCTCTTTCGGCGGCGCCATTTCCGGCGGCGTCCCCTTATTCCATTCATACCCCGCCGGAATCGGCACGGCCTGGAACTGCCATGTCCCATTTAGGCACATCTCCGTGCGAAACTGGCTTTCCGGCTTCTTCACCCATCCCTCGGACGGAGCGAAGTCCCGTGTGAACTCCACCCGTTTTTCGGGTAATTCAGCATCCACCGCCAGCAGTGTACCGGTGAAAATCAGCGTGAAAAAAAATGCTGCGTTAAAAAATGTCTTGAAAAGCATGATCGCGCCTCAAATCGGGGTAAAAAAGGGGCCACAAGAAATGAAAAAGCCATGACGCAATGAACCATCATGGCACCGGGGCGAAAAGCGTGATTCGGATGAAGACGCACACGCACGCCTTCATTTTTTCGTTTCCTCTCACCGTCCCACGCGGTCCGACGTAATTTTCTGCGTCAATTGCGAATACGCCACGTTTAAATGAGGTTTTTTCGCCGTTTTCAGCAGGGGCTGGGCGATTTTCAGCATTTTTTCCGCGTCCGCCGTGTTCTGTTTTTCGTAAGCCTCCGCGCCCAGTCGCAGCGCACTCTCGGCCACCTCCGCCGCCGTGAGACTGCCGCGAGCCGCCCCGTCCGCTTTCGTGATCAGCTCTTTCCGCTGCTCATACGTATTCTCCGAGAATCGCTGCTGCGTTTCAGAAAGGGCCATGTACGCCGTCAGATAACGCTGACTCTCGGTGGCCACGCGGGCCGACTCCTGCAGCATGACGTACTGCTGGGCGGCCGGGTATTTTTTCTGGGACGACTGTTTCAGCAGCTTATCTGCAAACGCGTCTTTCTGGGGCACCGGCAACTCTTTCGCATAATCTTTCGCGAAAAGTTGCTTCACGGTTTCCAGGGCCGCCTTTCGCTCATCCTCCGTGGGAATGGAAACGCGCGCAGCTGACTGCCCGTCAGCACGCGTACCGCCACCGGCCCCCGTACGGCGCGAGGGATTCACATGCGGCACGTCCAGCTCCGGCAGGAGAAATTTCGTGTCAAAACCCAGGGCATCCGCCTCCTCCCACAATTTCCGGGCCTTCGCGCGGTCACCCTCCGGGTTCATGGCCAGGTACGTCCCGTAAAGCACGCGGTTATCCGCCGACTTCTCGACCTGCTTCCCGATCAAAAAATCCGCCAGCACCGGGTCAATCGAGTCCACGGAATACGTGACATTCTTCCCGGAACGCCGCAGTACCAGGTGCCCCTGGCCGGATTCCACCACGCCGATATGCTCACCGGCGATCGTGATCTGCTCCATGGACTGAAGCGTCCCCATGGCTTTCCCGGCCCACTCCAGAAAATCGCCCATATACTCCGCCAGCGCATCCAGACGCTCCCACTCCGCCTGATCCTGCGGCGTGCGAATCAGCGGCTGCGCCTTCGCGAGCTTCTGCTTCGCGTCTTCCACATCATTCCACTCGATACTCGCCCGCGCGGCCTGCGCCAGTTTTTTAAACTCGGACGTGTCCCCGGCTTCCGATTTTTTATCCGCCGCCGGGTCTTCGTCTTTCGCGTCATCTGCAGCAGTATCCGTTGCTGCGCTGCCGGCGTTTTTCCCGTTTTTCCCGTTACTCGCTGTACTGACGGCCGTTTTTGTACCGGCTCCGTTTCCGCCCACCACAGTTTTATCGGCCACTGTTGCGCCGCCAGCTGTGGGGCGTTTTTTAGTGGCCGCGCTGATTTTCTCGCTTCCGTTCGCCACCGGGGCATCATCCCCGTTTTCATCCGCAGCCGGGTCACTCACCGCCACGTCCACGCTGCCGGCTTCTTCTTCCGTGTCATCCCTTTCCACATCCTCCGCCACCGCCGCCGCGTTTTTCCGGGTGGTACGCGAAACCACCACTTTTTCCCCGCCCTGAGGTATCTCCAGCTCCGGCAGCAGCAGCGAAACGTCTTTCCCCATGGCCTGTGCTTCCAGCCATTTTTTCCGCACCGCCTCGCGGTCCGTGGAGGTGTCCATGGCCAGGTACGCCCCGTAATGCACGTTAAAATCCGCGTCTTTTCCCTTTATCCGCCCCACAACGAAATTCACCCGCTCCGGCGTGAGATTATCCAGTTTATACGTTTCGTTCTTCCCTTGCCGTTTCACGGTCAGCTCGCCGCGCTTCGACTCCACCACCGACACCCGCTCGTCATTCTCATCTTTCAGGTGAATTACCTGGCCGGATTTAAATTGGCCCATGGTGTCCGCGAGAATGTCCAGGAATTTTTCCACGCTCTCGGTCAGGGCGGTCAGACGGGCGAATTCTTCTTTTTCGGCCGGCGTGGACGCTAATTTTTCGAGTTCCGCCAACTGTTCCCGCGCCGACGAAACATCCTGCTGGCCGAGATCCGCGCGAATGCCGGCGCAAAGTTTCCGAAACGCGGGATTCTGGGACGGCGCCTCGCCGGTGGGCTTCACTTTCGTTTCACCTTTCCCGTTTTTTCCATTTTTATCGCTTTTTCCCGCACCGCCAGGGGCACCGGCCGTGGACGGCGCCGCACCGTCATCGCCGCCGTTTTCGGAGACGGTGATGGGCCCGCCGGTGTGCGTCGTGCCGACAGTAATGAGGGAGCCGTCTTCGCCGTTTTTGAATAATTTTCCGGAAAAAATGAATCCCACCAGACCGAGAATGACCACCAGCAGCAAAAACACCACCAGCCGCTGACGGGACTGACTTTTCTTGTACGCCCGCGTCACGGCCATGGTCGCCGAAGTGCCGGCTGCGGCGGGGGCACCGGATGGCTGGCCGGAAAACAGCGGAGCAGCTCCCTCGGCCGGCGGCGAAGACGCAGACACCGGCGCGGCTGGCATCCCCATCGGCGCGGGCGAATGCTGCACGGGCGGCGCGGACGGTGGCGGCGCAGCGTTCCCCGGCCCGGCATTCGGCATATAACTCGAAATCTGGTTCGAATACTCATACCCGGCCCCGGAATTCGCAGACGGCGGCGCGGCAGGTGAAGAATAGGACGCCCCGGACGGCGGGGAATAAGGCGGCGTGGCCGACGGCGCGTATGGCGGTGCAGACGGCGTGGAATAACTCGGCCCGGACGGCACCGGCGGCGCATTACCGTATCCCCCGCTCATTCCGGGCGGCAGTGCCACATTCCCCGAATAATTCGCGGCAGACTGCACGGGCGCCCCGTAAGACGCCCCGCCAAAACCACCCGGCGGCTGCGAAAAACCCATCTTCGCGTCATAATCGGCTTTTGAAGACGGATTACACAGGCACATTTTCGCCGTCTGGAGATTCGTCAGCAACTGCTGCCACTCCATCATATACCCGCCCGGCGGCGTGTTCTGCACCCGCATCAGAAGCCCGTCCGCCGCGTGCGCGATCCGGTTCAGATCCCGCTCCTGCGGCGAAATTCCCAGCATTTCATAATAATTCCGCGGCACAAAATATTCGGGATACCCCAGCCAATAATGATATGGATTGAAATTCGCGCTCACCGCCCGGTTCCTGGTAAAAAAGAAAAAATCCGCACAAAAACTTACCGCAGCAAATTTTATTTCATCTTTTATTGTACTCCACCCGCGAAGAAAATCAAGAGAAACCGGCGCATTTAAAATGAGAAATGAGAAATGAAAAAATGAGGAATGGAACACGCTTGCGCAATCCCTCATTTCTTTATTTCTCATTCCTCATTTCTCGTTCCGTTTACACGTATTCTTCCACGCTGATTTTATACGTGGGATTCGGGCGTCCGGGCTGGAAGCAGCGGAACTCGCGGATGGTGACTTCCGCCACGGCCGCGCAGTCGGCGTCCATGACTTCGCGCACGAGCTTCTCCAGATGCTCCGGGGAAGTCTGAATCCGCACGTTCAGGATCAGCAGCGATTCATGTGCCGGCACGTTTCGCGTCCAGACGGACGGAGTTCCGCCGAGGTGCGTTAAATTCGTGAATCCGCACACCGTGCCCTCATACAGCGTGGCCTTCAGGTGCCCAACGGCGATTTTTTCCGCCTCCAGCCGCCGCTGAATCGCCGCGAAAAGCGTCTCCAGATATTTCGGCACATCCGGCGTCTCCTTCCACCGCAGCGCCGCCGAGCAGTTCATCCACCCGAGAATCGCCTCGCCGTGGGCGTAACGGTCATAATCCACATCAATTTTCTGCATCCCCACCGGTGCTTCCGCATCCGCGAGCATCTCCAGCCACGCGTCCACGCCCGTGCCCTCACGCCCCGAAATCACCGTCACCGGCTTCCCAGGAAAACGCTTTTCGATCTCCGCCACCAGCGATTCTTCCTCCACCGCGTCCAGCGTGTCCACCTTATTCAGCACGAGCACGTCCGCCTCTTCCATCTGCTTCAGGATGATGTACGCGCCATCCTCCTCCAGCAGCGTGGGCGTCAGACCCAGCACCTCCCGCACGAGCGTGGGGTCCAGCAGGACGGAGAAGCGGGAAAGCCGTACGTCCGCGTGATTTTTCTTCACGGGCTGGAGAATCGTCGCCACTAAATCTGTGCAACTGCCCACGGGCTCCGCGACGATCACCTCCGCGCCGCTTCCGCGCAGCGAATCCACCGCCTCAAAAAATCCGGGAAAATTACAGCAGAAACAGCTGCCGGAAACTTCTTTCGTGGGGATGCCCGTGTCCGAAAGCAAAAACGTGTCCACCAGATCCGTGGCCTGGTCATTCGTGATGAGCCCGACCTTTTTCCCGCCCTGAGCGATTTTCTTCGCCGCCTGATACAGCAGTGTGGTCTTTCCGGCGCCGAGGAATCCGCCGACTAAAATGAGTTGTGTCATAAAATTTCTCCTTTTTCACTTAACATTTAGCATTACGCATTATCTTTTGCGTCTGCGACGAAAAATCGGTAAACGCACCCTCCGAAAATGGCGCCGACGATGGGCGAGAGGATGTATACGGTGAAGAAGCCGCCGCGCGGGCCGGGAATGGCGATTTCTCCCCAGCCGGCAAAATACGCTACCAGCCGCGGGCCGAAATCGCGCGCGGGGTTAAAGCCCGCCTGGGTCAGCGGCGCGATGATGGAAATACAGACCGCGACGGTCAGGCCGATGAAAATCGGGGCGAACGCCGAAGTAAACGCCGCGTCTTTCCGGCGGCTGTCGACCAGGGCGTAAATCATGAACATCAGAAACGCGGTGCCGATCGCCTCGCCGGCCATCGCCGTGGGCATGGGGGCCACGCTGTCTTCCCACGCTTTCGCTTTCTGAATGCCGGGATTCGGGAAATATTCGCCGAAACAACACGCGGAAAGCTCACTGCCCGCCTCGCCGCGGACAAGATTATTTTGCTTTTCGAAATGTGCCAGCGCCCCGTTAAAGAGAAAAAAGAGCATGCAGGCCGCGAGAATGGCCCCACCGAGCTGCGCGAGAATGTACGGCACGACTTTCTTCCACGGCAAGTTACCGAATGTCGCGAACGCGATACTCACCGCCGGGTTCAGGTGCGCTCCGGAAATCGCGCCCACGGCGTAAATCGCCAGCGTAATCGCCAGCGCCCACACCACGGCCACCTGCCACAGCCCGCCCTGCGCTCCGGTAAGCGTGGCGGCATGCACCACCCCCGTACCGAAAAAAACTAAAATCCACGTGCCGATAAACTCGGCGGTCATCTCCTTCAAAATGCCTCTCGCCATATTTCCCCTTTCATTCGCGGAAAGTGGAGAGGCGATTTTTAAGGAGCCGCCTCCCCGATTAAATTACGTATCTGCTGAATGCGCGCCTGATATTTTTCCAGCGTTTCGTCCCATAATTGCAGGCAGGCCAGGCCGGATTCCGTCAGGGTGTATACACGGCGGGCCGGGCCGTGTGACGCCAGGTCCCACTGGGTGGTGACCAGCCCCAGCGCGTCCATTTCCTTTAAAATCCGGTAAACACCGCTGGTGTCCGGGGCTTCCCCCTCACCGAAAAAACCGGTTTCCGCCAAGTCATTCAAAATGGCGTACCCGTGTTTCGAGCCGCGGGCTAAAATTGCCATGACGGCTGGCTTCACCAGCTTATCCAAGTTCTTTCCCGCGCAGGAGCACGAAGTAAAATTCGACTTCATGACGTATATCCTCCTCTATTAGATCGTGTCTAATAAGTAAATTCCAGTTTACTCGTTTTTTATTCCGGTGTCAATAATGCAAGCGGATATTTTCTTTCCATTATTATATAAGTATCTCGCTGAAAGAGTAAACCCCAGGATGCGATTTTCTGTTATTTTGTTAAAATAATCACGTTTTTCAGGCAGGAAGCGTTCCTTTTTGTCGCGGGAGGTGTTATAATGAAGAGACGGAGCCACCATGCTGCGTGAGGAATTCGCCTCATGCGGTGTGATGGCGGGTTTTATTTATGGCCGGAAAATTCGTGAGGGAGATGATTTGCGGTGGCGGAAACAGGCATAAAATATGATCGTCGTATGAATGGGCAGGTGCTGCATGCGGATCGCGCGAAGGATATTTTTCCAGATTGGCAGGGGGAACGCGAGTGTTGGATGTTTCTTGCGCCGCATGATGATGACATCGTCTGCGGGGCAGGGCTGACGTTCCTAGCTGCGCTGGCGGAGGGGATTCAGACGCATGCGGTGATTACCACCAGCGGCTCCATGGGATATTGTCGGGAGGAACACCGCTGTACGATTACGGAAGTACGCGAAAAAGAGGCGGCCGCCTCCTTCGCTGCGATGGGATTGCCGCGCGAAAATCTTCATCGCTTGGAATTCGAAGATTGCAGCCTTTACCAAAATGCGGGCCGACGGTTCAAAAATGGTCAGGCCCCGACGATTATCGGCGGCGCTTCTGGCGTGCAAAATTCGTACGTGTGGATTTTACGCAAAATTCGCCCCACGCGCCTGTTTCTTCCGTCGCCGACGGATCTTCACCCCGACCATAAAATGGCCACCAGCGAAATGATGATCAGCATTTTTCACGCTCAGGGCGGCATCTGGCCGGAATTGGGTCCGGCGATGGAATGGATTCCGAAACTGTATGAATACGCGACTTACAGTGATTTTATCACGCCGCCGACCATCCGTGTCCGTACGCCCGAAGCGCTGCTGGAGAAAAAGTTGGCGGGGATCGCGGAATATAAAAGTCAGGAGCAGATCGAGCTTTTGATTGAAGTGCAGAGGGTGGCGGGGGCCCAGGAATATATTCGCGAGGCGGATTTTGATATCATTCAGCCGGGGAAATATGATTCACTGTTTGACTAAATTGCATAATATATGTATTTTAAAGTGAGGATTGGGAGAGATTGAATCATGGGGAAATCAATCAAAATCTGTTATCTTGGAGATGACAATTTGAACGCCGCAGCGGCGTATCTCGCGGGCATCATGGCGCACTACGGAATTTCGTATGATTATATTCGCAGTGACACCGTACCGTCACCCGATTTTCTGGAAACGGAATATGCCGCTTATGTGCTGAGCGATTATCCGGCGAAAAATTTTAGCCCTGCGCACTGGGAATTTATGCTGCGAAATGTGGAAAATGGGGCAGGGCTGGTAATGCTAGGCGGATGGGAGAGTTTTCATGGGCGGCTTGGCGAATACCATGAATCGCCGCTTGTGCCAGTGCTGCCTGTGGAAATGGAGAAAATGGATGATCGGCGCAATTTTTCTCAGTCCATTTTTATGATTCCCGCGCAGAAGCATGAGTTGCATCCGATTTTGGCTGACCTTCCGTGGGAAACTCCGCCGGGAATTGGCGGCTATAACGCATTTTGGCCGAAAGAGGACGCGACGGTTTTGCTGGAGGGAGTGCGTTTCGCGATGATTTTGTTAAAATCGGGGGAAGGGGATGAGTTGGGAGATTTTGAAATCGTCCTGGAAGACACCATGCCCCTGTTGGTGACGGGAACTTTCGGCAGTGGAAACGTCGCGGCGCTGGCCACAGACGTCGCGCCGCACTGGGTCGGCGGCTTCGTTGATTGGGGACAAGAGCGAGTCATTCAGGAGATTCCCGGCGCGGGATTTGTGGAGGTGGGAAGCGATTATGCCAAATTTTTTCGCAATCTGCTTCTCTGGGCGGCGAGGAAAGAAAATTAAGGGTGAGAATCTGATAAAAAACAATAATGCGTAAACTGCGGTCTTTTAGCAACTGCCATTTACGCATTTTTTGTGATTTCTTTGAAGTTAAAATCTGGAAACGAAACGGGGAGTTAGTAGACTAAAGCCCTTTTTCGTTTCAGCGCGAAGGCCCCGGCTGCGGCGAACATCATGCACCCGGCCACAAACACAGAGGCACCCAGATTCCAGATGGCCGGGGAGATCGGCATTCCCAGGCATCCTTGGCCGAAGATAACCGCTCCGCAGGCCGTCCCGCAGGCTCCGAATGAAATAAGTGTCCATATCCAAGACGGCGTTTCCGTTTTCGGTGCGCGAATGTCGAAGAATTGATTGGATCGCCGGGCGGGACTTTTTTTTGCACTCGAATGAAACTCACCAGAAGAATCGTTGGCGGGGCTCTCTGTCAGTAAGGAGGCCATTGCCACCCGGTCTTCAAAAGTGGGGGAATTGGCGTGCATGCGTGGGGAAGAGGTTTTATCGAAAAAAGTCCGTTTATCTCGCAGGCTGCGTTCCGATTCGGCAGGTGCAGCCGACGGCTCGTCGGATAAAAACCCTCGCGAGAAGAAGTTAATTTTCCTGGCGGGCTCGCGTATCTGCGGCAATTGCGCATTTTGGGAGGTATGATGAAAGCTTTCTCCATGCATGGAGATTTGTCGGGCCGCCCCGCTTTTTGGGGACATGACGAAAGACTCCAGTTCACAAAGATCTCGTGTCAAATCGAGACGGTTAATACGTGTGCCGGAATCTGTCATGACAGAAACAGGCTTCGTAATCTGCGCGTTTAAGCTAAATCTGCTTTCCATAATTTTTTCCACTACTAAAGTTGATTAAATTTTGAAATTCGCCAACCCGACTGTGTCTTACGGCACATTGATAGCTTGTTTCTATTATCATCGGCATGATGACTGGTAAACTGTAGTGATTTTGCTGAATTTAACGCCAGTTGCTTGTTGTGATTTAAAAACAAAAAACCTGCCCCGTGGAAAGAGGGCAGGCATTATGTATGAATCTAAGCGTTTTTATCTTTGGCTCAGGGGGTGTTCACCTGGCGTGGACGTTTCCACGGCAGTTTCCGCGGGCCCAGGCGTTTCGGCTGGTGCGACCGTTTCCCGAGCAGCTTCCGCAGGTGTGGCCGTTTCGGCCGATGCAGTCACCTCCGGAGCGGTTACAGCAGACGTCGTGGTTTCCGGAGCGGCTTCTGCAGGCGCGGGCGTTTCCACCGGGGCTACGGTGGCGGTTTCTTTCGCTGCTTCCACCGCGGGTAAAGCTTTCGGCGTGGCCCCGTCATACAGCCATTTCACCAGCATGTCCAGCTCCGCCGCCGTCATAAGATTTTTGTCCGATCCTTCCGTTTCCGGGTGATAAGCCAACATTCGGTCATTTTTGGGGTAAAATTTCGTCGGATCCGCAATTACCCGGCGGGTCCACCACGGCGAGCCATACGCGGTCAAATTCGGCGCGCCGCCCGTTCCCTGATCATAAAAAACGTGGCAGCCGGTGCAGCCAAAGTCTGTGAGCATGAACATGGTGTCCTCGCTGATGCCCTGCGGAAGTTTTTTGAATTCATCACTTTCCGGAGAGTCGAGCAGTGGTCGAGGCTCAGCAAGCTGGGATTCCGCGTGAAGGGCGTCAATGATTACGTTGAGCCCATCTGTCCCAAGTGACTCATCTTCAAGATAATCCTTCAGGTTTCCGGCGACGTAAGTGGCCATGGAACCGTTTTTTAAGGCGGTTTTGCCATAATAACGGTCGCTGGTGAGGGATTTTGCGTCAAAAATGCCGGCGATCCACTCACGAGACGGATATTCGTAAAGATTTGGGGCCAGCGGCGACTGGGCCGGGATAATTTTTCGCGTGGGAAAGGAAAGCTCGACTTTTAGCCCTTTTTGCATGCCGTCCGACTCCAGTGCGATATCCATCAGGCCGGGGGTGAAGGGGTGGCAAGTGACGCAATGTTTCGCGTACAACTTCGGCCCTTGGGTTACCCAGTCTGATTTCAGCATGTTCAGGGCCCCCCCCGGCGACAAACCGCCGCGCTCCATGGTCAGCTGATACACCCGCAGTGCTTCCTCACGTTCTGTAATCTTCGCAGTTTGAAAGTCCACACTCGCGGCGTCTTTTTTGTACGAAGTTTGTGTTAGCATCAACAGCACCACGCACAGCACAGCGGCGTACCCTAAATTAATAAAATACCCCCATTTGACGCGCCCGATAAAGGGCATGAGGAAGAATACAGCGAGTACACAGGATGGGACAATGAAAATCAGCACGAATTCTGAGGCTTTTCCGGAAAAATTCAGCGTGTACTGATACAAGCCGCGGAAGGTCCACTCCGGGCGGGCGGTGTTGAAACCGACGGTGGGATCCGTGTCGGCGGGCGGGCCGAGATGGACGCCTAACTCCAGACCTGCGCTGGGGTTTTCGAGCGTCGCCACTTTTTCGCACGGAAACGCACTGGCGATTTTTGCGGGACTCCCGTGGGAGACTAAATAAAGCACAAAAAACATCATCACCAAGCACGCTACGGCGTTCATCAGTGCCTGGGTGTCCCACCAGCGAACCACGGGCAGGGAAGCCTGGGCAGCCGCTTCGGTTTTTTCCGCCGCCGAATCTTCGGGCAGGAGGGCTTCCCGGAGGATTTTGGTTTCCGCACGGGCGTCACACACGGCGTGAATGAGCATCAGCACAAGCATTCCGCCGCCGAAAACGCCGATGTGCAGGGCCGTGAAGCGGGTCAGCGTGAAGCTGTTCGCCGTCTCGCCGGCCGTGACCAGCGCATAAATATAATTGCCAATCAGCGGAATTTGGGTAAGATACTTAATCCGCACCTGTGTGGCGCCGTAACTATTTTGGTCCCAGCAGAGCAGGTCCCCCGTCAGGCACGCGCCCAGCCCCCAGAAAAACAGGATCAGCGAGAGCCAGAACACGACTTCCCGCGGGGCCCGGTACGTATTCCGTACGATCTGATAAAGGATATAAATAATCGCACATCCCACCAAAAGCTGGGCGGAAAAGTGGTGAATGCCGCGCAACAGCCAGCCACCCCAGAGGGAATACTGAATAAAAAAGACGCTTTCATACGCGGTCTGTGTACTGGGGCTGTAATGCAGCCAGAGGATGAATCCGGTGATGAACTGAATCATGAGCAGAAAAAACATCACCGCGGGCCACATTTTCAGGTTCATCAGGGCCAGAGGGATGGGGCGATTTCCGATTTTCTTCAGCAGCGTCCACACGCCCGTGCGGTCTTCGAGCCAATGAAAGAAGGTTTTCAGCATTTTTTATTCCTTATATACTATGGTAGATGATGATTTTATTATTTCGTGCGAGAAACATGGGAAACGTAAATAACTTTTACCATGTTTGTTTCTGCATTTTCACCCTTCCGCGATTTTCAGCGGCGTACCTTCCTTAAACCGCTGAAACGCGACCATGATCGCGCCGTCTTCCGCCACCGTGGCCTCCAGCGTGTCCATGTCCCGCGGACTGGGGCTGGGGGAGGGCTCCGGCGCTCGAACGCCATCAAGCTGGAAAAAAGCGTCATGACACGGGCAGTGAAACCGCTTCATGTTATCATCATACATAATCGGACACCCGGCATGCGGACACAGCGCCTGGAACACCCGCAGCTCCCGGCCGGAAAGCCGCTGCACCCACACCGCGCCGACGGAAACGTCTTTTTTTAGCGCCCATCCGTCCGGCATGTCATCAATAATCGAAAACTTCATGGGTGCGCCGTTTTCGGCGAGCTGATCCAGGGTGCCCACCCGGTATGATTTTCCGGTGCCGGAAGTGTGGGTGTTTTCGGCGGATTTTCCACAGCCGCTTCCGCATGAGGCGGTGTGTTTAAAAAGCCCACGAATCGGGTTCAGGGAAGTGCTGGCGGCGGCGGCCACGGCCGGGCAGATTGCCGCTGCGCCGAGAATGACGGTTCCCGCCTGCGTCAGAAAACCTCGCCGACCGGTGTCCAGCAGCTCATCCAGCGTGGGCTTTTCCTGCGGGCATTCACATGCCTGCGTTTTCTCTTTCTCTTTTTTCATGTCCGGGTTTTCAGGGGTCTTACTCATGAGCTCTGTCCTTTATGATTCATTATGATAAATGGAAATGACGTTATATGTTTATTTTACCATCCTGGACCGTATTTCGTCAAGGACGGCGAGAATCGTTTCCCGCAGCGGCTTTTCCATGAACGCGCCGGAGGCTTTTACGTGGCCGCCGCCACCGAAAATTTGGGCGATTTCCGCCACATTTACTTCGCCACTGGCACGAAAATTGATGCGTACGCCGTTTTCATGCTCCATGAACGCCACCGCCACTTCCGCGCCTTTCGTGCTCAGCAGCAGGTTTACCATGTCCGTGGTTTCCGAATAATCGGCACCGCAGCGTTTAAAATCTTCTTTCGTAATCCACGAATAAATCATCCGCCCGTCCACTTCCGGCGTGGCATTCGTGGCGAAAACGCCGATCAATTTCGTCCGCGCGAACGGGTAACTTTCATTCACCCGGGAATACATCACCGCGGGGGCCACACCCCGTCCCATCAACTTCCCGGCCTGCAAAAACGTCTCCGGCTTCATGGACGGAAAACGGAACCAGCCGGTGTCGGTGCAGATGGCCAAAAACAGGTATTCCGCGATTTTCGGCGTGATTTCCAGCCGCGCGAACTCAAAAAAGTCCATGATGATACAGCCCGTGGCCGGCGCGGCCGCATCCCGAAACGTCTCCGCCGTGAGATGGTCCGAGACGCTGTGATGATCGATCACCGCCAGCGTAATGTTATTCCGGGTCAGGGCGTCATAAATGCCGGGAAGCTGTTTTTTGGCGGAGGTGTCCACGATGATCGCCAGATCGATTTCCGCGAAAAGCGATTCCGGGAATTCGGTGCCGAAAATGCGGAACAGGCTGCGGTCTTCGCCAATGAAATCGAATTGGGCCGGCACGGGGTCCACATTCACGATAATCGCGTCCTGCCCGCGATTTCGCAGCGCCAGGCACATGGCCAGCTCGGAGCCCAGCGCATCGCCGTCCGGGCGGGCGTGGGTGGTGATGAGAATACGTTTTTTGTCCGCCAGCACGGCCAACAGCGGGTTCCAGTCGATCATGTTACGCCTTTAAATGAGAAAATGGTGCCTAATACAAGTTTAACCCCTTTCGCCCGAAAGTCAAGGAAAAACGCGTATCCACCCTAATATTTCTCAAAAACAGCATGGTTTCTTCGACAAAAAACTTTTTTTCGTCACAGGGAAAC
Organism: Thermoguttaceae bacterium; assembly: GCA_031553595.1. Lineage (GTDB taxonomy): Bacteria > Planctomycetota > Planctomycetia > Pirellulales > Thermoguttaceae > RGIG3701. The sequence continues at coordinate 162,854 of JAVBLI010000007.1, read as the reverse complement.
AAAAGATGCTTGCAGGGGGATTTTATTTTTTGTATACTCGATGAAAGAGAATTTGCGGGATTCATCTGGAAAACCGCGTAAAATACAGAAAATAAACAAAAGATAAAAGGAATCTTATCATGCTAAATCCCGAAGTGACGCGCGAAGAAGTCCTCCAGTGGGTAGCCCGGCCACAGTATGTCCCTGTAAAAATGCAGCAGCTCGCCCAGCAGATCGGCATCCTGAAAGAGGATTTTAACGAATTCCGACTGTTGGTGAAGCGGATGATTAAGCAGGAGCTGGTCACGTTCGGCTCGGGGCATCTCGTCTTCCCCACTGGCGAGGCGCGGCGACAGAGCGGCCAGGTGGTGGGCCATTTTAAGCGGAACCCCGCCGGTTACGGTTTCGTCCGGCTGCTGCAACTTCCCGGCGATGATACGCAGGGATACGATAAATCGGATGACATTTACATCGCCGCCGAAGACATGCTGGACGCGGCCAACGGCGACCTGGTTTCCGTGAAAATCACGAAACAGCGGGGCAAAAACCGCAGCGGCGTGATCATGAAAATCGTGGAGCGGGCCACGCGTTCTTTCGTGGGCACGTATTACGAGAAAAATCAGATCGGCTGGGTGGAAATCGACGGAAAAATTTTCCAGGACGCCATCCACGTGGGAGACGCCTCCGCGAACCGGGTGAAGGAGGGGGATAAAGTCGTCATCGATATGGTGCGATTCCCGAATCCCTGGCGGTGTGGCGAGGGGGTCATTACGGAGGTGCTCGGGCCGCGGGGCGAGCCGGAGACGGACACGCTTTCCATCATCCGCCAGTATAATCTCCCCGAGCGTTTCGAGGACGGCGTGATGACCGAGGCGCGGGTGCAGGCCGAGCGTTATGAGCAGTGGGAGCAGTCGCTTTCCACCATGACCCCGGAGGAAGCGTGGCGAAACGCGGAAAAAACGCCACGGGGGGCGCGTGCGCTGCTGGAGGATGAGGCGGCGGTCTCGGACGGAACCCTGACCAGCCCGTTGGCCGGGCGCGAAAATCTTACACAGCTGCCCATCCTGACGATCGACCCGATCGACGCACGGGATTTCGACGACGCGATTTCCGTTGAGATTCTGCCCACGGGCAACGTCCGTCTGGGCGTGCATATCGCCGACGTTTCGCATTTTGTGAGGCCGGACACTGCCACGGACCGTGAGGCACGCCGCCGCGGCAACAGCGTTTATCTGCCCGACCGCGTGATTCCCATGCTGCCCGAGATTCTCTCGAACGGCCTGGCCAGTCTTCAGCCCGGGAAATGGCGGCTGGCGAAATCTGTTTTTCAGGAGCTCACGCCGCTGGGCCTGTGCGTGAACGTTCACATCTGCGACTCCGTCATCCAGAGCCGGTACCGCCTGCATTACGAGCAGGTGGATCGCTTTTTCGACGGCGATCAAGAAGAGCTGCCCGAGGAGGCCCGGAAGATGCTCACCGTTTTCCGCAAGCTTGCCCGTATCATGCGCGAACGCCGCCGCGCCCGAGGAATGCTGGTGATGAACCTGCCCGAGATTAAAATCGTGATGGATGTGGACGGGAACGTCACCGGCGTCAAGCGCGAGGAGAACACGGAAAGCCACCAGATGATCGAGGAGTTTATGGTCTCGACGAATGAGGCTGTTGCGCAAACGCTTTCGGACATGAGCGCGAACGTGCAGCGCCGGATTCATCGCCCGCCGCTGATTTCCAAAATTGACGCGCTGACGCAGTTTCTCGGGGACATGGGCGTCCATCTCGATGACGGCGAAGATCGCTTTCAGCTCCAGCGGCTGCTGGAAAAAACGGCCGGCACGGAGAAGGAATTCGCGGTGCACCAGGCGGTGCTGCGGGCCATGCAGCGGGCGGAATACTCCCCGGAAGAGGAAGGCCATTACGCCCTGGCCAGTGACTGTTACTGCCATTTCACGTCCCCCATCCGGCGGTACGCGGACCTGACCGTGCACCGCCAGCTGGAGAGTTACCTCCGTGGCGAGTCGCCGAAACGCAATTACCGTCGCGTTTTCGATGAAGGCAAGCATCTTTCCTTCTGTGAGCAGCGGGCGGAGGAGGCCGAGCGCGAGCTGATCCGCATTAAAATGCTGAACTTCTTTAAAACGCAGGCGGACATGGAGATGAAAGCGCGAATCGTCGGCGTGGCCCGGTACGGTATTTTCGTCCAGTGCGAAGAATACCCCCTGGAAGGCATCATCCGCACGGAATCCCTCCCGGCCGACGATTACCGATTTTCCGTCGGCGCCCAGGTTTTAAGCGGCGCGAGGCGGGATAATCAGTACCGTCTGGGAGACCAGGTGCTGGTGAAAGTCGACGTGCTTGACCCCGACCGGCGGGAAATTCAGTTCCGGCTCCTGGACGTGCTCTCCCGGGGTGTGCCGCTGAAGCCGCTGCGCGGAGGGCTGGACCCGGCGGAACGTGCGAAAGCGGAAGAAGACGGCGAGTGGGAAGACGTTTCCCGTCCGCGCAAACCGCGCCGGAATGCCGGCCCGCAAGCGTTTTTTGACCCGAATCAGCCCGGGAAGTTTCAGGGAATCCAGCCGAAAGGCAAGAAGAAGTCCTCCGGCAAAAAATCCGGTGGGAAAGGCGGAAAGGGCGGAAAAAAAGGCCGGCGGAAGTAATGTGCTTTCCGTTAACGGCGCGTAAGATGCCTGCCACAAGAACAGCAGCCGGGAATGAAGCGCAGCGGAATGGCCGGATAAAAGTGGGAAAACACCTGCCCTTTTTATCCGGTCATTGCGCGTCATTCCATTCCGCTTCATTCCCGGCTGCTGTTTCTGTGCCCCGACAAAAAGCGAAATGCGTTATAATGTGATCCGCACTTCCGCGCCCTGCGGCGGGAGTTTCGCGGTCACGCTTTTTTTCCTTCCCGTGTGTTCCGCCGTGATTTCATAATCCCCGAGAAATCCACGCACTGTGCACCGGCCGTTTTCGTCCGCCGCGGCTTCCGTGTCCGTCCACCACTGTGTTTTCACCAGCCGCTGCCACACTTCCCCGGCGGGCTTCAGTGTCCAGTCTTTCCGCACCAGCGCCGCCTCCGGCTGCCAGTGATGCCCTTCCCAGAAGCCCCAGGTGAGGATGCCGCTGACGGCCGGGTGGCTGAACGCGGCGGTCAGAAAATCCCGGGTGTAATCCGCCTGGAGCTGCTCATCCGCGGTGTGAATGTCATGTTCCGTGATCTGGATAGGGAGTCCGAAAGTGGCGAAACGCTCCAGAATCTCCACCACCCGCGCCGGCGGCGTCAGCGGCGGAGTGAAATGCGCCTGCATCCCGATTCCCTCCAGCGGCGCTTCCTGTTCCTGCAAAAAACGGATGGTGTCCGCGTACGCCTCCTGGTGCTTCACGTCCCGCCCGGCTTCCGTCAGGATTCCGAAATCATTCAGGTACAGCCGCGCGTGCGGGTCCGCGGTTTTCGCCTCCCGGAACCACTGGGCCAACTGTTCCAGCCCCACCGCGTCCAGCACTTCATGATTCGAATACGGCTCATTCACCACATCCCACTCACACACCCGCCCCCCCAGCGCCCCGGCCTCCTCCCGAATATGCGCCAGCACCGTCGCCGCGATTTTTTCCGCGGCGCCCGGCTCCTCTTTCAGCTCCCGAACACGCCCCGGCACCCACTGCCACCCCGGCCAGACCAGGCAGTGGCCGCGGATTTCGATTTTCTCCTCCCTCAGCCAGTCAATCGCCCCGCCGACCATCCACCGGCGCTCCTCCATCTCCCATTCCGGCCATTTCAGGTCATACTCGAGTGTCACGCGGTTAAAATTTTCCACCACGTACCGCCGGTAACACTCCCTGTCAGGCTCATTATAAATCACGCACCACGCCGCCACGGCGGACCCCCACGCGAAAGCATGCCGCGTCATTTTCACCCGGATTTTCGCGCCCGGCACGGGATTTCCCTCCGTGTCCGTGACGAAAATACGGAAATCGCCTTTCCGGTGTTTTTCGATTCTCGCTTCCGCCGCCGCCCGCCACAGCGCGTCCGGCTCACGCCCTGGGTACGTGCCGGGATCATCTTCCGCGCACAGAACCCCGGCCATCACGCTCACACAGGCACACCCGCAAAAAATCCGCCACACCCGGTGCATCATTTTCCATTCCGTCCCAAAATGACCCAAAATCCACATAAAAAAGCAGAGCCGGGAGAAGAATGCCTCCCCCGGCTCATAAACACTTAAAACTCGGCCACACCTGCCTCGCGAATTACTTCACGCCGTCCGGATACACCCATTTCTCAACGAACGGCGTCACTTCCTCGCCCCAGATTTCATAACCTTTATCGCCGGGATGCAGGAAATCGCCCATCATCTCGGGGCTCATCGTGCCGTCCGGTTCCAGGAATTTCTCGGTCAGGTTAAGAAACACCACGCGCTCGCCGTCCGCCAGCGCCGGCAGCTCATTATTAATCTCCTTCACCTGCTCGCGCAGCCGGCCATCCGGATGCTCATCCCGCGGGAACACCGCCAGCAGCAGGACTTTCGATTCCGGGAATTTCTGGGCCACGCGCCCGAGAATGGCTTTAATGCCGTCCACCGCCATGGCGGGATTCGAGGAGCCGTGGCCGATATTATTCGTGCCGATCATGATCATGATCATCTTCGGCTTCAGGTTATCCAGCTTACCCTGATCCAGAATCCACAGCGTGTGCTCCGTCCGGTCACCGCTCATGCCGAAATTCAGGACTTTTTCGCCGAAATATTTCTTCAGCGTGTTCGTCCGTCCGTCCCACCCGTGCGTGATGGAGTCTCCCAAAAACAGGATGTCCACATCCCCCTTCTCGGCCTGGGCGACTTTTTCCTCATACCGGTTTTTCCACCAGTCCTCACCGTTCCGGTCCACGGGCGTGACGGCCACATGACTCGGTGCTTCTTCCGTGGCGGCCATGGAGCGGGAATGAACCATGTGCCCGCACTTGCATCTTTCACACGCGTCCGCCGAAACGGCAAAAACCAGCGCACAGGCCAGCACGAAAAAGGCGGGGAATAACATTTTTTTCATGGAAGGTTCTCCTTTTATCCGAAAAATGAACTTTCGTAGGTACAGAATTTCATGACGCCCGGCGGCCCCGGGAATGTCAGTCACAATCATTATAAAACACCGCATGCGGAAAAGCAAGCCACGGGGGGGAATTTTTTTGTTCGGACAGCGAAAAATAGTGGAAGTGAGTAGAAAGGCAGCAGCCGGGAACGCAGCGAAGCGAAGAGACCGGATATGAATCGCCGAATCTCTCTCCATTTCTCTCCGGTCTCTGCGATTCATTACGTTCCGCTAGGCTCCCGGCTGCTGTTTTTGGGGGGTTCTCTTGACGTCCGAAAACTCGGCTGGTAAAATGAATGCACATTTATTTTGCCCCAAAAAATAGAGAGCCCCTCATGACGCCCAAAGAATGCATCCTTGCCTCGCTAAACCGCCAGACACCGGAGAGAATCCCGACTTTTGAGTGGTTTATTGACCCGGCAGTCTCCGAAACACTCTGCGGCACCGCGGATCCGGTGGAAGTGGCTGAGCGTCTGGATCTGGACGGCGTGAACATCCGCGTGGATTACGAGAAAAACTGGGAGGACGCCCTGATTTACACGGATGAGTGGGGCATCCGCAAAACGCTCACCGGGGACGTGCTCCCGGCGGCGGTGGGGCACCCGATTCCCGCGGTCAGTCAGCAGGCGGCTTACGAATTTCCGAAAATTGATACGCCCGCGCGTTTCCGCACGCTGGAGCGGGCCGTGGCGGCGTACGGCGACCGGCGCTGCGTGGTGCTGAATCTCCGGGACGGTTTTTCCGACATGCGCGATCTCTTGGGCTACGAAAACGCCCTGATGGACATGCTTACCGAGCCGGTGCATTACGCGGACCTGCTGAAGCGGGTGACGGATTATAATCTCGAGTTGGCGGAGCTGGCCGTGCGGCGTTTCGGCATCCAGGTCGTGGCCACCACGGATGATGTGTGTACCGCCGCGGGCCCGATCATCTCTCCCCGGGCGTACGCGGGCGTGATTTACCCGTTTTTTAAGGAAATCATGGCCGGTTACCGCGCGCTGGGCCTGAAAATCATTAAACACTGTGACGGAAACGTCCTGCCGTTCCTGGATTTATGGCTGGAGGCGGGAATCGACTGCCTGGACCCGATCGACCCGGGTGGCGGGCTGGACATGGCCGAGATGAAGGCGAAATACGGCGACCGCCTGTGCCTGAAAGGGAATATCGACTGCACGGGCCACCTCTGCACGGGCACGCCGGAACAGGTGGCGGAAGAGGTACGCGTCTGCATCCAAAAAGGCGGCCCCGGCGGCCTGATCCTCTCCTCCAGTAACACGATCCACCGGGGCGTGAAGCCGGAAAATTACCGCGCCATGCTCGCCGCGCTGCGGGAATACGGTGTGTGAGAAAATAAATGTTCTCATCCAAAACGGATGGAGTATAACAAAAATGATGTCATTTTTTAAGAAAGGTTTCGAATCATGCTGGTCACGGCCAAGGAAATACTGAAAGACGCCCGCGAAAAACGTTACGCGGTTCCGGGGATTAATTTCGTGGGGGATATGATGCTCCGCGGGATTCTGGACCGCTGCGAAAAGCTGCGGGCGCCGGTGTTTGCGATGGTTTACTGGGGGGACATGGACGACCGCGAATGGCAATTCACACCCAGCGCCGCCGTGCGAATCGCGCCGGAGTATGCCATTCCGGTGGTGCTGCACCTGGATCACGCCACGGATTTCGAGACCGTGCAGCGGGCGCTGGACTGCGGGTTTACGTCCGTGATGTATGACGGCTCGCACCACCCGTTCGAGGTGAACGTGGAAAACACGCGGAAAGTTGTGGAGATGGCCAAGCCGTACGGCGCGTCGGTGGAGGCGGAGCTGGGCCTGGTGGGCGGTTTCGGCCTGCGGGGCAGTGACAGCACGGCGAATATCCTCACGCAGCCGGAAGAGGTGGTGGCGTTCGTCGAGCAGACGGGCGTCGACCTGCTGGCCGTCTCCGTCGGCACGGCCCACGGCATGTACACGCAGGCACCCGTGCTCGACATCCCGCTGCTCCAGAAGCTGGACGCCGTCAGCACTGTCCCGCTGGTCATGCACGGCGGCTCCGGCACCCCGGAAGATCAGCTGCGGGTAGCCTTCAAAAACGGTATCAACAAGGTTAACATTAACACGGACTTACGCATCGGCATGTGGAAACGCTTCCAGGAAATAGCGGCGGATAATTCCCGGCCGGACCCGCTGCCGATGGACATTTTCGCGGGCCTGCGGGATGCCATCGGGGATGTGGTGGAAGAGAAAACCCGCCTTGCCGGCGCCGATGGACGGGTGTGATCGTCGGGTAACGCCGCGATTTTAGCATGTTTTTCAAATTATTTTTGACAAGAACAGCAGCCGGGAATGGAGCGTAGCGGAATGACCAGATAGAAGCGGAAAAATGTCCGGCGGTTCTATCCGGTCATTCCGCTACGCTTCATTCCCGGCTGCTGTTCTTGCGGGTACGTCCACTTCATGACGATTTTTGAACCGCTTCTTGACGGCGCGCTGGCGGCGTGCTATGCTTGTAGGTATGCTGAAATCCGGACTGTCGGTGGGCGGTACGTCAAAAAATGTGTGATCGTATCCGTTTTCGTTCATTTAGTCAGAGAAAGGCGTCCGCGAAATGGCTTTATTACTCGGAATCGATCTCGGCTCGACGTCCATCAAGGCGATTCTGTATGATTTGAGCGGGAACGCGGTGGCGAAGAGTGCCCGGCCCATGCGCCGTTTTCATCCGGACGCGCAGCATCCGGAGTGGACGGTCTGGGATCCGGAAACGCTGTGGGCGGACACCGCGGCAGCATGCCGGGAAACGCTGGCGCAGATAGCGGATGCCGTGGATGTAAAAGGCGTGGCGGTGACGGGCATGGGGATGGACGGGCTGCCGGTGGCGGGGGATGGGCGGTGGCTGTACCCGCTGATTTCCTGGCATGACCCGCGGACGCAGCCGCAGTATGAGTGGTGGGTGGAGCACATCACGGCCGAGCGTTCGTACACCGTGGGCGGGAATCCAGTCTGGGCCATTAACTCGGCCCTGCGCATGCTGTGGATGAAGGAAAATGAGCCGGCGATTTTCGCGGAAACATATAAATGGCTGTTAATTGAAGACTTCCTGAACCACTGTCTGACGGGTGTTTTCGCCACGGACTTCAGCATGGCGTCCTGCACCATGCTTTTCGATCAGCGGCGGCTGGCGTGGTCGGACGAAATGTGCGAAAAAAGCGGGATTCCGCGGGAAATGCTGCCGGACGCGTTTCCCAGCGGGACGTTTTTGGGCAGGGTAACGCAGCAGGCGGCGGAAAAAACGGGTCTGAAGCCCGGGACACTGGTGTTTCTTGGCGGGCATGACCACCTGTGCGGGGCGCTGCCGGTGGGGGTGATTGCGCCGGGGAGTGTGCTGTGCATTTCCGGGACATGGGAGGCGGTGGACATGGTGGCGCATGAGCCACCGCTGGATGTGCCACTGGGCCGGGCGGGGATTACGGTGCAGGCGAATGTCGCGCCGGGCACGCACATGGTCTGGGGCGGAAACCCGGCGGGCGAGATGCTGGAGTGGTACCGCCGGAGCCTGGGCGCGGGCGTGAAAAGCGGCGTGGCGGGAAGCACCGCGGAGGAGGATGTGCCCGTCCGGCTGCTGGCCTGGGACGCCATGATTGCGCTTGCCCGGGAGGCACAGCCGGGGTGCGGCGGCGTGTTGTTTTTACCGCATCTCGGCGGCGCGTCCTGCCCGGTGCCGGATCCGCGTTCACGGGGGGCGTTCACGGGTTTAACCACTCGCACCGGCCAGGCGGAAGTCGTGCGGAGCATCTGTGAGGGCCTGAATTTTCAGCTTTTGGACGTCATTCGCACCATGGAATCCGGCACGCGGCGGCAGGCCGTGGAGCTGGTGATGGTCGGCGGGGCCGTGCGGAACCGGTTTTGGATGCAGAATAAGGCGGACATGCTGGGCATTCCGGTGCGTGTGCCGGAGGTGGAGGAAGCAACCGTCCTGGGGGCCGCCATCCTCGCTGGTTGTGGGGCAGGGCTTTACGAAAACGTGGAAGACGCGTTCCAGCGGGTGAAACGTTCGTCCGGCGTGTATGCCCCGGATGAAAAAATGACGCAATTTTACGAGCCGCTTTTCGCCATCTACCGGGACATTTACCCGGCCCTGGCCGGCGTGCATCACCGGCTTTTCGACCGCTTTTCGCGGGAATAGAAACAACAGCCGGGAATGAAGCGCAGCGGAATGACCGGATAAGCACCGCCGAGTGTTTTCCCACTTCGATCCGGTCATTGCGCGTTACTGCGTTCCGCTTCATTCCCGGCTGTTGTTTTTTGCCGTGGGTGCGGAGTCCACCACCCATCATCGTGGGGCTTAAGCCCCACTCATATATTATATATTACAGCGGCCCCACCACAGCCTGAAGGCCGCGATTAAGAAACGTCCTACGGACGATTATAAGTCCATCCCCCATAACCCACATCCCATTCCCCCCCTGGAGCCTCCCATGAATTCCTATCACCGTGTCATTCAGACTCTCACCGGCGGCACGCCCGACCGGCTGGCGTATATGCCCATCACCAGGATGCTGGCGGCGGACGTTATCGGCGTGCCGTACGGTGAATACGCGCGGGATTACCGGGTTCTGGCGCGGGGGCAGTTGGCCACGGCGGCGGAATTCGGTTTCGACCATGTTTCCGCCATCAGCGACCCGGCCCGCGAGGCGTGCGACTTGGGTGCGGCGGTGCATTTCGCGCCGGACGCTCCGCCGGCTTTTGACGAGGGAGACGCACTTTTGGCGGACAAAGACCGTCTGGCGGCGCTGGGGCCGCTGGATCCGCTGAAGGACGGCAGCCGATGCCTGGACCGCGTGCTGGCCGTCAAAACACTCTCGGAAGCGGTGAAGGGCGAGAAAATCGTGGAGGGCTGGGTGGAGGGGCCGTGTGCGGAGGGGGCCGACCTGCGGGGGATCAGCCACCTGATGATGGATTTTTTCGACGATCCGGATTTCGTGCACCGCCTGTTCGCGTACGTCACGGAAAACGCCCTGCGTTTCGCGGCGGAACAGATAAAAGCCGGGGCGGACATCATCGGCCTGGGAGACGCGGCGGCGTCCCTGGTCGGCCCGGCCATTTACTGCGATTTCGTCCTCGCGTATGAAAAACGCCTCGTCGCCGGCATTCACGCACTCGGCGGGCGCGTCCGGCTGCACATCTGCGGGAATATCAGCCGTTCGCTACGGGAAATCGCCACGCTGGGGTGCGATTTCGTGGATCTGGACGCCCCCGTGTCCGTCGCGCAAGCACGTGCCGAAATGGGCGAAAATCAGGTGCTGGCCGGGAATCTTGACCCCGTCAAAACACTGCGAAACGGCACGCCCGACGTGATTTATGCCGCCGTGGAGGAATGTCGCGCCCAGGCAGGCCCCCATTTTATCGTTGCCGCCGGCTGCGAAATCCCCCGCGACACGCCGTGGGAAAACATTAACGCCATGCGGCGGATAACCGAGCGCTGACTCAATTGACGTATCCGCAAGAACAGCAGCCGGGAATGAAGCGAAGCGGAATGAGCGGATAAGCACTGCTAAGCGTTTCCCCACTTCTATCCGGTCATTGCGCTAACGCTTCATTCCCGGCTGCTGTTCTTGTGAGCAAATTAATTGATGGATGATGCCCGAAAATGTGGTAATTTCTGTGTTTTTATCGAAAAAACGGTAATTTAATTTTGTACACAGAAAATTTTCCAAAAAAGGTCCCAGTATTCTTGCTTTTTTGCCCATCTTGAGTATGATATATAAAATAGTAAGTATGTCTACAAGTCTTTATAAATCAATGACCATCAGACCAGAATAGGGTATAATGATGACAAAAAAGCAAATCGCGTATCGTGGTGTTCTGTGCCTGTTCCTCGCGGCGTGCGTCCTCCTGCCGGCACAGTATGTTTCCGGGTATGATATCAACGGCGACGAGACGTTTGAAAACCAAACGTTAAACTTTAACGAAAACCTCGTTATGGGGAATAACCCCGGCGACACCGGCAACTTAACGATGATCAACTCGACGGTTTCTTCGACCGGCCACGTCATTGTCGGTCGGGCAGGCACCGGCATACTGACCATGACCGGCGGATCGCTTCACTCGACCAACCATTTTCTTATTGCGGATTTCGGAACGGCCAACGGTTCGTTTACGCTCAATAGCGGACGTGTGACGACGAACGCCAACTTCTGTGTGGGCAAAGACGGCGGCACGGGAGCGTTGACGATAAAGGATGGGACGGTAGAGGTGAAAAACGGTAATTTCTACGCGGGGTTTACCGGTAACGGCACGGTGGTGCAGACCGGCGGTACGGTGGATGTGGCGAGCATCTATTTTGCCGATAACAACACAACCACCGGGACGTACACCATGTCCGACAACAGCCTGCTTAAAATTTCCAACATGTTCAGTGTCGGCCAGTGGGGGCGTGGCATCCTGACCGTCAACGGTGGCGAGGTGGACGCGACGGGCCGAACGTTGTATCTCGGCGGCGAGCAGGCCGGCTCATCCGCATACGGAACGCTGAACATCAACAAAACCGATGCCGGCCAGAACTCGCTGGTGAAGACCGGCGATGTGCAGGTCGGCAGTTATGCCAATACGCTTGGCGAATTTAATATCTCCGACGGCGAGTTGCGTTCCAGCGGAACCCTCTACGTGGGGAATAACGCCACGGGGCGGATCGAAAATGGCACGTTCCACGAGGGCGGCGTGGTGAATCAGACCGGGGGCACGGTCAATACCGTTAACTTGCGGGTCGCTTACGGCGCCAACAGCACGGGTAAGTATACGATGGACGGCGGGACGATCAACATGACCGGCACAACATCAATCGGCCATCAAGGCGGCAGCAAGGGTGAATTCATCCTGAAAAAAGGCACGTTCAACGCCGACGGCCAGGTGGTTTATTTGGCCGACGATGTGAACAGCAGCGGAAGCTTCACCATGTCCGGTTCCGAGGCGGATTCGACCTTTAAATCCCGCATGTTAGTCATCGGCCAGCGCGGCACCGGGTCGTTTATCCAGAACGGCGGTACGCTGACGGTTGCCGAGACATTCGGCGTTGGCGCGACCAACACCGACGGCGCCTCGCAGGCGGTGGGGGATTATCAGCTCAACGGCGGCACGGCGACGGTTCGCTCGGCATATATCGGCGCCCGCGGCACCGGCACGATGACGATCGACGGCGGGACGTTCAACTCCGGCTCTTTCCGGATCGGCTACGCCGACAGCGGCGAGCGAAACGGCACCCTGACCATGAAATCCGGCGCGCTGAACGTCAACAATTCTTCGCTGTGGGTGGCCAACTCCGCCGACAGCAAGGGCGTGGTCAATCATTCCGGCGGAACCATTACCGTCACCAACGAAGTCTTCATCGGCGACACGACGAATGCGGACGGCAAATATTATATGACCGGCGCCGGGGCCATTTTGAACGCGAAGTCTTTGAATGTCGGCCAGGGTACTGGCAGCACTGGCTTGTTTGAAATGTCGGCCGGCAAGGTTAACCTGACCGGTACGGATAATATTTTCTATGTCGGCAACCAAGGCAAAGGTACCGCGAGGGTTTCCGGCGGTGAGATGAACTTCTGGCGGCTGCGTGTGGCCGAGAACGCGGGCAGCGGCGACAGCGTGTTGTACCTCTCCGACACCGGAAATATCAAGACCACTGGCGGCGCGTGGGTCGGTGTGGCACGCAAAGGTTCGGTCGTGCAGACCGGCGGAACGATGGCCATCAACCCGACATCTACGGTGACGATTGCCGATAGTTCTGATGCCGCGGGCAGCAGTTACTCGATTTCGAACGGGGGCCTGAGTGCGGGGAACCTGATCGTTGGCAACAGTGGCCAGGGTTTGTTTACACAATCCGGCGGCACGGTGGCATTAGGTGGGGCACTGACGGTTGGCAATAACGCCGGCGCCGCGGACAGCAGCTTCACGAAGCAGAATGGCAGCCTCAGTGCCGCGAGTCTGGTTGTCGGTAACAGTGTCACGGGAGCGTTCTCGCAGTCCGGCGGTGCCATGACTATTAGCGGCGACACGACTATCGGCAACAACGCGAAGGGTTCGTTCACGCAGTCCGGCGGCACGGTGGCCGTTGGCGGGGCGATGACGCTGGGTTACAATTTCACCGCCGATGACAGCGTTTACACGATTTCCGGCGCCGCCGACGCCGTGACGCTTAACGTCTCGGGGAACCTGATCGTCGGCCGTCGCGGCAAGGGAACGTTCAACCAGGAGGGCGGCACGGTCAATGTCGGCGTCACCGCCGCCAACCGCCTGTATATCGGCAACGGCGACACCGGCGCTACCGGCGACACGACCCAATATCCCATCGGCGTCTACAACCTCAGCGGTGGCGTGCTCAACGCGAAGACCATCCGTATTTATCTGGGCAACCGCAGCGACGGCACGCTGAACATCACCGGCGGCACGGCCAACCTTGAGGGCATCAGCATGGCCCCGAATACGGCGGCCAACTCCGGCGGTGCCTTGGCCCATGCCACGCTCATTCTCGATAACGGCGGCACGTTGAATATCGGCTTGATCGGCGTCGTTAAAAATGGCGATGCAACGATTCAACTCGGCACGGGCACCATCGGCGCGCTGGCCGGGCATACGTGGAGCGTTGCGGCAACACTGACCGGCAACACCACTTTCGACACCACCGGCGGCGACATCACTTATGCCGAGCATCTCGGTGGCACCGGCGGCCTCACCAAAATCGGCACCGGAACGCTGACGCTTACCAACGGCGGAAACAACTTCCAGGGCGGTATTACGGTCAATGGCGGAACGCTGGCCGTTTCGCAGGGCGCTGTCCCCGGTATGAATGATTATGCCGACAGCACAGTGACGGTCAATCAGGGCGCGACGCTGCAATTGAACGGCCAAGACGCGCTGGTGTGGCACGAAGATAACCCGGCGATGATTTACGTCAACGAGGGAACCGTCACCACCGACGGCTCAAATTCCCACCATTCCATCGGCAACTTCACACTCACCAGCGGCACGGTTACCGCGACGGGGCCGCTCAGCACCGACGGTCGGAAATATTTGCTGGACGGAACGTTTTACGTCAAGGCCAACACGGCCGGCAATTCCGTCATCTCGGCCGAGGAAATCCATCTTCGCACCAGTGGCGTGTTTGACATTGACGAGGGCGGAGTGTTGGATATTTCTTCCCGTATAGGAGCTGCCAATTTGGATACACTGACGCAACGAGGCAAAGGAACGCTCATTCTGTCGAATACACTCAAAGTGAATGTGGCTTCGAACGACGGCACGCTGCTGATCGGCACGAATTCGCTTGGCGGATCGCTGCCGACCTCCGGCAGTGGTTGGCTGAGGAAATCCGCCGGGCAGCTTGACCTGGTGAATTCGGAGGTGGGGACGAACAAATTCTTCATCTCTGGCGATTATACCCAGGGCAGTACCGCCGAGTTGTATCTGGAAATCGTCAAAAACGGCGTGGGGTCTTATGAGTACGACTCCCTGAACGTGGGCGGGAACATTACGCTCGACGGCACGTTGAACATCCTGCTCACCGGGCAGGACTGGACTCCCGAGGATTACGGCTGGTGGACGGAACACCAGGACACGTTCCAGATCTTTAATAAAGGCGTCTTCAGCGGCGATTTTGCTGAGATCATCTGGACGGGCGTGATGGACCAGGACTTGAATTGGTACTTCAACGCGGACAGAGGTACGCTGGAGTTGAGGGTGCCCGAGCCGACGACGTGTGTGATGCTGCTGCTGGGGCTGCTGGCCGTGGCGAGCGTGCGAACCCGGCGGTTTTTCGGAAAAAAATAGGTTTTTGACAAAATCGTGAACGAAAAGAGCGTTCGTCGTCGCGGCGAGCGCTCTTTTTTTGTATCCCGGCAAGTGATTTACAGAAATCAGCTTTCCGTTATAATGGAATTTTGTTTTGTTAGCGCATTTTTGCGATGACTTTGGACAAGAAACAGCAACCGGGAATGAGCGAAGCGAAATGACCGGATCAGAAATGGAAACTTACTCCCCACTTCTATCCGGTCATTCCGCCGAACTTCGTTCCGCTGCATTCCCGGCTGCTGTTCTTGTGAGTTAATTCGTTTGATAGATGCTCTAATGGGCCGAGAGGTTTTCGAGGAGAGGTATGGACAAAGAATCGCGGTATATAGTTGGGATTGACCTGGGTACGACCAACTCGGCGGTGACGTACGCAGATACGGAGTCGGAGGGTGGGGAGATTCGGATTTTCGGGGTGCCGCAGATGGTTTCGCCCCACACGGTGGAGACGCGGGACACGCTTCCGTCGTTTCATTATCAGCCCACGGCAGCGGAGCGGGAATCGGACGCGGCGGTGCGGCGGATGGAGGTGCGGTATGGCGTGGCGGGCGTGTATGCGCGGGATCATGGAACGTTTGTGCCCGGGCGGATGATCGCGTCGGCCAAGTCGTGGCTCTCGCACGCGGGCGTGGATCGCACGGCGAAATTGTTGCCGTGGCATGCGAAGCGCGGTGCCGCGGAGGATGCGGACGCGGAAGAGCACCGCGGCGTGAAAAAACTCTCCCCCGTGGAGGCGTCGGCGGCGTATCTGGAGCACATCGCCCGCGCGTGGGACGCGCAGTTCCCAGAGTATCCGCTGGCGGAGCAGGATATTATTTTAACGCTGCCGGCTTCTTTTGATGAGGTGGCGCGCGAGCTGACGGTGCGGGCGGCGAAAATGGCGGGACTCTCCCGCGTCGTGCTGATCGAAGAACCCCAGGCGGCGTTTTACGCCTGGCTGCACAAGCACGCGGACACGTGGCAGGATGAGGTCACGCCGGGGCAGAAGATTCTCGTGTGTGACATCGGCGGCGGCACGTCGGACTTCACGCTCATCCGCGTGCGGAGTGAGGGAACGGAAAAACAGCAGCCGGGATCGTAGCGGAACGCAGTGAAGCGCAGAGACCGGATTGAAGTGGAAATACGTTTGGTGGTTCTCATCCGGTCTCTTCACTTCGCTGTGCTCCCGGCTGTTGTTTTGGCCCGGAATAATTAAAGAAAGTCGGAATTCATGGAAAAAGTGCAGTTTCATCGTGTGGCGGTGGGAAATCATCTGATGCTGGGCGGGGATAATCTGGACCTGGCGCTGGCGCATTTCCTGGAGGGGAAGCTGGGGAAGAAGCTGTCGCCGCGGGAGTGGGGAATTCTGGTGCGGATCGCGCGGCAGGTGAAGGAGAATTTGCTGGGGGAGAATCCGCCGGAGAGCTGGACGGTGACGCTGCCGGGGAGTTCGTCGAAACTGATCGGCGGCGGCGTGCGGGTGGAGGTGACGCGGGGGGAGGTAGAAACGCTGCTGGTGGAGGGATTTTTCCCGAAAGTGGGGCTGGGGGAGAAGCCGGCCGTGCGGCGCAGCGGGTTTCAGGAGTTCGGGCTGCCGTATGCGCCGGACTCGGGGATGACACGGTATCTGGCGGATTTTTTGAGTACGCACCGGTTTGCGGGGGAAGAGGTTTCGCAGCATGTGGCGGCAGGAAAAGATGACCCGGCTCGGCCGGATGTGGTGCTTTTTAATGGCGGGCTTTTTGAGTCGCCGGCGCTGCGGCGGCGGATGGTGGAAACGCTCAGCGGGTGGTTTTCGGGCGGTGATCCAGGTGATGGAAAAGCCGCGTGGGAGCCGAAAATTCTCGAGAATGACCGACTTGACCTGGCGGTGTCGCGCGGCGCGACGTATTACGGGCTGGTGCGTCGCGGGCGGGGGGTGCGGATTGCGGCGGGGCTGGCGCGGACGTATTATGTGGGGGTGCACACGGAGGGGGCGCCGCTGACGCTGTGCCTGATTCCCGCAAAAGCCGTGCCGGGGGAGGATGTGGTGATGCCCCAGCGGACGTTCCGACTGAAGGTGGGGGCGCCGGTGGAGTTCCCGCTGTATGTGTCCAGCGTGCGGCTGACGGACGTGCCGGGGGAGGTGGTGGCGTATGACCCGCAGCAGATGACGGTGTTGCCGCCAATTCGGACGATTTTGAAGAAACGCCGTGCGGCGGGGGCGGCTGTGGCGGAGGAGGAAGTGCGGATTCAGCTTCACGCGCGGCTGACGGAAATCGGCACGCTGGAGCTGTGGTGTGATGAAATGCTTCCGGAGACAGAGAAGCGAAAAAAGCCGCAACGGTGGCAGCTGGAATTTGACGTCCGTAGCGCCACACAGACGGAAGTGGCGGCCCATGAATCCCGCGCGGAGGCGGAAGGCGTGGTGGATGAGGAAACGTGGGACGTGTGTGTGCGGGTGCTGGACGCGGTGTTTTCTTTGGAAGTCGCACCGGAAAATCGCATAAAGCCCGCGAAAATGATGGATGCGCTGAAGCGCGAGACGCAGATGGGGCGCGGCAACATGCCCGCGTCACTTTTGCGGCGGGTGTGGGCGAAAATGATGGAGCTGGAAAAAGGCCGGGAGCTTTCGGCGGAGCACGAGACGCGGTGGCTGAACCTGCTGGGATTCGCGCTTCGACCGGGGGTGGGGTACGCCATGGATGATTGGCGCGTGGCGGAAACGTGGAAGCGGGTGCAGGGGAAGCTCGTGTTTCCGGGCGTGGCGGTGCGGACGCAGTGGTGGATTTTGTGGCGGCGCATCGCGGGGGGGCTGAATGCCGGGCAGCAGATTTCGCTGGCACAGCCGCTTCTGAGCCCGCTGAAATCGCTGCATCATCACCTTCTGACGGGACGCGGGAAAGTGGATTTTCATTTTCAGGGGCAGGAGACGGACGAGATTTTCCGCATGCTTGGCTCGCTGGAGTTGCTGCCCGCGGAGGAGAAGCGGACGCTGGGCGAAATGCTGCTGGACATGTACGGACGGAAGCGTTTTGAGCCGCACCAGGCGGTGATGGCGTGGACGCTGGGCAGACTGGGTGCGCGGACGCTCTTGGGCGCGACGCTTGACACGGTCATCCCTGCGGCGGCGGCCGAAGCGTGGTGTGAAAAAATGATGGCGCTCTTTGCGGAAGGGGCGAAAAAAGCGTCGCGCGGACTGACGCCGGGCGAGTTTTTGGCCGTCATGCAACTCACCCGCCGGACAGGTGACCGTTACCGGGATGTAACAGACGCGTTTCGCACGAAAACACTCCGCTGGCTGCGCGACTTCTCGGCCACCGATCACATTCTGGAGCTGGTCGAGCAGGGCGGCGCGCTAAGTGAAACGGAACGGGGAGATGTTTTCGGCGAAAGCCTGCCGCCGGCGCTGGGGATGGAGTGGTGAACCGTTAAGATAAAGAGTTTCGGATGCGAAAAAAAAATCATTCTTGCGGCGCTGTGCGTGATGGTGGCTGGCTGGCTGGCGATGATTTTTTCGTCCGGGACGGGGAGCCACGTGGAGAGGGTACGCTGTATTTTTTCGCCGCATGAAGTGGTGGTATTTCCAGGTGATGAGGAAATTAAGCGGAAGAGTGAATTTTATCAGCGGATGGAGACGTTCGTCACGCCGCGGCTGTTCCGGGCGCTGATGGGGCATGACTTGCCGACGGGTGAGGACGGAATGGAGCATCTCTGGAATACGGAAATGCAGGAATTCTGCTGGCGGCTGGCGGCGCGGCTAGACATGCCCGAGTTGCGGCACGCGGTGATTTACGTGGATGCGGATTTGGCCCGGCCCACCTGGGATGAGCTGGAGCGGTATGGGCAGGACGTGCGGGTGCGGCTGTGGCTGACGGACGCGGAGATGGATGAGCCGCTGATGAAAAAGGTGGAGGCGGCGGCGTGCGTCCGGGAGGTGTACCTGCACGTGCGGGGGCGGATGAATCCGAGGAAAATGGAATGGTTGCGGGGAATGAAATCGCTGCATGAATTGGATGTTGGCCGGACGGAATGGATCGGGGATGCTGAGTTGGCGTGCCTGGCGGAGTTGACGGAATTGCGGCGGCTGAATTTGCAATTTTCTCGCGCGTTTACGGATGAAGGGCTCTCGCATCTGAAGAAGCTCGTGAAAATGCGCGATCTGGATATTCGCGGAGATGCAAATGCGTCGTGCGATGAGCCCATGGAGGTGACATGGAAGGGGATGAAAGCGCTACGAGGCATGACGGAGCTTGAGCGACTGGCGTTCTGCGGGGTTTGGAGTTTAGGTGCAGGTGAGCCGGCGTCACGGTATAAAAATCTGGTGAAATTGCTGGAAAAAATGCCGCTGTTGGAGGAGATTAATCTGGATTATGGAAGTTATCAGGCCCCGGATTTGTCGGTGCTGGCGGAGTTGCCGAATTTGCGGGAGTTGTGTTTGCGCGGATGGAATTTGAACGGCAAGTTCGGGATGCGGGAGGTGAAAAAGCTGAAGCAGATCACGTCGCTGGATCTGTGTGAGGCGGAACTGCTGCTGGTGGAACAGTTGCGGCATCTGGCGGAAATGACGCAGTTACAGACGCTGAAACTGCAAAAATCCTGCAGCTTGCGGTATCCGCAGATGCAGTGCATCGGGCGGTTGAAAAATTTACGGCATCTGGAGATGACGGCCCGAATGGTGGCGCTGAATGAAAATTTAAGCCCGCTGGAAAACTTGCGGCAGTTGCGGCATCTGAAAATCGATAATTATCAGCCATCGGATGGGAAAAGCTGGGGTTTTCTGCGGCATTTGCGGAAGATGGAAGTTCTGGACCTGAATGACTGCACAGGGATGACGGCCCGGCAGGTTTAATATGTTGGAGAAATGCGGAATTTGCGCGTATTTATTGGAGGATGGCGTGGTAAAGACCTGCCCAATTCCTCGGAGTTGATGGCGGATTTTAAACGGAGGATGCCGAATTTGCGGTTTGGGTGGCGTGTTTATGATGCATATTAGAATTTGCAAATATGTTTCAATTTGTTCATATTATTATAAAATTCACTCTTTTTTTCTCGGTTGAGGGGTGGTTTACTCTTGTCAAGTCGGTGTAAATGCGATAAATTATAAGTGAAGGGATAAAATGGCGCTTTAACCACGGGAGGCGGGACGGATGAATGATTATCTTGATCGGGAAGTCACGGTGAACTCGGTGCCGGGGGTGGCGGAGTTTAAGCTGGAGCCGGGGGTGACGCTCGCCGGACGTTACCGTCTGCGTGCGTTTTTGGGGGAAGGTGGGATGGGGCGTGTCTGGCATGCGGACGAGCATGACGGGTACGGGAAGGTTCAGGAAGTGGTGGTGAAAATCGTGCCGCCGGAGGTGCAGGCGGACGCGGGCGAGATGCGGCAGATTCGCCATTCTTTTGATCTTGTGCGGCGGCTGCGGCATCCGAATCTCACCACGCCGCTGACGCTGGCGTATGATGCCGGGCATGGGGTGCTGCTGATTCTGGATTTCATTGACGGCGAGTCGCTTTCGAGGTATCAAAAAACCAGGCCGGACGGGAAATTCACGCTCGCGGAGACGGTGGAGATGCTGCGGCCGCTGGCGGCGGCGCTGGATTATGCGCATGAGCAGGGCATCATTCATCGGGACATTAAGCCGCAGAATGTGATGGTGCCGTACCTTGCGCGGACCACCCGGCATAAGGAGGTAAAGCTGATCGATTTTGATCTCGCGGCGGAAGTGTTCACGACCATGGATGACGTCAGTAAACAGGTGACGGCCACCAGCGGGACGATTCCGTATATGCCGCCGGAGCAGTTGCAGGGGCAGATTCAGGGGCCGCGCTCGGATCAGTATTCGCTGGCGGTGATGGCGTATAAAATGTTGTCGGGCGAGTTGCCGTTCGCGGCGCCGGCGCATCACGTGCTGACGTACCAGATCATAAATCAGAGCCCGCGGTCGCTTTCCGGTGTGCCGGATTTCGCGAATCAGGCGGTCATGAAGGCCATGCACAAGATGCGCGAGGGGCGTTATGATACGTGCGGGGAATTCGTGGCGGCACTGGCGGGGCAGACGGCGCCGCGGCTGACGTCTCCGGATTACGAGATTCCGGAGTACGCGGCGGTGGCGGGGGAAGTGCCGGTGATGTCTGCGGCTGCGCGAGTGGCGGAGGACGGGAATGGATACGGGCGTGAGACGCCGGTGCTGGAAATGCCGGAGCCGGCGGCGCGGCTTTCGCCATTTCCATCTTCGCAAAATCAGGCGCGGACGTATCCCGAAATGGGTTCTTCGCAGACCGTTTCCGGAAGCCCGGCATACGCGCCCGGAATGAGAAAACCGCTTTCGGAAGTGACATCCACGGATAATATGGATCAGTATTTGTTTTTGAACCCTCATCAGAACGGTGATGGTGCCACGGCGGTGGAGAGGGAGATGTGGGGACAGCAGGCGCAGCCGCACCGGAAACCGTATACGAAAGTGAAGGGCGAGGAGGGGATGGATTTTGACCGGTGCTGGAAACTTTACCTTCGCTGTTGGCAGAATTGCACGGACATGCACTCGAGGGCGAGCAAAGAGGAATTCTGGAGTTACACGGCGTTTCATTACGCCATCCTGATCGGCGGGGGAATATTTTTCGCGCCCCTGGCGCTTCTTTACTGGATTGCTTCGCTGCTGCCGTCCCTGACGGTGACGGTGCGGCGGCTGAATGACTGTGACGTGCCAAGCGGGCTGACGTTTTTATTGATCGTGCTGACGCCGCTGGTGTTTCCGTGCTTCATCGTATTATACATGATGTTTCATGAAGGGTCGCGCGGGGTGAATTCGCATGGAGCGCCGCCGGAATGAGAGAGTGGAATCTCGGAATTACCGTGGATGCAAGAACAGCAGCCGGGAATGAAGCGGAACGCAGTGAAGCGTAATGACCGGATCGGAATGGGGAGGTATTCGGCGATTCTTATCCGGTCATTCTCGCTGCGCTTCGTTTCCGGCTGTTGTTTTTGTGTCCTAAGATGAAATGTGAAAAAATAAGGAATAATCATGGCAAAACCACATAAAAAGGATAAAATCGCGTTGGGGATGATCGGCTGCGGCGGGCACGGCGGGAAGAATGTGCAGCGTTTTCTGGCCACGGGCGTGGCGGTGGAAATCGTCGCGCTGTGTGACGGAAGTGACGCAGTCATGGATGTGGCGGCGGAAGCGGCGGGTGGGAATCCGCGGCGGTTTCATGATTTTCGCGTGATGCTGGATGAAATGGCGGACGCGCTGGACGCGGTGGTGATCAGCACGCCGGATCACACGCACGCGCCGGCGGCGCTGATGGCCATGAAGCGCGGGTTGCACTGTTTTTGTGAGAAGCCGCTGGGGCACACGGTGCGGGAATGCCGCGAGATGGCGGAGACGGCGCGCGAGATGGATGTGGTGACGCAGATGGGGATTCTCATTCACGCCACGGATAATTATCGGCGGGTGGTGGAGTTGGTGCAGTCCGGCGCGATCGGCGGGGTGACAGACGTGCATGTGTGGTGCGGAAAAGGGTGGGGCGGAAATGAAACGCGGCCCACGGAAACCGTGCCCGTGCCGGAGGGGATGGACTGGGATTTATGGTTGGGGCCCGCGCCGTACCGGCCGTATAACCCGTGTTATTTGAGTGGAAACTGGCGGCGGTGGTGGGATTTCGGTTCCGGCACGCTGGGGGACATGGCGTGTCATCTGGTGGACCTGCCGTTCTGGGCGCTGGGTCTGCGGGCGCCGGTGGAGGTGGAGGCGGAAGGGCCGCCACGTGAGTTTCAGACGGAAATGGCGCCGCTGTGGCTGAGGGTGAAGTATCAGTTTCCGGGGGAGGCCGGGCCGGTGAATCTGACGTGGTATGATGGGGAGCAGAAGCCCGCGGTGCTGGCGGAGCATGATCTGCCGGAGTGGAATCTGGGCGTACTTTTCATCGGCACGGACGGCATGCTGCAGGCGGATTATAACCGGCGGATTCTGTATCCGGACGCGAAATTTGCGGGGTTTAAGGAGCCGGAGCCGTGGATCGAAAAGTCGCTGGGGCATCACACGGAATGGCTGCATGCGATTAAAACCGGCGGGGACACCATGTGTAATTTCGAATATTCGGGGCGGCTTTCGGAAGCCGTGCAGCTGGGCGCGATCGCGTACCGCACGGGGCGGAAGCTGGAGTGGAACGCGGCGAAGATGGAATTCCCCGGAGACGCGGAAGCGAATAAATTGCTGGAGACGGAGTATCGCCAGGGGTGGTGAAATGATGCATGTTTTCCTGGAAAATGAAGGAATTTGAAAAAATCCTCATTTCGCTGTAACCGCGACACAAAAAATCGTCGAGTATGAATAGCGTTGTTGTTCATACTCGTTTTTTTATGGAGAGAGATACCGTGAATATGCAGGAAGAGCGGAGCAGATGCCAGAAATGCGGCGGTGCGGTGGATGCGGACGGACAGTGTGCCGCGTGTCTGCTGGAACTGGCGGCGGGAACGGATACCGGGGCGGAGTCTGGCGGCGTGCCTGAGAACGCACAGCGTGGGAAAATACCGGAACTGGAAATCGTGCGGCGGGCGTTTCCGCATCTGGAAATTCTGGAGTGTATCGGCCGGGGCGGCATGGGGACGGTCTTTAAGGCCCGGCAGCCGAAGCTTGACCGTTTCGTGGCGCTGAAGATTCTTTCGGAAGAATTGGCCGCGCAGCCGGAGTTTGCGGCGAGGTTTGCACAGGAGGGGAAGCTCCTGGCGCGGCTGAATCACCCGAACATCGTGGCAGTGTATGATTTCGGGCAGGCGGCAACCGCGGATGAGGCGGGAAAGGAGACCGTTTTCTTTTACCTGCTGATGGAGTACGTGGATGGCGCGAATCTCCGGCAGGTGATGCGCGAACAGCGGCTTTCGCCCTCGCAGGCAGTGGCGGTTATCCCGCAGATTTGCGAGGCGCTGGAGTACGCGCACGCGGAGGGGGTGCTGCATCGGGATGTGAAGCCGGAAAATATCCTGCTGGATGTGAAGGGGCGGGTGAAAATCGCGGATTTCGGCATCGCGGCGGTGATGTGGGATGTGGCCGGGGAGGAGAGCGTGGCGGATGGTGCCGTTTCGTCGTCAGCGGCGGATGTGGAGAGATTGACACATACCGGGCGCGTGCTGGGGACGCCGAGTTACATGGCGCCGGAGCAGGTGGACGCGGCTGGCGCGGTGGATCAGCGGGCGGATGTGTACTCGCTGGGCGTGGTGTTTTATGAAATGCTCACAGGTGAGTTGCCGCGGGGTGCGTTTCCTCCGCCGAGTAAAAAAACGCCCATCCCGGCAGAGATTGACGGCATCGTCATGCGGGCACTGGAGAAAAACCGTGACCAGCGTTATGATTCCGTGGCCGAAATGAAGACGGAACTGGAGACCGTG
The DNA here is from genome assembly GCA_031553595.1 of Thermoguttaceae bacterium. GTDB lineage: Bacteria > Planctomycetota > Planctomycetia > Pirellulales > Thermoguttaceae > RGIG3701. The sequence goes on along the minus strand of JAVBLI010000007.1, from coordinate 138,626 downwards.
AAGCGCGGGATGAAGAAAGATACTGCGTTACCAGAAACCTCAGCGGACGCACCGCCGATTTCGATGAAAAAGACGCTGGCGACGGTCGTGCTCATGCTGATGATCATGCCCTTTGCGGCGATTTTGCTAACTTATATCATCGACCTGCTCACGGGCAGGGAGGAATGGCTGAACGGCGGGTATGATCTGGGGGACATTCTGTTTAACCTCGCAGGGGTGGGAATTTTGGGGGCCGCGATCTGGTATGTTTGGTTCCGGGCTGGACATCCGGAAGAATCACCTGATGAGGCAGGCACGAAAAAGAAACCCGGCGGGTATGATCCCGTAACGGATGAATCGAGTTTTTTGATGAGATACGACCGCGAGTTCGAGAGCATTATCGTGGGCATGATCGTGCCGTATGTTGCGGCGCTGGCGGGCAGCAAGACATTCGAATCTGATTTTCTATTTGCGAATATAAAAACGCTTCTGCAGTTTTGCGTTCCTCAACTTCTGGCCATGCTCTTCACGGTGATGGTGTTTCAACTGGCGAAATCCATGCCGGGGCTGTTGCGATATATGCCCATGGGTTTTGCTTTTGGCGCCATGGGTTTGTTTTATTTTTTGTATGGCACGCCCGTGACTGCCTCCTGGATAGCTTTCGCCGTAGTCCTCTGTATTCCTGTATTAACGGCTTTCATCGGCCTTTGGAGTGCCATGATCGTTCTGGGATTTCGGAAATTGAACGCAGAATGGGCGGCTTCACGTAAACCGTCAGAGTTGAAGAAAAAGCGTTTTCGCGGCGAAATTTGGGCCATGTGCATCGGCTTCGCCGTCCCAATTGTGGCACAGTGGCTTGGCTCGTTGGCGTACCACTCGGAATTCCACTGTATGTATGCGCCACCCGCATTGATTTTTTCTCTCTCGATAAATGCGATTCTGGTGCTGCCCACGGTGTTTTTGTTCTGGGCGTCGCGGTCGTTCACGGGGATTCTGCGGTACGTGACGGTGCTGGCCGGGTATGGCCGATTCTTTTCCCTGCATTTTTGGTACATGGGTGTGCCTTTGGATCCGCAGTCGGGAATCGCGTTGGTGTTTTTCCCGTTTTACTCCGTGTTTTACGCTATCGTGGGGTACGTGGCCGCATCGGTAGCGAACTCATGCCTCCGGGCGTGGCAGGAAGATGAGGGCACGAATCATGCAAAATGATACCTTCCACACCACGCAGTGGACGGCGGTGCTGGCAGCACGGGGGAATGACACGGCAGGACGGGAGGCGCTGGGCGATTTGTGCCAGCGGTATTACGGGCCCGTGGAGCGGTTCGTCCAGCGGGTGACGGCCGGCAGTGATGCGCGACGGTATGGCGGGCGGGATGCGAAAGATTTGACACATGTTTTTTTCGCACGCGTGCTGGAGGGGGAGATGTTTACGGAGCTGCAGCGGAATGGCGGGGCGTTTCGGGCGTATTTGCGCGGAGCCGTGCGGCATTTCCTTGCGAAAACGCGGGAACGGGAGGCGGCGGAAAAACGCGGTGGCGGCGTGGCGCAGATACCTCTGGCGGAAGACTTGGCGGTGTTTTCGGAAACGGACGCGGACGCGTTTTTTGACTGCCAGTGGGCACACGCCATGATTGATGCCGCAGTGCTGGATTTAGGAAATTCGCCGGAAACGCAGCGGTTGTTGCCGTGGCTGACGCAGGAGATGTCGGCCCAGACGCGGACGGCGCTGGCCGAGGAGTTCGGCATGACGGACGTGGCTCTGCGGGTGGCCCTTCACCGGCTGCGGAAACGCTTTCGCGCGGCAGTACGGACGTGGATTGCCGCCACGGTGGCGCATGAATCGGAAATTGACGGAGAATTGGTGTATCTGATTCGTGCGCTGCGGAAATAGGGATTCGGGGCTTGTGGTTCGGGGCTTGTGAATTTCGCGGATGTCTTTTATAATAACGGTATCGGTTTTGATTCGTTTTTTAAAAGAAATGGTGAACGCATGGCCCCTTCATTCCCGGATTTGTCGCAGATTGACACGATTAATTTAACGTATGACGCGGTGCACGGGTACATTCCGTTTACGTCGAATGAGGGACTGGCGGCGGGGGAGACTTCGGAGCGGATGCTGATCGACCATCCGTGGGTGCAGCGTCTGCGGCAGATTCATCAGTTGCAGACAGCGTGGTGGGTGTTTCCCACGGCGGAGCATACCCGCTTTCAGCACGTGCTGGGCGCGATGCACCTGGCGTCGCGGGCGGCGGAGGTGCTGTATGAGAGTTTGGTGACGGCGCTGCCGGGGGAGCGGGTGCCCAGCCGGGGGTATGTGGAGGCGCTGTTACGCGTGTCCGCGCTCTTGCATGACGTGGGCCACGGGCCGTTCGGGCATTTTTTCGATCATCATTTTCTGGCGGACTTCGGGCTGAACCACGAAAAACTCGGGGCCATCATCATTCAGACGGAGTTGGCAGAGTTGATTCGTGGGATTCGCCGCACGCCGGGATGTCGTCTGGCGGAGGATGAAACGCTCAGCCCGGCCCAGGTCGCGTTTCTGATTAAACGCCCGGAAGCGGATGCCGTGGTGAATGCGGAATTCCCCCGCTGGCTGCACTTTTTGCAGAGCCTGTTTTGCGGCATTTACACCGTCGATAACATGGATTTCGTGCTGCGCGACGCGTTCATGTCGGGGTACTCGCAGAAAAGCATTGACGTCCAGCGGCTGCTGCACTACACCCGCTTCACGTCCGAGGGGCTGACGATTCATAAGAAGGGCCTCTCGGCCCTGGTGCGTTTCATCTTCGTGCGGTCGGAGCTCTTCCAGACGATTTACTTTCACCGCACGGTGCGGGCGATCGACCTGGAATTGGAGGATCTGTTTCGGGCCTCGAAGACGCTGCTGTTCGACGGAAATCCCGCGGAGAATCTGGAGGAGTATCGCCATTTCACGGAGTGGTCGCTGCTGATGAAAGTTACCGAGTGGCGAAAAAGTGAAGACGCGCGGCGGCGGGAGTTGGCTACGCAGTGGGAACGGGTCATGACGCGGAATCTGCGCTGGACGCAGGTGGCGCAGCGGACGCTGCAATTCTCGGCCGCGCACCGGGAGCAGGAGAGTATTTTCGCGGATGCGGGGACGTTTGAGTTTGCGCTGCGAGGGAAGTTGCCGGCGGCGATTCGGGACATTCCGCTGCGATTCGACGTGGCGAAACACGTATTCCGGCCGGGCTCGCACACGCCCGCCGCGAAGCAGAATTATCTTTTTGATCCCGCCACGCAGTCGGTGCGCCGGCTGGAGACGGAAGACCTGTTCCGCGACATCCCGCAGACGTTCCGCATCTGCCGGGTGTATGCCGAGAGTCATGAGCATCAGGCGGAGATCGGCCGGGCGATGGACGCGCTGTTTTCTTATCAGAATTTCGCCAGTGACGACACCAATATGTGATTTGTGGTGGAAGTACCATCTTTTCCCAAATCACCATCCACAAACCCCAAATCACAACTTCATCACTTCCGCCGCTTCGCGCACCAGGTCGGGGGGCGAGGTTTTGTCGTTAATGATGCCCACCAGGGCGTCGCGGGCGGTTTCTTTTGCGGCGGCCGGGAAATGCGGAACGGCTCGCACGGCGGCAATTCGCACGGCTTCCGGCTCATCGGCATCGGCCAGAATCTTCAAAAACAGCGGCGTTTCTTTCGCGGCGGCAAGCGTTCCCAGCACGGCGAGCATGCGGGCTCGCGCGGCGGCGTTTTTCTGCCCGGCATAAGCCGTTTTGACCGTCGGCACCGCCATCGGCCCCACCGCACAAAGCGCCTCCTCGCACGCGCGGGCTGTGTCCTGGTCCGGCTGCGTTTCGAGATTCGCCGTGAGTGCCTCGGAGACCGGTCCGGCGGCCTTCTCACCCCACTGCGGGCCGATTTGCGTCACGACCATCGCGGCGTGGTACGTGTTCTGCGACGCTTTCGATTTGAGCATCGCGATCAGCGTCCGAAACGCAACGTTGTGGCGGGAAATTTTCCACAGCGCGCCGGCCGCCTCGGCGCGGGTTTGCGGGTCGGGGTGCTTCAGCAGCGTTTCCAGCGCCACGACCGCTTCCGGGGTGTCGGCCGCCTTCTTGCCGAATGCTCCCAGCGCCCACGCGGCGTTGCGGAGAATAGCTTCGTAATCGACATCCGGGTTCGCCTCAAGCACGGTCAGGGCCGCGGGAATCGCCTCCGCCAGCGCCGGCACGGCCTGGGGGTCGCCGATCAAGCCGAGAGAACGGGCCGCTGCAGCGCGGACGTACGTGTCGTCGTCGAATGCCGTGCCCAGCCGCTTGACCAGACCCGGCACCGCCGCCTTCGCCTCGGCTTCATACTGGCCCAGGGCATACGCCGCGTACCACTGATCGGTCATCGTCGCCGCATCGCTGTCGGAAAACGCCGTCTCCAGCACCGCCGCCCAGGCCGTCACCCCCTTCGTTTGCCAGTGTAACCGCGGCTCCTGGGCCGTTGTCGCCGCCACGGAAAGAAACGCCACCATTACGAAAAGCACCATTCTGGTTGTTTGCTTTGTCATCAGTTTTCCTTATTGCGGAACGTATTTAAAACAACAGCCGGGAGCGTAGCAAATCGCAGAGACCGGATCGAAGTGGGGAAAATTCCGGCTATTCTATCCGGTCTCTGCGCGTCACCGTGTTCCGCTACGCTCCCGGCTGCTGTTTCTTGCCCGACCGCTGAGCGGACGCGTATCACTTCTTCTTTTTCGGCTCGGGGAGGGGCTGGTCGGCGCAGATGAGGTCGAAACGCTCGCCACCGAGCTCCATGTAAATGCAGTAGGTGATGGTGCAGGGGGCGGCCAGTTTTTCAGCGGTTTCGTAAAGCCAGATCTGGTCGCGGGCGGCTCGCTTTTTAGTTTCGTCTTTCTCGTCGTTGTTGTCGCGGATCTGTTGCCATTTTTTGTATTGCTCGACGCCCATGGAGTTGTTAGCCAGAGCGTTGGCGAAGGGCGGCTTCAGGATGTTCGTAAAGCCCGGGTTTTTCGGCACGAGGGCAATCGAGCCGGCCAAGCCGCCGTTGTTGTTGATCATGGCCTCGACTTGGATGTCGGCCATGTGTGTGGTGTTGTTGGCAGCGTCGGTATAGCTGATCTGCACCCCCAGGGGCGACTTCTTCGTGATCTCCGCGAAACTCACCGCCTTGGGCAGCTTCTCCAGGAATGGCGTTTTTTCCGGGTCGAGATCTTTGATCTGCTGCACTTCGAAAAACAGAGCGGACGCGGCGGGCATGGCGTCGAGCTCTTTGTCGGTGAACTTGAGATTGACCTTTTTCGTGAAATTCAGCTCCGCCATCGGGAGCAAAACGGGCTCGCGGAAGCCGACGGAATGCGATTTATCGTTGCAGGTCAGCTTCACGGCGGTGTTACGCAGGTGCCGAAGCTCTTTGTCCTTGACGGTTTCGTTCGGCTTCCAGACGAATTTCAGGCTGTTGCCGTCGCGCTGGATTTCGGCCACGGTCTGCGGCGGGTCGACTTCTTTCGCGCCGATTTTTTGTGGCTCGTAGATCACGTTCCAGGCCGCTTTCTTTACGTCGGCGCCGGCGTGCTTCTCCAGCGTGAAGACGGCGACTTTCTTGCCCTTGTTGTCGGGGAAGGCTTTGTCGCCGCCCAGGAGGGCGACCTGGATGGGAGCGTCGTTAGCCAGCACCGTGCCCAGCGAAATCTCGGGGGATTCCTTGGCCATGGCCAGCTTCACGGCCAGCGTATTTTTCATTTCCTTAAACGGCTCGGCATCGGCGGCAGCACCGGTGGATTCGGCGGGCGCAGTGGGCTCGGTGGTCGCGGCGGGTTCGGCAGCCGGTTCTTTCTTCTCCTCCGGCTTGACTTCGTCCGTTGTCGGTTCTTTCTTCTCCTCGACCTTTTCCTCCGTTCCGGGCGTTTCCGTTTTCACCTCGACTTTTTCTTCCACTTTCTCGGCCGAGTCTGCCGTGACGGACGCGTCCGGAGTATCTCCGGGAACTTTTTCCATCGTGGTCGGCGTGGGGATTTTTTCTTCGGTTTTTTCCACGGCGGCGGATGTGGCCGGGGTGGTTTCTGGCGTTTTCTTTTCGGTTGTGGCGTCGGCCACGGTGACGTCGGTTTTCGCGTTCTTTTTTTCGCCTTCCGCCTTTTTCGGCTTTTTCTCGTTTTTCTTTTCTGTGGTGGGTGATTTGGGACGGACGGCGAAAGGATTGTCGTCGAGGGTTTCGGCTTCGGCGTTTTCGCCGTTTTCCACGCCGTTGGCGATTTCGTTTTCGGGTGAGGTGGCGTTATTTTGGGGGCCGCTGCCACGCATGGTCAGGGCCAGGACGCCGGCCAGGATCAGGAGCATGACACCGCTGCCGATGACGGTGTATAATACGGGGAAGCCTTTTTTACCTTTTTTCCCCTTCCCGGCAGGCGCATTTTTAGCGCCGGCTTCCGTTTTCGCGGCTTTTGCACCCGCGGCGGCTGTGGCGGCAGCGCCTTTTTTAGCGGCCGGGGCTTTCGCCGGGGCCGTGGCTTCTTTCGCCGCTGGTTCCTCGGCGGCTGCGGGTTTCCCCGTTTTCTTTCCCCCCATCATACCCCCGAAGAGCGATTTTTTGGCGGCCTGCTTTTTACCGCCATCTTTTTGAGCGGGTTCTCCCTCCGCGGAAGCGTCGGCAGGGCGTTTCGAGGTTTTCGCTTTCTTTTTGCCGAAATCCTCCTTGGCCGGGGCGGAATATCCCTTTTTCAGCGAATTTTCGCCTTCCGAAATGGGCAGGAAACTTAAATCGTTCCCCAGCGAGTCTTTCAGGGACGCAGGCAGCGGGGCGGGCTGCGCGGCGGGAGTCTCCAGCACGGCGGTGGAATCGCTGGGGCGGCGGTTTTTCTTGATGTCCAGGCCGGCGAGCATGCCGGAATCGTCGTGGAAGGATTTCGTGGTGTTCTGCGAGTCGACTTCTTCCTGGGCGGACGCCGAGTTGCGTTTTTGGGACGTGTCCACGGAGGCGAAATGCGTTTTCTCCATAAACCCCGGCAGGCCCGGCAGATGCAGCCCGGTGCTGTTACTGTCTTTCGGCCCGGCAGACGGCTCGGAAAGAAAATCCGGAAACTGAAAGGCGTCTTCGGCGGAATCGCTTTTTTTTGGGGCGTCGGTTTTTTTGGAAGCCGGGGGCTCTTTACGGACGGCCGGCGGCGCGGGAACACCGGCCGGGGGGATCATGAAATCCAGGCTGCTGCCGCCGGTACCCTGATCCGAAAGCCACTCGGTGAGCGCCTCCACCACTTCCGCGGACGAGGCATACCGGTCTTCCGGCTCACGGGCCATCATCTTCATGCAGATGTCGGAAAGTCGGCGGTCCACCCGCGGGTTCTGCGCGGCCGGCGGCGTGGCGTCTTCCGTCTGGTGCTTCAGGATCCGCTCCGGAATCGACTCGCCCGGGAACGGAACGCACCCTGTCAGCAGGAAATAAAACACGCAGCCCAGCGAATAAATGTCGGAACGCGGTGAAACGGCGGCAGGGTCGTTGGTCACCTCCGGCGCCATGTAATCAATCGTCCCCAGCAGCGGGCTGTCGTCAGCGGCATTATCCTCCGCCACCTGCTCTTTGACGCTCTTGCCGTACAGCCGGGCCAGGCCCATGTCCAGCACCTTGATCTGCCCGTCCGCATTCAGCAGAAGATTCGCGGGTTTAATGTCGCAGTGCACCATCCCCCGCTCATGGGCGTGATCCAGGGCGCTGGCCACCTGCAAAACATACTTCACCGAGCGCTCCTGATCCGGAATCCCGTCCTCACGAACCACTTTTTCCAGGTCTTTGCCCTTCACGAATTCCATGACGATATAATAACGGCTTCCCTCTTTGTCGATATTATAGGCGTGGACGATGTTCGGGTGATTCAGGGCCGCGATGGCCCGGGCTTCGTCGAGAAAACGCTTTTGCGCCACGGGGTCGCTGACTAATTCTTTGGAGATGATTTTCAGGGCCACGGGGCGATTCATGGCGATGTGCTCCGCGCGGAACACCCGCCCCATTCCGCCGGCGCCCAGCAGATCGATCAGCCGGTATTTTCCCATGATGAAGGACGTCAGCCCCTTCATCAACTGCCCCGCCTGCCACCGCGTGAGGTATTTCTTCCGCGTCAGGCATTTCATGAAATCCGTCCCCATGGGGAAGCTGTTCGCCAGCTCGCCGACCTCCTCCATCTGGGTTTCGTCCAGCAACTGGCTTTTTTTAATGAGCTTCAGGAGCGATTTGGAATCACGTTCTGACATAAAAATGTTCTTTCAAAAACGGGATGGGTATATTTCCTGCGGAAAAACGACAAAAAATCGGCGATTTTTCGCGTGGAATCAGAGGGAACTGAATTTTACCGCAAGAATAAACAAAATATCCACCATATTTTACACTTTCCAAGAGCGGAATGCAAGATATTCGACTAATATTATTAAAATAAAGAAGAATTTTCGTCGGGAAACGGGCGGAGGCTCAAAATTCTGCCCCCGCATTCCTCATTCCTTATTCCTCATTTTTCATTTCCCCGTTCACCCTGGCGGCCAGAGCATCGGGCGCCCGCCCAGAATGTGGAAATGTAGGTGCGGCACCGTCTGCCCGGCCAGGACGCCGTTATTCGTCACCACACGGTAACCTTCCGCCAGGCCCAGTTCGGCCGCGAGTTTTTGAATCACGAGAAAAATGTGCCCGATTAATTCCTGATCTTCCGGCTGAATCGCATCCACGGCCGTGATTTCCTTCTTCGGAATCACCAGCACATGCACCGGCGCCTGCGGATTCACATCATGAAACGCCAGGCAAAAATCGTCCTCGTAAATGATTTTCGCCGGGATCTCGCGGTCAATGATTTTTTTGAAAATGGTCATGGAGGTACTCCTGGTATTTTTCGTTTTGATTTTTTATATGGCCGGACACATGAACAGTAGCCGGGAGCGGAACGTTAGCGCAGAGACCGGATTGAAGTGGGAAAATCCGGCGATTCAATCCGGTCATTGCGCTGCGCTTCATTCCCGGCTGTTGTTTTTCGGGCTCATTCTCCCCACTTCACCACCGGGGCCCGGGCGGCTTTTACATCATCCGGCCGGCCGATCTGCGCGTGCTGCGGGGCGGCGTGCAGCGTGTCCGGGTCCGTGTATGCTTGCGCGTGCAGCATCCGCATGACACGGATGGCGTTATCCAGCGTTTCGCGGCTCTCCGTTTCCGTCGGCTCGAACATCAGCGCCTCCGGCACGGTCAGCGGAAAATACATCGTCGGCGGGTGAATCCCGTGGTCGATCAGGGACTTCGCCACGTCCATCGCCGAGACGCCGGTCTCTTTTTTGAGGTTCGCCAGACTCATGACGAATTCGTGCATGCACACGCCGCCGGGGCACACCACGGGGAAGAGGTCTTCCAGGGATTTCATCATGTAATTCGCGTTCAGGACGGCGTTTTCGGAGGCGTCTTTCAGTCCGTCGCGGCCGAGGGTGAGGATGTACGTGAGTGCACGAAGGTATACGCCGAAATTGCCGTAAAAGGCTTTCACTTTGCCGATCGTCGCGGGCGGAGTTTCGAAAAAGAGCGTGCCGTCCGGCTTTTCGGACACCACCGGGCCGGGCAGGAACGGCGCCAAGGCGGCTTTACACCCCACGGGGCCGGCACCGGGACCACCACCGCCATGCGGCGTGGAAAACGTTTTGTGCAGGTTCAGGTGCACCACGTCAAATCCCGTGTCTCCGGGCCGCACGATTCCCATGACGGCGTTCAGATTCGCGCCGTCGTAATACAGCAGCCCGCCGGCTTCATGCACGATTTCCGCGATTTCCATGATGTTTTTCTCGAAAAGCCCCAGCGTGGTGGGATTCGTGAGCATGAGGGCCGCAGTGTCTTCGCCGACCGCCGCACGCAGGGCGTCCAGGTCCACGGAATTATCCTCGCGGGACGGAATATTCACCGTCTGCATGCCGGCCATCGTCGCCGTGGCGGGGTTCGTACCGTGCGCGGAGTCGGGGACGATTACTTTCGTACGCTTCCAGTCCCCCCGCGAAAGATGGTATGCGCGGATGAGCATCAGGCCGGTGTACTCGCCGTGGGCACCCGCCGCGGGCTGGAGCGTGACGGCATCCATCCCCGTGATTTCCGCCAGCGAATCGCTGAGTAGTTTCATCACCCGCAGCGCACCCTGCGCGGTGTGTTCCGGCTGCCGGGGGTGCATGCCCGTGAAGCCGGGCAGGGCGGCCACATCTTCATTCACTTTCGGGTTATACTTCATCGTGCAGGAACCCAGCGGATAAAAGCCGTTATCCACGCCGTACGCCCGGCGGCTGAGTGCCGTGTAATGGCGGACGAGATCGATTTCCGCCGTTTCCGGCAGATTTAACACCGCGTCCCGGCAGTATTTTTTGTCCGGCGTGTAAACCGGAATCGTGGAATTCGGAAGCGTCGCGCACCGCCGCCCGGCGACGGATTTTTCGAAAAGCAGTTGCATGGGATTGGGGGTTGGGGTTAGTGGATTGGGGTTAGGGAAATAGATTCATTATTTATTTTAATGGAAAAAAGGAGGGAATGGAAGGGGATGGAGGAATGGTTAATTGTTAATGGTAAATGGTAAATGGTTAATAGCGCAAGCGAACTTCTGTCTGCAATAGTAGAACTTCACTTCATTCACCATTAACCATTAACAATTAACCATTCCCCTTTACATCTTTTGCGTGTCGGTGTAAAATACGGGTCAGTATTTTCTGAAATCCATAACATGAATAATCAGGGGGGTAACATGAGTAAATTCGTTTTCATTACCGGCGGCGTGGTTTCATCTCTCGGAAAAGGGCTGACGTCCGCCAGCATCGGGCTGCTGCTGAAAAGCCGGGGGCTGCGGGTGGAAATGCTGAAAATGGATCCATACCTAAACGTGGACCCGGGCACGATGAACCCGTTCGAACACGGCGAGGTTTTCGTGACGGATGACGGCGCGGAGACGGACCTGGACCTGGGGCATTACGAGCGTTTCGTCGATCAACCCATGCACAAGTGTAACAGCGTTTCGTCCGGGGCGATTTATCTGGATGTGCTGGAGAAAGAGCGCCGCGGGGATTATGACGGGGCCACGGTGCAGGTCGTGCCGCACATCACGGCGGCGATCAAAGAGCGCTGGCTGAAGCTCGAAAGTCCGGAGGTGGACGTCATCATGATCGAACTCGGCGGCACGGTGGGGGATATCGAAGGCGCTCCGTTTCTGGAGGCCATGCGGCAATTTCAGTTGGAGCGGCCGCGCGAAGATGTGGTGTTTATTCACATGACACTCATTCCGTATCTGCGGGCCAGCGGCGAGGTGAAAACGAAACCCACGCAGCACAGCGTCCAGAAGCTGCGCGAAATCGGCGTTCAGCCCGACATGCTTATTTGCCGCACGACGCAGGCCATCAGCGCCGATAATCGCCGGAAAATCGCGATGTTCTGTAATGTGCGGCCGGAAAACGTGATTGAAGAGCAGGACGTGGAATTTTCGATTTATCAGGTGCCGGTGATGCTCATGGAAGAGCGTGCGGACGCGATTATTCTGGAGCGGCTGGGCATCCAGGCCGGGGAGGCGAATCTTGCGCCGTGGAATGAAATGCTCCAGCGCGTGCTGACGCCGCAGGGCCGGGTGAAGATCGCGGTCGTGGGGAAATACATCACGCACACGGACTCGTATAAATCCATTTATGAAGCGCTGACGCATGCGGGAATCGCGAATCACGTGGAGGTGGAGCTGGTGCGGGTGGAGGCCGAGGATGTGGAGAAAAACGGCGCGGAAAAAATGCTCGCCGGCGCGCAGGGCGTGCTGGTGCCGGGTGGTTTCGGGGCACGCGGCATCCAGGGAAAAATTGACGCCATCCGCTGGGCGCGGGAAAATAAAGTGCCATTTTTGGGCATCTGCCTGGGGCTTCAGTGTGCGGTGACGGAGTTCGCGCGGAATGTGTGCGGGCTGAAAGACGCCGCGAGCATGGAGTGCATGGAGTCGGGCAGGGAAGACATGAAAAACGCGGTCGTGGCGATGATGGACGCGCAGTATAAAGTCGTCCAGCGCGGCGGTTCGATGCGTCTGGGCGCGTATGCGTGCTGGCTGAAAGAAGGCACCCGGGCGCGAGCCGCTTACGGAAACGAAATGGTTCGTGAGCGCCACCGCCACCGTTATGAAGTGAACCCGGCGTTCGCTCCCACGCTGGTCAAAAACGGCCTGGTCATTTCCGGAAAAAATCCGGACAGCGAACTGGTGGAGATGATCGAACTGGCCGATCACCCGTGGTTCGTGGCCACGCAGGCCCACCCCGAATTTCGTAGCCGTCCGGTGAAGGCGCATCCGCTGTTTCACGATTTCATTCAGGCTGCGGTCACGGAATCGCAATCGTAAGACGGCGCAAGAAACAGCAGCTGGGAGCGAAGCGTCAGCGCAGAGACCGGATAGAGTGGCCGATTTTTTCCCACTTCTATCCGGTCTCTGCGCTTCACTACGTTCCGCTCCGCTCCCGGCTGCTGTTTAGAGCAGATCCAAAATCAGTGTAAACATGAAATGGCAGAGCCACAATCGTAAGATTGCGGAATGGATTTTCCATCAGCGAAAAGTCCCCCCCCCAAATTTCCAGCGTCTCTCCAGCAATCTTACGATTGCGGCTCCGCAGGATAGCAACACGCCAGTGTTTACATTGATTTTGAATGTGCTCTAGCGACCACTCAAAATAGCGCAAAAAAATATCAGGATTGCGCATCGCCTCTTGCTTTTTGTCGAAGGTCATTTAAAATATAAAAATGACACGCGGGCCTTCCGCCCACGGACAAAAATGCCATCAGCGAAAAGGAGCGATCCATGAAAAATCCTGCCATTCTTGCCATCACGGTGTTTGCCGTTCTTCTCACGGCCAATTTCCGCCTGGTTTCCGCGGCCGAGACCCCGGCGACGAACCCAATTATCTGGGCCGACGTGCCGGACATCGCGATCGTCCGCGTGAGCGACACGTATTACATGAGCAGCACGACGATGCACATGGCGCCGGGCGTGCCGGTCATGAAATCCAAAAATCTCGTGGACTGGGAGACCGTCAGTTACACTTATGACATTCTTGAGGACATCGACGCGCTGGCCCTGCGAAACGGCAAAAACGCGTACGGCGCCGGGACGTGGGCCAGCAGTTTCCGCCATCACGACGGCGTGTTTTATCTCTCGACCTTCGCCGGCACGACGGGCAAAACGCACATTTACTCCACGCGGGATATCGTCAACGAGCCGTGGCGGGAGGTGAGTTTTAAGCCGATGCTGCACGACCACACGCTGTTTTTCGACGATGATGGCCGGGTTTACATGCTCACGGGCGTCGGTAACCTGCGGCTGGTGGAGCTGGAAAAAGACCTCACGGGCCTGAAGCCCGGCGGGTTCGACGAAATCGTCATCCGCAACACCGAGCGCGTCGCCGGCGGTCTGCCCGGTCTGCGCGGCGAAGGCTCGCAAATGTTCAAACACGACGGCAAATATTACGTCTGCGTCATTTCCTGGCCGAAGGGCGACATGCGAATGGAGCTGATTTTCCGGGCGGACAAGATAACGGGGCCGTATGAGGGCCGGGTGATTCTCAAAGACAGCGGCATCGCGCAAGGCAGCCTGATCGACACGCCGGATGGCAAGTGGTACGCGTATATGTTCCAGGACGCCGGGGCCGTGGGCCGCATTCCGTTCATCATCCCCGTCACGTGGGAAGACGGCTGGCCCGTGCTGGGCACGGACGGCAAAGTGCCGACGACGCTCGACATTCCGCGCGAAGGCGACGGCCTGGCGAATATCGTGGCGTCCGACGAATTCGACCGGGACGCCGCGATTCTTGAAAAGTTGGCATCCCTGCCGAAAGAGGAAAACCGCTACCTCCGCGAGGCGTTTCCGCCGGCGTGGCAGTGGAATCATAACCCGGATAACCGGTTTTGGTCGCTGACCGAGCGTCCCGGGTGGCTGCGGCTGACGGCCGGGCGAGTGGACAAAAACCTGCCGGATGCGCGGAACATGCTCACGCAGCGGACTTTCGGCCCGACTTGCACCGCCGAAACGTGTGTGGATGTCAGCGGCATGAAAGACGGCGACTATGCGGGGCTTGCGGCGTTTCAGAAAAAATACGGCTGCGTGGGCGTGGTAATATCCAATGGGAGAATGTTCGTTGAGATGGAAATTGCCGGCCTTGAAGTGATGAAAGAGCCACTGCAGGACGGCGACCGCGTGTACCTGAAAATCGAATGCGATTTCCGTGACCTCAAAGACGAGGCGAATTTCTTTTACAGCACGAACGGCGAAGAATGGACGCAGGTCGGCCGCACGCTCAAAATGGAGTACACCCTGCCGCACTTCATGGGTTACCGTTTCGGCCTGTTCCACTTCGCGACAAAAAGGACCGGCGGATACGCGGATTTTGATTATTATCGGATTTCGAAAGGTGAGTGAGGCGGCGCTGTGAAACAGCAGCCGGGAATGAAGCGCAGCGCAATGACAGGATCGAAGTGGAAAAAATTCCGGCGATTCTATCCGGCCATTGCGCTTCGCTCCATTCCCGGCCGCTGTTTCTTGCGGGTACTTGCATTTTTCTGTAAAACTGTTATAATTGTCTGCATATTGTCATCCATGAAAGTGGACGGATGTTGTCATTTCCTTGTTTTAAGAAAGGGGGACTGCTGGGTTTTTCCCGTTGCCGCAAGGTGGTGGGAATCTGGTGATCAGGTGTTACTTGATTTTATAATTGATAATCCTTTTGCACGGAATCCGGTTCAGTTTTTCGTATTTAGAAATGAACGTCTCGCCTCTTTCAGCTTTCTGGATGTGGGGTGACATGGTTTTTTCTTATTTCTAAAGAAATTCTGTACCTGTAAGAGGGACGAAAACCCGTTTTGATGTTTCGGTGCGCCGGCGGTGGATCCGTATGGCGAGTGGATGCCGGGACATAATGCCGCTGAATTGCGCATTCATTTCTACGAACGAAATTCGGCGGATACAGAGAGATTTTATCATCGTGGCAACGAAATTGTGCGAATTTCTTTTGCCGGGTGGGAAAATCGGCGGAGGTGAGTCTGTCCCTTGGATTTCCGGAAAGCCGTGCTGTGTTCTGAAAGGCTTTTGTTGGATGGAAGATTTTTTGCGGTTTGAAAACGTGGTAAAAACCTTCGGCGCTGTCCGCGCGGTGGACGGCGTCTCGCTGACGGTGAAAAAAGGCGAGGTTTTTGCGCTTTTGGGCCCCAGCGGCTGTGGAAAAACCACGCTTTTGCGTCTGTGTGCCGGTTTCGAGATGCCGGACGCGGGGCGGATTTTCATTAACGGCCAGGACATTACTTCCCTTCCGCCGGAAAAGCGCCCGGTGCACACGGTTTTTCAGCAGTACGCGCTGTTTCCACATCTTTCGGTTTTCGAGAATATCGCGTTTCCGCTGCGGGTGAAGGGCGCGCCGAAAGCGGAAATTGGGAAGGAAGTGGACAAAATTCTGGACATGATCGAGCTGGTGGATCATGCGGGGAAGAAGCCGGGGAAATTGTCGGGCGGGCAGCGTCAGCGGGTGGCGATCGGGCGTGCGCTGATTAATCGGCCCCAGGTGCTGTTGCTGGATGAGCCGCTGGCGGCGCTGGATCTGAAATTGCGTCAGCGGATGCTGGCGGAGCTGGACTGGATTCATGACGAGGTGGGGATTACGTTTTTGTATGTCACGCATGATCAGGAGGAGGCCCTGGGCATTTCAGACACCATCGCGGTCATGCACAGCGGAAAAATTGAGCAGATTGGGTCGCCGGACGGGATTTATGAGAACCCGGCGAGCCGATTCGTGGCGTCTTTTGTGGGGCGGATGAACTTTTTTGAGGCGGAAATCGCGCGGGATGACTCGGAAAAGACGTTTGCGGTGCGTCTGGAGGAGACGGCCGAGAACTCGAACGTGGATTTCATCGTGCCGAAACCGCTGAACGGGAATTTGCAGAAGGCGTTCGGCGGGAAGATGCCCCGGGTCGGGGATAAGGTGCTGCTATGTATTCGGCCGGAAAAATTTCTGATTCGCACACGGACGTCCACGGACACGGTGCCGGGATTTAACGCCGAGATTTTCCAGAACATCATGTTCGGCGTGCTGGAGCGCGAGATTTATTACGGGGCCGAGTCGCGGTTCATGGTGGACGTGGAGGAGTATTCCATGATGGTAACGCAGCCGCTTCATTCCCGGCATGGAAACCCGGACATGCGGCTGGGTTCGCCGGTGCAGATGCTTTGGCATGTGAACGACTGTCAGATTCTGCCCATGGACGACTCGGTGGGCGAGGTGGTCGGGGCGGAGCTCTTCACGGAAGAGGAAGAGGTGGGCGTATGAAGCACGGCGTGCCGCGAAATGAGGAAGCCGCTGCGGTGGTGCACGCGGTGAACGTCCGTCGGCGGCTGGGGGAATGGCTGCTGACGCTTCCGTCGCTGGGAATGCTCATCCTGCTGGTGGGCATCCCGATGATCGTCATCCTGCTGACGGCGTTCCGCCAGCGGACGGGTGACGGGTGGTCGCTGGACGCCATCCGGAATATCAGCGCCGCGTGGGAGACGCTGCACTGGCCCATCATTAAACGCACGCTGTTTTACTCGTCCATCACCACCGTTTTGACCATCCTCATCGGCATGCCCGTGGCGTACCTCATTGCGCGGGCGAACACCAAAATCCGTGGGTTCCTGATCCTGCTGATCATGATTCCGTTCTGGACGAACATGCTGGTGCACGTCAGCGCCTGGCGAGTCGTCCTGCATCCGGACGGTGTCCTGCGGCAGACGCTGCTGTGGCTGGGCATTATCGGCGAGGCGGATTACCTTTTAAATAATGCCGGGGCGGTGATTTTGCTGATGGTTTACGTTTTTTTGCCTTTCGCGATTCTTCCGCTTTACGCGGCAATCGAAAAATTTGACTTCACGCTGCTGGAGTCCGCACGCGACCTGGGGGCGTCCCGGATGCAGAGCCTGGTGCGGGTTTTTCTGCCCGGCATTTCCGGGGGAATCGTGGCGGCGGCGATGCTGGTTTTCGTGCCCGTGATGGGGTGTTACATCATCCCGGATCTGGTGGGTAATTATTCCACGACGATTATTTCGAACATCATCATCCAGCGGGCGCTGACGGACCGGAACATGCCGGAAGCGGCGGCGCTGAGCGGTTTATTGTTGCTGGGGATGATTTTGGCGTGGGCTGTTTTCCGGGTGCTGCGCGTGATGAAAAATCGCAAGGAAGGAGGTGGGGCATGAGGCCGAGCCGTTTTCCGCTGATCGTTACGCTGCTTGTTTTCCTGTTTTTTTACGCGCCGCTGGGGATGATGGTTGTGCGGTCGCTGCTGGAGAAGGTGCATGAAAAAACGCCGGCGCTGGCGCAGGCCGAGGCGGTAAACGCTGCGGAAGGCGACGCGGCAGGGGATGCGGAATCTTCGCAATCC
This sequence comes from Thermoguttaceae bacterium, assembly GCA_031553595.1. GTDB lineage: Bacteria > Planctomycetota > Planctomycetia > Pirellulales > Thermoguttaceae > RGIG3701. The sequence continues at coordinate 121,250 of JAVBLI010000007.1, read as the reverse complement.
GCGGTATATTCGGCCGTGCAAACGCCGCAGGACACGCACCGCTGGCAGTGGACGACGAAGCGCTACGCCCGGCTGATGAATAATCCGCAGGTGCTGGCCGTCACGATGAACACGATTATTATCGGCATGGCGACGGCCCTGTTTTCCACCTTTTTCGGCACGCTGTCGGCCCTGGCCGTCTTCAAATACAAGTCGAAATTACAGGCGATTCATCGCGGGCTGCTGTACGTGCCGCTGGTGCTGCCGGAGATTTTGGTGGGTATCAGCCTGCTGATTTGCTTCACGGCGGTGAAATCCACGATGGGCGTGGAATTCGGGAAGTTTTCGGTCATCGCGGCCCACACCTCCTTCTGCACCAGTTACGTGGCGATCGTGGTGATGGCCAGCCTGATGAATTTCGATTTTACGCTCCAGGAAGCGTCACGCGACTTGGGCGCCACCTCGTGGCAGACCACGTGGCGGGTTATCCTCCCCCTTTTGTGGCCGGCCATCGCCGCCGGAGCGCTGCTGGCGTTTACGCTTTCGCTGGATGATTTCATCATCACGTTTTTCGTCGCGGAACGCAACAGCACGACGCTGCCCGTTTACATTTACAGCCTCTTCAAACACCGTTCGCAGGAAGACATTTACGCGCTTTCTTCGGTGCTTCTGGGGGCGACCTTCCTTCTGGTGGCGATTATCATGCTCTTCGCGGGCAGAAATATCACCCAGGCGGAGTCGTAAAATTATCAATTATCAATTCAACCCCTAACCCCACTTTTTACGGAGAATTTGATGAAAAACACCCTTTCCCCATGTCGTTTTCTGGTTTCCTGTTTTGGTATGGTGCTGGCGTTTATATCCGTCGGGTGCAAGCCTGACAGCCGTCCGGTGCTGCACATTTACAATTGGTCCGACTATGTCGATATGGAACTGGTCAAGGAGTTCGAGAAAAAGTACGACTGCAAAGTGAGCGTCGACAATTTCGGCTCCAACGAAGAGATGTACGCGAAGATCAAGGCCAGCAACGAGCCTTTCGATCTGATCGTCCCATCGACGTACATGGTGGAGATGATGGCGCGGGAGGGCATGATCCAGAAGCTCGACCCGGAGAAGATTCCCAACGCGATGAAATACACCGACCCCGTCGTGACGAAGAAGCTCCGGGATGAAAAAATGGAATACAGCGTGCCCTACCTGCTGGGTTTCACGGGGATCGGGTATAATGTCCAGAAGGTGGGCGAGGAGCCGACCTCGTGGACGATTTTCGGCGACGAGAAGTTCAAAGGCCGTATGGCGATGCTGGACGACATGCGTGAGACGATCGGCGTGGGGCTTCTGTGCCTGGGTTATAGCGCCAACACGCGCGACGCGGCCCAGTTGGCCGAGGCCCGCGACCTGCTCATCAAGTGGCGCCCGAACCTCTCCAAATTCGGTGTCGATGACATCAAAAGCGGCCTGGAGTCCGGCGAGTATTACGTCGTCCACCAATACAGCGGCGATATCCTTCAATACACCCTCAAAGACCGGAACATCCGTTTCGCGATGCCCAAAGAAGGCGCCCTGTTCGCGGCCGACCATTTTGTGATTCCGAAAAACGCCCAGAATGCGGACCTGGCGCACAAGTTCATCGACTTCCTCTGCGACCCGGCCAATAGCGCCCGCAACATGGAGGATACGCAGTTCCTGGCCCCGATCCCCGAGGCCGTGAAGTTGCTCTCCGAAGAGCTGCGGGAAACCCCCGGTTTTATCGTGTCTCACGAAACGCTGGAAAACGCTCAGGTGATCGAAGACGTCGGCGACGACCTTCAGAAGTATTCCGAAGTCTGGGACGAAATCAAGTCCGCGAAATGAGAAAAATGTAGAGTGTAAAGTGTAGCGTGTTGAGTTCATCAAGTGTAGTGTAAGCCGTTTGCGATGGAGTGTTTTTGTTAACCATGTAAAAAAACGTTTCCTGACGTTTGACAAACTTTACACTTTACACCCTACACTTTACACTCTTTCCCCCGGGAGGTAACCATGATCACAGCCTATGATTTTGAAGCGGGCCGGCTGGTGGAAGCGGAAATCGAGGATGCTCCCGTCCTTTTTTGCAGCAAGCCGGACCAGAACGAGAAGCTGTTCATCCAGAAGGAGTTCAACATCGGTTGGCACTCGCTGAACTCGATTCTCGACGAAAACGAATTGCCGCGGGTCGAGAACCGCAACGACAAAATCATCATCATCTGCAAACACCCGCTACACATCGGCGTGGTGGATTCGCACATCGAATTCAGCGTCACGTCGCTGGGTGCGGTGCTTTACGAAGACCGGCTGATTTTCATCTTCAACGAAGAGATGTCCGAGGAGGAATTCCTGCGGATGTACTCGGCGGTGTATAATATCCGCGACCTGCTGATCAACGTTTTGCACCGTACGACGATGCACTTCCACGAGCACCTCCGCTGCATCAGCCTGGGGATGGATCAGCTCGAGGAGCGAATGAAGGCCGACCGCGCGACGCTGATCAATATGTTTACGCTGGGCAAAAGCATGACGTATTACGTCAGTGCGCTCAACGGCAACAACACGCTCATTGAGCGGATTTATAATGTTGCGGGCCGGCTGGGGTTCGAGTCGCAGCAACAGGAAATCCTGGACGACATCCGCCTCGACAGTGCCCAGTGCTGCCAGGAGGCCCAGATCACGATGAGCATCATCACGCGCATGATGGACGCCCGGATTTCGATCATGGGCAACGACCTGAATACGCTCATGAAGCGGCTGACGGTTTTCTCGCTGCTGCTGATGCCCATGAACATCATTGCGGGCATCGGCGGCATGTCGGAATACACGCTGTTTATCGATCAGGTTTTCGGTGAAAACGTCGTCCCGATGTGGCTTTCCTACTCGATGATGTTCTGCTTTTTCATCTTCCTGGCGATGGGCACGTACCAGATATTAAAGCGTCTGGACCTGATCTGATGCGTGTTGTTGCGGCTCTGTCATCTGAATTGTTTCGGTGTTCTCGACGAACCGCAAAATCCGCACCGCCGTGCCCCGGCTGCCTTCCGGGACGATGTCCGTGAGCTTCACGTGCAGCGTGTGCTTTCCAGGCGGCAGCTCGTCCGCAAAGATCACCGTCCGGGGGTAATGCAGGCCGCGGCTGTGCTCGTGGAATAAGGTCATCTGCTGTGGCGGGCCGTCATCCACCGTATACTCCAGCACCCCGGCGTCCGGCCCGGCAAGCACATAAAACCCGACCGCCGTGCCGCGAAATTCATGCGTAAACGCAGCACCCGGCTTCTCCGCACACAAACATTCCTGCCCCGCAAACGTCTGACGGAACGCGCCGGGGATGTTTTTCCAGTCCGGCACGCCCCACGTCCAATCCTCATTGGCCGCGCCACCCGGGGAGAAAAGCCAGCCGTATTCGTAATTAAACTTGTCCAGCGGTTCCGGTAATGCTTTTGATTTTTTCTGACTCGCCGGCACGTTTTCCCGCGACGTGAAAAGCTGCGCGATCATGTTCGCCGCCAGCCGATTTCCGTAAGGGGCGGGGTGGACGCCGCCGAACTGCTCCCACGTGAGCGTTTTTTCGTCGATCTGCTGCTGTACCTCCCGCGCGACGTTCACGGTGGAGACGCCGTAATGCTCGGCCACGGCCCGATGCGCCGCGATACTCACCGCCTCGCGCCCCGCGCGGTATTCGTCCATGAGATGCTCGTTCACGAAAAATGTCATCACGATTTTCACGTCCGGATTTTCACGCAGGACGTGCCGGATAATGCCCTCCATGCCGCGGATGGATTTTTCGCGAGTGAAGTGCCCGTCCTGATCATCATTCACCGCGAATTCCACGAAAAATAAATCCGGCGACCCTTCCGAAAATACATCCCGCTCCAGGCGGAACGCGCCGGTGTCCGAGCACGTGGAGGCGATTCCCGCGGCGAGGAATGTGAACCGCGTTTCCGGAAATTTTTCTTTCAGCATCTCGCACACCATGGGCCTGTACCCGTCCATCTCCGTGATCGAGCCGCCCATGAACGCCACATGTGCCACATCCGGCATTCGAGAAAAATCGTCCCGGCACACCACATCTTCCTGCGCAGACACCGCTGGGATGCCGTACATCAGCGTGAAACACACGATCATGATTTCAAAATATTTCTTCATTTTTTTCCTCAAAAAAACTTGTACGCGAGGATTTCCGCCGCGATTCGCCTTGGATGAAATAAAAAGTTGTGGTAAAATGTGTTTTGCGTCGGCAGCCTACCACTGCTTACCCTTCAGGAGAAACTGGCTGGCCGCGCGTGTAATTTTTCTCTAAAACGGAAAGGGTATGTGTCTGTTATGGAAAAGAAACGTATCTGTCTGATGGCTGCCTGGGGGCGGTGTCCGACGTACGCGGCCCGGTTATTAACCCAGGCGGGGTACGAGGTGCACTGTTTCGGCGTGGTCGGTCAGGCGGATGAAGCGGCTCTGCGCGAAATCTGCACCATGTACCGCGGCGTGGGAATGTGCCAGCTGGGGAAAATCATCCGGTACATGCACCGCCACGGAATCCAGGACGTCATCGCGCTGGGAAAATACCATAAATCGAAACTTTTCAGCCTCCGCGGCATCTTTCGGCACCTGCCCGACCTGACCACCGCGCGGGCGTTCGCCTCTCATTTTATCACAAGAAAAAAAGATTACAAGAACGATTCGTTAATGATGTGTATGATTCGACTTTTTGAAAAATTCGGGCTGCGCTTCGGCGCACCCACGGATTACGCCCCGAAGATGCTCGTGCCCGGCGGCGTGCTGACGCGGCGCGTGCCCACGGAGGCGGAGTGGCAGGATGTTTGTTTCGGGCGGGAAGTGTCCCGGGAACTCGGGCGTTTTGATGTCGGCCAGTCGGTGGTGGTGGCCGGCGGCACGGTAATGGCGCTGGAGGCCATGGAGGGCACGGACCGCTGTATTTTGAGGGCGGGCGAGCTGTATCCGAAGAAAGGGCTGGTGCTGGTGAAGATGGCGAAACCGGAACAGGACATGCGTTTCGATCTGCCCACCATCGGCATGGATACCCTGGAAACACTGCACCGCGTGGGCGGCACGGTGGTCGCCATCGAGGCGGGGAAGACGATCATCGTCGAACAGCCGGAAGTCATCCGATTCGCGGATACGCACGGCATTTCGATCGTCGCGATTCCGGAAGAGGCGGCGGAAAATTTGTCGTAAGAACAGCAGCCGGGAGCGGAGCGCCAGCGCAGAGACCGGATCGAAGTGGGAGAACCCCCGGCGATTCTATCCGGTCTCTGCGCGTCACTGCGTTCCGCTTCGCTCCCGGCTGCTGTTTTTAAAGGATCAAGACGTTTTCTTTATCCACACGTTCCGGAATTTCACCGGGCTGCCGTGGTCCTGCAGAAACACCGGGCCGACGGATGTTTTTTTCTGCGCGGCCCAAATTTTTTCCAAATTCTCGGTTTTTCCGTATTTGAACGGATGGTATTCGCTCCGAGGCTCACCGAAACGTACGTCATGCTGCACGAGCTGCCCATTCAGCCGCGCGGTGATGTGGCCTTCCTCGGTAATTTTTCCGTTTTCGTCCCGCCGCGGGGCGGTGTAATCGATTTCATACGTCTGCCACTGTCCCCGTGCCAGGGCCGCGTTCGCTTTCGGCGCGAAAAATCCGTAAATCGCCCCGGCGTCATGATTCGAAAGGTCTTTCTTGTCTCCCGGCGTGTGAATGATCTGCATTTCATAATGGCCGTGAATGTATACGCCGCTGTTCCCGGGGCCATTTTCGGGGATCATAAACTCCACGTGCAGATGGGCGTCCTTAAAGAATTCGTCGGCGTAAACGTGATTCGAATTTCCCGGCATGTTCGGGTTTCCGGTGGAAATCAGGCAGCCGTCCGCGACGTTCCAGTCGGCTTTTTCGCCGGTTTTTTTCAAAAAACGGTTTACCGTCACGCCGGGATTCGCCGGGTCTTCGCCGAAAAGAAGAATTGCCCCTTCCGGCAGCGCATTTTGTGCTTGCGCGGGCGCCGCTTCCTGCGCACGGGCGGTGATGGCCACGTTCGTTGCCGTGAGAAGAATAAAAAAAGTCGCCATGACAGCGACAAAACGGTTTACGAACATTTTTTTCACCTCAGTTTCGGCCCAAGTCAACTCACGTCAAAAATCCGCTTCTGTTTTGCTTCGAGATTCTCGCATGCCTCCCTGAAAAGTTCGCGTCCGCACGGCGTGGGGTAATCACGGTTAATGCAGGCCATGCAGAGGTGGTTTTCGGGCAGGCCGATACAGTCGGTCACACGCGAAACGGGCAAAAACCGCACGGTGTCCACATCGAGACTCTCCGCCATGCGCGCCAGCATTTCCGGCGTGGCCTCACCCCGGTGGCTGAGTGGAATGTATTCGGCTGCGAAAAGCCCGTCCAGTTTAGACAAGTCGATTCCGTAATAACACGGGCTGATCACCGGCGGGCACGCCACCCGCACGTGAATTTCACTCACCTGACCCTCCTGCCGCAGCCGACGCACCAGCGCCCGCAGCGTGGTGGAACGCACGATACTGTCATCCACGAGGAAAATCTTCTTCCCCTTCAGCACCGACGGAATGATCCAATACTTGCTCCGCACGGCATAATCCCGCGAATCGTCGCCAAGAATGAACGTGCGCCCGGCATACCGGTTCCGCAAAAGCCCCTCCATGACCGGGATGTTCGCGCGATACGAATATCGGCCTGCCGCGGATTTCGCCGTGTCGGGCACGGGTACGACGATGGAATTTTCGTCGAAAGGCACGTCCTCCAGTTCCGCGAGAATCTCCCCGCATTTTTCACGGGAAAGGTACACGCTGCAACCATCGATTTCGCTGGCGGCGTTCGCGAAATAAATCCACTCGAAGAAACAGCTCGCCTGCCGGGGGCTTTCGGCGAAACGCTCGAGCCGGTACCCCGATTTATCGGCGATCAGAATCGTGCCCGGATCGAAATGCTTAATATCCTGGAATCCGAGGTTCTGAAGCGCCAGCGACTCACTGGCCACGCCCAGCAGATTTCCCTGAACCGCCCAGCACAGCGGCCGGATTCCCAGCGAATCCCGCGCGGCAAACATGCGCCCCAGGCCGTCCAGAAAAACGATATTATACGCCCCGTCAAAATCTTTCGCCAGCGCCGCCATCACGTCCCGCAGATCGGGGGCCTCTTCACCGCCCTGCAGGGCGCGGGCCAGCAGATGCATGATGATTTCGGTGTCCACATCCAGAGAAATATGATACTGACTTTTGGCCAGCAGGCCGTCCCGCAGTTGGGGATAATTGGCCAGGGTTCCGTTAAAAGCGAAGGTGAACCATTTCCAGAGTCGGCCGTGAGAACGTTCGAAAGGCTGGGCGTAACGCGGATCGTCCTGCCCGCTGGTGGCGTAACGCGTGTGCCCGATTCCGGCATGGCCCGTGTACGTCTCGTGAAGCAGCTTTCTCATCTTGGCCGGGTGCGTGGAACGAAAGACTTCATTCACCGTGCCAGTATTTTTGTAAACGTCCAGGCACTGCGTTTTTTGGGAATTATAAACCGCGATTCCCGCCGCCAACTGCCCGCGATTCTGCATTTCGCCTAGCATCTGCTGCAAAAGCGGCGTGACATTTCCATCCTGCACGCTTTTACTGGCAGGCCCGTCATTACCGTATGATTTATCCATCCAGTATAATGCCGCGACACTGCACTCGTGCTGTAATATTTCGCTCATAATAGAATTTGTCCTCTATAATGGTGAAAGATATCCAGGCCCCGTCAGCCACGACGTTTATTTTACCCCGCCCGGACGAAAGTGTAAAGGAGGGAGTGAAGGGAATGAGAAATGAGCGGCATGTGGAGCGCAGCGCAACTTGCGGACCGGCGGCGGCTGGTGAAAACGTGGATTCAGGGCATAGCAGCCGGGGGCGCAGCGGAACGCAGTGACGCGAAGAGACCGGAGCACACCGCCGAATATTTCCCCAGTTCGAATCCGGTCATTGCGCTTCGCTTCATTCCCGATTGTTGTTTCTAGCGCCGACGAACGAAATAATTCCTCCCAAAATCGCAAGAAAAACTATTTTTCACGGAACTTTTACCATTCCCGTGCGACTAAAAGAATGTCGGCGCGTCGCGCGGCGTTTTTTTCGTATCCGGCGGCGTTATTCTCGCGGATTTCTTCAAGTCCGTTTCCAGCGGAGGCTTTTCAGGAGGATTTTAGCATGAAACGTTACCTATTTTCGCTGTTTTTACTCGTTTTTTCGCTGGCGGCGCTGATGCCGCTGAGCGTGGGAGCGCAGGGCGTGCTGGTCGCGGAGACCTCCGCCAGGCTCCCCCGGCCGGACATCATCATCATTCGGCCCGCCCCCCCCATGCCGCCACGTCCGCTGCCGCCGCCGGTGCCCACGCTGGAATATAAAATCAGCGAGATTAAGGTGGACGCGAAGCTCACGGATCAGATCGCGGAAGTACAGCTTTCCCAGTCTTTCGTGAATACCGGCTCCACCCAGATGGAAGTGTCTTTCGTGTTTCCGCTGCCATATGACGGGGCGATCGACCAACTGACGCTCATGGTGGACGGCAAGGAATTCCCGGGCACGCTCATGGAGGCCGACAAGGCGCGGACGATTTATGAGGGAATTGTCAGGCAAAATAAAGACCCGGCACTGCTGGAATGGGTGGGCACGGGCATGTTCCGCACCAGTGTCTTCCCGGTACCCGCCGGCGCCACGCGGACGGTGACCATGAAGTACACCCAGCTCTGTAAGCGCACGGACGGCCTGACCGATTTTCTCTTCCCGCTGAGCACCGCGAAATATTCCACGAAACCTGTGGAAAAAATCACCGTGAACATGGTAATCGAGAGTGCGGACGCGATTCGAAACGTATACAGCCCGACGCAGACGCTGAAAGTCGAAAAACCCACTGAAAAACTCGCGAAAGTGACGTGGGAAGTGACAAATGCCGTGCCGATGGCGGATTTTCGATTACTGTATGATGTCGGAAACGAAAAATTGACCACGAAAGTGCTCAGTTACCGCCCGAAAACGGACGAAGAGGGCTTCTTTATGCTGCTGGCCAGTCCGGAAATCAAGAAAACGGATGATAAACCCCTGCCGAAAACGGTGTTCTTCGTGGTGGATAACTCCGGAAGTATGAGCGGACAGAAAATTGTGCAGGTGCGTGAGGCTGTGAAATTCGTGCTCAATAATCTGCGTGAGGGTGATTCCTTTAATATTATGACGTATAACAGCACGATTCGGCTTTTCCAGGACGCCATGCAGACGTTTAACGGCGAGACACGGAAGGCGGCGCTGGCGTTCGCGGAGGGCATTTATGCCGGGGGCGGTACGAATATTGATGAGGCCCTGACCCGCAGCCTGAAACTGCTGGAAAATGCGGACGATAAAAACCCGAAGTACGTTTTCTTCCTCACGGACGGCTGTCCGACGGTCGGCGAGCGGAACGAAATGAAAATCGTTGAAAACGCGCAGAAGGCGAATAAGGTGAAGGCCCGCATTTTCGCGTTTGGGGCGGGGTATGATCTCAACAGCCGCCTGCTGGATAAACTGGTGAACGTGTCCTCCGGGCAGAGCGAGTATGTGAAGCCGGACGAGGATATCGAGGAGCGGATCAGTCGGCTTTATAATAAGCTGGACGCCCCGGTGATGACGGACGTGCGGCTGGTGTTCACACCCGAAGAAGGCTCGGAGGCGGCGAAAAACACCGCGCCGCTGGTGAATCGGGTGTACCCGGCGGACGGTTTCGACATTTTCGCGGGCCAGCAGCTGGTGATCGTCGGGCGGTATAAGTATCCCGGGAAGGGGACGCTGAAAATCACCGGAAAAATCGGAGACGGCGTGACGCAGGAGTTCTCGTACCCGCTGGAGCTGACGGCGGAGTCCATGGACACGCGGTACGCTTTTGCCGAGAAACTCTGGGCCATCCGGCGCATCGGCGAGATTATTGACGAGCTGGATCTTCGCGGGAAGAATGACGAAATCATGAAGGAGCTGGTCGAGCTTTCCACGAAGCACGGGATTCTGACGCCGTACACGTCTTTCCTGGCGGATGAAAACGCGCGGCTGGACGACCGGGTGGCGAACGTCGCGCGGGCGGAAGGGCGTGTGGAAGCACTGGCGGCGAATACTGAAAACGCGCTTGGCGTCCAGCAGCGGGCGGCGAAAGGGAGATTCCGCGGAGCCATGAACGCCGCGCCGGCACTGATGGACGCGGAAGAAGCGGATGACATGATGATGGATGCCGTGGCGGGCGTCGTCGTGGCTGAAAAAGCCGCGGAGATGAAGATGGCCCCGATGGCATCTCCCGCGGGAGAACGAAGAATGCTTGCAGGGCGTGCTGCTGCGGCCGGGCCCGGAAGTGGTATGTCTTACGGATACGGTGGTGGCGGTCATGCACACGGCGGCATGGACGCGAGTATGGCTTCGTCGTTTGCGGATGGCAAGGAACTGGCGAAGCGCGAGCAGGTCAGCATGCAGCAGAATGTGCGGAACATCCAGAATCGGGCGTTCTTTTACCAGAATAACCAGTGGGTGGATTCCTCGCTGACCGAGGCCCAGCAGAAAGCCGCGCCGCGGAACGTGAAGCAGTTCAGCGACGAATATTTCGAGCTGGTGAATAAGTATCAGCAGGAGATCACGCCGTTCCTGGTGTTCGACGAGCCGGTCCTGCTGTGCGTGGATGATCAGGTTTATCTGATCGAGCCGTGAAGTAGTGAATGAGCCGCGAGTTGCGCGGCGGTGATTATAAAAGAGATGAAAACGCTCCGGCGATTCATCTCTTTTTCTATTTTGTACGGACAAGAATTACTCTTGCGGAAAACGGGAAAATCGGGGATAATAACGGCGTTTCATTGGCAGAATCCCGCCTTTAACGGAAGATCAGGAATTTTATGATAAATCGAAATACCATGCCGAACTTGCTGGGGCCGCTGCTGTGCGTGTGCCTCTGCGCGTGTCTGTTATTTACTTCCGGATGCCGGAAAAAGGCGGACGAACAGGGCGGTGCGGGCGAAAAGCCGGTGGTGACGGACGGCGGCGGTGCTCCGCTGGTGGCGGTGCGCAATGGAAATGGCGGGGCGGGGGGGATGCAGCTGGGGCCTGATGCGGATGGCGTGAAACGCGAAACGCTTCCCGTGCCGCAGGAGCCGGTGCAGCCAATTTTCGATAAAATGGTGAAGGCGTACCGTGACGCGAAATCTTACCGGGATAACGGCGAGATTAATATCATGTGGACGAAAGGCGAGAAATCCTCGCAGCGGAAGATTAAGTACCGCACGAATCTCCAGCGGCCGAACCGTGTGCAGATCAGTGTGGATAATACGGTGATTAACGCGGATGGAAAGGATTTTCTTGCATACACGGATCTGATGCAGGGGGTGATTATTCACCGGAAGTGCCCGGAGGAAATCACGCTGCTGGACCTGCTGCGCGACCGGGAAATTTACCTGGGGCTGATTAACGTGGAGACGAATCGGTTTTCGTTCTTGCCGCCACCGCTGGTACTGCTTTACGCGAAAGACCCGCTGGCGACATTCCTTTACGGTGTCCAGCGAAGCGACATTTCCATGCTCTCCCCGGCCATGTTCGGTGACTTTCCCTGTTACCGCATCTCCGCGAAACGGAATGACGAGGACACCGTTTTCTGGATCGACCGCGATAATTTCCTGCTGCGGCGGGTGGAGCTGCCCACGCAGCGTCTGCGGAAAGAGATGGCCACTTCCGGCACGACCATGGATTCCATGAAGCTGACGATGGACTTTTTCGGTGCGGAGATAAACGCTCAGGACGCGCAGATCACGGACACGTTCCAGGTTCCGGCGGATGCGCGGGAAGTGGAGAATTTCTCGCCGCCGCAGCTGGAACTGCTGGGAAAGCCGGTGCCGAAGTTTATGTTTACGAATAAAGACGGAAACGCCGTGACGCCGGAAAGCCTGAAGGGGAAGACGGTGGTGCTGATTTTCTGGGCCACTTACGGAAAGCAGTTCCAGTTCATGTTCCAGGAAATCGAGAAGGCATACCAGCGGCTGAAGAATGACCCGGATGTGGTGTTTTGGGCGGTGAGTGTGGACCCGGCGGCGGTGGCGGACGAAACGCTGACCCAGACGCTGACGGATTTCGGCTCCACGATTCCGTACGCCCGCGATCCGGACGGGAAAGACATGAAGAAAGCGTTTAAAACGCAGGGCATCATCACCATGTTTCTGCTGGACAAAAACGGCACGGTGCAGGCGTTCACGCCGGATTACAGTCCGAATCTCGCGGATCGGATGGTCGCGCGGGTGAAGGATGTGCAGGGCGGTCGGAATGTGTACCCGGAGGTGATGAGTCAGACGCAGAAGCTGCAGCAGGATTACGTGGAGAGCGTTTCGCGCTGGATCGAGGCGGGGATTTTTCTGGAGGATATTTCGCCGGTTTCAGTGCCGGAGGTGAATATCTCCCTGCCCAGCAGCCCGACCACGTTTTCGCTTCGGCCGCGGTGGAAAACGGAAGAGCTAAAAGGCCCGGCGAACATCCTCGTCATTCCCGCGGAAACGGTGACGGCGGATGACCGCGTCTTCATTCTGGAAAACGGGCGCACGATCACGGAGCTGACCGCGGCGGGAGAGGTGAAAAATCGTCATGAGCTGGCGCTGGAGCCGGAGGATTTCGAGCTGTTCCTGGTGTCTGCCGTCATGCCGGGCACGGGGAAACGGGTTTTCGCCACGTACGGGAAGCGGGTGCATCTTTTTGATGAAAACTGGCAGCCGATTTCCCGTTATCCGGATGTCCCGGCCCGCAACCTGCCGAACATCATCGCGGACATGGTGCTGTGCGATCTGGACGGTGACGGCCGGCTGGAATTTTACGTCAGTTTCTGGGAGGGGAAGGGCGTCCATAAAGTTTCGCTGGAAGGGAAACTGCTGGGGCAGATTCCGGAACTGGAGACGGTGTTCCAGATGGCGCCGGTGTGGAACGTGACGCCGCTTTTACCCGCGATTCTCGCCGAGACGGCCCTGCAGGACGCGGAAATTCATTCCGGCGCCGTGACGGGCCCGAAACCGGCCATGCTGTGCGCGAACCGCTCCGGGAACCTGATTTTAGTGGACAGTGCCCTGAAGAAAATCGGCGAGTTGCCCGTCAAAGGCCGGACCATGGGCTGGATCGTCACGGCAGACCTGGCGGGGGATGGCGAGCAGATGCTGGCCGGCATGTCGCTGGGGGTGGGTGGAAAATACACAGCTGTCGGGTTGGACGCCGGCGGAAAAGAAAAATGGAGCCTGGATCTGCCCGCCGGGATGTACCTGCGCCCGGTGGACATGTTCTTCCCCGTTCATGTGCAGGAGCCCCTCCGAAAACGCGGCCAGTGGCTCGTGCTGGGGGTGGATTCCTCCATGCACCTGATCAGCGGCGACGGAATTTTTCTGGATCAGTTCAATTTCGGCAGCGTCATCACCGGCGTCGCCAGCGCCGTGCTGGGTGGGAAGCCGGTACTGCTGATTTCCACGCCGGAAGCGGTGCAGGCGCTGGAGGTGCGGTGGAATGAGTAGAAAGTGAAAAAAAGAAAAGAAGTAAGAGTTTTTTGAAGGGGTGAATTCGCGCAGCGAAGAGGGGAAAACAATTTTGCAAAATGTTTTCCCCTTTAGGCAGTGGTTTTGATCGAACGGTCTATTTACACCTGATTACGGTGTGGAAATAAATCCCTGGTTCATGTTCGAGACATTTTGCGGCATCACGTCGCATGTCGTGTAAAGCTTCGCGCGGAGCACACCCAAGCCGCCGATCATGCCGATGACCAGTAGCGTGACGATGATCAGCCATTCAAAAGCCAGCAGGCCGCGGCGATTCTTCCTCATCATGATGTGTTCCTTCTCTGCAAATTTCACGGGTCATTAGGGTCTTTGACGAAATCCACTTTAATCGCGTCGATCGCGTTCATCGTGTCCGTCGCTTCCATGAGCATGATCATCCGCATGGATGCCAGGCCGCCGATGATGCCGACGGTCAGCACGACGGTGATGAGAATCCACTCGAAAGACAGCACGCCGCGACGTTTTTTATAAGATTTCATGTTCGTTTTCTCCTACGGAGTGGCCGCCTTATTCAGGTTATCCACGCTGACGGACATATCCGCCACCTTCGCCAGGATGGAGTTGCGCAGCGCCCCCAGCCCGCCGATCATTCCGATCACCAGCAGCGTGACGATGATGATCCACTCAAAAGACAGCGCCCCGCGGCGGTTTCTCATTCGGCGCAACATGCGATACTCCTGTTTCTGTCTGTTTTTGCCCCCGGCTAGTCCGCCTCTTGCGGCGGACATATTCTTAGTTCTATTTTCGTCATATGCCGGGAAGAACTCAAAGAATGCCTCCGGGGCGGGTTAAATCTGCGTAATCCGCACATCCTGCACGCCGGCACACAAAAAAAACGTGCCGGCACTCCCCGCACCGACACGTTTCGCTGAATTTCTACTGAAAAACGGCTATTATTCCTCTTCTTCCTCGACCATTTTCGCTTTCGCGATGATTTCCTGGACGATATTTCCGGGTACCACGTCGTAACGCAGTAATTCCAGTGTGTAGCTGCCCTGACCGCCCGTGAGGCTGGAGAGGGTGCGGGCGTAAGTCGTGACTTCCGCCAGCGGGATTTCCGCGATGATGGTCTGCATGCCGCCGCCGGCGCTTTCCATGCCCACCGGGCGTCCGCGCCGCGTGGAGAGGTCGCCGGAAATGTCGCCGACTTTATCCGTCGGGACGGTGATCTCGATTTTCGTGATCGGCTCCAGCAGCGACGGCCGGGCTTCCTGGAACACGTTGCGGAAGGCCATCGAGCCGGCGGTTTTGAAGGCCGTTTCGTTACTGTCCACCGGGTGGTGCTTGCCGAAATAGACTTCCACGCACACGTCCTGCACACGGTAACCGGCGATGACGCCGCGGTTCATCCGTTCCTTGAAGCCCTTTTCGATGGCGGGCATGAAGTTACCGGGGATCGTGCCGCCGACGACGGTTTCCACCCACAGGAAGTTGAATTCCGGGTCGTGGTGAAATTCCTTCAGCGTCGGGAAACGGTCTTTCGTGGCGTATTCTTCCGGCACGGTGCCTTCCGGGAACGGATACATACGGATGTGGACTTCGCCGAACTGGCCGCTACCGCCGGACTGCTTCTTGTGGCGGTATGAACCCTCGGCCTTCACCTGAACCGTTTCGCGATACGGAATTTTCGGCTCGCGGGTGTCGATTTCCACCTTGTCGCGCCGCTTGAGACGCTCCTGGAGGATTTGCAGGTGCAGCTCGCTCATGCCCGTGATGACGAGCTCTTTGGTCTGCATGTCCTGCTCGCGCTTGAACGTGGGGTCTTCATCCACGAGTTTCGCCAAGGCGCCGGAGAGTTTGCCTTCGTCGCCGCGGCTTTTGGGCGTGGCGGCCAGGCCGACCATCGGGGTGGGGAAGTGAATGTGCGGCATCGTGTACGTGCCCAGCGTCGAATCCGTGTGCAGGTCTTCCGCCTTGGCGACCGCCGCGATGTAACCCGGGCCCGCCTCGTCCACGTTTTCCGACTGCGACGCCTGCGGCAGGATAAGCTGCGCGATTTTCACGCCCTTACGGCTGCCGACCACCGGAACCGTGTCGCCGGTTTTGACCGTGCCCGAATACACGCGGAAATAGCTCAGCTTCTGCACGAACGGGTCGGAACGGGTCTTGAACACCTGCGCCACCAGCGGCCCGGCAGCGTCCGGCTTCACGTCCACTTCCTCGCCCTTGTCGTTGACGGCCGTTTTCGTAACCATGTCCGGCGTCACCGCACACATCTTGATCGCAGCCAGCAGTTCCTTCACACCCACGTCGTTTTTCGTGGACACGCAGAACACCGGAATCACCATGCCCGACTGCACCGCTTTGGGCAGCAGCCCCGCGAGCTCTTCCGCCGTGGGGAATTCGCCCTCGAGGAACTTTTCCATCAGCGCATCGTCGGCCATCACCGCCTGCTCATAAAATGCTTCCTGGGCGGCGTTGACATCCACCATCGCGTCGGCGTTGTCGGTCGCTTCCGGGTTCAGGACAGAGGCCACGCCGTGGAACTTCGAGCCGATTCCCAGCGGAACGTTCATCAGGAAACACTCGGCCCCGAACACGTCGCGGAGGTTGTCCATCAGGTCGTCGAATTTCAGGTTGTCGCTGTCGAGCTTCGTCAGGACGATCATCCGGCCCAGGCCCAGCTTCTTCGCCTCGTTGAACACCCGGCGGGTATTCACTTCGATTCCGGCGGCGGCATTGACCGCGACCAGCGCGTTGTCCACGCCGGCCAGGGCGCCGATGGTCTGGCCGATGAAATCGGGGTAACCGGGCGTGTCGATGAAATTGAACAGCTTGCCTTCATAATCGAAATGCGTGATCTTGGCCTCGATCGTGTACTTGTGGGCCTTCTCCTCCTCGTCGAAATCGCAGAAACTGCTCCCGGCGTCCACGCTCCCCACGTGGTTGATCGCGCCGACCAGGTGCAAAATCTTGTCGACCATCGAGGTTTTCCCCGCGCCTCCATGACCGCAAAGTGCAACGTTTCGAATATCTCCAGCCTGGTATTTCGCCATAAAACTATTCCTTGATTATGAAAATGACATTAAAAGCTGCAAGCTGTAAGCCATAAGCGTTAAGCTCGCCGGTTGGTTGTGTTGTGTCGAATAAGTATGGTAGCGTAAGCGGGTGCTCGTAGCTTGTGGCTTACAGCTGCCGCGAAGCGGCTTGGACCGCTTCCGGAAGGCGGATCGTGCCTTCGTACAGGGCGCGGCCGATGATGCAGCCGTCCATATTCGTGGCGGCGAGTTGGCGGACATCCTCCAGCGTCGTGACGCCGCCGGAAGCGATTACCGGCACGGACACCGCGGCTTTCATTTCCGCCATGCCCGCGATGTTCGCGCCCTGCATCATGCCGTCGGTGGCGATGTCGGTGTAAATGATCGCGGCGATTGGAGCGTCTGAAAATTGTTTTGCCAGTTCCACGGCCCCCGTCTCGCTGGTTTCCAGCCAGCCGTCCGTGGCGACCATGCCGTCGCGGGCGTCGATTCCCAGCACGAGGCGATTCGGGAATTTTGCGCACATTTCGCGGAACCACAGCGGGTCGCGCAGGGCACGGGTGCCGATGATGACGCGCGCCAGGCCGATTTCCAGCAGTTGCGCAATCGTGGCCTCATCCCGGATGCCGCCGCCGAGCTCGCAGGGGATTTTTACCGCCACGAGAATGGCTTTGACGGCCGGGAGATTGACGGGCCTGCCTTCTTTGGCGCCGTCCAGATCCACCAGATGCAGCAGATCGCCGCCCTCGGCTTCCCACTTGCGGGCCATTTGGGCGGGGTCGTCACCGAAAACGGTTTCCTGGGCGTAATCCCCCTGACGCAGACGCACGCAGCATCCGCCCCGAAGATCAATTGCCGGTAAAATTTGCACAGCGGAATCCCCCTGAATCTACCTATATATAATAGTCCAATTATAAGTAAGTCATTATGCCACGGGTTTGGGTTTTTCGCAAGGGGGGGAGAATGCGGAATGAGAAATGAAATAGAATTCAGCAGGGCTCGGCGTTGAGGACGTTGAGCAGGGCGTGGAAGGAGTCCAGATCGCTGTTGCGGGTGACGTGGACGTGCTCGCCGTCGGTGATGAGTTTGAAGCCGGGCAGGGGGTAAATGGAATTGTGTATCAGAATTTGTTCGAATTCGCGGAGGTCGTCGGCGTAGGCCACGAGGAGTTTGTGGTCGTCGAGACGAATTTCCATGAGGGCTTCAGGGTGGGCTGCGGTGATACTTGCACAGCCGTCGGAAAGCAGGTATTGCTCGAAATCCAGCAGGATGCTTTTGAACACCGGAGCGTCGATTTCGTCGCGGAAAAACAGTTTTTCGTCGTCGTCCTGGTCGTCGTGCGTACTTTCCAGAGTAACGCACAGCGTGGGGCCCAGCGGCTCCAGCAGCGCGAAAAGCACTTCCATCAGACGCTGGCCGGAAATGGCGGCGTAGAGGGAGGGGTAGGGTTTTTTCAGGAGTTCGTCGGTATAAGATTCCGTGCGGAAACCTTCTGTCGGGATGACTTGCAGGTCGAACGAGGGACGAATGCCCTCCGGAAGCAGGAAATTTCCGTACTTTCCTCGCTGGAAATGCCGTTCGACCGCCTCCCGGCTCTGGTGCAGAAAACTGCTCTCGGGCGGCGCTTCCTCGGAGATCGTGAAAAGATCGAGAAAGGGGTTCCGTGATTTCATGGGAAAAATGGGGGAAAATGACACACTTGTTTGCCTGACAGTTATATTTTACCATATAAATCGCCGGTTGTCATGAATTTTACAGAAAAATTTTACGTAATCGCTAAAAATAGACGCATTTGTCACAGAAAATGGAAACGTATCCAGGGATGAGGACATGTGTTTGGGTGAAAGAATGCGGGCCGACTTGTTTTTTCTTCGCGGCGTGCGAGAATGGAGCGTTAGTCAATTTTCGAAACATCTGGACGCAAGAACAGCAGCCGGGAACGAAGTGAAGCACAGCGAAACGGAGTGACCGGATAGAATGGCCAAATTTTTCCCCACTTCGATCCGGTCATTCCGCTAGCGCTCCTTTCCCGGCTGCTGTTTTTGGAGCTGCATCAATTTTGGTGGAGTGTGAGACGAGGAAAGCGTTTTGTATAAAACCGTGGTTCAAATAAAATGAAGTTTGTGAAAAATATTACATTTGCGTTATTTTTATTGTCAGCGAGCTGCTTTATGTGTGGATGCGAAAGTCAGGAAAATGAAGGAAGGCTGGGCCCGGAAAGTCCGCATAGGGGCGAGGAGCCGCCGCGGGAGACGGGTGAAGTCCTGGAAAACGCGTGGTTTTCGTGTTTTGTCGGGCGGCTGTGTGTGGGGTATGAAAACCGCTGGTTCGAGAAGACCGTGGCCAGGAATCCGAAAACCGGGGAGATGGAGGCGGTTGTGCTGGTTCATATGACGCAGCGGCTGGAGATTCAGCGTTTTGACGCCCCCACGTCGGCGGAAATTCAGCATGATGAAAATATTTCTCCGAATGGCAGGCTGCTGGAGTTTCAGACGGGGGTGAAAAGCGGCGGTGAGCCGGTGAAATGCCAGGGGTGGGTGGGAGAGAATCCTGACGGATGTGAAAAGCTGTTGGTGCACACGCTGAGTTTCGGGAAGTCGCAGCAGATGGAGCTGGCGGTGCCGAAGGAGGCGGAAAAGGATTTGCGCGGCGGGTGCGGTGTGGAGTATTCGCTGTGGAAATCGCCCCCCCGGCCGGGGGAGAAACGGACGTTTTATCGTGTGGAGCCGTCTCCGCTGGTGATGCATTTTTTGCGCGTGGAGGTGGAGTGCCTGCCGTCGGCGTATGTGGATTTTCCGGATGGCAGGCAGGTTGCCCTTTATCCGGTGAAGGTGGTTTCGCGGATGGTTTCCGCCGCAGCGCCGGAGACGGGAACGCCGCAGGTGGAGGAGGATTCCCAGTCGGCGGTGGTGCAGGAGGAAATGCTCTGGGTGGACGGAAAGGGAATCGTCTGGAAACGGTACTCGCCGATGATGGACATGACGTTCTGGCGGACTTCCCAGGAGGATGCGGTGGGCGGTGTGCGGGAAAAGCGGCTGCTGAGCGGGGAGGCGGATGACACGGCGGCGGAACTGGATTTCGGGGCGGCGGTGAGTGTGCCCATCCGGAATTTTGACGCGGCGAAGTGTGGAAAACCGCTTTCCACACCGCAGCGGACGTACCGGGTTTTCGCGCAGGAAGGTAAAACGGTGGATTTTCTGGGCGTTTTTGAGAGCGCGGAGCATCAGACGCGGCGGGCGGTGAAGGGGGAGGACGGGCAGGCGGCGCTGGAGGTTACGGTGTTTCGTTCGGACACGCCGGCGCAGAAGGGCGTGCGGTCGGGCGGCCCGAGCAGGGAGGATAGTGCGGCAAATAACCTGATTCAGAGTGATGCGCCGAAAGTGCGCGCGTTGGCGGAACGGTGGACGAGAGAGGGGACGGATCCGCTGGACATCGCGCGGGTGCTGGAGAATTCGGTATTTGGATTCATCACGGATAAAAATTACGCGCGGGGATTCGTCACGGCGGCGGAGGTGGTGGAACTCCCGGCAGGGGACTGCACGGAACACGCGGTGCTTTTTGCGGCGGTGGCCCGGGCACGGGGCATTCCCACGCGGGTGGTGCAGGGGCTGGTGCTGGTGTCGGCGGAGGAGAAATTCGTGTGGCACGTGTGGAATGAGTGTTATATTAATAAGGAATGGGTGCCTTTTGACGCCACCGTTGGGCAGGGGGTGGTCGGCGTGGACCATATTCGTGTGAACGCGGGGAGTTTTGATGCCCAGTCGCTGTCGCAGACGCTCATGCCGCTGGCGCGACTGGTGGGGCGGCTGGAAATTGAGATAGGGGATTAGGGGGATTTGTGGTTTGTGGGAAAATTGGCGATTTTTTATTTCTCCCGCAAAAAGATAACTTGACGTGGCGCCGTGGCGGTGTTATAATAAATGGGATGTTAATTCTTATCTTGTCCGGTGACGGATTTTTGTTTTGCCGTAAGTTGATGGAGGCCCTCCGGTGAGAGCGTGGCTGTCCGGTATTTTTGCATTTCGCGCGTGCGTGATTCTCGTGGGAATCGCGTGGGTGTGTTTTTATGCGCCGGCGGCGGTGTATGCGGCGGATGATGCCGTTTCTGAAATAATGACGGAACTGAACGCCCGTAACGCGGTGTTTGGGCAGGCCGCGCGGCGGGTGGAAGATTTCTTGGCCGGGGATGAGACGTTTTCTGAAGACCGCCTCCAGACAGCGGTTTCCGGCATGACGCGGCTTGGTTTTTCTGAAAATGATATTTCCCGCGTGACGAAAATGGCGGGAGTTTGCGCGGCGGTGCGTGAAAGTGTGTCCGGCTCGGATGCGGGGCCTGCTGGTGAAAAGACGTTTTCGTGGGATACGGATAACGCGTATCTGCTGGTGGCGCTGGAAACGCTCAGTGACGGCGGCGCGGATGAAAATGTGCGAAAAGCGATGGATTTCGCGAAAAATGAGTTCGGGCGGAAATCCGAGTCGGCGTGTCTGGTAATGGCGCTGGCCGGGAATGAAAAAGATGCGGCGGAAATCGCGCGTTTTGCGGACGCCCTGAAAGATTGGGCGGGTTTTGAGGCCCGGCTGGCGGCGGTGATTCTCGCGCCAGGGATGCCGTGGGAGGGTATGCCGCAGGATGAGCCGTGCGGGCCGGTGGCGGAAATCATGGCGGCGGTGTGTGCGTCCGGCGGCGGACGTGTTTCTTCGGAGAAAAACGGGGGAACGCTTCTGGCGGGGGCGGCGACGGTCGTGGTGCCGGAAAATAAACGGTTTTTTAGTGTGCAGACGGCTTCTCAGACGCCGCCGGCCGGGTATTTCTTAATTGCGCAGACGGATATTCGTCGCGAGTAAATTTTCTTATTGACGCGGACGTTTTCTGAAGTCCGCATGACCGGGTGATTCTGGTGCGGTGATGATTTTTGCCTGCGTGTACGCGTAAACGTCCGGTGGGAAATTTCATATGAAATATTTATTTTGTTTTTCCCTTTTTTCATGGGGAGATTCCCTCGAAATTTTCAGAAAGAAAAACCATTATGAGTGAAGAAAACTCTAAAAATAAGCATGTCGTGGTGAAGGACGTTTCGAAAGTGTACCGCGGCGGCAGCGCGGATGGCACGGCGGACGTGTACGCCCTGCGCGACATTCAGATGGAGGTGCCGTACGGCCAGTTCGTGGCGGTGATGGGTGCCAGCGGTTCCGGGAAAAGCACGCTGTTGCACCTGCTGGCGGGGCTGACCGGGCCGACTTTCGGCAGCATTTCCATTTCCGGGAAAAACATTTCCACGCTCTCCGATTATGAGCTGACGGTGTTCCGGCGGGATCATGTGGGTGTGGTGTTTCAGGCGTTTAACCTTATTCCCACGCTGACGGCGGAGGAGAATATTAGGCTGCCCGTGCTGGCGGGGGGAGCGGCGGCGAGAAGCACGTCGACGAAAATGGCCGCGGCCATGGAAACGCTCCTGGAGCGCCTGCATCTGAAAGACCGTAGGCGTCACCGTCCGGATTCTCTCAGCGGCGGTGAGCAGCAGCGGGTGGCAATTGCGCGGGCGCTGTTCGCGGATTATGCGGAAATTCAGACCGCGGGCGCGACAGGCCGTGCGGACGGCGAGAACGCGTGTCTGCTGCTGGCGGATGAGCCCACGGGAAATCTGGACTCCACGAACAGCGAGATCATCTGTAAAATGTTACGCGAGTTTTGCGAGGAGCGCCGGCACACGATGATCGTGGTGACGCATGAGGCGAGTGTCGCGAAATGGGCGGACCGTGTGGTTACGCTGTGTGACGGGAAAATCGTCACGGACGTTCTCTCCGGTGAGAAGGAGGGCTGAACGTATGAAAACGCTTTTAAAACTGACATTCCAGGAGCTGATTTTCCGCCGCACGCGGTTTCTGCTGGCGCTGGGGGCGATCATCGCCACGTGCTGCATGATCGTGTGGTTCATCGGAAGTTTCGACATCCTGAAAAGTGCCGCGAAAAGTGACATCAAGAATTATTTCGGTGATTATCAGGTGATTATCACGAAAACCGGCGGCGGAAATTTGCCGGAAACGCTGATCGCGGCCCTGCGTGCGGACACGAAAAAAGTGGCGAGTGCGGATTGCGCGTTTCAGATGTCGTGTAATGCCGCGCGGGGGATTTCGCAGACGGCGGGGCTGGATAAAGTGCGTGGGATCATGGGCACGCCGCAGACGAATCCCGTGATCATGGGCATGGAGATGGGCGTTTCGCCTTTTGAGGTGGAGGAGGGCCGGTGGTTTCAGAAGCTGGCGTCTGGCAGCGCACCGCAGGAGCCGCAGACGGAAATGGAATGCCTGCTGAGCACGTCCGCGAAAAAAATGCTGGAGCAGACGCGGGGTCTGAAAGAAGATGATCTGAAGGACATTCCGGCGGAAATTCGGCTCGGCGAAATCATTGACGTGAATACCACGGCGGGGAATTTTAAGCTGAAAGTGGTGGGTTTCCTGAAACAGGGCATCAGCACCGCTGGGCTTTCGGAGGGTGGTGGCGGCAGACGCCCGGCTCCTCCGCCACAAGAAAAATCACCGCAGGGTGAGACGAAAGATGCTCCGAAAAATGCGGAAACGGAGGTGGCGGCAGGCGGCGGCCCCACGGGCGCACCCGGTACTCCTCCTCCGGGCGGCGCGGGCGGTGGCCCCGGTGGGCGCGGCGGCGGTGTGAGCCTGACGGAAGCGGCCATTTATGTTCCGCTGGAAACCGCCCGGAAAATCGCCGGGAAGCAGGACGCGTGTAATGTGGTGTACGTCCGGATTCAGGGCGTGCCGGTGGTGGTGTTCCGTGAGCAGTGGGAGAGGAAGTGTAAGCTGGATGACGTGAAAGTCGCGTTTCATGACGCGGAGGGCATGCAGGCCATGCTTGACGCGCGGGACTCGGCGGGTTCCATCCTGAAGCAGGCGCAGGGCGCAATCGGACTCGTGGTGCTGGCGGCCCTGCTGATCATCTTCACCACGCTGAGTATGGGCGTGAATGAGCGGACGCGGCAACTGGCCATCCTCCGGACGCTGGGCTTTACGAAAGGGCAGGTCGCGGGCCTGATCATGCTGGAAGGCGTGCTGCTGGGCGTGATCGGCTGGGCGGGGGGGCTGCTGGCCGGGTGGCTGATGCTGTGGGTGATCGTGATGATGAACGCTGGGCTGGATGTGCCCGCGGTGACGTTAAGCGGTATGACGATCATGGTGGCGCTGGTGACGTCCCTGGTTGGTGCACTCTTGGCGTCACTGCTGCCGGCCTGGCGCGCCACGCGTGTGGCGCCGCTGGATGCGCTGGCGCAGAACCGGACGCTGCCGCCGAAGAAAGGGATTATTCTGGCGGGGCTGACCGGGGCCGTGCTGATGGCGGCGCTGTGGCTACTGATTTTTGTCGTTCCCATGGATGAAAAACTTCATGGCGCGTTGTCCACCGTGGGAATTATTCTCTCGGCGGTGGCGGTGCTGCTGATGGCGCCGGCGGCGGTGGTCGTGACGGAAACGCTGTTCTCGCCCGTGCTTGCGCGGCTTTTAGGCATGAATCCGGCTTTCCTGGCGAATGAGCTTTCCAGTAATAAATGGCGGACGCTGGGCACCACGCTCTCGCTGTGTGTGGGGCTGGGGCTGTATTCCATGTTTCAGGTGTGGGGTTATTCCATGCTCGGGCCGTTCACGCCCAGCAAGAATCTGCCGAATACGCTGGTGGCGTTTTTGCCGTCCGGGATTCCGTCTTCGGAGGTGCGTGCGGTGATGGCGGTTCCGGGTGTGGTGCGGGAGGACTTCATGCCGCTGGCGGTGGAGCAGCCGAAGATTGCGCCGGAGCTGTTATCGCCGGTGCTGGAAAAGGAAACGGACGGGGATGGCATGGGCGGTAGACTCGCCGGCCAGATGGATAACGTGGTGCTTTTCGGCGTGGACCCGCAGATCGCGTTTCGGAAGGATCACCCCACGGTGGACGTGAAGTATCTGGACGGCAGCCGGCATGAGGCGCTGCGCGCGATGTGCGATTTCGGGCAGCGTGCATGTGTGATTCCGGATGTGCTGGCCACGCGATTTAACCTGAAAGTCGGCGATAAATTACCGCTGGTGATACCGGAATCCGCGCGGGGGCAGGGCAGGGGAGGCCCGGGAGGCCCCGGCGGTTCCGGTTTCGGCGGGATGCGCGGCGGAGGCGGCGGCAGGCCGGAAGGCGGCCCCGGTGCGGGCGGTGGAAAACCCGGTGGCGGCTCTCCCGGCACTGGCGGCGCGACCGTCGTCGAGTATAAAATCGTCGGAATCGTCGAAATCCCCGGCTGGCACTGGATCACGAAAACCACCGGCGTGCGGACCCAGAGCGGACGCACCGCGGGCATGGTCTTCGCGGCTTACGAAAACGTGAAAGCCGATTTCCGCCTCACCCGAAATTCGTTTTTCTGGATGAACATGGAACCGGGCACGAAGTTTGATTTTATCGAAAGCCGGATGCAGGAAATCGCGTCGCGCTCGGGCGGCCAGGAAACGCTCACGGCGGAGGATAACGGCCATCGGGCGCAGTCGGCCGCGGGTGTCACGCAGGGTTTCGTGAAGGTCAGCACGTATGAATCGCTGATGGATTCCATCGGGCGGCGGTCGGAATCCATGATTCAGCAGGCGGCGCGGATGCCGCTGATGATTCTGCTGATCACGACGCTGGCGGTGATGAACACGATGATGGCCTCGGTGCGGACGCGGCGGTGGGAGATGGGCATCCTGCGGACGTACGGCGTGACGCGCAGCGGACTCGTGCGGCTCATTTTCGCCGAGGCGATTTTAATCGGCATCTGTGCGTGCCTGCTGAGTCTCGGCTTCGGCGTGTTCGGGGCCGTGTGCATGGTGAACAGCGCGGCGTTTTTCGGAGCCGCGTTTCTCGGAGGTGTGGTGCCGCCGATGGTGATTCCGTGGGGCCACCTGGCCGTGGGTTTCTCGGTGGCGATGGGCGTGTGCGTCCTCGCCGCCATCATCCCCGCCATCCAGGCCGGACGCGAAGAGCCCGCCGCGCTGCTGACGAGGAAGGAATAACATTCATCATTTTACATTTGCTATTTCATTTTCAACTCATTTTCACAAAGGAAAAATCCATGAATACAAGAAAAGCTTTTACCCTCATCGAACTTCTGGTCGTGATCGTCATCATCGGCATCCTGGTTTCGCTGACGATGCCGGCGCTAAACATGGCGCGGAGTGCGGCGCGGAAAATTCAGTGCACGAACCACCTGAAACAATTCGGGCTTGCCTTCGCCGGCTACGAAGCCCACAACGGTGGGTATCCCCCCACGCGTTCCAGTAATAAACGCAGTTCCTGGACACTGGCGCTGCTGGATTATCTGGAGCTGGGGAATGTCGCGTCCGCATACGATGAAACGAAGACGTTCGTCGAGGGGGAGAAGAACCAAGAGCTGATGCGAAAACGGATTCCGCTTTTCCAGTGCCCGGCGACGCCGCTGCCGGATCGGCTGCAGTATTTGACGGGGGGGAATACCGCGACGAAAGTGGCGGACGCGACCGGCATTTCCACGGGCGACGCCGCAGGTTACGCCCAGGGCACCTGCACGGATTATTACACGCACCACAAGAGCATTTACATGCCCGACGGTCGGACATGCACGAATCCGCTGGCTGGTTTTGAGTCGATTACCCCGGTCGGGGACATTACGGACGGTCTCTCGAACACGATCGTACTGGACGAAATGGCTGGGCGGCCGAACCGCTGGGCGGTGGGAAAACGCGACATCGATTACAATTCCGGTTCGTCGACGAAAGCGGGCGAGTGTGGCAATCAGCCGTACTGGTGCTCGTGGGGCGGCTGCGCTTCGAATACGCTGGCGGCGTGGGACGAAAGAGGCCAGAACGCTTTCAGTGCCGCGAATAACACGAAGGATTACTGCGTGCGCGTGGTGAATGCCACCAACGACGGCGTTTACAGCTTCCACCCGGCCGGCGCGAACTCCCTGTTCCTCGACGGCTCCGTGAAATTCATCAGCCAACTGGTGATTCCGGACGTCTTCCTCGCGATGTCCGCCAAAGACAGCGGCAAGGCCTTTACATTGGGCGATCTCGAGAAGCGGACGCTTTCCGAACTGTATCCCAAGAAGGTCGATCCCACCGGGCTGGGACGGTCGTTCTGATGATGGCGTGATAATGGAGGTGAGTATGTCATGAACCGTCCACGTGCCGCTTACACGCTGCTGGAGCTGCTGGTGGTGATGGTGATCGTCGCGACGCTTGCGGCGATTACCATCCCGGCGGTGAACAGTGCGCGCAGTGTGTCGCAGCGGACGGTGTGTCAGAATCATTTGCGCCAGATTGGCATGGCGCTGAATCGGTATGCGGAGACGGCGGGAGGCTTTCCACCCGTCCGAACGGTCGAGGAATTATCCCCAGCATCCTTGGCCGCGAGGCGGGTGCAGAGTCGTTCCGCCTCTCCGCTTCCGGATCATGGCTGGACGTACGACCTGCTGCCGTTTCTGGAAATGCAAGCGATTCAAAACGCTTTTGACACGTCCCGGCCGTATTATGCCGGCGAAGCGAATCAACTGATGATGATGAAGCGGGTGGATATTTTTCAGTGCCCCGCGACGCCAGATAAGGATCGCTTGGCGGAGCTGCGCGACGGTTCTGGGCGGACGGTTCCGTCACTGCTGGCGGGCGTTCCGGGGACGGCGAAAGGGCATGTGACGGATTATTCCACGCACCACGGCGGGGTGCTGCTGCCGGACGGGACGAGGGCGGAGAATCCGCTGGCGGAGAAGAATGAGAAAACGCTGTGGGACAGCCTTCAAAACGGGCATTCGAAGACGATTCTGGTGGATGAGATGGCGGGCCGGCCGGCGCTATGGCGCCGTGGTGCGCGGGATGCGCAGACGCTGAACCATGAAGGCGCGAATGAAGTGGAATGCCCCGGAAGCGCGGTCTGGGGCGGTGTACCGTCCGTGGAACTTCGCGCCTGGAGTGCGGACGGGCTGCACGCGGCGACACATGATGGAACGCCGCGGAATTTCGACCTGGCCGTAAATGCCGTCAATAACGGGGTTTACAGCTTCCACGTTCGCGGCGCGAACGTGCTGATGGCAGACGGAAGCGTTCTTTACATCAGTCAGGACGTGGTTCCGGAAGTGTATCTTGCGTTTTCCACGCGGGACGCCGGACAGCGGTTTACGCACTCCGATTTACGGGTGTATTCGCGGGAAAAACTGTATGAAAACAGTTCCCGGGTGAACCCGTTTTTGGAAAGCGCGAAGAAAAGCCGGTGACGCCAGAGGTATTCACGAAACAACAGTCGGGAGCGCAACGGAACGCCGTGACGCGCAGCTCCCGGCTGCTGTTCTTGTGAAAACGTTCATTGGGCAGATGCGCAAACCCTCACGGCCCGGCGTCCGGCGCGAGCATGAGCGGTGCCAGAAAAGCGGGGTCGGGCGAGCCGAATGACAGTAGGTGGTCATGAAACGCGCGGAGGTCGAAATCTTTGCCTTGCTGTTTCTGGCAGGCGTCGCGGATGGCCCGCACTGCCTGCACGCCGACGAAGTACGTAGACAGTTGCGTTGAAGACAGTTGCGCCCGCGTCCACTTCAAGGCTGCTTCGCGATCTTCCTGAAATCCGATTTCGACCATCAGCCGCATGGCGTCTTCGCGGGTCATGCCGTCGACGTGGATGCCCTGGTCGATCAGCGCGTTGGTGACGACGCGCAGGTGCCATTTCAGTTGCACGAGCTTCATGCGCGGGTTGTCGGCGAGGAAGCCCTGTTCGATCATCATGCCTTCGGTGTAAACGGCCCACCCCTCGATGAACGTGGGGGAGGAGAGCATCGCGCGGAGCCGGCCCGGATAGCGGCTGCCCAGCGCGAGCTGCACGAAATGGCCCGGCATGGCTTCGTGGATGCCGAGATTGTAGAGCGAATAGCGGTTATACTCGCGGAGGAAGGACTGTACCTGCTCGGGCGTCCAGTCGGGGGGGACGGGCGAGATGGCGTAATAGGTTTCCTGGCCGATATCCATCGGACCCGGCGCGTCGCAGTAGGCGATCGCCACGCCGCGGCGGAATTCGGGCATGGTGATGACCTGCACCGGATCGTCGGGCAGCGTGAGGAGATTTTTCGCCCGCACGAATTCGGCGACCTCAGCCAGGGCCTGCGTGGCACGCTGGACGATTTCGTCCCGTGGCGGAATTTCGCGGCAGGCGATTTCCAGGGCCGCGCGGATGATCGCCTGACGGTACGCTTCGGTGGGGTTCTCGGGGAATTCGGTCCACGGATGCGCTTCGTGATAAATCGTTTTCGCGACTTCATACATTTCCAGCCGGGTGTGATGCAGATCAGACACGGCGCGCTGGCGAATCTCTTCACGGGGCATGGCGGTGCCCAGCGTGAAAGCCAATTTTTTGTCGAAAAGCGCTTCGCCGATCCGAAAATCGCCTTCCGCTTGCGGCAGCAGTACGTTTTCCAGCCATGTTTGATGTTCTTCGATCGCCGCGGTGGCGGTGAGGATGGCCTTCTCCAGGCGATCGCGGAGCCTGGGTTTCAGGCGGGGGATGTGCGGCTTCACCATTTCGTCCAGCAGGGCCAGCACGCCGCGGTTCTGCTTGACGGCCGTTTTCGCGTGCGGCGGCGGAACACGCCGACAGTCGAGCGACTCGCGGGTCTGGGTGAGGAAACGTGGGAATTGCTCCAGGCGTTGTGCGACATTCTCCAGACGTTCATTCAGCGGTGCGTAATCCCGGGTCACGAGATGATAAACGCCATTGCCGCACGTGCCGGTGTAAAGCGTGGGGTTCCAGGCCCACTCCTGGAGCTCGCACAGCGAAAAGAGCCCGCCGCGGGTGCGACTCAGGAGCATGGCGTGGTCGATGCGGTTTTGCAGGGAGAGTTTTTCGGGCGCGAAGGTCAGGAGTCTGGTTTCCAGGCCGCGGAGATACGCGATTTTTTTCTTGCGGGTCGCGACGGAAACGTCGTCCATTTCGCCGTCAAAACGGTGGTCGCCCATGCTGCTGGCGCCGACGGGGGAAAAGGTGGGGAATTCGCGGAGGTATTTCGCGGCGACCTGCGCAAAACGGGCGTTTTCATCAGCGGCGTTCGCCGTGGCCGTGAACATCATGACGGTAAGGAGGGCTGAATACATATTTTATGGGAACGGTTGAGTTTTCCTGGCTGTTCGCCGATTACCTTCGGGAAATGCGGCTTGCTGCCAGGCCATGAGCGGGGATTTATGGTTTAAGTATATATGTTCAGGGGATATGAGGAACGGTTTTTTTTTGTCGGCGGATTTCGAAAATCGCGCAGACGATCATCACGGTCAGGAGCATGTACCGTGAGACGGGCATGGCGGCCCACACGCCGTCCAGACCGAAAAACAGCGGCAGCACCCACAGGCACAGCGGCAGCGCCAGCGCGTAGTCGCCGTGGATGAGGATATTCGCGGAGACCAGTTTTTGGGTGGCCTGGAAATAATGGCTGCCGACTTTAATCAGCCCCAGCGCGATGAACATGGGCGAGCTGATGATCAGGCCGCGGGCTGCGATGCGCGCGGCTTCTCCCTTCACCCCCATCAGCGTGGGGAAAAAATGGCAGCCGACGATGGAAAATACGCACCCCAGCACACCCAGCGACAGGGCCATGGTCAGGGCGTAACGCAAAATCCGGCGGTTGCGCATCCGCTCTCCGGCCCCGTAAAAATAACTCGCCAGGGGCTGGATGCCGGACGCGATTCCCTGCATGACCATGGACGCGATGGCCTCGGTCTGGCAGATGACGGAGTAGGCGGCCAGGCCGGCGATTCCGCCGTAACAGCGTGCCTGCACGTTATGGAAAAGGAGCATCGCGGCGATGGCGGTGTGGGCCCCGAGGGACGGCAGGCCGTTTCGCAGGATCAGCCGGGCGTGACGCGGGTCGGGAATGGCTTTCCACCAGTGAAATTTCAGTTCCGTGCGCTTCCCACTAAAGTACCACACGGAAACCGCCAGCGGGACGGCCTGCGCAATGACCGTCGCCAGCGCCGCGCCGAACAGGCCCAGCGGGAAGTGCCAGACGAGAAAATAGTCGAGGATGATGTTAAAAATCAGGCCGGTACATATGATCCACATGGCCAGCATGGGCTGACGGTCGTTCCGCAGCGCACACATGAAGCACACCGCGAGCATCTGGAAAACGCAGCCGAAAAGGATCACGGTGATGTATTCCCGCGACTGAGGCAGCAGTTCGCGTCCGGCGCCGGAGTAAATCAGGATGGGGTCCAGGAAGACGTAAGTCGTGACGGCGAAAAGGATCGCCCCGACGGTCGCCATGCCCAGCATGCCCGAAAAAAAGGAGTTTTCCTCGCTGACGTTCCCGGCCCCGCGGTTCTGGGAAATGAGGATGCACGCGCCCATGCCGATCATGTCGCCGACGCCGAAAATGA
Source organism: Thermoguttaceae bacterium (assembly GCA_031553595.1). Classification (GTDB taxonomy): domain Bacteria; phylum Planctomycetota; class Planctomycetia; order Pirellulales; family Thermoguttaceae; genus RGIG3701. The sequence goes on along the minus strand of JAVBLI010000007.1, from coordinate 90,343 downwards.
GGCAGAAAATCGGAAACGTGACGTTTATCGCTGCCAGCGCGTTCTCGCCCAAGGCGCGGCCGATAAAAATCGCGTCGATAATGCCATACAGCCCCGCGATGAACATCGTGATCATGGAGGGTAGGGCGTATTTCAGGAATAAACGAAAATCGGACATGGGGAAGTGAGAGAGTGAGGAGTTCACCAAGCGTGGTTCGGAAGTGAAAAAAAGCGGGAAAGATGTGATGATCTTTCCCGCAGCCTTACACCCTGCACTTTACACCTTACGCCTTATTTGGCGAGGCCCGCTTTGTGGAACGTTTCGTGGCATTTGTCGCAGGTTTTGGTCATGGCGTCGTACGCGACCTGGGAGGCTGTTTTGTCAGCGGCGTCCAGTGCCGTGGCCAGGGAGGCGGCGGCGTCGCGACCGGCGACACACGCTTCCACCCATTTGTCTTCTTCCGCCGGGGCTTCGGTATCGGCCACATACGGAATGCTCGCCTGGCAAAGGACGGCGATCGTTGTGGCGTTGGCGGCCAGGGCGTCTTTCGTGGTGGCGCTCAGACGCCGCATGCCCGTCTTGATTTTGCCATCCAGCAGGGGAACCTGCACCATGAGCTGCTTCATGCTGGCGACTTTCGCGTCCCAGTTCAGCAGGCCACCCTCGGTGGACTTCAGGGCCGCTTTCAGGGCGGCGATATTCGTTTTCGCGGAGGCGAAGCTGGCGCTTTCGGCTGTGGCCTGGGCGGCTTTGATAATCGCCGGGGCGGCGGATTTGTATTCGTTCGGCTGATCATGCAGGCCCAGCACCAGGGCCAGGGCGATGATCGTGTTCGCATCGCGGTCGATACGCGCTTTATTATCGGCAAATTCAGCGGCGTCGGCCACGTATTTTTCCATGCCGTCGACAAAAGCCGTCAGCTGGCCGGCGGTGACTTTCACGGGCGCGTACGCCGTGGCGGCGGTGTCGCCCGCGGTGGTGGCGGACATGGCCGTGCTGGGCAGCGCATCGTCGTCATCGAAGCTGGCGTTCCAGGGTTTTTCATCGAGAGATTTCAGTGCTTCCGTCACATCTTCGTCCGCGGCCGCGTCGATTGCAGCGGCGTCTTCCAGAATGAGGTCGGACGGCAGCATGTAATCGTCCAGTTCGCCGGCCTTTTCGTTCGTCGCGCCTTTCGGGAGTTCCGTCGGCAGGGCGTTGGCGTCTTTCACGCCTTCTTTCGCGTGGTCATGGCCGTCGTGGTCGTCATGAGCGTCGTGATTGCACTCGGGGCCGTGCACGTGGCCGTCGGTGGCTTTTGCGTCTTTGTCGGACTTTTTCTGGTCGCAGCCTATGGTGCCGACGAAAATACACACGGCGAAGAGCGCCGCAAGGATGGTGAATGTGTTCTTCATGAATAAATCTCCATAAAATAGTTAGGATGATGACCTTTCGTCCGAAAACGATAAAAAATTCCCATTCATTTTATCATAAAACCGATTTAACGCAAGGGGTTTGTGCACAGCGGCAGGGGAGGGAATTCGAAATGAAAAATAAAAAAATAAAGGAATGACGCAGGCGAGCTTCAGACATTTCTTTATTTTTTTATTCCTTTATTCCTCATTTTTTCTGCACGCCGCGTCCACTTCATTCGCCACGATCACGCCGTAATTCACGGCCCCGAGCCACCCGCTCATGATGATGCCCACGCTGCCGGCATGGTACAGCCCCGAAATTTCCGTCGGCAGCAGGCGGCTGACTTCCAGCCCCTCGAATTTCGTGCCGAAGCTGGCGCCCTGCTGGTGAAGCGTGAAGCGCTCGAAGGTCCGCGGCGTGGCGGCCTCGACCCAGTCCAGTTTTTCGCGGATGCCGGGGACGTATTTATCCACCGCCCGCAGCGTGTCCTCGATTAAATCCAGCTTCGAGGCGGCGTAATCTTCGGGCGAAAGCCGGGCCCAGTCGTCGTAGTTGGCGTTCGTGCTGGCCACGATTGCGTAGCGGTCCAGCTCCGGGCGGGTGCGCGGGTAATAGAACGAATACGTCCGGCTGGTGATGTCCCGGCTGAGGAGCATGGAGGTCTGGAAGGTCGGGGCCGTGGAGGTGAAAAGCAGGTCGCCACACTTGCTTTCGTCGAGCGTTTCGCCCGGCTTCAGGGACATGTAAACCTGCGTGCTGGAGTTATTCAGCCGCACCTTGGCCGCCTTTTCCGCGAATTCATGCGAGAAGTATTCCTCGCCGACCATGTCGAAAATCGTGCCCTTCAGGTTGGAATTCGACAGCACGCACTTCGCCCGCACGAGCTTGCCGTTGACCCACGCCCCGGCCACGCGGCGCGAGCCGTCGGGTGCGGTTTCGACTTCGATTTTTTCGACTTTCGCCCGCATCGCGATTTCCACGCCGTTTTTCTGCATCTCGGCTTTCATCATCGCCACGAGTTTGTCGGTGCCGCCGGTAAAGGTGAAGACGCCTTTGGACATGAAGTTCGAAAAGACGATTCCGTAAGTCAGGGCCGGGTCTTCGAGCGTCGAGCCGTTGGCATACGTGATGGGCTCCATCAGTAGCCGTACCACATCCTCCCGGCCGGGGAAGAATTCGTCGAAAAGCGCGCGCGTCGTCATCTGCTGGTCGTCGACGAAGGTCATGCCGCGGGCCTTGTCGAAAAACGCGGTCACCGTGGGCTCCGGGATGTCGAAACGCTCGACCAGAAGGCGGGTGAAGTCCTCGCGGTTGAAGGTCGTCTCCAGCGAAAACATCGGGTTGTCGAAACGGATGGACGGCAGCGGCACGATCAGGTCGGCGATTTCGCAGTTCCAGTAACGCTTGCAACTTTTGATCATGCCGACAGGGAATCCGTGCAGCGAGATGTCGAAAATGACGCCGCCGGCACGCTTGAACCAGGTGGCCAGGCCGCCGAGTTGGTGGTGGAACTCACACAGCAGGACTTTGTGCCCGGCCCGTGCCAGGATGTTCGCCGCGGTCATGCCGCCCAGGCCGGAGCCGATGACGATAATGTCGTAGTCAGTCATGGGGATAGATGGGTAAATGAGCCGCAAGAGAAGCGCAGCGTACTTGCGGATAGGGTTGTGGCTTGTTAAAACGGTGTTATAAAGTGGTTTGTTAAACGGTGCTTCGATTGTCACGCGAAACGGTGAAAGGCAATTCGGATCGTTCCGCAAGTTTCGCTTCGCTACACTTGCGGCTCATTTTGGGCGTAGCCGCGCTGGAAGGCCTGGAGATTCACGTCGACGAATTGGGGCTTGACGCACTGGCGGATGGCCCGGTGCCAGAGCTCCAACGGGAGGTCGGGCAGGGCGGTGGCCAGGGCGCCCAGTAGCACGACGTTGGCGCTGCGGGGGTTGTTAAGCTCCAGGGCGATCTGGTTGGCGTCGAAATAAATGAGGTTTTTGAACGCCGCGCGGAGGCGGTCTTCGGCGTCGGCGGGATAGACGGCTGCCCCGGAGGAAACGGTGACGGGCACGATGATCTGGGCGTTGACCACGGCCAGGCCGTCAGGCTTGAGGAAATCCGCGTGCCGCAGGGCCTCAATCCGCTCCATGGACATGAGCACCTCGGCCTCGCCGCGCGAAACCAGGGGACTGTGAACTTGTTTGCCGTAGCGGATTTGGCCGATGACGGAGCCGCCGCGCTGGGCCATGCCGTGGACTTCGTTCGTTTTGACATCATAGCCGGCGAAGCCCGCCGCGGTGGCGCAGATTTCGCTTGCCAGAAGGATTCCCTGCCCGCCGACACCGGCTAGCACGATGCTTGTTGTTTGGGTCATTTGGATTTCTCTTTTCCCGTCCCGGAGGGACGAAATGTTTATAGAAAACAGATGGAAACTGAATTCCACCGCTCCGTAGGAGCGTAATATTTATTGAGACGCCAGTTTCTATAAACATCCCACCCCTGACGGGGTGGCGATATTCATATTTTGCTCGTTTTCTATAAACTTTTCGCTCCAACGGAGCGGTTTTTATTGAAAATTTTGATGAGCGTCAGCTTACCACCACGTCGGCAAGCGTTTTCGGCACATCCGTCAGCACTTCATACCCGCGACGCGTGACGAGGATGTCGTCTTCGATTCGGATGCCGCCCCAGTTTTCGATGTAAATGCCCGGTTCGACGGTCATGACCATGCCGGGCTGGAGTTCGGTGTCGCAGACGGGGCTGAAGCGCGGCGACTCGTGGACGTGCATGCCCAGGCCGTGGCCCAGCCCGTGGCCGAAGGTGGAGCCGTAACCGCATTTTGTGATGTGATTCCGCGCGACGGCGTCGATCTCCGAGCATTTTTGCCCCGGACGAATCGCGTCGATCGCTTTCATCTGGGCATCCAGCACGATTTTGTAAATCTTCTTGAACTCTTTGGTCGGTTCGCCCAGGGCCAGCGTGCGGGTGAGGTCGCTGCGGTAACCATGGTAATTCGCGCCCCAGTCCACCAGCAGCATGTGGGCACCTTCCAGCTTCACCTCGCGCGGGACAGCGTGGCAATTCGCGGCGTGGGCATCCAGGGCGATGATGCTGGGGAACGCCTCACACTGCGCGCCCAAGAGCTTCATCGTGTATTCCAGCTCTGCGGCCAACTGCTTTTCCGTCTTCTGGGGCCCGAGCGTCGCACGCATGGCGAGGAAGGCGTTTTTCGCGATTTTCCCCGCATGGCGGATGCAGTCGATTTCGGTTTTGTCCTTGATCTGACGCAGGCCGTCGAGCTGTCCGGACAGCGGCACCAGGGACGGCGTGACTTTCTCCTGAAAGACGCGGGAGGTGGCCAGCGTCATGCAGTCGGCCTCCACGCCCAGAAACACCGTCTCGGGTGCCTGCCGCGGAAAGGCTTTTTTGAGCTCCCGCTTCACGGCTTCCGTCATGGGCGTCCGTGTGTCACGGATCGTGAAGTTCAGGCCGGGACACTCCGCCGGGATCTGGAGCATGAACCGCGAGTCGGAAATCAGCACGACCCCGTCCGGAAACACCAGCAGATAACTGCTGTCACCCGTGAAACCCGTCAGCCACGTGACATTCACGACATCCGTCACCAGCATCGCGCCGGCATCCGACTTTTTCAGCAGCTTCCGCAGCTTTTCGCACCGCTGGAGATGAATTTCCGCCATGAATGAGGCTCCTTGTGACCTGATGATATGGAAATCGAGAAAAAGGAGCCTTTATTATATATGAAAATGTGAAAAAGGGAAGAGCCGGAGAGGAATGCGTCCTCGCCCGGCTCGTGCGTGGATGGATGTGACCAGTTTCGTATTATTTTAATCACCTTCATTTATCGAGCGGCGCCACATCACCAGGGTGCAGGTGCAGAGCGTCATGCCGGCGACGATGTTACAGATTCCGAAAAACATCCACGGGATGGCGGCGGAAATGCCGACGGCCAGGTCGCGCGGCGCCGGGGCGGTAGTGGACTGCGAAATGTTCTCCAGCGTCAGAAAATAGGGGAGCAACATGCCCACCAGACCAGCGAGAATCATTATGCCGCTGATACACAACAGAATTTTGTATTTCATAAAAACCTCCGATTACCCTGGATGGTACGAAGACGCGGACACTGCCATGATATTCTCGACAATCTTTCTCCCGCCATTATAATGCACCTGAATCGCAGTGTCAATAAAAGTGAAACCTTCTTTCATGCCCTCCGTGAATTGACATCCGCGCCGGTTCCCGGTAAAATGAATGATATTCTTTATTTATAAGTATTAACCGTTCATCGGAGTCATGCTCATGAAAAACGTGCTTTTCGGTTCTTTTTTTAGCGTTTTGACGTGTTTCGCGGCGTTTTTCGGCGTGTTTTTTGCTACGGGAGAGGCTGGGGCGGCGGGAAAGCGGCCGAATGTGATGATCATCAGTGCCGGGAGCCTGGGATTTTCGGATCTGGGCTGTTATGGCGGGGAAATACTCACGCCGAATCTGGATGCGCTGGCGGCGAAAGGGCTGCAATTCACGCAGTTTTATCACTGCGGCGCGACGGAAATGACGCTCTCGGCCCTGCTGACCGGCCAGTACCCGCACCGCGTGGGGATGGGATATCCGGATATCGACCTGCAGGAGTACAGTTATCGTGGGAGTATGAATGACGCCACGGCGACGATTGCGGAATTTTTGCGTACGAATGGTTATCAGACCCTGGCGGCAGGGAAATGGCCCGTGACGCTTCATCATCCGCTGGATGCGCCGCGGTTTGCGTGGCCGGGAAATCGGGGGGTGGAGCGGTTTTATGGGACGATTCTTGCGCAGAGTTCGTATTTTGACACGCTGAACGTGATGATGAACGGGGCGACGTTCCCGAAAGAGAAGGATTTTTATTATACGGACGCGGTAGGACGGGAGGCGGGGCGTTTTCTGGAGGCGGCGAAGAAGGCGGAAAAACCGTTTTTCCTGCATGTTTCGTTCACGGCGCCGAGCTGGCCCCTGCAGGCCCCGGAGGCGGATATTCAGAAGTACGCGCGGCGGTATAACGGCGGGTGGGAAATGGCTCGCGCGAACCGTTTCGCGAAAATGAAGGAAAATCACGTGGTGCCGTCCAGCATGAAAATGTCGCCGCAGGACCCGAATGTGGTGGCGTGGAGCCGGCTGGGGCCTTATCAGCCGTGGCAGGCGCGGCGGATGGAAGTTTACGCGGCGCAGGTGAGCGCGATGGACCGGGCGGTGGGCGTGATCCTGGAAAGCCTGCGTAAAATGGGCCTGGAGGAGAACACGCTGATTATTTTCATTTCGGACGCCGGGGCGTGCGCGACGGAGCTGACGGCGGAGAAAGTTGCGAAACATCCGGCGGTGCTGGACGCGAAGAAGCGGAAAGTGACGCTGGCGGTGGGGAATGACCCGCGGGTGATGCCGGGCGGGCCGCTGACTTTCCAGAGTTATGGTGTGCCGTGGGCGAATGTCAGTAACACGCCGTTCCGGGGGTATTCGCGGGCCGGGACGTCCGGGGTGTATGAAGGGGCGATTGCGTCGCCGTGCATCGTGAGCTGGCCGGCAGGGATTCCGGAGACGGGGAAAGTGTCCCAGCCGGTGCACGTGGTGGACATTTTCCCCACGGTGGTGGAGGTTTCGCAGTATGTTTTTCCGAAAGAGCTGAACGGACGCGACACGCTTCGCCCAGTGGGTGAGAGCTGGGTTCCGCTGTTCAGTCGGCAGAACCGGATGGACATGGCCGCGGACGAGAAGCGAAAAGAGCGTTTCCTGTTCTGGGAAGTGGGCGGGAATATCGCGGTGCGTTACGGGAAATGGAAGCTGGTCTGGACGCGCGACGCGAAACAGTGGGAACTTTATAACATGGTGCTGGACCGCACGGAGCAGACGGATGTTTACGGGCGTTTTCGGGCGGACCCGGAGGTGCAGCAGATGGTCACGGCGTATGACGCGTGGGCCCGTGCCAGTGGCGTGAAGCAGTGGAAGACGGTTCAGGCGTTACATAAAAAGCTGTTGCGGGAAGAGGCGGAAAAGAAAGCCGGGGCGGTGAAAAAGAAGGCGCCGGCAGATGAGGATGCGTGGGAAGATACGGAACAGGAGTAAGGCGGGAATTGGATGGAAATGCATGAAATGGATGAAACGCCGGTGCTGACGTCCATGCTGGAAGATTATCTGGAGGCGATTTCAGAGCTGGCGGACACGCGCGAGGAAGTGCGTGCGAGCATGATCGCGCGCCGGCTGGACGTGAAGCGCGGGTCGGTGGCGTATGCGCTGCATCTGCTGGCGGTTCGTGGGCTGGTGGAGTTTGCGCCGTATGGGCCCATTCTCCTGACGGAGGAGGGGCGGCGCGGGGCCATGGATGTGCGCCGGAGGCATCAGACCCTGCGGATTTTTCTGGAGAACATGCTCGGCGTGGAACGCGAAAAGGCGGATGATTTCGCCTGTAAAATCGAGCATACCGTGGACCATGAAATCACGTCCCGGCTCGTGGAATTCATGGATTTTCTGGAGCACTGTCAGCAGGTGAAAGAGGAATGGCGTCCACGGGCGTGGCCGGAAGATGCGGCACCGGAGGCGGACGGAGGGCCGGAAATGAGCACGGCGGAAGCGCTGGCGGAACTGAAAGCCCCGGTGAAATTTCTCAGTGAAATGCGGCCCGGCCATCCGGCTTTCGTCACCCGCGTGCTGGGGGATGCGCGAAAACGTCACCGCATGACCGAAATGGGATTCACACGGAACGCCACCGTGCGCGTGGTGCGCGTGGCCCCGCTGGGTGACCCGCTGGAAGTGGAAATTAAAGGATACCGACTTTCGCTGACCCTGAATGACGCGAAGAATATTATGGTCGTGCCGTGCGAGTGAGGGAGTGAACGAGTGAAAGAGTGAGCAAGTGAACGAGTGGCGCAAGCGGAAACTGCGGGGGTGTGAGAAGCGAAACACGCTTTTTCTTATTCACTCGCTCACTTGCTCACTCGTTCACTCTTTGTAAAGCGGTGAATATGACAGAAGGTATAAAAACAGCCTCTCCCCGTCCGGATTTCACGGTCTTTCTGGTGGGGAATCCGAATACGGGGAAGACCACACTTTTTAATCGCCTGACGGGGCAGCAGAAGAAGACGGGGAATCTGGCCGGGGTGACGGTGACGCGCGAGGAAGCGGCGGTTGCGCTGGGTGCGTATGCGCGGGTGCGGATGGTGGATTTACCCGGCGTGTACAGTCTCGCGGCGGACTCGGCGGATGAGGAAGTGGCGGTGACGGCGTTTTTTGAATGCCCGCCGGACGTGATCGTGAACGTGGTGGACGCGAGTAATCTGGAGCGGAATCTGTACCTGACGCTTCAGCTTCTGGAGCTGAAAGTGCCCACGGTGGTGGTGCTGAGCATGGAGGATGCGGCGGCGGAGGCCGGGATGCGGGTGAAGGCGGCGGAGCTTGCACGGCAGTTGCGTGTGCCGGTGATTTCGGCGGGGCGACGGACGGCGGAAGATTTGGCGGCGATTCGTGGGTGCATTCAGGCGGTTTATCAGACGGGGGCCGTGCCGCTGACGGAGTGTTATGATTACCTGGAAACGGACTGGCTGGCGGAGATTTTGCGGGAGGCGGAATACCGGTTTTCGGAACTGCTGGCGGTACACCCGGAGGTGACGGCGGCGCGTCCGCTGGCGCTGTCCACGGAGGGGGCCGTGATTCGGATGCTGGAGCGGGATGAGCCGTTCACGGCGCGGATGCGGCAGCGGTACCCGTTTTTTGCGGACGTCCAGCGCCGGGTGGATGCGCTTTTGGCGGAGGCGGAAAAGTCGCGTGAAACGGCGGAAATGGAAATGGATCCACCGGAAATCGTGATCGCGGAGAGCCGGTACGGACGGGTGGCGGAGATTTTTGAGGCGGTGATCCAGCGTGAGTCTGGGCAGGGCGGAAAGTCGCGATACGCCTGGTCGGACAGAATTGACGCCGTGGCGGCGAACCGCCTTCTCGGCATTCCGGTGTTCATGCTGGTGATGTTCGGAATTTTCGCGATGACGTTCGCGCTGGGGGCCTGGCCGGTGGAGTGGATCAGTGAGGGGATGGCGGCGCTGCGGACGACTGTGGTTTCGGCGTTCGGCGGAGAGGGAAACGGCAGCCTGCTGTGCTCGCTGGTGGCGGACGGCCTGATCGGCGGCGTGGGCGGCGTGATCGTGTTTTTGCCGAATGTCATCATCCTGCTGTTTTTCATGGCCCTGCTGGAAGTGACGGGATATCTGGCGCGGGTGGCATTTCTGATGGACGCCCTGATGCGGCGGGTGTGCGGCCTGGAGGGGAAGGCGATCATCCCGCTGATGCTGGGTTTCGGGTGTAATGTGCCGGGGCTGATGGCCACGCGGACGATTACGTCGGAGAAAAGCCGGCTGATGACGATTCTCGTGCTGCCGGTGATGAGTTGCGGCGGGCGGCTGCCCACGTATACGCTGCTGGCCGGGGCGCTGATGCCCGCGCGGTGGCAGGCGGTGACGGTGCTGGGCATTTACTCGCTGGGCATGGCCCTGATGCTGGCGGCGGCGAAAACGCTTTCGTTTTTCCTCGGGGCGGACAGGCAGCAGCGGATTACGTTCGTCGAGCTTCCGCCGTACCAGATGCCGGCGGCGCGGAATTTGCTTTATCAGGTCTGGGATTACACGCGCGGGTTTTTGGTGAACTCGGGGACGTTTATTCTTGCGGGGGCCGTGCTGATGTGGGCGGCGGGGGTGTTCCCGGTGAAGCAGAATTTTCGGGAGGATTACGCGGCACAGATCGCGCGGGCGGAACAGGGTGTCTCTGCGGTGGAAAGTGAGGCGGAAAGTGAGGCGGAAAGTGAGGTGGAAACGCAGGCCGCGGTGCGGGAAATTCGTCGCCGGCAGGATGCGGAACGGTATGATTTTACGCTGGCCGGGCGGATCGGGACGGCGCTGGAGCCGGTGTTCGCGCCGCTGGGGTTTGACCGGAACGTGACGCTTTCTTTTGTGGGAAGTATTGCCGCAAAAGAGCTTTTCGTGTCGCAGATGCAGATTTTGTATGTGGGGGTGGAGCCGGAAAACGCGGGCGGCGGCGCGGCCTCGGGAGAAACAGACGCGTCCTCGGCCTCCCAGATGCGGACGGTTTTGCGGGAGCATTACACGCCGCTTCAGGGTGTGTGCATCATGGTGTTCGCGCTGGTGGGCGTGCCGTGCCTGGCGGTAGTGGCCACGGTGCGGCAGGAGACGAAATCGTGGCTCATCGCGTGCTCGCAGTGGCTGGTCATGACGGCACTGGGGTGGCTGCTGACCTTTCTGATTTACCAGGGCGGCATGCTGATTTGGAATTAGGGATGAGGAATTGATTCGGCATTACGCTTGCGTCATTTCTTTATTCCTCATTTCTCATTATTGAAAATACTCCACGGCGTTGCGGAAAAGCTGGAGGCCGTCGCCCTCGGCGGGGAGGTTGCCCGGGGTCTCGCGGGTCCAGCGGGGGTGCTGCGTGGGGGAGATGTGCCGCTCGGGGTGGGGCATGAGGCCCAGCACGCGGCCGGTTTCGTCGCACATGCCCGCCACGTTCGCCATTGCGCCGTTCGGGTTGGCCGGGTAGGCGAGGATGCCGTTTTCGTCGTAAAGCGGCGCGTTGCCGCCCCAGGGCGTGGCGTCCTGCGGCGCGTAACGCAGCGCGAGTTGCCCGGCTTCGTCCAGCGCCCGTAGCGTCGCCGCGTCTTTGGTCACGAAACGCCCTTCGGCGTGGGCTACCGGAATATACACGCTCTGGATGTCCCGCAAAAACACACACTTACTCCGCGGGTCGGTCTCCAGCTTCACCCAGCGATCTTGAAAGCGTCCGCAGGCATTCCACGTCAGCGTTGCCAGCGGCTGCTGATCGTCGGTGATCGGGAAAAGCAGGCCTGTCTTGATGAGCACCTGAAATCCGTTGCAAATCCCCAGCACGAGCTTCCCGGCATCCCGGAACGCCATGAGGCGGTCGGAGAGGTGGTGGTGGAGCTGGTTGGCAAGGATGCGGCCGGACGCGATGTCGTCGCCGTAACAAAAACCACCGGGGAGACAGAGCACCTGGAATTGCTCGAATAACGAGGGGTTTTCCAGCAGACGGTTGACATGCAGCCGCTCGGTGGTGGCGCCGGCTTTCTCAAAAGCGTAAGCCGTTTCCTGATCGCAGTTTACGCCCGGAGCGCGGAGAATAAGGACGTGGGGAGCCATTTTGCGTGGTTTCCTGCTTGTGTGGAGTGAAAAATGCCAAAACACGAGCTATCATTATAACTCGCGGCGGGAATTTTTCAAGCGGCGGGACGCGGCAGTGAAAAACGCCCCGTTTAACGGCGTTTTCGCACCACACCCAGCGCCGTGGCACCCATCAGCAGTAAGATCCACGTCGTCGGCTCGGGCGTGGCGGCGGCGTTCATCACCCCTGCGGAAGACCAGACGGAAAGATCGTCGAAAAACGTGTAAGCAGTACCGCTGTAATCCGACCCATAGGAAAGTAGTGATAAATAGTTATCCTTGAATCCGTCTTCCGCTGTGATGCTGGTGAGGTACTGGTCGTTGATGAAAAAATCGACCATGACGCTCACATCCGTCCCCGCCGGCAGCAGCGGGGTGCCCGCCCACGCGTCGACCCAGTACCGGAGGGAAACATCGTACCAACCATCCTCGGGCAGCGCGGCGAGGATGGAATCCGAAAGCGTCCCAGCTTCACGGGCGGTGTTTCCCACAAAAATCTGATATTCGCCGGTGGGGCGAAGCAAGAGCCCCATTCCGTCGGAGTTGTTGATCCACTGCTGGCCATCTCCGCGCGAGGCGCCGAAAACAATTCCCGCCCAGCTTCTGTTCGTTCTTGGAAAAGGCAATCCGTCGTCGTAACAATAATACGGATTAACTTTGAAATTAATCTCATACATCGCGCCGGTTTCGGGGTCGAAGGAATCGTTGAAGTTGTGGTCCAGAAACGCACTGCTGTTGCGGTTGTCATTGCCGGCGCCGTAGGTTGCCATGAACAGCGCACCCGGGAACGGGCCATGCCCGACCTGCTGGAGATTTCCACTGCCGGCACGTTTGATGTAATCGACCGGCCCGACAGGCCCCGAAAAACGATCGGCTTTGTCGTTGGTACTTTGACTGATGGTGTTGGAGTTCGCGTTCACGGAAAAATTATCCCCGAAGTATTTCATCATGGATATCTCCGTTACCTGGAGGCCCAGCAGCGAGATATCGTCCAGCAGCAGCGTCGTGTCGCCGCCGGTATGATTCGTGAAGGAAATCGTTTGCATGTAATCGCTGGCCTTGAAGCGGCGGGTGTGATGTTGGAAGTTGCCGGAAACGCGTTGGCGAAGGTGGTAATCCCCGGTGACAAGCGTCAGGTCGGCAGTCTGCGTTCCCCGTCCGGCGGCGGCATAGGTCAGCGCGTAGTATTTGCCGGGCTCAAAACCGTAAACATCCTGGCTGATCGTGGTGGCGGCGCCGTTGCTTTGAACGAAGACGCACTGTGTGCCGTCGGGAATGGTTTTTCCGTTGGAAAAGTCGATGCAGTCGGTGCCGCCGGATACATTCAGGGCGGGCGCCAGGCCGACGCGGTCGTGAAGATTCGCGGACCAGCCGGAAATCAGGCCGCCACACTGCTCCTGAATATAACCGTGGTTGCCACCGTGATCCCGAGTGATGGCGCGATCGGCCTCGAAACTGCCGTTTTTGATCGTTGGCGTTGTCGCGAGCTTTTGTTGGGCGACATCGGTGTGCTCGTAAAGCGAAAAGCCGTAATTATGCCAGCCGTCGCCGCCGTTGTTGGATTGCAGGTAGGTGTTGAGCGTCTGGCTGTTGGCCACAAACGTGTAGCTGACGGCGAAAGGCCCGGTGCTGAGGCCACTCCAACTGTTGCCGGGAGTGTTCTGGTCGATGGCGTAGCTATTGTTGGCGGCATTGAATTTTCCTTCGAGATACCCCGTGCCTAGCGTCAGCGCGTCGGCCACGCCGTCGGCGTTGGTGTCGAAAGAAAAATAATGCTCCCGCTGATTGGTTCCCCATTCCCGACCATAGATCTGAAGCGTGTAGGTTTTGCCTTCCTCCAGGCCGTCCAGTGCCAGGCGGGATTTGTTGCCCAGCGCTTGCCCATAGTAAATGAATCGATCGAACATCGTTCGGGAACTGTTGGCGCCGGCGGGTAAGGTATAAGTGCCGGAGGCGGCGGATGTCGGAGTTGAAGACATGGATGTGTAGGAATAAGAGCGACCAGCGATCTTTCCCTGATGATATGGCGTGCCGAGAAAGGAGACGTTGTTGGCGACGAACGAATCGGTGTTGATCGCGACATTCGTTAAATTGACGGCAAAGAGGTAATTCTGATTGCCGTTGTTGAGAATATCGGTGTCGCCGGTTAGCGGGGAGACCGTCAGGCCGTAAAACGGGGCGGCGGAGACCACTTGGGCCGGAATAATAAACGCACACAGCAGAATGAGCGGAAGAACGCTCTGGCAGCGATTTTTTCGTAAAACCATATGAATTTCTCCCCAGAAAATCACTATAATCACCAAAAACCAAACATATGCTTATATATTATCAGGGAAATTGCTCCGTGTCAACAAAAATGTTCGTTTTTTTCTGAAGAAAATGAAAAAAATCACTGCTTTAATATTTTTTTGGCACATTCATTCCGTTCCATTGCCCAGGACGATTCGGAATCCGAGCGTGTTGGTGGAATCATCCGGAGGTGACCAGTTGCGGGAGGCACTGCGGCAGGCGTTGGCGCTCATACCGCGCGAGCCGCCACGGATGATGCGCGTGTCGCCATCAGCGGCGCCGGTGGGGTCGGTGGCGGGCTCGAATGAAAATCGCTCTCGCAGGTCGCGGCACCATTCCTCCACGTTGCCGTGCATGTCGTGCAGGCCCCAGGCGTTGGGCGTTTTTTTACCCACCGGCTTCGGGGCATCCGCCGCGGCGTTGTCGCCATACCATGCCATTTCTTTTAGCACGCCGGCGAATGGCCCGGTCGTCCCCGCGCGGCAGGCGTACTCCCACTGGGCTTCCGTCGGCAGCAGCACGGACACCTGCCAGTCGTTGGACAGACGCTGGCAGAACGTGTGGGCGTCGAACCAACTGACGCTCTCCACGGGCAACGTCGGGCCTTGCACCCGGCTGGGATTGCTGCCCATGATGCCTTCGTACATCTGCTGCGTGACTTCGGTTTCGAGCATCCAGAAGCCGCGGGTGAGCGTGACTTCATGCTGCGGCTCCCCGCTCCCTCGGCCTTGCTCGTCATCCGGGCTGCCCATGAGGAATTTCCCCGGCGGACACCAGCGGAACGCGAATTCCACGCCGCCGACGGTTTTCGTCATCCGCTCACCCGGCGCGAGTTTTTCCTCCCGCGCGATGTTTTCGTCTTCCTCGCCGGCATTTTCGGAAAATTTGTCTTCCCACGTGAAAAACGGGCCGTGGTTTTGCATAACCGATTCGCTGGACGAATAGATGGGGTGAGTGTAGCCGGGGCCGCGGTGGATTACGACCGACGGTCTGGCGGTGAAGAGCGCAATGAGAACGAAGAATAGTCCCACGCCGAGCACCGTCGCGTAGATTTTCGCGAACTTTCGCCGCCGGGACTGGTCTTTCACCAGGGAATCCACCGCTTCACGCATTTTTTTATTCTGCTTCACGTCAGACGGTCGTTGCGTTTCACGCCGGTGCCACGGCTTTTCGTCGCTGACGGGATCCGCTGTTTTTTGTGGCGTGGGCGAAACCTTTTTTTGAAACGCCGGGGGAGCTTCGCGCGGCGGTTCGGCGGCGGCGTGGGAAACGACGGTGGCGTACTCCGGGCGCTCGGGCGGCGTGCTTACACTTTCCATAACCGGCGGCGCAATGTCCGAATAAGCCGGGTCTTTCAGCGCCGCGATGAAATCGGCGCAGGACGGGAAGCGTGCTTTGCGGTCTTTGGCCAGGGCCCGGAGCAGGGCGGCGTTGACGTGCGGCGGCTGGCCGGGAATCGGCTGCGGCGGGTCGTGAAGGACGGAAAGCCGCATGGCCTCGGCGTCCGGCATGTTAAACGGAAAGTCGCCGGACAGCAGTTCGTACGCCGTCACCGCCAGGGCATACTGATCCGTCGCGGGGCCTTGGTACGCACTGGTCCACTGCTCGGGGGCCATGTACGGACGCGTGCCGGAAGTGTTCAGCTTCTGCTGCGAGACGCGCGACATGCTGGCCATGAACGTGGCGGCCAGGCCGAAATCAATGAGCTGCACGTCCGTCACCCGCTCCAGGGCGTCGAGCACCACGAGAATGTTTCCCGGCTTCACATCCCGGTGAATCACCTGCCGCGAGTGGGCGTAATCCAGCGCCTCGGCCACGGGCTGGAGAATCGCCGTCAGCTCGGAAAGCGGGAAGCGGTTTTTCACTCGCCGCAGTTGCATGGCGTATTTGCCCAGCGTGATGCCGGGGATGAATTTCATGACGATGTACGTGCCGAAACCGGGCGTGGTCTTCATCGCGTACAGCGGGCAGATGTGCTGGTGCTGCAGGCCGTGCACCTGCTGGAACATGCTCCGCACACGCTCCATTTCGCTCTCGGCGTTCTGGATGTCCTGGGGCACGAATTTAATCGCCACGTCGCGCTCGGCGGGGAGGTCGCGCGCACGCCAAACTTCGCCCATGCCGCCCCGGTCGAGAAGTTCCAGCAGGCGGTAGTCGTCGAATGTGGTTTCGGGAGTGAGGTTGGGCATGGGAGGCTCCGTGGGGTGAATGGGGATGGTCGCAGGAAACAACAGCCGGGAGCGGAGCGTTAGCGTAGAGACCGGATTGAAGTGGGGAAGTATTGGGCAGTGCTTATCCGGTCTCTGCGCTTCACTGCGTTCCGCTTCGCTCCCGGCTGCTGTTTCTTGCAGTTCTGCCGTTATTCGCTGAAAATCAGTTTTCGCAAAAAGGACCGCTTCGTGCCGGGGGGCGTGGCGGCGTCGGAGGCGGGGAGGTTTTTCGGGGTGGCGCCGGTGCGCATGACCACGCGGAAGCCGGTGGGATAGCCTTTGCTTTGAGGGTGTTGGCCGTCACGGGAAAAGCAGCGCACGTCGTCGGCGGTGCTGGTAAAATCGCCGCCGCGGACGACGCGCCGGGTGACGCTGCCGGTGGCGGTGCTGGGGCCGGTGGGGTCGTAGAAGGTGCCGCCGGAGAGGTCATCGTACCAGTCCTGACACCACTCGCGGACGTTGCCGTTCATGTCGTAAATGCCCCAGGCGTTCGGGCTTTTTTCGCGGACGGGGTGGGTTCTGCTGCCGCTGTTGTCGGCATACCACGCCATGTCGCTGACGCTTACCGCGCCGGTTGCGTCGTCTTCGGGAACGGCCAGCGGGTACGGATACGGCCCGGTGCTTCCCGCGCGGCAGGCGTATTCCCACTCCGCCTCGGTCGGCAGCGTGACACGTTTGTGGAACCGCAGGGACATCGAGCGGCAAAACTCCTGAGCCTCGTCCCACGTCACGCTGTCCACGGGGTTGTGCTGCGATTTGTGTATGCTGGGGTTCCAGCCGCCGCCATATTGGTTGACGATTTGCTCCCACATTTGCTGCGTGACCTCGCAGTCGAGTATCCAGAAGCCGTCGGTGATTTTGACGACTCGCGGCTGCCCGCCCTCGTTGCTTGCGTCGCCCATGATGAACTCGCCCGGCGGACACCATCGCCAGACGTAATTCACGCCGTTGTAGCCTTCATTGTAATGCACGCCCGGCTCACTGCCTGTCTGCGCGGTCGGCATGCTCTCCCACCGCTGGTTCTCGTAATCCTTCTGCACCTGCCAGCCCATGTAAAACAGCGGCACGGAGAGAATCGCCAGGGCCAGGGCCGTCCAGAGGAAAAATCGCACCACCCGCCAGCAGAGGGCCCGGAACCACGCGATTCGCTGGACATCTTCCTGAACCCCCCGGCGGTACTGCGTCAGACGCTCCAGCGCCGCCGACATTTTTTGCTTCAGGCGGCCGGCCTTCTGCTGCGTGGTGTTCCAGAGTTTGTCCACGAAATCGGCGGTGGCTGCGACGACGGGGGAGTGGGGGAAGTCGGCCCGCCGCGACCAGGGTTGCGTTTCCGGCTGCGCCGCGGACGCCGCTTCAGATGGCGCTTCCGGTTGATACGCCCCGGCCAGGGCTGCGACGAAATCAGCACACCGGGCGAAACGCGCTTTCCGCTCTTTCGCCAGCGCCCGGCCCAGCGCGGCGTTGACCGTGTCCGGCTGCGTAGGAATCGGCTCCGGCTGGTCGTTGAGCACACACAGCCGCAGGGCTTCCACATCGTCGGAATCGAAAGGAAAGATGCCCGTCAGCAGCTCGTAGGCCGTCACACCCAGCGCGTACTGATCCGTGGCGGCATCCTGAAACGCCCCACGCCACTGCTCGGGGGCCATGTAGGGCCGGGTGCCGGACGTGTTCAGCTTCTGCTGCGAGACGCGCGACATGCTGGCACGGAAGGTGGCGGCCAGGCCGAAATCGATTAATTGCACGTCCGTGATCGCGCCGGCGTCATTCACGCACACCATAATATTTCCCGGTTTGATGTCCCGGTGCACCACGCCGCGGGAATGGGCGTAATCCAGGGCGTCGGCCACGGGTTTCAGGATTTCCAGCAGCGTTTCGAGAGAAAAACCGCCTTTTTCACGGCGGATTTTATTCGCGTACTTCGCCAGCGTCATGCCGGGGATGAATTTCATGACGATGTACGTGCCGAAACCGGGCGTGGTCTTCATGACGTACAGCGGGCAGATGTGTTGGTGCTGCAGGCCGTGGACCTGCTGGAACATCCGCTGAACCCGCTCCATTTCCTCCTCGGCGTGCTCGATGTCCGGTGGCACGAACTTAATCGCCACGTCGCGCATGCCGGCCAGGTCGCGCGCCCGCCAGATTTCGCCCATCCCGCCCCGGCCGATTTTCTCACACAACTCGTAATCGTCGAAACGCACACCTGGCGCAAACTCCCGCGGCGCCGCCACACCGTGGGCACTGATGATTGTGTGAATCGTTTCGTCTGTCGGACGGTCCATCCTCGGCCTCTTTTTCGTTTTTTGCAAGTGAAAAACAGACAATTATTGTTATAAATGAAAGATCTAAACAGATTATACCAGAGTTGGAAGAGAAATGCAAGGGTTTTTTAGAGAAAAAATGGAGAGCCGCAGGAAACAGCAGCCGGGAGCGCAGCGTTAGCGCAGAGACCGGATTGAAGTGGAAAAATTCCTGCCACTCTATCCGGTCTCTGCGCGTCACTGCATTCCGCTGCGCTCCCGGCTGCTGTTCTTGTGAGAAATTATTTTGCTAGATGCTCTGATGGCGCGGTTAACTGGCGTTGCGCGGACAGAGTGCGTTCATTTCCCACATCCCATCCCCCATATCCTTTCTGCTACTCCACGCGAAACTTTTGGACGGTCATTTCCGGCAGGTCGATGACGGCGACGCTGGGCGTGGTGCGGAGAAAGGCGCCGGGGTTCAGCAGGCGGGTGTTGCCCTCCATCCGCCACGCGTATTCGTGGGTGTGGCCGTAACAGATCAGGTCGTATTTTCCGCCGAAGGTTAAATCATCCATCGTCGCCCAGTCGTCGCCGTGGGTGAACGCGATCCGCTTGTTTTCCCGCATGAGCACGCCCACGGAACCATAAAAGGTCTGGGCGTGTCGCAGCACCCACGTGCGGAGGCTCGAGGAATCGGTGTTCCCCGCGACGTAATGGGAGGGAAACTGGGCCAACAGGCGCACGACTTCCTCGGTGCCCACGTCCCCGCAGTGAATGACTTCCCGCACCTCGGCTTTTTCAAAAATCTGGATCGCTTTATGGGTCAAAAGGTGTTCGCCGTGGGTGTCGCTGATGATGCCGAGTCGCGTGCTCAAGCGGGCCTCCTGAAGGTTGGAATGCAGGTGCGTGGGTATAAAAAAGCGGAACACCAGAGCCGGTATTCCGCTGCGATTTCACGTGATATAAACGTTCTTCTCCGGATGGGTTACTGATTCGTGGGGTCGGGGCCCACATTGCTGTTCGGATCGTAGCTGCTGTGGTCGCCGGTTGCGAAGTTGAAAATAGTAACTTTCGGGATGGTCGAAAACATCGGGGCTGCGGTGATGCGCACATAACGCCGGTCGGCGGAGATGACGCCCGTGGCCGACATCTGCGTGCCGGTGGGCAGCCAGATAATTTCCGGCCGATAACCCACCGCACCCTGGTAATATGGGTACATGTAGGGCGTCGTTGTGCCGGTGTCGTAGTCGGCCATGACACGGTCGTTGACGTTTTGCTGCAGCAGTTGGCCGATCTGGGACATGGCCTGGATATTCTTCGCGCGGGTGAGCATTTGCTGCTGTTCGAGCGAATCCTTACGGCGTCCGTCGGCGAGGTAAAATTCCGCGCCCACCTGGTCGTTGGCCAGCGTCTCCACGAGCGTCATGGCTTTCTGCTGGCCGGTGCGGTAATTGATGTAAATATCCACCCGCACTTTGTTGTCGGTGACGTCGCCCCAGGCGCGCTTGGCGAGGACTTTATAGTCACCGCTGAAACCTTCCGGACAGACGTACGTTTCGCTGGCCACAGGGTTCGCGTCGCGGTCTGCGGTGTTTTTGGAGTAACCGTCCTCGAGGATGTATCCGCCGCCAGCGCTGCGGGGGTTGCGGACGCTGCAAATCGTGCCGTTGGGCTCCTGCACGTACAGGTCGATATCCGCATTTCCGGTCCACGAAACTCGGATCACGCAGTCTCGCTGCATGGCGAGGTCCATTTCACGGGCGAGCTCCTCGGCCGCCTCGGTTTTTCCCTGCGCCTTGTACTTCGCGATCAGCGCTTTGACGCTGCGCTGGGCAGCGTCGTAATCCAGTTTCCGCGTGACGGGCAGCTCCTGACGCAGCAGGCCCAGACCGGCCCAGCGGATCATCTCCGCATCATTGATGTCGGCCCGGCGGGCGATCATCAGGGCGGACGCGAACGGTTCCGGCGAGGACGGGTACATCTGTCCCACCTGACGGTAAATCGTCATCGCGGCCTCCGGCAGCCCCAGCCGCTCGACATACGCGCCGATGGCCATCATCTGCTCCGGCGATTCGCAAAATTCCAGCGAGGAAAGAATCGCCCTCGCGATGTCTTCATGCGGGCGCCCGTCGCCGACCATCGCCAGCGCCAGCGATTCGTACATCCAGCTCTGCGGCTGGGAATTACGCAGCGCCGCTTCGATCATGGTGATGGCCCCCTTATAATTCTGGGTTTTCATCAGCAGGCGGGCCGTCGCGCGGACTTGCGCCTTGGACAGCAGCAGCTCTTTGGCGATTTTTTCATCCTTGGTTTCGAGATAAGCGTTGGCTTTCTCGTTCATGGAGAGGAAATAGCCGTCCCAAAACTTGGCCACGTCCGCGCCTTTTGGCATGCGAATGGAAGTCACGCTCTCGGAGGCGGGCAGCAGACGCTGGATTTCCTGCTCGGCCTGGATTTCCGCCTGGGTCTTTTCCTGCTGGGCCGACACGGCTTTCGCAGCGGGGGTAATTTTCGCAGCGGGAACGGATTTCGCCGCGGGCTGCTTGGCTTTCGCAGACTTCTCGGCCGGGGTGACCACCAGGGCGTCCGCCATGTTCATCGAACCGGGAATTCTCTGGGGCGTTACGTTCGTGGGAACGTTCATGAATCCGCCGCCCATGCCGCCGCCCATGCCGCCACCCATGCCGCTCATGCCGCCGCCCATGCCGCTCATGCCGCCGCCACTGCCTCCGGAGAAGCTGCTTCCGCCGCCCACACCGCCGCTGGTTCCCATACCACCGCCGATGATACCGCCGCCCATGGGCGAAAGGTTTTCGATCGGCAGCACCAGGTCGGCCACCGGATACACGCGCGTGGTGAGGTTTGCGTCGGCGTTCGCCTTGGAAGTGATCTGAAGGACTTCGTCTTTGACGATATACATCAGTTCCTTGCTGCCCAACAGCAGACGCAGGGCCGCGCCGAGGGTAATGCCCTTGACGTCCAGCGTGAACGGCTCGTCTTCGGTGACGCCCGCTTCTTCCAGGGCTGCCGCGTTGAGCTGGATGTTGATGTTATGCCGCTCCTGGAGCTGCTTGACGATTTCGCCCAGCGGGGTGTCCTGGGCGCTGATCTGGGTGGTTTCCTTCAACTGCTCCATGATCTGTTTCTCGGCCGCACCTTTCTGGGCGAGGTCCATGGAACTGTATTTCGGCACACGCACCTCGGTCAGTCGCTTCCAGACGTCGGAATCCGGATACTGAATCGGCGGATCGTCCGGGAACGGGATGTTCGACTCTTCCACATTAAACAGGGCCGCCACGTACGCCTTCTGTCGGCGGACGCGCAACTGCTGATTCTGCTGGTTTGCGTCGCTGTAGCGCGCCGTCATCACGGCGACGACCGCCGCGTTGAGGTCGGGGCGCTCCATCGCGACCCGGGCCGCCACGTCTTCTTCCGCCTCGCGGTAACGCCCTTCCTGCATCAGGGAATCGAAACGCCGCATCCACTGCTTGATTTTTTCTTCCTGGGAACGCATGTTTTCCGCGACGATCTTCCGCTCACGTTCCTCGACCATTCGGCGACGCTCTTCGATTTCGCGGATGACCATCGCTTCCGCACGATTCCGGCCTTCCTGCACGGCTGCATGAAGCTGATCCAGCAGCCGCTTCTCCACCTGCGGGGGGAGCCCCATCGCGCGGACTTCTTCGGCTTTCTGCTTCAACTCTTCCACGGCCGCGTCAGGCTGCGTGCTCATGGTTTGGTGGGCCCGATTGATCGTGTTCATGACGTCCGTACTGGCGGACTGCGAAATCGCGTCGTCGGCCTCGGCGCGCGCCGTCAACTCCATGCCCGCGCCGGGAACCATCAGCGTGCCGCCGAACTGATCCACACGGTTTTTGTCGCCCGTTTCGAAATCTTCCAGCGTCCGCTCCCACTGCCGCAGGGACGGATTATTCGGATTGATGGCTTTCGCGTCGGCGAGGAGCTTCTTGGCCGCGTCGAGCTGGAGATTTTCCGGATTCTTGAGAATCTCGGCCGCCATCGCCACCAGGGAGTCGGCGTCGTTATTCACCAGGCTCATCGCGTTCATCATGTCGTTCATGTCGACCAGGGGCAGCCAGATTTTTTTGCCCATCACATGGTCGACCATCTTCTGCACCGTCGGGCCGTAAGCGACGTCGGTCTGCGGCATGATGCTGTAATTCATGGGGGCGCCCTGCTTCATGGCCAGCGTCAGTTTGTACGGCGCAGCAGCGGTGGCGTCCAGCTTGCCCAGGACGATCGTTTCGCGATCCGTCCGCAGCGGGGGAAACTTTTCGGGGATGAGCGTCATGCCGGGGGCCGGGGCGGCGGAGGCCACCCAAAACACGCCCGCGTGCATGGCGGGTTCGATATCCGCCAGGCTGCCGCCGGTCGGAACGTATTCGTCGTTAATGATATTCGGCCGAATCAGACTGCCGCCGCACTTGGCCACCAGCGTGCCCAGCAGTTGGATGTCGATATTCTGACCGATCGGCACCGCGACCACCGAAATCTGCTGATCGGCCAACCAGTCGCCCAGGGCCGCCAGTTGGGTGGGATCCAGCAGATTCGCGCGGCTGGTCCCCTGACCGATAAACACGATCACGCGGTTTCTGCCCGCCACCACGGGGTCAAAACAGTCGGCCGCGGACTTCATCGCCTTCTCGATATCCATCGAGCCCAGCGGGGTGCGGGCCGCCAATTTGTCCTTGGCTGCCTGAATCGCAGGGCTGGAGGAATCGACGAAGGCTTTTTTCATGTAATTCGCCGTGAAGGAATCGCAGGCCATGACCTGGACGCGGTCGGTCGGAAACATGGCTTTGACCACTTCATCCAGCGCCATGAATTCCTGCTCACGGTATGTACCGGCCATCGTCGCCGTCGTGTCGACCAGCACCACGATGTCCGCCGGCACCGGCCCGCCCGTGCCTTCCGTGGGGAAAACAGAGAGGGCGAAATACTTTTCCGCGCCCTTCGACGAAACCAGCATGGTCGCCGGCGACGCATCCGCCGCGTTGGCCACCGAAACTTCCGTCAGCACCGGCAGCGCGAGCCCGGAAAAGAAATCATCCGCTGTCGCCGACGGGGCCTGCGCACGCCATGGGCTGCAAATACCCAGGATCAGCACAAGAAAAATGCTAAAAATGAAACGCTTCTTCATGAATCGACCTCTCCCGAAAAAATGAGTCCTGGAAGCTGCTCGCCTCCATTAAAATCATATATGTTATGTTCAACAAGTTTTTTATGTGCATACAGAGTGCGCATAAATACAGTATCACGTGTTTACACGCCTCCACCTTCCTTTATTCTATTCCAAGTGACCACCGATTTCCAGAAGAAACTGCCCTTTCTTTCAAAATTTTTCCCTTTTTTTTCTCTAAAACCACCACTTTAACCATAAAAACAAGGAAATTCGTTAAAAAAAGGATATTTCGCTGTGTGGATTTCAAATTGGATGGTAGGCGCTGGCGTTTTTATGCTCTCGTTTTTCACGGCGGGTGGTTGACTTTTTCCGTCGTTTCGGGGATGATAAAGGGACGGCTGAGGCGGCGATTGGATCGTTGCGACGCACTTTTGTAAGGACGCTGATTATGAAAATTTACACAAAAACGGGGGACGCCGGGCTGACGGATCTGTACGCCGGCGGGCGGGTGCCGAAAGATCATCCACGCATGGAAGTGCTGGGCGAAATGGATGAATTGAATTGCGTTCTGGGCGTGCTGCGTTCCTGTGGCTTGCCGCCGGAAGAAGACGCGGAGGTGAACGCGATTCAGCAACAGTTATTCATGGTGGGCAGCGAGTTGGCCTGTCTTGACCCTGATAAAATGGGGGTTCAGCGGGTTTTAGCGGAAGATGTTGCGGCATTAGAAACGAAAATTGACGCGTATTCCGCCAAATTGCCGCCGCTGAAACACATGCTCTGCCCGGAAGGCTGCCCGGCTTGCGCATTTTGCCAGTTTGCGCGTGCCGTCTGTCGGCGTGTCGAGCGGCGGATGGTCGCGGCAATTCGTGAAAGTGAGCCCGCCATTTCCCCCATTCCGCTGCATTATTTTAACCGGCTTTCCGATTTTTTATTCGTCCTGGGTCGGTATCTCGACCGCTGATCGCAGCTATTAAATGGGATATACTCGCAAGAACAGCAGCCGGGAATGAAGCGGAACGCAGTGACGCGCAATGACCGGATAGAACCGCCGGGATTTCTCCCATTTCGCTCCGGTCATTGCGCTTCGCTCCATTCCCGGTCGCTGTTCTTGTGAGTAAATTAATCTGAAAACCGCCCCAGTTCACGCAAAAACACCTCCGCGGTTTCCAGCCGTTCAGGCAGGGAAGCCGAGATGTCTTCGAAATAGACTTTCCGTCCGTGAATTTCGCACGCCCCGCCGCCGGCGCCGTCCAGCCATTCTTCGCGGATCTGATATCCGTGCGATTGTATTTCCGCCAGTGCCGCGCGGAGTTTTTCTTTCATGTCCATTTATTTCCCCGCTCATTTCCGACTTCTGTCCGCATTAAATTCCGATTATAACGATTTTCCCTTCAGTTTCCCAGCCGATTTCGTCGAAAATAAGAAGAAATACGGGATTTTTTATATATATTTAAGGGAAATTTATGAGCGGAAAAGAAAAAAAGTCGGAATCCTCGGAGCTTCAGCGGCTGCGGGCCGAGAATCAGGCGATGCGCGAGCAGCTGTACGCGGCGGCGACGATGATTTCGCTGGGCGAGCTGGTCAGCACGACGACGCACGAGTTTAATAATGTGCTGATGACGGTTCTCAATTACGCAAAACTCGGGCTGCGGCACACGGATGACGAGACGCGGCGGAACGCGTTCGAGAAAATCCTGAATGCCGGGAATCGCGCGGCGAAAATCACGGCCAGCGTGCTGGGCATGGCCCGGAACCGTTCCACGGGGATGGAGGCGACGAATCTCGTGCAGCTTACCGAAGACGCCCTGCTGCTGCTGGAACGCGAGTTGAACAAGTACCGCATTTCAGTCGAGAAGGAGTATGATGATCCGGTGCCGGAGGTGATGATTAACGGGAACCAGATTCAGCAGGTGCTCCTGAATCTGCTAATTAACGCGAGGCAGGCCATGCCCAGCGGGGGGCGGCTGCTGATTAAAATCAAAAATGACGTGCGCGGCGGGTGTGTGGATCTGGTGGTGCGCGATTTCGGCACGGGCATCTCGGCGGACGTGCTTCCGCAGATTTTCGACAGTTTTTTCTCCACGAAAACGGGCCCGGACGCCAGCGGGAAAGGCGGCACGGGCCTGGGGCTGGCCATGTGCCGGGACATTATCGAGCGGCATCACGGCAAAATCCGCGTGGAGAGTGCCGTGGGAAAAGGGACGGCGTTTACGATTAAGCTGCCCGTGGCGGGGTGAGAGCCTTCGGCCGATTCACCAGCCGCGTCGCGGCGATTCACTTTTTTCCCATCACCGCTGCAGAATCGGCAGGTAATGATTCGGCACCTGGAGGGTGATCAGGGCCATGGCCGTGGCATGGTCGAGGCTGATGGTGGAGTTCCAGAAGCCGCCGGGTCGCTGCGTTTTTAGCAGGGAATCCGCCGCCACCGTGTACCATTTTTGCCAGGAACGTGCGGTTTCAGCGTCCCCGGCGTCATAAAGCCAAAACGCCTGGATGGCGTAATAATGGGCGTAAAAGAAGTATCCGTCCTCCGCGGGGCAGGGCGTGCTCCACAGGTATTTCATGCCGGCGTCCATGTCTTCCCCCTCATAATGCCCGGCGGCACACAGCGCGGCCAGCACGGCAGCGGTTCTCGGCGGGGCGCTTCCGCCCGAGGTGGCGCGGTAACGATATCCGCCGTCCGCGTTCCGGCATTTCTGCATATACACGCGGGCCTTCTCCATGACGTCCGCCGGGACGGAAAAACCGGCATTCCGCGCCGCCCGCAGCGCCATGACCGCGCACGCGGTGACGGATACATCCGCCTCGCCGCGGACGGGGGTGTAGCGCCAACCGCCTTCCTCATTCTGGGCATTCACCAGCATCCGCACGGACTTTTGCACGGTCTCCCGGATACGGTCATCTTCCGGCGACATGCCGTAACACTCGGCCAGGAATGTTAGCGCGAATCCGCTGCCGTACATTAGGCTCTGGCCTGTGACGCCCTCCGCCGCGATGACGCCGTTTTCGCGAGTCTGTTTCAGGAGCGTTTCCACACACGCCGCCACATATTTCGCGTCCGGCCCGTCCGTCGGCGTGCTCCCCCCCGCCAAAAACGCCATCCCCGTCAGCGCAATGACCGCCGAGTGATCCTGAAACGCCCCGTCCCCCAGCTTTTGCCCCGCATCCATTTTTTTCCGGAAATAATCCAGCCCCCGCTGAATCGCACGATCCGTCTCCGGCGTGATTAACCCGGTGGACGGCGGCGCAGTACCGCCAGCCTCTTGCGCAGACGCCACGGGTGAAGATGACGCGAGGATGAACGTCAAAAGCAGGGTCAGGGAGATTTTTTTCATGGGATGGACTTTCGCTGTGTAAAAACAGCAGCCGAGAATGAGGCGAAGCGCAGAGACCGGATCGAAGCGGGGAAAATTTCCGGCGATTCTATCCGGTCTCTGCGCTTCACAGCGTTTCGCTTCGCTCCCAGCTGCTGTTTCTTGCGGAACGTTTTCACTTTTAAAACGAAAAAGTAATGGCCTTACCATTACTTTCCCTGACATGCGTCATTTAACCATTTTCCCGGCCCGCAAAACGCGTCAGCCGTCTTTCGGCGGTTCAAAACGCGGGGCCACCGACTCCACATGATCCGCGTCACGTTCCACTTTCTCATTTTTCGCCACGGTGCCGGGAGCGATCATCGGCCGGGATGTATTTCGCGTGCCGCCTTTCGGCGAATCTGAAAGATCCTGGATTTCCGACATCACCGAACGCACCTCATTCTGGACGTTCTGGTATCCTCGCTTGAACTCCGCGTAATACTTTCCGACTTTCTTTCCCATCTGGGGGAGATTTTTCCCGAATAAGAGTACCGCCAAGGTCCCGATAATCGCCACCTCCCCGAAACTGAAAGCAAAAAGAAGCTCCATGATTCCACCTCTTTTCACTCCAAGGGTCAGCCCTCAGTTTTTTTGCTGGAGGCGGTTTCTTCGTCCGAATTTACATCGTCCTCGATTTCCTTCATGCCCTTCTTAAATTCGGTAATACTTTTTCCGAACGAGCGGGCCACGCCGGGAAGACGGTTTCCGAATAACAGCAGCGCGATCACCCCGACGATCAGCATCTGCAACGGCCCGGGCGACATAAAACCTAAAATAATACTCATCCTAAATTCCTTTCAATCCACTTAAAAAAGGGGGGAGTGGGGCGACAAAAGGAAGGTCTCGCAGCAATATATCCATTTTGTCCGACTCCGGGGCTCTCCCACAAAACCCCGGCGGAAAGCAAACATCTCACCGGCCGTGCTGGTCAGCCAGCGATCTTATTACACACTATTTATTTTACCCTATTCATACCGGATGTCAAGCATCCATTACCATTTACGCAGCCCGGAAGGAAAAATTTCAGAGATTTTTGAATTTTTTGTTTTCTTTTATGCGTTCAACGCTTCCCACTGGGCGATTTCTTGCTCATGCAGCAGCGTTAAACTGATATCATCCAGCCCGTTCAGCAGGCAGTATTTCCGGAACGTGTCCACCTCAAAATCCAGCTCCAGGCCATGCTCGTCCGTGATTTTCTGCGTTTCCAGGTTCACCGTCAGGCGGTAACCCGGGTATTTCGCCGTCCGCGCGAAGAGCTCCTCCACGGTTTCTTCGGAAAGCCGGATGGGCAGCAGGCCGTTTTTGAAGCAGTTATTAAAAAAAATGTCCGCAAAACTCGGGGCCAGCAGGACGCGAAAACCGTAATCTTCCAGTCCCCACGGTGCGTGCTCCCGGCTGGAGCCCGACCCGAAATTCCGCCGCGCAAGCAGAATCGTCGCGCCGCGGTATTCCGGGCGATTCATCTCGAAATCCGGGTTTTCCGTGCCGTCTTCCCGGAAACGCCAGTCGTAAAACACGTACTGGCCGAAACCGGAACGCTCGATCCGCTTCAAAAACTGTTTCGGCATGATCTGATCCGTGTCCACATTCGCGCGGTCCATGGGCAGCACCGTCCCGGTGAGCGTCTGAAATTTTTCCATTAACGTTTCCCTTCCTGCTGAGCGATTATTACGAAATCCATTATTATTATACAGTCCGCCGCTGTTTCATCAAGGGATATGGGATGCGGATGATTCGCCGAATGATGCCTCACTCCGCTTGCGCCATTCCTCATTCCTTTATTTCTCATTCCTCATTTTTTCACCCGTCCCACGCCACCGTAACCGGGTGCCCGGTTTTCACACCCAGCTGTTTCGCGGCGTTTCCGCCCACCAGGGCCAGCTCCATGTACCCGTTCGAGCCGATCAGGGCGATCAGGGCCCCTTCCGGCATGTCGGCGTATGCCCGGTAAAGCCCGTATGTTTCGTAAATGTCCACGATAATACACACCGAAGAATCCGTGGCCCGGCCTACAAAATGCTCGTGATGAATGTTCGTAATGAGATTCCCGAAAGAATCCACGCTGCGGACGGTGCCGATGATGCGATTCCCCTCCACGCGCGGCGCGGACGTGTGCAGCGGCGTGATTTCCGTGGCGGGCTCCCCCAGTTTTTCCGGCGCCAGCCCCATGGCCAGCCGCGCCGCCACCGGCGCCATGATGTCGCGCCCGTGGAACGTGTTCGAAACTGGATGCCGCCAGAATTCCGGGTTTTCGACTTTAAAAATCACCCGAATTTCCGCGTTTTTGTCGAGGGATCCTAGCACGCCGTTATCCGGGAAAAGGTAACGCTGCTCGCCGATTTCCGCGTATAATATTTTTCTCGCCGTCCCAACTCCTGGGTCCACCACCACCACGTGCAGCGTTCCCGGCGGGAAAACCGGCGCGACGTCATGCAGCACCGCCGCCGCCTGGGGAATGTCCTGCGGAGGGACGCTGTGGGAAAGATCCACGATCCGCGCTTCAGGAAAGATGGACAGGATGGCCCCTTTCATCGCCGCCACGTACGGGCTGCCTTCCCCGAAATCCGTGGTGAGGGTAATGATACTGTCAGGCCGTTTCATTTCCGTATTCATATCAGCCTCCTGTTTTTTAGATGTTAACCACCGCAACCGCCTGTGATAATCCTATTCCCCCATTCATTTTACGCATTTAGCACGGCGATTTAAAGTGTGCGACAGACGATTTTTATAAAAAACAGTTGAATTTTCAAGAAATAAAAAATCCCGGAAGAATAATCCTCTGGGATTCATTATTATTCATGGCGGATTCTTGAAACGCCACCGCGCTGCTTTAATTCGGCCAAAACGCCAAACAAAAACTTATTTTGCCACGGGAAGTTTAAATGGGGCCACCTTCACAACGCGCGTCACGGCGCCGCTGCGCAGGCACTGGGCACAAATTTTGACGGTTTTGTGCGTGCCATTCGTGGTGGAAACCTTCACCGCTCGCAAGTTGGGCTTAAATTCGCGCCGGGTGATCCCGGTGACTTTCGTACCCACGCCACCGAGATACTTGGCACGGCCGCGCGTGGTGATAGAATTTCCCATCTGCTTCCGTTTTCCGCAACAACTACATACGTTCGACATCCGAATTTCTCCTGTATTTCTGAAGCACGGCCGCCCATTTTCCGCCCGCTGTATTTCTTCATCCTGAAGGGAACGCGGCGGCAGCCCAGCCGGGCCAGTCCTTAATGTTTACCTTATCAAAATTATAAGAGTTTACATTTTATCGGATTTTGCCACCCTGACAAGGGCCCCGCCGGAGATTTTTCGATTTTTTCGCCGCGACGCTTGATTTTTCGCCGTCTTTTTGGCAAAATAAAGAAAAGCGGTTCATCCGCCATACGCGTCCCCCGGCCACGCAAGCCGGCCGAAAATTCATCATGCGGGATGGCACGCGTTTTCAAGTTGCGTTTTTTATCTCGCATGAAGACACGAAGACGCGAAGAATTGTCACCGAAACACGCCGTATTTTGACATGGTGTGGTCATTTTTTATTATAAAATGGAAAGATTTCTCATGAAGCCTCTTTTTTCTCTCACCACAGCCCTGTTCAGCCTGTTTTTTTTCTGTGTCTGCCACGTTTCGGCGCAGGAAAAACCCCGTCCCGAGCGTGTTTCAGGCACGGCCACCGTTTTTAAAACGCCGGAAGGGGTGAATATTCTGAAAATCGCGTACCCGTGTGACATTCATAAAGACATTTCGCTGGAAGTCCGCATCCTGGATGACGTGACGCAAAAAACGCCGGCGATGACCATTCCGCTTTATTTTAATGACTCCATTTTAAGAGAAAAAGACGCCCGCGGCATTACGTTCTCGGACGTGATTTTCGCGTCGATGATGGAATCCCGTTCCGGCTCCGTGATCCTTGACCAAAATGCGGATGATCCGGGAGTCACACAGATGACGTACGGGGACGTGAAAATTGGAATCGCCGGCCGGCAGAGTGCCATGGGCCCCCGGCAGGTTTCCGTCCGCTGCGTGAAAAAGAACACCCGCACGGGGAATGAGGAAGTGACGGTGGTGTTTCCGTTTTTAAGTGCTTCCAAAATGGGAAATCGGCCTGCGAAAACCACTCCGCGTGAGGAGGAATCCTTTTTGTATGACCTGGCGGACAAGGATTTTTTGAAGCCGCAAAAGTTACTCGTCTGGCTTTTAAGCGGTGAAAAAATCCTGATGAAGACGGAAGTGGACTGGCCGGGCCGGTGATGGGGCCGTAAAAACAGCAGCCAGGCATTTCTCTGCTTCTTATCCGGTTACTCTCTCTATTTAAAGGAAAGGAAATCCCATGAAACGCCATTTTATTTTCTTTCTGGCGGCCGTGTTCTCATGCGCTGCCACTGCCTGCCTTCCGGGGCGTGTTTTCGCCGAAGCGCCGGGCATGTTCGGGCCGCTGCGTCTGGTGCAGGAAATTCAGTGCGGGGCTGATCACCCGGAAATGAAAAAAGACGGTTTATTCGCGGAATTTCCGGCGGAAAACGCCAGCTCGGGCGTGAATATTTTAGGGAAAACGTGCCGGGTGATGGCACCGTCTGATGACACACCAAAATTTTTCGCGTACCGGATGGGAAAAGGCTACGGACTTCAGGCGGGGCGGGCGTATGTGCTGTGTGTGGAGTATCCGGGGGACGTCAGCCGCGCGATGTTCGTGCATAATGGCGGGAATGAGGCGGTCTCGGGTTTCGCCACCGGGGAAGCGCTGGGGGACACGCTCGTCGGCCGGTATGTGAATCATAATCCGGAATCCCTGAAATATCCACTTTCCGGAAAGTACGAGCAGTGGACGTCCCTGTTTTTTCTGCATGACCGTTTCCCGGAGCTTCAGCGTCCGCGCGGCGCGGGGGAGCGGAAACTGCTGCCGGAAGACGGGTTCTGGGTGATCATTTCCCAGTCTTTCGGCCATCTGGATCCGCTTTCCGCCGGGGTGGCAGTCTCAAGAATCGCGCTTTATGAGGTGCTGGAGCCGGAAAAAATGGTGCTGAACATCCATTATCCGCCCGCGGAACTTCCTCGCCGCCACATTTTTTGGCGCGAGGAAATGGCGGACGGCGTGATTCACATGGGGCACTCGCCCGCCGAGAAGGATGAAACGCTCCGCGGCATGAAAGACCCTGTTCAGTGGTACGAGCATAAAATCCTCTGGGCGCGGGCGCTGGGCATTAACACGTTCTGTAAAGACCTGCTGGAATTCGGACATAACCAGGGCTGGGACTCCGAAAAATATGGCGGCAGCGCCTGGGTGAATCAGTCGCCCACGCCCGATTTATGGGAGAAGCTGGTGGAGTTGGCCGCGAAATACGATTACCCGATTCTTCCGTATTACGAGTATTACGGTTCCATCGGTGGGGATCCCGAAAAAGCGCTGGGGCCGCAGAAGCGTGCGAAGCGGTTAAATGACGAAAACGGCGAAAATAAATACACCCACATCTGGTGGTGCGAGAGCGCGAACGTGGACATTACGGCCCCGGACACGCTGACGGATTTCGAAAAAATGCTGGAGCTGACCGTTACGCGGTTTAAGAATGACGCGAAATTCCTTGGCGCTTGGATACGCACGCGCCCCACGGCCATCCCCGTCAGTTTTCATGATAAGAATCTCGCCCAGTTTGCGCGGGAGGCGAACGGTGGCATGGCGGTCACCCGGGATGATCTGCGGAAAGATGAAACGCTGCTGAAAAAGTATTACGCCTGGTGGTTCCTTCAGCGGGCGAAATTCCTGGAGGGCGTGGCCGGTTATTTACGAAAGAATGTGGACGCCGACTGTTTCGTGCTCTTCACGGCGGACAGCAGTGAGCCGGGCGTTTCGCTGCCGTCCGAGTATACCGGGGCCGGGAAGAAGGATTCCTGGCGGTATAAGGTGGCCGTGGTGAATGAGGATCACGAAAAATGGGAAAAAATCCTGGCCGAGGAGCGGTACGAGAAGCGTTTCGTGAAGTCCGTGCCGTTTTCGGAGGTGGCCGAGAATGACTGGCATCTGAAAAGCACGCAGCGCTGGGCGGACGTCTGGGGCGGCTGGGAAAATCAGCATTCCACGCCCCCGGCCGACCCGGAACATTATAAAAACTCGCCGGACGTGATGCTTTCATACACAATTAACCGCGCGTATTCCAGCGTTTCGCCGGAAATCGAAAAATATCGCACCGGGGCGGGGTTCACGGTGGTGAAGCATTTTCCGCTGAACGAGCATGAGCTGAGGGTTAAGGAAGGGCAGGAAGACGAAGATCCCACGGGGTATTTCGTGGCGGATGTCGAGCGCAGCGGCGATTTTTGCATGATCGCGGAGGTGCGGGCCATGGCGTTCGGTGACCCGACGAATATCGGATACTTGGCCGGGAACACGTTTCAGCGGGGATTCCCGGATCGTGTGCAGGCTTTTAACGCCGCCTTCCTTGCCCTGCCAGCCATCCGCGGTGAGCAGATTCTGGCGGACGCGGAAACGCAGAAATACGCCCGCCGGTACGCCGCCGACAAGCACGGCACGTATTACGCCGTCACGAATATCGCGCTGACGGCCGGGGATGCCGTCATCAAAAATCTCTCCCCCGGTACGCTCACCGACTGCGTTACAGGCGAGAAGTTCCCCGTCAAAAACGGCGCCGTGACCATTCCCATGAAACCCGCGTCACTGCGTGCTTTCAGGGATGACGTTCCGTAGGGACGAGATGTTTATAGAATGCGGCATATCTATAAACATTTCGCCCCGACGGGGCTTCATCTTTCCAAAAAAAAGAGTGAAAAAGCGGACATGCCACTCTTTCACTCCTTCATCTTTTCACGATTTCATCTTATTCCTTCACGTCCGACAGCCCCAGCTCGTGCAGGGCGGCCTTCCGGCTGAGCTTCACGCGGTCCTGCTCGTCGATGTCGATGACTTTCACTTTCATCGGGTCGCCGACGGAGCAGACTTCCGAAACTTTCGGCACGTACCCGTCCGAAAGCTCGCTGATGTGGCACAGGCCGTCGCGGCCGGGGAGGATTTCGACGAATGCGCCGAAGTCTTTAATGCTCGTGACGCGGCCATCATAAATCCGGCCGATCTCGACCGTCGCGGTCAAGGCGTCCACTTGGCGGAGGGCTTCCTGGGCGGATTCCATGTTCGTACTGGAGACCAGAACCGTGCCGTCTTCCTCGATATCAATCGTCGCGCCGGTGGATTCCTGGATTCCGCGGACGGTTTTGCCGCCGGGGCCGATCAGCAGGCCGATTTTGTCGGGGCTGATCTTCGTCCGCAGCAGACGCGGCGCCCACGGGGAAATTTCGGGCCGCGGCCGCTGAATCGTGCGGAGCATGTTCCGCAGGATTTCGATTCTCGCCTCGCGCGACTGCTTGAGTGTGGCGCGGATGATTTCGGGGCTGATGCCGTCGATTTTCAGGTCGAGCTGGATGCCCGTGATGCCGTGCTGCGTGCCGGCCACTTTGAAGTCCATGTCGCCGAAGTGGTCTTCATCGCCGATGATGTCGGTCATGATGGTCCACTTTTCGTTGCTTTCCTTCACCAGACCGACGGAAATGCCGGCCACGGGGTTCGAAATCGGGACGCCCGCGTCCATCAGGCCCAGCGTCGCGCCGCAGACGGACGCCATCGAGCTGGAGCCGTTGGACTCGAGGATGTCGGAAATGATGCGGATGGTATACGGGAAGTCTTCCACATCTGGCAACACCGGCTTCACACTCCGCTCGGCCAGGGCGCCGTGGCCCATTTCGCGGCGTCCGGGGCCGCTAATTCGGCGGCACTCGCCCACCGAGTAGGGCGGGAAATAATAGTCGAGCATGAACTTTTTGGAGTATTCGTCGAAAAGGCCGTCCACGCGCTGCTCGTCGCGGGTCGTGCCCAGGGTGACGGTGATCAGGGCCTGCGTTTCGCCCCGCTGGAAGACCGCCGAGCCATGCACGCGCGGCAAAAGGCCCACGCGGCAGTCGATCTGCCGGATGTCTTTCAGGCCGCGGCCGTCGGAACGCTTGCCGGCCAGGATCTGGTTCCGCACGACTTTCGATTCCAGGTCGTGCAGCACTTCGCCCAGACGTTTCGCACAGATGGCGCCTTCCGCCGCAGCGTCCGGAATGAAATCGGCGACGATCTTCGCCTTCAGGGCCTCCACCGCTTCCGCACGGGCGAGCTTGCCTTCCGTGTGCTTGGCGGCATAAAACTCGTCATAATACTTCCCGGCCACGCGGTCGTACAGGCCGTCGCACTCCGGAATCGCGAACGTCGCCTTCACGGGCTGCACTTTTTCGATGAATTCCTTCTGCAGGGCGTTGATCAGGCGGATGCACCCGTGGGCCTCGGCGATCGCCTGCTCCATCAGGTCTTCCGGCATCTCGCGGGCGAAACCCTCGATCATGAGGATGGATTCGTCGTTGCCGGAGATGACCAGATCCAGATCGCTTTCGTCGAGTTCATCCTGGGTGGGGAACGGAATCAACCGCTGGTCGACGCATGCCAGGCGCACGGAACTGATGGGGCCGCCGAAGGGAATCGGAGAGATGGAAAGCGCGGCACTGGCGCCGTTCATGGCGAGCATGTCGCCGTCGTGCTGACGGTCGCTGGCCAGGACCGTGCACATGACCTGCACTTCATTTTTGAACCACGCGGGGAACAGGGGGCGGATCGGACGGTCGATCAGCCGGGAGGTGAGGGTTTCTTTCAGGGTGGGACGGCCTTCGCGCTTCAGGAATCCGCCGGGGAATTTGCCCGCCGCGGCGACGCGCTCCCGATAATCGCACGTCAGTGGGAAGAAATCCTGCCCGGGGTTCGCGGCACCGGACGTGGCGGCCGCTAAGATGATCGTGTCTCCGTAACCCACCAGCACGCTGCCGCCGGCCTGTTTCGCCAGCTCGCCCGTCTCAAAAAACAAAATTTCGTTACCAATTTTTTTCTCAACTCTGATTTTTTTCGAATTTTCCGACATTTTTAAATACTCTTTCTGTTTACGTTGCTTAAATTAGCCTTATCCAAATTAAAATTTCAGCCGCTGCCGGCTTGCCAATGAAGTGTAGGGTGTAAGGTGAAGGGTGCAGGGGTTGTCGCCCGGTGGGGTGACTCATTTTTTGAGGGAAATCAGAGGTGTTTCTTCGAATGCCGCACTCCACGCTTCGTATTTTACACGCCACACTCGTTTTCAAAACAAAAAAACCCCCGTCGTCCGGGGGCTTCCGTTCGTTTACTTGCGGATGTTGAGTTTCTGGATGATGTCCAGATACCGCTGGGGGTTCACCTCTTTGAGGTAGTCCAGCAACCCGCGCCGCTGACTGACCAGACGCAGCAGGCCACGCCGACACGCGTGATCTTTGGTGTGCTGCTGCATGTGAGCGGTCAGGTGGTTCACGCGCTCGGTCAGCAGTGCGATCTGCACTTCGGCGCTGCCGGTGTCGTTATTTCCACGTTTGTGTTGTTCGATAATTTCCTTTTTCGTCAATCTTTTTTCTGCCATTTTTTTCCGTAAATCCTTCCGAATGAAACAGTTAAACACTCATTTTGAGCATAAATACAAACAAGGTGAGACTATTGTATCAGAAGTGGGGCAGGCCGCAAGGGGGGCGGAAGGGAATGAGAAATGAGAAATAAAGGAATGAGAAATTGCGCAAGCGTGATTGAATATTTTTTTATTTTTCATTTCTTTATTTCTCATTCATTCAGAACGTCACCTCGTCGGGATGCAGGCCGGAGTCGCCTAGGCGGATCATGGCGTCGATGGTATGCATGTCGGTGGGAGTGATTTCGAGATCGAAAATCATGGCGTTTTCCTGTACGCGGGCCGGGGTCACGGATTTCGGCAGCGGCAGCGTCCCGTGCTGGAGGCACCAGCGGAGGCAGAGCTGGGCGGGCGTTTTGGCGTAACGGGCGGCGATGGCCGTGAATTCCGGGTCGCCGAGCACTTTCCCACGGCCCAGCGGACTCCACGCCTCGACCAGAATGCCGTGTTTTTTGCAGAATTCCAGCGTCTCGGCATGCATACACCCCGGGTGGAACTCGATCTGATTGACCGCCGGCACGACCGTCGCGGTCTTCAGCAGGGCCTCAAGATGGTGCGGCAGGAAATTGCTCACGCCCAGCGCCCGGATGCGTTTCTGGCGGTGCAATTCCTCGAAAGCCCGCCATGTTTCGGCGTTTATCTCGGCCCACGTGTCCGGAAATTGCAGCGCGTTGGCCGGCCAATGAATCAGGTATAGGTCTAAATATTCTAGACCCAGCTTTTTCATCGACTGCTCGAAAGCAGCCAGGGTGGTTTGGTAGCCGCGCTCGGAATTCCAGAGTTTCGTGGTCACGAACAGGTTTTCGCGCGGCACGCCACACTGGCAGATGCCCCGGCCCACGCCCTCTTCATTAAAATAAGCGGCGGCGGTGTCGATATGCCGATACCCGGCGCCGACGGCATTACAGACCGCCTCGGCCACTTCTTCGTCCGGAATCCGCCACGTGCCGAACCCCACGCAGGGAATCTGAACGCCGTTGGCCAGGGTGAATGTGTCGGTGAGTTTTTTCATGGTGGGGGATGGGGGTTTGTGGATTGTGGATGGGTGTGTACGACAGACGCTTGCCTTCTTATTTTATGGGCGACTCGCCTTTTTGTCAAGTGTCAAGCGGTCGGAGGGTTTACGCGGGGGTGCGGGTGGTGTAAAATTATAATGAGCAGCATGGGTAATGAGGGATGAGGAATAAGGAGTGAGGAATGAAGGGAAAAGGTGACGCCAAACCGCGGCGGAAATGGAAACGGTGGGTGATACCCGCGGCGCTGGTGCTGGGGATACTGTATTATTGCGGCGTGTTCAGCGGGCCGTTAAGAATCACGCGGGAAAATACGGGCCTTACCGCGCTTCCGCCAGGCGTGGAGATTCCGCTGCGTGCGGACGGCAGGGGCGTGGATTACGTGAAAGCGTATGAAATCCTGTTCCCGGAGGTGAGCGAAATCACCACCGAGAACGGTTGGCGCGATGTGGTGCGTGCGTTAGGCGTGAGTATATTTAGCGGCAGATGGTGGTATGAGGCTCCCCGCGAGCAGCCGAGTGTGGGCGACCTTCCGCAAGCGTATCAGACGCATTGGGCGGAGTCCTGTCGGCGGCTGGGTCTGACGC
Source organism: Thermoguttaceae bacterium (assembly GCA_031553595.1). Taxonomy (GTDB): domain Bacteria; phylum Planctomycetota; class Planctomycetia; order Pirellulales; family Thermoguttaceae; genus RGIG3701. The sequence continues at coordinate 52,407 of JAVBLI010000007.1, read as the reverse complement.
CCGAGGAGGTGATGACGCCGACGCTGTCATACTTTTCGCCGGAAAATCTCGCCGGGACGTGTGCCGAGATGAAGCTCAAGGCGGTTTTCGACGACGCGGCGGAAGATGATTCCTACACCGACGACCTGGCGGCACTCGATTTGACGGTGTGGGAATTTGAGGAAGCACGCCGGGAGAAATTCGCGAAGATGCACCTCGGCGAAATTCGTGACCACTTGCGGCAGTTCGCCCGCCAGCGGCATCTCCGCCTGCCTGACGGATGGGACGCTGACGACGGAAATTCGCCATGTGACGGAATTGAAAGTGCCGTGCGGCGGATGCACGAGGAGATGTTTTACGTGACAGGGTGGAGCCGGGAGGAGTATCCCGAGCTGGCGGCGTGGGCCGACACGCAGTCGCCAGCGCTGGATCTCGTGGCGGTGGCGGTGCGCAAGCCGCGGTATTTCATTCCGTTTTATATCGAGTCGAACGAGCAGTTGCTCATGGAAAGGCCGAGGCTCGACCAGTATTTTCAGGAGCGTTTGGCCCATGGTTTTGCCGTCCGCGCGACGATGTACATGCATGACGGTGACGCGGCAAAGGCGCTGGCGGATGTTGAGTCGCTGTACCTCCTGACGGGGCACCTGAGCCGGATGCCGGATGCGTCGTTGATGCTGTGGTGCGAAATCGCCGATCTGGCGGTGGTTGTGACGCGGGGGATACTGGCCCGGAACATTTGCCCGCCGGAACAGTTGGCCCAACTGGCTGCGCTGCTGGAATCGCTGCCCACGCCGGTTTCGTTTAAGGAGGTGATGGTGGTCAACGACTGGTACGAGTATATCCTGCTGGGGAAAAAGGCCAAGTATGATTGGATGCTGTTTCCCGGCATGCCCCAATGGTTTTATAACTCGCTCGACCCGAATGTCGCGACGAAACGTTATGCCGAGCTGGTGGCCATGCGGTATGACCGGGGCCAATACGACGAACTGAAAGCCATTTGCGACCGCACAGGGAATCAGTGGATCACCGGCCTGGCGTGTGCCCGTTCGCGAACCGCGGCGGACATGGTGTTCACGGTCATCAATAAAGGAAAAGTCTGGAAATACGTTTATGCGGAAAGACGAAAACGGAGCCTCCATCTGACGCGGCTGGCGATCGCCCTGAAACGGTATAAAACGGAGCACGGCGCTTACCCCGAAACGCTCGCGGCCCTGACACCGGAGTATGTTGCCCGGACGGAGATGCCGCCGGGTGAGTTGCCGTATGTTTTCCATGAGGGGCACACGGATTTGCTGGACTGGACCATTTTAAGTGATGCCGCGCCGGAATTGCCCGACGTAAAGATAACGTATGCACCGGAAGACGGCGGGTTTTCCCTGTTTTATTCGCCGCGGGATGCCGATAAAACAGAGATGTCGCTGGAGCCTTGCGGGGATGAATACCTGATTCAGGTGGGGAATTAGCGTCATAATCAAGTGGATGTGTCCAGGAGCAGCAGCCGGGAATGGAGCGTAGCGGAATGGCCGGATCGGAAGTGGAAAAAGCCTCGGCGATTCTATCCGGTCATTCCGCGTCACTGCGTTCCGCTGCATTCCCGGCTACTGTTTTTACGGCTCAGGAGAATTTGATGACGGAATTACAAAAAAAGGACACCAAACCGTGGCGGAAATGGAAGCGGTGGGTGATACTCGCGGCACTCGTGCTGGGGGTGATGTATTATTGCGGCGTGTTCAGCGGGCCGTTAAGAATCACGCGGGAGAACACGGGCCTCACGGCGCTTCCGCCCGGGGTGGAGATTCCGCTGCGGGCGGACGGTAAGGCCGTGGATTACGTGAAAGCGTATGAAATCCTGTTCCCGGAGGTGAGTGAAATTACGGAGGAGAACGCCTGGCGGGATGTGGTGCGGGAGCTGGGCGAGAGTGTTTTGGGTGACGACGGTCAGTCCCTTACCATCATGAGCCCGTTGCCGGAAAATGGTGCGGAGATTGACCGTGCGGCATACTGGGCGGAATACTGCCGGCATCTGGCCCTGAAGCCCGAAGAGGTGAAGACACCCGACGAGCCGTATGTTTTGCCCCACGAGGTGCTTGACGCGTATCGTGACCGGATGCGGGAATCGTTTTACGCGGAGAAGCCGACTGTGGCCGAGGATGCGGATGAGGACACTTACCCCGGCGAGGAGGAAATCAAACAGCGGATGCAGCGTTTCGCCCAACAGCACAGCCTTCGCGCCCCGGTGTGGGAGGAGAGAGTTTCGGACTGGGATTTTGAGAGGGCGATGGACGCGCTGCATGACGAGCTGTTTTACGAGACGGGGTGGAGCGGGCAGCAGTTTCCGGAGCTGGCCCAGTGGGTGCGGAAGCAGTCGCCGGTACTGGACATGGCGGCGGTGGCGGTGCGCAAGCCGCGGTATTTCATGCCGTTTTTGAAGGAGGCGGACGATCAACCGCTGATCGAAGCGACGCGGAATGGTGTGGGGTTTCAAAAAGACCTGGCTTACGGTTTCGTGATGCGTGCGGTCATGAATATTCATGACGGCGACGCGGAAACGGCGCTGGCGGATATCGAGTCGATTTACCGTCTGGCGGGGCACATGGGGCGGATGCCGGACCTGATTCCGCAGTTCGCCGCCGGCGCGTGTGTCAGTCTGGCGATGGAGGCGACGCAGGGGCTGCTGGCCCGGAACATCTGCTCGGCGGAACAGTTGGCCCAGCTCACTGCGATGATGGATTCACAACCCCGGCCGATTTCGTTCCGCAACGCGGTGATGATCGGCGACTGGTGCGCGTATGAATTCCTGGGGAAAATGGCCAAATTCGGCGATAATACAAATATGGCCCGCTTCATGTTCGTGATCGACCCGAACGTCGCGACGAAAAGTTACGCGGCCCTGGCGGAATTACGGTACGATGACCGGCACAGCGAGAAATTGGTAAACACATGCCCGAATGAGTTCACCCGGGCGGTCGGGTTATGCACATTCCGCTCGCGGACGGTGGGGGAGTTTATTTTCACCGTGTTTTGGCCGACGAATGAGCTTGGATACATGGCTGTGCTGAAACGGATGCACCGTTTCCACCTGACCCGGCTGGCACTGGCCCTGAAAAGATATAAAATGGAACATGGCGCGTATCCGGAAACACTCGCGGCGCTGGCGCCGGAGTTTGTCGCGGAGGTGGCGTTTCCGCCGAGGGACATTCCGTATATTTTTCACATCAGAGAACATGAAGTCGCGGTGCAGGCGATAAAGTATGAACCGGAAGGCGGCGGATTTCACCTTTATTACACGAACGGTGACACGGCCCGGGCACAGATTGCGCGGTATTCGTGGCGAGATGAATATTTGATTCACATGAAAAACTGACGGCAGAGCCGCAATCGTGAGATTGCGGAAAGGAAGTTGCCTCGCCGGAGGATTTTTTTGGTTTTTGGCTGTGATTTCGCAATCTTACGATTGCGGCTCTGCAGGAGATAATGAATAACATGGGAGCACCGCTTCAGGAAAAACTGCGTGCCTGGAGGCGATTCGTCCTGCGAACGGCGGGAGAATTCGCGGCGGGGATGGTGTTTCTTGGCACGGTGGGGGCGGTGCTGGCGATTTCGGTGGCGGATTATGCGTGTCACCGGGCACTGGGGTGGGACGCGGCCGGGTGGTATCCGATTTTTTGGGGCGCGACGGCGACGCTGGCAGGGTGGTGCGGCGTGCGTGCGGTGCGTTTTTTGCGGAAATTTCCCCGCACGGACATGGACGCGGTGCGTTTTTTACGGGAAAATCCCCCCGCGGACGGGGCAGTGCCGGGAACGCTGGGCAGCGCGGTGGAATTTCTCGCGGCGGATGATGGCGGTGGCAGTGGAAGCGGGGGTGCTGGACCCGGCGCTAGCGTTTTAACCGGTTCAGTCGAGCTGCGAAAAGCGGTAATTGATGAGACGTATGCGGAAATCGCCTCGCGCGACTTGCGGACGGCGGTGTTTGAGGCAGATTTCTGGCGGCGGCGGTGGTGGATGCGTGCGGCGGTGGCGGCGGTGCTGGTGGTGTGCGTCCTGACGGCGGTGTTTTACCCGGAAGAATCCCGTGCGGCCGTGCGGCGCTGGGCGACTTTCGGGGAGGCACGCTGGCCAGGGCGGTGGATGTGCCGCTGGGCGGAAGCGCCGGCGGAAATGCTGCGCGGGGATGATTTCCTGGCTCGGGTGGAGGTGGTGAGCCGAAAAAGTGGCCGTGCGGCGGCGCCGGATTACGTGAACGTGGCGGTTTTCGCGAACCGTGCGGCGGGGACAGAAAATGCGGCGGGGGCGGAGCACACGCTGCCGTCTGCTGAAAAGCCGGAGTTTTTTCGTGTCCAGCCGGTGGATGGGGCGTTTTGGGTGCGGATTCCGCGGGTGACGGAAAGCTTTTGCGTGGCGGCGTGTGCCCCCGGGGAGGCGTTTTCGTGGGAAAAAGCGGACGCGGCGGATGGCGTGCTGGCGGTGCGTGTGCGGCCCCGGCCGTGCCTGGTGAATTCCGTGATTCGCGTGATTCCGCCGGAGTACACGGGGCAGGGCGGGCAGTGGTATGATGGTGGGTGGATGCTGCGCGGGCTGCCGGGCACGCGGGTGGGCATTCTCGCCACGGCGGACCGGGAGCTGGCGTCCGCGCGGATTCTGCTGAGTGATGGAACGTGGGCCACGGGGCGCGTCCGGGCGGAAAATCCCCGGCAGGTGATGTTTCATCTGGAAATCCGGCAGTCGTGCCAGTACGCGCTGGAAATGGTGACGGCGGACGGCATCACGCAGCGGCTGGAAACGTGGCGGATGGAGATGCTGGAGGACGCGCCGCCGGGAGTGACGGTTCTGGAACCGCGGCCCGGACGGATGATTCTGCCAAGCGCCGCGGTGCAGATGAAAATGCGTGTCAGGGATGATTATGGCCTGCAAAAAATGGGCTTTCGCTGGATGCTTCAGCGTGCGGGTGAAGTTCTGGCGGAGGATGCGCCGTCTGCGGATGACGCGCCTGCGAAGAAAAAAGAGCGCTGGACGAATTTTGACTTCTGGCCCGCGCCGGGCGTGCACGTGGCGGTGGATGTGAGGGCGGTGGAACGCGGATTTTTGTGGAATCTGACGCAAATTCGCCTCGCGCCTGGGGTGGCCGTGCGCTTTCAGGCGTACGCGGAAGACGGTTTCCGGCAGCGGACGGAGGGCGGGGACGTGTTTCTGGAAGTCATTTCGCCGGAAGAAATGGGCGCGCGGGTTTCACGCCGGTGGCTGGAGGTGACGCACGAAATTCGCCGCATGACGGAGCTGTTTCAGGAGGCGGCGCGGAAGCTGGAGGCGGGGACGCCGCGTGAGGTGGGTGGGGGAGACACGCTGCGGGAGGTTCAGGCACTCTTTTTCACCGCGGAGCGTCTGCTGGACCCGAAATACACGGATTCCCTGAGCGTGGCGCTTACGGAAATGATGACGGATCTGGAGGAAAACATGACGTTCACGCTTCCCGGCGGAGAATCGTCGCGCGGCTTGAGCGTGCGGGTGCGGGAAACGCGGCGGGTGCTGGACGAAATTCGCGAAGAACGGCTGCCGGCGGTTCAGCAGGCGGTGACGGATGGGCTGAAAAGCGGGGAAACAGGAATTTCACGCGCGGCGCTGCGGGATGGTACATGGGAAATTGTGCGTCTGCTGACTCCCATGATTCAGCGGTTTATGCTGGCGGAAAATGCGGTGGCAGATGTGACGACGCTTGCGCGGCTGGAGATGCTCCAGCGTGAAATCATGGCGGAGACGGAAACGCTTTATGTGGAAAACGCGGGCGTTCTTTATGATTTTCTGGAACCGGCCGCGCGGTGGGAGCTGGATGCGGTGATGCCCCGGCAGTACGGAATTTTTGAGCGTCTGGCAGAAATTTTGTCCCGTCTGAAAGCACTCCCCGCATTTCCGGAAGACGAGAAAGACGCGATTTTCCTCGCCGCGCAGCGGAATCAGCTCGCGCGGGTGACGGAACTCCAGCGGAAAGTGTTTTTTTATTTGCGAGAATTACAGGCCGGGCTGCGGGCGTCAGGCGTGGCGGAGGTGGAGTCGGCGCGGATGAAATGGATGCGGGAATTTGCGGAAAAATTGGAGAAATTCGCGGAAAATCAGCGTTTTTTACACGCCGCGTGCGCAGGTTTTGCGCAGCCTCCGGAAGCGCTCACCGCCGGGGAGGCTCGCGCGCAGTGCGCGCATTTCGCGGAAATTCAGGCGGAAATTTCACGGGAACTGACGCCGTTTTTGCGCGGCGTGAAAAGTGAAAATGAGCATGAAAAGAAAGAAATTCGCCTGCCCGTTTCCGTGCACGCGGTGCTGGAGGGCGTGCTGAAAGAGGTGGACGCGTCACGGGCAGAGTTTGCGCAGGCCGGGCGCGCGGAGGACGCGGCGTTTTCGGGTGCGGATGCTCCGTATGCGGACGCGCACACGGCGATTTTTGAAAAAATAGCCCCGGCTCAGACGCAGATTTTGGAACGTCTGAAACTCCTGCTGGCGGCGGTGGCGTTTTCCGGGGATGAGGTGCCGGCGCTGCTGGATGAGCAGAAACGGCAGGCGAAAAATGAAAATCCGGAGAACGGCGGCGGCGAAAAAGCGCCCGGGGCGGAAATCCCGCCGGTGACGGTTTATGACGTCCAGCTTCTGAAGGAAATGCAGCAGGAAACGCTGACGCGCACGCGGGCGGCGGCGGAAGCCGAGCTGAGTACGGAGGCACTGGCGAAGGCCGCTGAAACGCTGCTTGCGCGCCAGAGTGAAACGCTTCTGCTGGCGCAAAACACACTCGGGGCGCATGTCGCGGCGGTGATGGCGGCAAGAAACGCAGTGGAAAAAGCGGATGAAAATGCAGAGGAAACCACTCCGCAGGGTACCGGCAGACGGAATGACGCATTCTCGTCCATTCTGGAGCAGATGGCGCAAGTGGAGACGCTTTTCCGGAAGTATGAACTCGGCCCGCTGAACACCGGCATCCAGCGGGAAATCGTTTTGGCTCTGGAATCCTGCCTGCGGCGGCGCGGTCAGGACCCGGAAAACGTGCAGCTCGTGGAGGTGGACGCGGATGCCGGTGGCGGTGACAGTGATCCCGCAACTCCCGGAATGATACCGGAAAATGACACGCCACCAGAGTCGCAGAACGGCACACCGGAACCGCATGTGGCGGATGTTCCGCCGGAATTTCACCCGCCGCTTTCACCGTCCGAGTGGGGGAAACTTCCGCTGCGCATGCGTAAACAAATGGAAGCGCTTCCGCCGCAAGAATGGCCCCCGGCGTACCGCGCGATGATCGAAGAATATTTCCGCATCCTGGCCCGGGAGGGTGACAGTGCGCGGACGCAGCCTTAAGCAGTTTTAACCCGTGTACCCCTTCATGCAGAATCCCCTGACCTTCCTGAAACGTTTCGGCCTGGACACCTTCATCCTGCTGCTGTTTTTGTGTATTTTCCTTGCGTGGCTGGATCCGCGGCCGGGCAGTTCGCGCGATCTGTTTTCGCTCAGCACGGTGGCGAATTACGGCGTGAGCGTCATTTTTTTCTTTTACGGCCTGCGCCTGAACTGGGAAAAAATCCGCACGGGCCTGGCCGACTTCCGCCTGCACGTGCTGATTCAGCTGGCGACGTTCGTCCTGTTTCCGCTGCTGATTCTGCCGCTGATGTTCATGTTCGGGCGCCAGGCGGAAGGCGGGTATGACACGCTGTGGCTGGGCATTTTTTTCGTCGCGGCGCTGCCCTCCACCGTGTCCTCCTCCGTGGTGATGGTGAACATCGCGCGGGGGAACGTCACGGCCGCCATCTTTAACGCCAGCATTTCCAGCCTTCTGGGCGTTTTCCTCACGCCGCTGTGGATGCAGATTTTCATCTCGGCCAGCGGCGGCATGCCCCTGTCCGGCGTGCTGGTGTCCCTCACCCTGCAAGTCATCCTCCCCGTCACCGCCGGCATCCTCCTGCACGGGGCGTTGGGCTGGTTTTCGCAAAAATATGACCGCACGCTCCGCCGCTGCGACCAGGGCATTATCCTGCTGATCGTGTACACCGCCTTCTGCCACTCTTTCAGCGAAAACATGTTCGCTGGCTTCACGTTCCAGAAACTCGCCGTACTCGCGGCGGGGATGGTTGCCCTGTTTTTCGCCGTTTTCACCATCCTCCTGGGCCTCTGCCGCGTGCTGCGTTTCCCTCGGGAAGACACCGTCACCGTCCTCTTTTGCGGCTCCAAAAAATCCCTGGTTCACGGCACGGTCATGTCCCGCGTCCTGCTGAAAGACGCCTCCCAGGCGGGCATCCTGCTACTGCCCATCATGATTTACCACGCCCTGCAACTGATGATCGTCAGTGTTATTGCCCGCAAGCTCGGCTCGCCGCCCCCGGACGCGAAATGACAGAGCCATAATCGCACGTCACAAACCGGTTGGTTTTGCATGAAAACAGCAGCCGGGAATGCAGCGGAACGCAGTGACGCGCAGTGACCGGATCGAAATGGGAAAACACTCGAGGGTGCTTATCCGGTCATTCCACTTCGCTCCATTCCCGGCTGCTGTTTCTTAATCAACTTTTCCACTTACTTCCGGCGGCGGCGCTGAAGCATGACGACCATTCCGCCCAGCAGCAGCATAATCCAGGTGGCGGGCTCGGGGACGGAGTTGAACTGGTAAAGCAGCACATTGGAACCGTACTTGCCGTTAAATTCCGACAAATCCCATCCGAACCATGCGTAGCCGCTGTCGTTGAGATAAGGGCCGGTGAGCAGGAAACTGTCCGCGGTCAGTGCGCCGAAGTGCACGCCCGTCTCGACGACCGCGTTGTTGAGATAATCCATCAACAGATCATAAAGCGGTGTCCCCGTTTCCACGTCGACTTCGCCTGCCAGGTTCTTGAAAATCGCCTGGATGTAGCTGTACTCTCCCGCGACTTTCACGGCCCCGGACTCCTTGCCCATCGGGTTGGCATCGTCGAAAATGTTATAGACTCCCATGATATTCCACGTCGGATGGTTGTTGGCGATTTCAAGACGCACCACGGTTTGTCCCGAATCGATAAGCCGGTTCTCCGTGAAATTGAACGGCGTGTTGTCCTGCCATAGCGCGGCCGACGACTGCTTGGTCAGCGAGCTCGTGCGAATGAGATCGGTATAATCGACCTTCAAGGAGATGAACCCGGGGATGTTGACGTCCAGCGGCTGGGTTTCGCCGGTGAGGTTGACAGTCCCTGCATTGATCGTCGACGCGCCGTAGGAATCGATTAAGAAATTGATGTCCAGTTGCTTCATTTTCGTCGACTGGTTGTTGACTATGAGGCCGCCGAAGTTGAGGTCGGCTTTGGAGCCGTAGATATTTAAATGACTATTTTTGTTATAGCCGATCACATTTCCGACAACGGAAAGCGAGCCGCCGTTGATGTTTATTTCGGATTGGGTCAGGTTCGCCGTGGGCGTCCCGTCGTTGACAATGCCGGTGACATAGCCGATATGCAGGTCGCCGGAGAGTTGGCCACCCGTATCGAAAACGATATTTGCCACCGCATTTTTCGAGATGTTCCACTGGGCTAGCGATCCGTTATAGCTGGCGTTGGGGGTTGACATGTACCCGACATAAACGTCGCCGTAGGAAAGGAGATTTCCGCAGGGCATGTTGTAGACTGCCTGAGCGCCGCTGGCAAGCTCGGCCCCGATAAACAATCCGTAGGAGTTGGGGTTATAGCCCTGAATTCCGATGCTGCCGCCTTCCTCGTTGACCGACGCAATGATCATTTTATACGGGCCGATCTGGAAAAGGCCCCCGCAGGTTTGATTCATCGTGGCGTTGCCGGCCCCGGTGCCGATGACCGCCGATTCGATGGCATGCAGATATCCGGTCGACAGATTGAGGGTTCCCGTCGCCCCGGCATCTCCGATGACCATACGCCGCGTTTCGAAGGACGCGTTGCCGCTGTGGGTGGCGTATCCCGTGCCGCCGGTGGCAGGATTGCTGTTGTTATTTCCGCCGACTGTGTAAAGCATGGTAGTTTCTGGCGAGACGGCATTGCCGGTAAAGGTCATGTAGCCCGTGCCGCCGTTGACCCCCAACGTTATCCCGTGTAAGCCGTAGCCGGAACCATTGGATCCGATGCTGAGGAGCCGGCCGCCGGTCATGGTGAACGTTCCCGTGCCGCCATCCACTCCGAAAAGCAAACTCGATGAGTAGATATCCGTGTAATTCGTTGAGCCATACACACTCGATCCGGAAACCGTGAAGGTCGAATTGACATTGTTGCCCTGGCCGAAAATCGCCGCATTGGACTGGAATTGTCCCTGGGTCATGGTGTAGTCCACATTGATCGAGGCACCGCTGTTGATCAGATCCGTGCCCGCCATAAAGGAGTAGGAAAGGAGATATCCGCCCGACTGCTTGATAGAAATGTTGGCCCCATTGACCGTACCGAATTGTATCCCATACAGATAATTATTGTTATTGTAAGCATAAATTCTACCCTCGCCGGACAAATTAATGTTGGCATTGGTCTGGTAAAACGTCTTGTTGAGGGCGGAGATAACATAGGGCGTGCCCGTGTCGACCGACACGATGCCGGAACTGACGTTCGCGGTATCGCCCAGGCCGGGGTACGCACCGGTGGGCGGGGTCGTCGTCCATAAGCTGGTGTTCGACCACACCTCCCCGTAACCACTCCCCGTCCACGTATAATTCGCCGCATCCGCCAAATGGGGAAGGCACAAAACACAACCCAACAATAAAACGCATCGTTTCAACATATAAAATCCTCTCTCTTTATACGAACATTTATTTTCAAATCTTTGTCGATGATTAAATTATCAAGCCAGCCAAATTACGTTGTGATCCATCACCCGGCGGCTTTCTTCATTCAACTTTTGCTGCGTATTTTGCCGAAACGTAAGAGTTGGCGAAATATGACAGAAAAAACAGATGATATAGAAATTATATAATGAAAAAGAAGCACGTCAACACTAAATACGCAAAAATCATGAAAAATACTACTCATATCAATAAAACACTAAAAACCATAAAATTAACGAAAAATACACGAAATTATATGAAATTGACATATATGATCAATATTTAGAATTAATTGATAAATCAGGCGAAAAATATAAATTGTTCGAATCCGCCCCTGGAAACAGAACGCTCCGCCTGCCTTTATATTAAACGTACACACAGCGGCGAGTGGATATAGATGGGGTGAGATTGGAAAGAGTCGTGCATTATTCAATAATTGCCCATTATTGGATCGTAATCTTACATGTGCGTTACATTCCCTGCATTTCGGAAAATTTAAAAATTTTACGAGAATAACAAAAACGCCAGACAGAAGTGGTTGATCGTTTAGAGCAACGATCAACATAATGGATCGACAAGAACAGCAGCCTGGAATACTTTAACCTGATAACTGCTCAAGCGCCGCTATCAAGCGAATGCACACAAGAGAAGATGACGGTTTTTTGTTTATTCGGACAAAAGAACAATGGAGCGCAGCTTCACACGCAGTTCCTAGCGGTTTTTCAGGCAGTCAAACGAAACACCGTCTGGACGCCGTCGACCATCATCTGCACCGCGACGACCATCAGCAGAAATCCCATGAGCGACTCCATGGCGTCCATGATTTTTTCGCCCAGGAGTTTTTCCCAGACCCGCCCCGAGAGTAAAATCGCGGACACGATCAGCCACGTCACCAGCACGGCGGTCAGGCAGGGCAGGAATTCGACGCCCGGCGTTCCTCGGGTGAGAATAATCATCGAAATCGTCGAAGGCCCGGCGAAAAGCGGCGTGGCCAGCGGGGTGATCAGCGGCTCTTTCAGCGTGGGATCCGTGTTTTTATTCTTCCCGAACACCATCTTCAGCGCGATCATGCTCAGGATAATCCCCCCCGCGATCTGCATCGCCGGCGGCGTGATGCGCAGCAGCTGCAAAATTCCGTTTCCGAATACCAGGAACACGAGCATGATCAGCAGCGCGAAAAACGACTCCCGCATCACGATTCGCCGGTAATCCTGATCCGAAAAATGCCGTAAAATGCTTGCGAAAAGCGGCAGATTTCCAATGGGGTTCATCACCAGAAAAAAAATCGTCGCGGTGGAGCAGATGAATTTAAGCGTTGCGGGGTCCATTTTTTTCCTTCTTTGCACGTTTCGCGCGGTTACGATTCGTATGCTAAAGCACATTTAAAATCAGTTCAGCCACAAGAACAGCAGCCGGGAGCGAAGCGGAACACAGTGACGCGAAGAGACCGGATAGAATAACCGGGGTTTTCCCCACTGCGATCCGGTCTCTGCGCTAACGCTCCGCTCCCGGCTGCTGTTTCCTGCCGTTTATATTGATTTTGGATGTGTTATAGCGTTCATTCTACCCCATCCCCGGAAAACCGCAAGCCTCTTGCAATTCTCCGCCGATTCTGGCAAAATAGAAGGGGTTGCGAGGTACGACCGCGACCCTGCCCATCTTTTTCAAAAAAGGAGTTTTTCGATGGTTTCTTCCTTCATTTTCATGACGTTTTTACTTGCCGCCGCGCCGGATGCGAATCCCACGACCGACGCGTTTCCGCCGATGTTCCCGTTTATCGTCTCGGCCGAGCATTTCCCCTCCGCGCTAACATCCGACGGCCAGTCCGCCGCGATCACCGACGCCCAGCGCGTCACCGTTTCCGGCTCGCACTTCACCACCCCCGACGGGAAAACCATCCGTCTTTTGGGCACCAATTTCAGCTTTTCCGGCAACTTCCCCAACGCGGACGATGCCGAGAGCGAAGCGAAACGCCTGGCCCGTCTGGGCGTCAACTGCGTCCGCCTGCATCACATGGACAGCCACAACATGTGGGGCAAAAACCGACACAAAGGCGTCACCGAAATCGACCCCGACGAGCTCGACAAGCTGGATTACCTCATTTTCCAGCTCAAAAAGAACGGTGTTTACGTCAACATGAACCTCCACGTCTCGCGGAAGTTCACCGACAAAGAGGGCTTCACCGGCCACGACCAGCGGCCCGAGTACGACAAAGGCCTGGACAATTTCGAGCCGCGGATGATCGAATTCCAGAAAAAATACGCCAAAGACCTCCTCACGCACAAGAATCCCTACACGGGCCTGACCTACACCGAAGACCCTTGCGTGGCGTCCATCGAGATCAACAACGAAAATTCCGTCGTCGCGTCCTGGTTCTGGGGAGCGCTTGACAAACTCCCGGCCGAGTACGAAGCCGAGCTCCAGAAGCAGTGGAACGCGTGGCTCAAGAAAAAGTACGCCTCGACCCAGCAGATGCGTGACGCGTGGAAATGCCGGGTGATTCCGCTCAGCGACGAGATGATCGGCAGCTACGACACCCCCGACACGCGCCCGTGGTATTTCCAGATGGACAAAGACGCCCGCGCGACGATCCAGCATCATGCCGAGGCGGAGCACAATTTCGTGCGCATCATCGTCCAGACCAACGGCGGCCAGCCATGGATTCCGCAGTGGATACGCACCGACCTGAAACTCAAGGGCGGCGTCCCCTACACCCTCACCTTCCGTGCCCGCGCCCACAGCCACCAGACCATGACCGTCAACGTGGGCATGGACCACGAGCCCTGGCAGAATCTCGGCCTGTATCAGCAGATGAACCTCACGCCCGAGTGGCAGACCTTCACCTACTCCTTCATTCCGTCCCACGACGATGACCTCAGCCGGGTATCTTTCGGCGGCTTCCATCCCGGCACGTACGAACTGGCCGGCGTCTCGCTGAAGTCCGGCGGCGCGATGGGCCCCGACCCCTCCGAAAAAATCGAAGACGGCGGCATCCGCGTCATGAAACGCTTCTCCGCCTCCCAGATGACAGCCGAAGCGTGGCGTGATTTCGTGGCCTTTTTAATCGACACCGAGGACGCCTACTGGTCCGGCATGTACGACTACATCAAAAACACGCTCCACGCCAAGGCCCCGGTCGCCGGCACGCAACTGCAATACGGCGCCCATTACCCGCAGGCCCGGCTCGACTTCTGCGACATCCACGCCTACTGGCATCACCCCAGCTTCCCCGGCGGCGGCTGGAGCGGCACCAACTGGCTGCTGCACAACCGCGCGATGGTGAATTATCTCGGCCGTGGCGACGCCATGACCAATCTCGCATCCCTCCGCGTCATCGGCAAGCCCTACACCGTCAGCGAGTACAACCACCCGTACCCGAACCTTTACGCCGCCGAGGGCCTACCCATGCTCGCCACCCTGGCCGGCTTCCAGGACTGGAGCGGCATCTACATTTACTCCTGGTCGCACGACGCCAACTATCCCCACGACATGGCGAAGTCCTTTTTCGACGCCTGCGGCAACTCCGTCCAACTCGCCCACATGATCGCCTGTCACAACCTTTTCGTGCGGGGGGATATGCAATGCGCGGCCAGGATGACCCCGCAAAACCCCAATGATGCGACGAATTCCCTGCTTTACAATCTGTCTAAAAAGCAGGAAGTGGACATCTACGCCGCCGGTCGCAGCGATTATCACCGGTCGCTTGAGCCGCTGGGTATTAAAAATATCGAGGCGTTGCGAGCATACACCGGTGTGAATCTTACCGACATGAAACTTCGCCAGAACGACGAAAATCTTAAGGAAATCAGCCTCGGTGGCAGAAGAATGCTCGTCAACATGGTTCTGCGTTACCGTGAGAATGAAGACGGCACGCCAGCCACCGAAAACGGCTGGTTCATCGCCGATACGTCGAAAACGATGCTCTTCACCGGCTTCATCCCGGAAGAATCCATCAAAACAAAGCTCGGTATGCTGCGGCTAAACAAAAACCGCCTCAACTGGGCAACCGTCACGGTAACGCAACTTCCGCCTTTCGGGCAAAAAACACAGCGTTACCTCGTCGCCGCCACCGGCCTGATGAAAAACACCGACATCCGCATCCGGCCTTACAAAAACCCCGACCAGGAAACCGACGCCGACCGCGCCGACACCCCCGACGTCCGCAGCCTCCACGGCCAATCCATCACCGTCAGCACCCAGTGGGGCCGCCCGCCCGTGCTGTGCGAAGGCATTTCCGGCGAATTCCGCTTCAATCTCAAGAATATCAACATGGAGAACGCCACCGTGAAATACTACCCGCTGGACGGCACCGGCAAACGCACGCGCGAGCTGCCCGCCCCCGACGGCCTCATCCGCATTTCGCCCGAATACCAAACCCTCTGGTACGAGGTGGAAATTACGAAGTAACAACGTCCAACAAGAAACAGCAGCCGGGAGCGAAGCGGAACGTAGTGACGCGCAGAGACCGGATAGCACTGCCGGATACATCCCCACTTCCATCCGGTCTCTGCGCTAACGCTCCACTCCCGGCTGCTGTTCTTTTTACAAAACCAATAACGCCCCCATCTCCCCCACGGAGCCTCCCATGCCACTCGACCGTCATCCCGGCTTCACCCGAATCGACCTCGCCGTCTGCATTTTCATCCTCGCGGTGGTCCCGCTGCTGGGCATCTCTGCATTAAGCACCTCGCGGGAAAGCTCGCGGATATTGTCCTGCCAAAGCAATGTCAAGCAACTCGCCTATGCCAATCTGCTTTACACCACCCTTTTCAACGACACCCTTCCTCCCGGCGGCTGGTGCACACGCTGGACGGGCGACCCCGTCTGCGACAAAAGTGAAAACCAGCCCGGCGGATGGATGTACGCGATCCTGCCCTGCATTGAGCAGGAAAATTTATACTATCAGGGAGACCATGCTCCGGACGCCGGGCAGAAGGCGGAGCAAATTATGGAGACCCAGCGGACGTCGATTCCGGTGTTTTGCTGTTCGAGTCGGCGACGGTGCGTGCCGTATCCCACGCGGACGGATTTTTACAACTCCGGCGCCCCCGGCGTGATGGCCAAAACCGACTACACGGGCAACGGCGGCGACGGCCAGACACTCACCGCGTTCGGCAATGGGGCCGGCATGAACAAATTCACCGAGGACGACTGGGCCCAACAGCCGCTGGTGAAGGACACCCCACTGGTCCGCGAGTACGGCACGCTCATCTCCAACGGCGTTTTTCAGCGACGCACCGGCGTACCGCTTTCCGCCATCACCGACGGCCTGGAATGCACCTACCTGCTGGGAGAAAAGTACCTGTACCCCGAAGCGTACCAGACCGGCGAGGCCCATAACGACGACCAGGGCTGGGACGTGGGATTCGACGCCGATACGGTCGCCTTCACCCGCCATTTCAGCCCCGGCGGTGCCCGCGTCATGAAAGACCTTCCAGGCTACGCCTCCCCCGTCTTCGCCTTCGGCGGCGTTCACCCCGAGGGATTTAACATGGCTATGGTCGAGGGGGAGGTCAAAAGCATCAGTTACCGCATCGCGCCGGAAGTTCACGCCAAGCTTGGCATCCGCAACGACGGCGAAGCGCCAGCGGCGCCGTAAATGTATGAAATGGCACGGCCGCAAGAAACAGCAGCCGGGAATGGAGCGGAACGTAGTGAAGCGCAATGACCGGATAGAAGTGGCGAAGATTTCACCACCGCTATCCGGTCATTGCGCTGCGCTTCATTCCCGGCTGTTGTTTTCGTCACTCCCCCTTCAACTGCCTCGCCAGGGCCACCGCTGTGCTGGCGTTTTCGCTGTACCCGTCCGCGCCGATCTGCGTGGCGTAATCCGCCGTCACCGGGGCGCCGCCGATCATCACTTTCGTCTTCTCCCGCAACCCGGCCCCCTCCAGCGCCTCGATCGTCGCCTTCATCGCGGGCATCGTCGTCGTCAGCAGCGCCGACATCGCCAGGATTGCCCCGTCCTGCGTCTGGAGCGATTCGATAAACTTTTGCGGCGACACATTCACACCCAGGTCCGTCACCTGAAACCCGGCCCCCTCGAGCATGCTGGCCACCAAATTTTTGCCGATGTCGTGCATGTCGCCCATGACCGTCCCGATGACGACCTTCCCCACCGGCTCGGCCCCCGTCGCCGCCAGCGCCGGCGCGAGCTTCGCCATGGCCATTTTCATCGCCCGGGCCGCGATCAACAGCTCCGGCACGAAAAACTCGTTTGCCTCGAACCGCCGCCCCGCCTCGTCCATCGCCGGCACCATGTACATCACGATAAACGCCTGCACATCCCCGCCATCCGCCAGAAATTGCGTTGCCAGTTCCTCCGCCTTCGCCGCGTTGCCCGTGAGAATCGCCTCGTAAATTTCCTGATAATCCGCCATAACACATCCTTATATTTCAAATGTTTCCAACTGTTTTTCGCTATTATACACAAACTCCGCGTCTTGTCGAGAGTGATTCCACGTACGATCATCTGATAAACACCCTACAGTTTGGCAACGCTTTTCTAAAATCCACCATTCCATCATCATTTATTTTTTTGGAGTCAAGCCAAATGTGTAATTCCTTAAGTTGAGTCAAACTTTTGAGATGAATCAAACCTGCATTGGTCACGGGTGTGCTCTGTAGATGCAATATTTTCAATTGTTTCAATTCTTTCAAACTTTCGATTCCTGCATCAGTAACCATCGTACGGTTGAGATTTAATACCTCCAACTGGAGTTTATCTTTTATAAAGACTAAATCAGAATCGGTAATATATGTGCCTTCCAGGTACAGTTTCTGAATGTTTTTTAAGTTTTTCAAATATCCGATACTAGCCTTGCCAGTATATAAACTTCTATGATACGAAACATTCAACTCCTTCAATTGAGTCAAATTCTTAATATTTTCCATTCCTTTATAAGTTAACGCTGAACATCCTGCAAGATGAAGTTTTTCTAATTGCACCATTTTTTTAAAAATAATAGAGCCATCATCTCCAATTTTTTTACATCCATCCAAGGTCAATTCTTTCAAATTTTGGGGGCATACCAGATAAGCTATGCCATGAAAATTCACATTCTGAGAACCAGCCAAATGCAATTCTTCCAACGAAGGGAGGTTTTTAAGAAATTTAAAAGAAGAATTCTTGATATTACATCCTACCCATCTAAAAATTTTTACTTGGTTGAACTCTATCTCCTGTAAAGCTGCGATAGACCCAATATCGCCAGTCATATCCAGCTCGTGCAACTGCGTCAAGGCAGTCAGTTGTTGTAAAGCATCCTTTGTAGCCTTTTTTGGCTTCGCAATTCTGCCACCGTTACTAACCTGTAAGACTCTTTGCAGCTCTTCGTCTTTCATGATCTCTGTCAAGCCACGCAAATGTTCTTCATCCGCAGGAAATTGAATTTCCTGTTGCCATGAACGTTTCTCGGGTTTTTTACTCTCTTCTATCGCCTGCTGGCGGGCTTCCTCTGAATGTTTCTGCGCCGCCAGACGCTCGTCCTCCTGACGCTGCTTTTCCTCCCGGCGGCGTTGCTCTTCCTGTTTTTTCTCCGCCTCACGCTGGATTTTCTCCTCCTTTGCCAGGCGTTCCGCTTCATGACGCTTGGCGACCTTCTCCTCGTCAAAATCCTTCTGCACGGCTTTTTGCGTTTCCACCATCTCCCCATACACCGGGAGATTCTTGCTGGGCAACCGTTTCTGCGCTGCGTCGATGGTTGCTAACGATGTTGCATAATCTCCGTCCTGACGCTGTTTTTTCGCCATTTCAAGCTGATCGACCGCTTGGTCGAAAGCCGCTTTGTCGTCGGTGACTTTTCTCGAAAACCGAGCATAATCCTGATTGTTGTGCCATGCGACCGCCAGGGATATATGAGATTGCGCTTCGGCGTAACGTCCCTCGGCGTGGCATCTGACCGCAGCGTTATACTCCTCCTTTGCCCGCCGCTGCTGCTTTTGCGTTTCCGCCTGCTGGGTGTATCCCTCCATTTGATTCCTGAGCGTCGCCACCAAAACCAGTGTGCCGATCAACGCAAAAAAAATAAACGTGGGCACCCATTTGCTATGCAAGTTCTCTTTTTCCGGCGATTCCGGTTTCCTAACCTCCCGTTGCAGCTCCGAGCGTTTCCGTTGCGGTGGCAGTCGCGGTTCGATATGCGGCCCGCCATTTCCTTCCGAAATGGACATCGCGGCTGATATTTCAGGCCGAGTATTCATTTTTTCCGGGTCTGCCACCCCTTGTTTCGGGTTTTCCAACTCCAGGATGGCCTCACCCAGCACCGATTCCGGCGGAATCGACATATCCAACTCCGTCAGCAGCGGAGCATGGGATTGCGGTAACGGCGGAGGCGTGGGTATCGGCGGAGACGGTAGCGCTGTGGCGGCGGGGCGGAAGAGCAGTTGACGGAGGGATTCGTCGTAGGCGGCTTTGCGGTCGGCGTTGAGCAGGCAGACGCGGGCGGCGGCGAGTTCGTTCAGCAGGCGCTGGGAGTCGGCGGAGTGCTTGCCCATCTGGAAGGTGCGGACAAAAGCCATCGCCCGGTCGGCACCGTTGGCGATGGCGGTAGGGGCGGACTCAAAATTTTCCAGCCCCAGAAGTCGGTAATGCGTCGGCGGCGTTTGATGTTCGGGGATGCCGAGCCATTCGTGGTAGGGGTTGAACGCCTTGGGCGTGGGTGGATGTTCGCTCATGGGGTGGCTCCGTGGGGTTGTGCGTGAATCGTACTTTCCCCAGTATACCGCAAAAGCGGGCCAATTACAAGCGTTCGTTTCGCACGGTGCCGGGGCGGATATCGAGGTCGGGGGGGGCGAATCGGCCGGCGTGGTAGAGCTCCCACGCGACGGCGCCCATGACGGCGTTATCAGTGCAGAGGCTTAAGGGGGCGGTATAAAATTTATAGTGGTAACGCACGGCGTTCGCCTCCAGCCGCTGGCGTAAAGCGGTGTTCGCGGCCACGCCGCCGCCGACGCAGAGGGTTTTCAGGCCCGTGGCTCGCAGCGCGTGTCTGGCTTTGGTCGCCAGCACGTCGACCACCGCTTCCTGGAAAGACGCCGCGACGTTCGCCACGGTCGTCGGATCCCACGTTTTTTCGCTGAAATCCTGGTGCCCAGTGCCCACGAGCTGGTAGCGGACGGCGGTTTTCAGGCCGGAAAAGCTGAAATCCAGGCGGGTTTTGTCGTGAATGAAGGCCCGGGGAAAGTCATATGCGGTTTTGTCGCCGTTGACCGCGGCCTTCTGGATGCTGGGCCCGCCGGGGTACGGAAGCCCGAGCATGGCGGCCACCTTGTCGAACGCCTCACCCGCCGCGTCGTCGATGGTCGTGCCCAGAAGCGTGAAGTCCAGCGGCGTTTTGCAGTGGTACAGATTCGAGTGTCCGCCGCTGACGATCAGGCCCACGCAGGGGAAAATCTCGGTGCGATTCGCGATTTTGCAGGCGTAAATGTGTGACTGGAGGTGATCCAACGGCACCAGCGGAATGTCGAGCGTCGCGGCCAGGGTCTTCGCCGCCACCAGCCCCACCAGCAGCGACCCGGCCAGCCCCGGCGTATGCGTCACCGCCACGGCGTTTAAATCACGCAACGAAATTCCCGCCTGCTTCATTGCCTGGTCAATCACGGGCAAAATCCGCTCCAGATGTGCCCGCGACGCAATTTCCGGCACCACGCCGCCATAATCCGCATGCAGCGCGATCTGGCTGGCGACGACACTTGAACAGATTTCACCGTCGTCACGGATCACCGCCGCCGCGGTCTCGTCACAGGAGGTTTCGAGCGATAAAAGATACATGGGGCCTCTAAAAAAATGAAATTACGAGTATACTATATAATATAATACTTCCTAAAATACCCGAAAATCCTGAAAATGGAAGGGGATTTTTCGTTTTCAAACCCATTTTTTGTGATAAAATGGATAGAACAGGCATTTTAACATCGCTGCGGAAGACAGCAGAAACGCTCGGCTTCCCCCTTTTCGGGGTGGTGCCGGCGGAAGCTTCGCGCGATTCGGAATTTCCCGGCTGGCTCGAGGCGGGGTGCGCGGAGGGAATGCCGTATTTGATGAAAAACGCACAGGCGTTTCAGCATCCTGAAGCGCTGTTGCCAGGAGTGAAAAGCGTGATCATGCTGGGGATGCCGTATGACACGGTGCATGAAATTGCGAGAACAGAGCATTTCTTAAGCGCAAATTTGCCGCTATTCCTTAAATTTAGCGAAAATGGGCAAATTCCGCCGGGTTACGGGCGGGTGGCAAAGTACGCATGGCCGTTGGTGGATTATCACGACGTGATTCGGAAATCCCTGAAAACGCTCCTTTCCTCGCTGACGGCGGCGTTTCCGGGGGCGAAAAACCGGGGCGTGGTGGACACGGCGCCGCTGCATGAGCGGGAATTCGCGAGACGTGCGGGGCTGGGGGTGCCGGGAATGAATCGGATGCTGATGCACCCGCGTTTTGGGAGTGCATTTTTTCTGGCCGCGATTCTGAGCACGGCGGAGCTGCCGGAATTTTGTGCGCCGCCGGAAAACGGGTTTTCGGCCCCGCAAGACGCGGAGACATTCCTGCATCGCGTGCACGAAAAATGCCCGGCCTGCGAAAAATGTCTCCGTGCGTGTCCGACCCAAGCGCTGGGGCGAGGAAAATTTGATGCTGGGCGGTGCCTGAACACGCTTTTAATCGAGTGCCGGGATTTTTTGCCGGAGTGTTACTGGCCGGCGGTGGGAAATCGGATTTTCGGGTGCGACACATGCCAGAACGCGTGCCCGCCGGGATTTTTCGCTGTGGAAACGCTGGAACCGGGGCTGCAAAAGCCGCTGATGATCGAGTTGGCCCCGCTGTTCTCGCTGACGGAAGGCGATTTTCAGGCCCATTTTCGCCACACGCCCTTCTTCCGGCCTGGGCGCGACGGCCTGCTGCGAAACGCCGCGGTGGTGCTGGGCAATGAACGCACCCCAGCAGCCCGCGCCGTTCTGTTTCACGGCACGCATGACCCGTCCGAACTGGTGCGCGAGACCTGTCGGCGTGTGCTGGCGGCCCATTTTTCTTGAGAATTTCGGTAGAGCGGTTACCAGGTTCATGTTCACGAAACAGCAGCCGGGAATGCAGCTTTAGCACAGAGACCGGATAGAAGTGGCTGGGTATTTTCCCACTTCGATCCGGTCATTCCGCGTCATTTCATTTCACTCCATTCCCGGCTGCTGTTTTTTGCGTTACGCAGTTCAGCGACTCACGTGAAGCACCACGGGCGTTTGCGATTAATTCCGGCGTCGAGAATTTCCATGAAAATGTTCACGTCGTCGACGATCTGGAAGTCGTACATGCCCACACAGAGGAAATCCGCCCCGGCTTCCAGCGCGTACCGGAACCCGTCCTGCGGGCGAATGGCCCCAGCGGCGAGCACCTTGAAGCCGATCCACGGCTGCGGAAGTTCGTTCATGTACGCGATCGTTTCGTCGGGATTCCGGTCGAACACGTTGTCGCACTCGTGTTTGTCGGCGTGGCGCGACCAGTAGCCGCCGTGATGGATGGTTTTCATCCAGAAGTCGGGCTTGATGCCGCGCTCTTCGCAGGCTTTGACGGTTTCCAGCCAGTGGGCGCCCAGACCGGCGGGGACGCCTTCCTGACGGACGCGCTCGAGGTATTTCACCATCTCGTCGAATTTATCTTCGCGCACCAGCCGGTCGCAGGTTTCGCCCTGAATGTACGCGGCGGAGGCGCCGACTTCGATCGTGTGCAGCGCCCCGTCCAGAGAGCTGGCGTCGGCGATGTAATGCAGCGAGCCGCCCTCGTCCCAATAATCTTTCATCATGCCGATGTGGGAATGGTGGCCGAGATAGGTGTTAATGCCGCACGCCTCGGCCATTTTGAAGGTGGCGGTGATTTTCTTGCGGGTGTGGTACGCCTTGACCAGGTCGGAGACGTACATCAGGTCGCGGGAGTGGGCCCAGCCGCCGATGAGGTTACCGCCCATCATCATGCGGCTGAAGTCGATTCCCTTGATCGTCGCGGTGGTCATCTTTTTCTTCAGATCGGAGTATCTCGCCCAATTCGTATCCGTCCGCGAGGCGCCGGAAACCGCGTCCAACTGCATGTCTTCCGGGGCGTCCGCGGGCTTGTCTTCCGCCATCGCCTGGGAGAGAATGCGGTCTTCGTGGCTGATATAAACGCCGCCGGCCGCCAGCGCCGCCGTGCCGGCCACCAGTTTGCCGAGCATCTGCCGCCGGGAAGGATTCGCGGGCTGGGTGTTTTCGTTTTCGTTGGGGTGATTCATGAGAAACTCCTGGGTGGGGATGGGAAATGAGGAATTAGGAAGGAGGAATAAGGAATGGCAAGAACAGTATTATTGTAGACCAGCGTTTGGGGCGTGTCAAGATTTGTTTTCGGTTTTTTTGCGAGCGAGGAAAAAAATACGCCGCATGGGCATGAGGACGGCGCCGTTTTTCTCGGTCGGATAAGCGCTTTTCAGGGCGGCTTCGTAGTCTCGCAGCAGCTCGGCACGCTGGGAGTCGTCGGGCAGGGGGGCGAGATAATAGCGCAGGCCGCTGCCTTTGTACCACTCGACGATTCCGGCGTGGCTCGGCATGGCCTGGATATAATCCGTCTGCCACATGTCGATTTCGGCGGGCAGGCCGCAGAGGATGTCGTAATAATAGGCGTAGTCGTGGAAGCGGGCCGGGTAGATGTTCTCAGGGAGGCGGCTTTGCCATTTGTCGGTCGCGACGAGCGTTTGCAGCACGACGCTGAACGGCAGCTCCGTCGTATGAGGAACCTGCACGGCCAGGACGCCGCCGGGGTTCAGCAGATCGAAAAACTTCGCCAGCAGCCGGGGCTTGTCGGGCATGTGATGCACCGCGGCATTGGAAAACACGATATCGAATTTCCCCAGCGGCGTGAGGTCGCCGGTGGCGTCGAAATGCTCGAACCGGATGTCGGCGGAGAGTTTTACCGCGCGGCCAAGCATGGCTTGCGAGGAATCCAGACCGAGAATAAATGCATTGGGCCAGCGATATTTCAGCACCATTGTGCTGTTGCCAGGCCCACAGCCGATATCGACGATTCGCGTTGCGCCGGGCAAATGGATTCTCGCCGCGAGATCGAGGCACGGCCTGGTTCGCTCGCGTTCGAATAAAAGATACTGTTCGGGGTTCCAGTCGGAGATGTTCATTGGATTTTCCATGAAAGTTTAGATTTTTTTCAATTGTTTGGACACAAGAACAGCAGCCGGGAACGTAAGCGACCGGATATGATCGTGACAGCACCGAAAATTGGGGCGTTTCATGGCGATTCTTATCCCGTCGCTCACGCTCCGGGCTGCTGTTTCTTTTCCGTCATTCGTCTTTGTTTTTCTTACGGTCGGGAAAAAAATGCTTGCCGCGGAGGATGTGGTGGTAGTGTTGGGCGAAACGGTGGGCTTCGTCGCGGACATACTGCAAAAGCCGCAGGCTGTAGGCGTGGCGGCTGAGTCGCAGCGGCTCGTCCTGCCCGTGAATGTAAAGGTCTTCGTTACGCTCGGCCAGGGAAACGAGTGCCTTGAGGTCGCACCCGATTTCCAGTCCCGCGCGGCGGACGGCGTCTTCGGCGGCATGAAGCTGGCCCTTTCCACCATCGATTAACAGGATATCCGGCAGCGGCTTGCTCTCCTCACGCAGGCGGCTCAAACGGCGATACACCACCTCGGCGATCGACGCGTAATCGTTAATGCCTTCCACGCCCGTGATGCGGTAACGCTTGTAGCCGGACTTGAAGGGCATGCCATCCAGGAATTGCACGAGACTGGCGACGGTCGACTCGCCGTGCAGGTGCGCGATGTCCACGCCCTCGATCACACGCGGCATTTCCGGCAGTTTCAGGATTTTTTGCAGCCCCACCAGGCCGCGTTTTGGGTCCAACTGAAAGACTTCCGGCTGGACGTGCGTCTCCAGGTCGCCGTGTTCGTTGAGCATTTCCAGGGCCGCGAGTTGGTCGCGAATCCCGGCGGCCTCCTCGAAACGCAGGTTCTTCGCGGCGTCCGCCATGTCCGCCTGAAGCTCCTCCAGCAGCTTTTTCTTGTTCCCCTCCAGAAAACGCTGAAGCCGGTGAATCTGCTTGCGGTAATCCTCGCGCGACACCCGCCCGCAGCACGGGGCGGTACACTGACCGATGGATGCCAGCAGGCACGGCCGGGCGAAGCGCAATTTCGGGTCATCGCTGTGGATGGGCTGGTGGCAGACGCGGAATTTGAAGATTTTCTGCATCACCACCAGCGCGCCGCGGACGGGGCTGATGAACGGGCCGTAAAGCTTCACGCCGTGGGATTTGGGCTCGCGCGTGACTTCCACCCGGGGGAATTCTTCGCGATTATAAATCTGGATGTACGGAAACGACTTGCCGTCTTTCAGCAGGCGGTTATAATACGGCAGCAGGTCTTTGATCATCCGCGCCTCGAGCAGAATGGCGTCGACCTCGCTCTCGGTCTGGATGAAGTCCACGTCTCGGATTTCGGTCACGAGATGCATCGTCCGCCGGTCTTCCGCCGCGGCCTGGGTGAAATAACTGGCCACCCGCTTGCGGAGATTTTTCGCCTTCCCGATATAAATCACCCGGCCCTCGCCGTTTTTCATGAGATAAACGCCGGGCGCGTGGGGGAAGTCTTTCGATTTTTCAGCGGCGCGGGAGTTGGGCATGGAATGGGGAATGGGTGACAGTTTGGGTGAATTGATGTATCAGCAAAACAGCAGCCGGGCGTGGAGCGTTAGCGCAGAGACCGGATGGAAGCGGGGAATGCCCGGCTATTCTATCCGGTCTCTTCGCGTCACTGCGTTCCCGGCTGCTGTTCTTGTGGATGCATCGGGCAACCGCTCAAGTACATCAAATATACCGGAATGCAGGGGATGAAACATGGGGGGCGGCCGTTCCCGCCCTGCATGAACCCATGGATGACAATCCTATTACGCTTGTTCTGAATGTTTTCGCCGAAAAATCTGCTGGCGAAACGATGATCGGCACAAAAAAACCGCACTGGGGGATGCCGCGGTCTGGTTTTTTTCGATTTTTTCCATTATAATACAGATAGCGGTGTATCGCTGATGGTGGAATTTTTTTATTTATGTGTTTTTTTGTGAAAATTTGAACTATTTTATCGCTTTTTTTCTCAAAATAGGTTATGATGTATCTATAACGCTGTCAAAATGCCTCGCCAGAGCTGCGTTTTATGCCTCAAACCCCATCGAAAATCATGTTCGGCAACTTATTCAAATCGAAACGTACCCGCGAAATCGAGCGGGATGTGAAAATCAAGCAGGCGCTGATGAAGCAGAAGCAGGCCGTGGCGAAACTTGAAAAGCACGAGCGCGAGTATATGCAGAAGGCGCTCGAGGCGAAACGCAATGGCGACACCGCGAATTTCCGGCGTCTGTGTGCGATGGCTGCCAAGAGTGCGAACTTCAAGCAGGGGATTCAGTCGTTCCTGCTGCACTTCGAAACGATGCTCCAGACGCGGGACATGGCCCAGACGCTCCAGCAGTTTGCCGGCGGCGCGAAGGAAATCACCCGCAGCATCAGCGCCGCGTTCGAGGGGATTAACGTTGCCGAGATGTTCCAGGATTTCGACACCGCGATCGCGCAGTCCACGGAGTTGGAGACCGTCATGAGCACGGTGCTGGAGAAGATTTCGTCGGTCGAGCCGGACTCGTTCGAGGGTGCCGGCGGCGTCTCGGCCGAGGATGTGGAGCGGACGCTCAACGAAAAAGTCGCCCTGGAAGATCAGTCCATCGACCGGGCCATCGACGCCAGCCTCGAAGCGCTGCGGCGGACGATTAAGGAAAAAGCGTAGGGGGATGAGGAATTGTGCAAACATTCCTCATTTCTAATTCCTAATATCACCCCGTGGGTGTGATTTTTGTTGTTTCTTGTATTTCTTCCTTCGCCCGGATGTGCTATAATGCGGGTGCCGGGGTGACTGTGCGCCCGGTGTAATTTCTTGAAGCGAAGGAAACTGCACATGACAAGACACATTTTGACGATTACCCTGGCGGCGGTTTTAGGGATGGCATTCGGCGGCGGAACGGCGGAGGCCCAGCGAACGCCGGAACCGATTACGTATGGGCTGGCCGGGATGGACGTGGAAGCCGTGGCGGCGGAGGCGATGAAGCTGTATGATAAAGACACGGACGGCAAGATCGCGGGGGCCGAGCTGGATGCGTCGCCGGCGCTGAAGGCGTCCGTGAAATGGCTGGACCAAAACGCCGACGGGGCGCTGGATCAGAAGGAAATCATGCGGCAGATGAAAGCCTGGTGCGCTGCGAAAGTCGGGCTGTGCACGCCGATGATGATGATTACGCTGGACGGGAAGCCGGTGAAAAGCGGAAAGGTTACGCTGACGCCGGAGCCGTTTTTAGGGAAGCATTTTCACCCGGCGGAAGGCGCAATCACGGACGGCATGTGTGTCCCTTCCTGCGATGTGAAGGTGAATCCGGATGAGCTGCCAGGGATGTCGTGGGGATTTTACACGGTCACGTTTTCCGGAATAAAGACGGGGGGCGAGGAAATCCTGGTGGAGCCCGTCGGGGTGGAGATCAGCAGTTTGAACCCCGATTATCGTGAGGCGAGCATGTATGAGCTGAAGTTAACGCCGTGCGTAAAGGCGAAAAAAAATGGAAAAAAGGAGTCGAATCATGAATAAAAGGATTATTTCATGTGGTTTTATGCTACTGTCGCTGGCGGCGTCGCTGGGCATGGTCGCGTCGGCACGGGCCGGGGCGGAGGAGGAGATGATCGTGGAGGATTCGCTCACCACGCTGCGTGAAATCATGCAGATCCCGGCGAAGGGCATTCCCAGCTCGCTCTTGCGGCGGGCGGAGGGTGTGGCAATCATCCCGGGCATGATGAAGGGCGGATTCGTCGTTGGCGTGCAGCACGGCCGCGGGGTGCTGGTGGCGAAGGATAAAGACGGAAACTGGGAGTCGCCGCGCTTCCTGACGCTCACCGGCGGCAGTCTCGGCTTACAGGCCGGCGTGCAGTCGGCGGACGTGGTGCTGGTGTTTTGCACGCGGCGGAGTGTGGAGTCGGCGCTGCGGGGCCAGTTTACAGTGGGCGTGGACGCGTCGGTGTCGGCGGGGCCCGTCGGGCGCCAGGCAAGTGCCGGCACGGATGTGCAGCTCGTCTCCGAAATTTACTCCTATTCCCGTTCGCGCGGTATCTTTCTCGGCGCGGCCGTCGACGGAAGCAAGCTACGGATAGACGCCCCGGAAACGCAGGCGTATTACGCGGACGGGAAGGTGCCCACGGAGGCTGCCCAGCTCGTGAAAGTGATGATGCGGTATGCCGGCGTGGTGAATCTGGATGATCTGGAAACCATCCGCACGGCCCTGGCGTTGGCGGACGCGACGATGAAACAGTCGCTGGACGCGCAGTGGCAGCAGTGGCTGGCGCTGCCCGCGGGGGTGGAGCAGGCGAACGGAAAGCCGAATCTGGATGCCCTGAAAACGCTACAAAATCGGTACGCGGTGATCGCCACGGACCCGAAATACGCGGCCCTGGCGACGAAAGAGGAATTCCGCACGACGCGCGACCTGCTGATGAATTATATCGGCACGTATGAGGAAGAATTGCAGAAGACGCAGCCGGTGGAAACGCCGCCGCCGGGTGTCACGCCGCTTCCGCCGCCGCCGCTGGCGGGTGAGTAGGACAGCGGTAAATAAACGCGCTGACAAGAAACAGCAGTCGGGAGCGCAGCGGAACGCAGTGACGCGCAGAGACCGGATAGAGTGGCGGGATTTTTCCCACTTCGATCCGGTCTCTGCGCTAACGGCTGCTGTTTCCACCCCCGCAGGGTGTTTCTTCATGACATCCATTTTGCGTTAAGCACGATTTCCACGCCCCAGAAAGTGCATAAAATCATCAGCAAAATGCAGGCGGGGAGCCACCGGATGGGGCGCGAAAAGAGGGTGGAAAGTTTTTTGCGTGGGGCGCTCCAGAAAAACGCGGCGAAAACACATAAAATGGGAATCAGGGGCAGGTGATAGCGCTCGTGGGCGAAAATCAGGGCGTGGATGGCCCAAAAATACAGGATAATACACAGGAAAAAGGCGAAAACGAGCCAGAGCTGGCGCCGGACAGCGCTGGCGGCGGCGTTCTCATTTTCATCCACGGCGGCGGGATTTTCACCGGGATTCCATGAAAAAATCCCGAAAACGGCACTCACCAGCAGGAAAATGTAAGCCAGGATGATGACGGCCGCCAGCGCCCACACGGCGTATTTGTGCATGGCGGGGGGGAAACGCTCGAAACCGAACATGTTACGCACGGCCCCGGCCGGGAAACTCCGCTCCATCTGCCAGAAGCAGCACGCCTTCACCGCGTCGCGCCGCAGCGTGAGTCCGGGGTGCGTTTTCATGAAATGTACGGCGTACCGCCCCGCCTCACGGTCTTTCTGTCCGTCCGTGAGGTCAAAAAAGCTTTTCCCGGTTTCCCGGCGATATTCGTGTGCCAGGGTCATGAGCCAGCCGTCGTGATACGGAATTTCGATCGCCGCCCACGCGTTATACATGGGTGTTCGCTCGAAATTCCCCATCATCAGGTTCCGGCCGCTCATGCAGTCGACGGCGGTGAAGGTGTCCTGGATTTTCGAGTTCCGGATCATCCACGGGGCCATCATCGCGCCAGCGAAAAGCAGCATCAGACAGACCGCCGCGACGCGATTCCTGAGGGGCAGCGGCCTGGCGAAAAGCAGGATGAAAATCGCCAGTGGAACGGGCGTCATCCATAAAATACTCCGTGTCAGGGCGCCCAGCGCGATGAACACACCCAGGAACGCCGCGGCCAGCAGGGAACCCGTGCGGAGGTATTTCACACCGCTGAAAACGACCATCACCAGGAAAAACGTGAACAGCGTTTCCGAAAGAATCAGGAAATTCAGCCCCACCAGGGACGGATAAAAACAGCAGAACGCGGCCGCCCAGATCGCGCCCTTTTCGGGGATGATTTCGGGCAGCAGCCGGGCCGTGAAGTACACCATGCACGCGGTAGCCAGGGAGATGAAAATCTGCAAAAACCGCACGGCCTGGAAGTCTTTCATGCCGGCACGCCGCTCGGGCGGGGCGATGGTTACGGTCACGCCGTCTTTAATCGTTCCGGCATGATACACCCGGTCCATCTCGCGGGATTCCGGCGTCTCCATCCCCACCACACGGTACACCTCCGCCACCATGGCCGGGTACAGCGGCGGCCGCAGGGACGTGTACCCCGTCTGATCCATATAATTCCCGGAAACGGCCAGTTCCTCCGCCAGTTCCACGTAATGCTTTTCGTCCGCGATCATCGGCGTGACGCCCGAAAACCACACCAGGAACGCCATCCGCAGCAAAAATCCTGTAAAAAGCACCGCGAAAAGGAGTTTCAGATTCATGGGGGGAATGGAAGGCTGGGAATTTGACATGTGTTTTTGAATGGGATGGAACGTGAGATATGGGGATGGGAATTCTCCGTTTAATTATCGCCGAAAACAGGAGACGCCGCAAGCCCCGGCTGCTTGTCCTGCAGGGCACAGGAGCAGCAGTCCGGAGCGTGAGCGATGGGATAAGAATCGCCAAACGATATGTCATTTCCTCGTGTCGCCGCGATAATATCCGGTTGGTCACGTTCCCGGCTGCTGTTTCTTGTCCCGTGTCTGTACATTTCCATAAAAAAATATTATAATTGAAAACACACACCCACATTCACCCCCTACATACGCAAAAACCATGAATGACGTTCAAAATATTCAGAAAATCCATGACGCTTATGCCAAAATCCGCACACAGGCGGCGCGGGTGATTATCGGCCAGGAGCGTGTGCTGGAGGAGATTTTCATCGCGCTTTTGGCCCACGGCCACTGCCTGCTGGAGGGGGTGCCGGGGCTGGGGAAGACGCTCATGGTGCGGACGATTTCGGCGGCGCTGGCGCTGGATTTTCAGCGGGTGCAGTGTACGCCGGACCTGATGCCGGGAGATATTACGGGCAGCGAGATGTTTTTCGGTGGGGCGGGGCAGGGCGGTGAGAAGCACGGCATGAGTTTCTCGCCGGGCCCGATTTTCACGAACATTCTGCTGGCCGACGAAATTAACCGCACGCCGCCGCGCACGCAGTCGGCCCTGCTGGAAGCCATGCAGGAGCGGCAGGTGACCGTCGGCCGGACGCGGCATCCGCTGCCTGTGCCGTTTTTCGTGCTGGCCACGCAAAATCCGCTGGAGCAGGAGGGCACGTATCCGCTGCCGGAAGCGCAGCTTGACCGGTTCATGTTCAAGACGCGTGTGGAGTATCCGTCGGCCCAGGAGGAAATGAACATTCTGCTGCACACCACCGGGACGGCGGAGGCGGAAGTCCAGCCGGTGATGGACGCGGAATTACTGGCCCTGGCGGCGGCGCTGGTGCGGCGGGTGCCCGTGGCGGAAAGCGTGCTGCGGTATGCTTGCGAGCTCTGTCGGCGGAGTCGGCCTGAAACACAGCCAGACGCGAAATCCGGTGCGGAAGGAGAGTTGGCCCGCTGGATTCACAAGTACGTGGCGTGGGGGGCCGGGCCGCGTGCCGGGCAGTGTCTGATCCTCGGCGCGAAAGCCCGCGCCATGCTCCACGGCCGATTTTGCGCAGAACGCGAAGACATTCAGGCACTCGCGCCGCCCGTACTCCGCCACCGCATCCAGCCCAGTTTCATCGCCGCTGCGGAAGGCGTGACCAGCGAAGACGTGATCCAGAGGCTGATGGAAATGAGGAATGAGAAATAAAAGAATAAAGAAATAAAGAATGGTTGCGTGCCAGGTCGGCGGCTCGCTTGCGCCATTTTTTTCCTCATTCCCTTCACTCCCACTTCCGCCACGAGCCCGGCAGCGGGGCGGTGAAGGTCATTTCTTCCTGCGTGACGGGATGCCTGAGCGTCAGCTCCGCGGCGTGCAGCGCGATGCCCACGGGGAACGGGTCGCGCGAGCCGTACTTGCGGTCTCCGACGATCGGGTGTCCGTGGTACTGCATCTGGACGCGAATCTGGTGTTTCCGCCCGGTTTCCAGCCGAATTTCCAGCAGCGTGTGGGCCGGGAAACGTTTTAGCACCCGGTAATGTAGCACGCCTTTTACCGCCGCGGTGTCCGCGTCCCGCGTGATGAACATCTTCCGGTGCCGGCTTTCCTCGGCGATCATGTCCGTGAATGTGCCGCTTTCTTCACCTTCCGGAAAATGCCCGGCCACCACCGTCCGATAAATCTTCCGCACCGTATGCTCCCGGAACTGCTGATTCAGCCGGTCCGCTGCCTTACTCGTCCGCGCGATCACCACCACACCTGTGGTCGGTGTGTCCAGCCGGCTCACCACTCCCAGGTACACATTCCCCGGTTTATCGTACTTCCTCGCGATATAATCTTTCGCCACCGTCAGCAGCGATTTCTCGCCCGCCGCCACGCCCATGGTGGGCAGCCCGGCCGGTTTTTGCACCACCAAAAGATGGTTGTCTTCGTAAATGATGTGCATGGGGGATGGGGGATGGGGGATGGGGAAATACGCTGCACCCACCATTATCCCCCATCAATCTTTCTTTGTCAATTCCTCATTCCCCCGCGTGGCGCGGAGGTAAAGCGCTGCGCCGATCATGATTAACACGCCGACGATGAAAAACGCGATGATGCGGTGAATGACGGCGGATTGCGCCATGTCCCACAGCAGGACTTTCGCGACGGTGATGCCGAAAAGCCACAGCCCGGTGAAACGCAGTGCGGTGATCGAGCGGAGGATGCCCCCGGCGATGCACGCCAGCGAGAAGGCCATCCACAGCACGGAAACGGCCCCCAGCGTGGCCTCCCGGTTATAAACCTGGAAGTTCAGCACCGTCTCG
The DNA here is from genome assembly GCA_031553595.1 of Thermoguttaceae bacterium. Classification (GTDB taxonomy): domain Bacteria; phylum Planctomycetota; class Planctomycetia; order Pirellulales; family Thermoguttaceae; genus RGIG3701. The sequence goes on along the minus strand of JAVBLI010000007.1, from coordinate 19,845 downwards.
CCGTTCGCGAAAAAGAACAGCAGAACACCCACGGCCACGGTGAAAAATTGGGCCAGCGTCCGGGCCGTTTCTGTTTTTTCCGGCGCGCGCCGCCAGATGTAAGCCGCCAGGGCCGCGGCGATAACCGGGATCAGGAACCGCGCGAAGCGTTCCGGCATCAGCCGCAGGCAGGATTCCGTCTGGTAATACGCGTGTGCCTTATGCGCGGCATGGCTGGCGACGTAAACGTTCATCATTTCCAGCGAGCTGCCGACTAAAATCAGCGCGAGCATGGCCGTGGCCACCCGCACCATGTTCCGGCTTTCGAGTTTCCGCCCGGCCCACATCAGCACCGCCGCCTCAATCGCCCAGCACGGCAGAATCCACATCCGCGTTTCACTGAAATACGTGGGCACGAGAATCGCGAAATACATGATCGCCATGCTCAGGCTGATGATCTGCCAGACGCGCATGTCGTTTCGCCGCCAGAAATAAATCGCGTGCAGGAGGAAAAACACGCCCAGCCCGCCCGGCACCCAGGACGCGTACTGCAGCGGCGCGAATTTCATGATGAGCATGTACATGGTCACGCAAAACGCCAGCGAATTCAGCGTTACCAGCGTGAATTCCCAGTTATGCCCGTGCCGGCTGGCCCGCAGGGAGCGGATCATCACCGCCACGTGCAGCAGCACGAAAAACACGCACGCGAAGCACATGGTGCTGCCTGACCAGAGCGGTTTTTCAGCGACTTTTTCCCCGAAAAAGAAGTGTTCCACGTGATGGATGGCGTAAAAACCGTACCGGTCCGGCGTGATGTCCTGCGTGATACCCGTCAGGTGGCCCGCTGTCCGCGGCGTGGTCTGCATCTGGAGCGTGCTTAAGTCGAAATTCATCATGATCAGGTGCAGCAGCACGTACGTGCCGATGAGCGAAATCCACATGGGAATCACCCAGTCGTGGCGGAAACGGATGGCGAGGATGCCCGCCGCCAGTACCGCGAGGTACGCCAGCACCGGCACCGGGGACACCGGCACCACGTTAAAGAGAATCGGCGTGCAGTACGCCCCCGCCGTGCCGATGACCGCGATCAGGATGGAATCCCGTTTCAGTGCGGACATCACGAGCATGGCCGTCACGACCGACATGCCGACGAAACCCAGCGTGGGCGAAATCAGCGAATAAATTTCCGTCGCGGCATACACGCTGAAATAAAGCACCACGGCCCCGCCCGCCGCCAGCCCCTGACCCAGAAGCCGCAATTTGCCGCCGAAAAGATACAGCCCGTAAAGATACATGCTCACACCCAGTCCGCTGGCCATCAGCACGCGCGAAACCGGGCTGATCCATCCCTGCTCGATGGAATACCGCAGGAAAAATCCCGTGGCGAGGATCAGGAACAGGATGCCGATGCGCACCATCCAGTTCGCCGCGACCACATATTCCACCGAGTCGCCTTCCTCGAGATGCTCTTTTCCATATATAAACCAGTTCCAGCCCTTCTGAAACAGTGCCCAGGCATGCGCGTCCCAGAAAGATTCCCGTCCCGTCTGCGGACGCGGCATGAAAATTCGCCCGCCATCCGGTTTTTTCTCGGATTCATGCTCCGGTTTTACGTTTTTCTGCGCCGCATCCGAAAAACTCAGCTCGGCCGCGGGCGTCTGGCGCGTCACGGGCAGTTCCAGTTTCAGCACCGCCGTGGGAGAAACCGCCGGAGCGACATTTTCAGGTGCGGACGCTGACACCGCGTGCGGCACGGGCGCGATGACCGCTTCCGGCATGGCGGGCTTTACCGGCTCCGGTACAGAAGCCTTCACCGCCAGCGGGACTGGCGGCGTTTCTTCCTTTTTCACCTCCGGCGTCATTTCCGTTTTCATTTCCGGCTGCACGGGCACCACGGGAATCGGGGGCATGCCGGGCGTCTGCATTTTTTCCACTGGATTTTCCGCGGGCCGCCATTTTTCCTCTGCTTCCAGCTTTCGCACTGTGCGTTCCACCTGCACACCCACGTCAGGTGCCTGCGGATGAGCATGTACGGGCGCGGGCGTTTTTCGCTCGCCGATTTTCTCCTGGATCTTCTCCTCCGGTGTCTTTACTATCTCCGGGGACGCCGCCGTCTGCCGCACATCCTCCGGCCGCTTCTGCGTCCGCAGCGCGTCCAGCCGGGTCTGGTTTATGACATCCAGAATTTTCGAAATATCCTTCGTCATCTTCGCTGCCGAGTCCGAAATGGAATTGGCACTCTGACACAGGGAAGTGATGATCGCTGTTAAAAGTCCTGCGATTACCAGCAAACAAACGATGATGATGGTTTCCATGAGTATCTCCTCCCAAAAATCGATTACGTATGACCAACATTCCTATTTTAACATTATCTTCCTAAAAAAACAAGTAAAAAATAACAGATGCACACAAAAAAGATAGAAATAAACGAATAATTACCTCTCGTGGCGGCGAGAAACTTCTCCAGCGGCGATTTTTGTTGCATTCCCACTTTTTTCAAAAATCGCTCTTGCGTGAATGGGCGAAAATTGTTACCCTCCCTGTGACGTTCAACGATTCAGAAAATTTCATTTATTCTGACGGAAAATCACAGGGTGAGACGGTGGAAGTAAAAACATTCCGGGCGAAAAACATGCAGGAAGCGCTTCAGCGGGTGCGGGAAGAACTTGGCCCGCTGGCGGCGATTCTCCAGACACGTGAAGTCCGTACGTCCCGCTTTTTCGGGCTTTTGCGCGGCGAAACGCAGGTGGAAGTGCAGGCGTCCCCGGATGTGAATGTGCCGCAGCGATTTTCGTCTCCAACCCCGGCGCGTCCCGGCATTTCGCATTCTTTTTCACTGGAAAACGCTTCCGCATCACAAGAAAGCCTCTTGCCGAAAAAAACGTTCCCGGAGACATTCCCGGTGGAGTCCGCTGGCGGGATGCCGGGCGGTATTTTCGGGAGAAACCAGGGGGGGATCTTCGGTGAAATTCAGGGCGGGAAGCGTGAAAATGCACCGTGGCAGACACCGACCATGGATCTGTCCGCGTTATGGAATCCCCGCGGCGACGCTCCCGGCCTGACGCATTTCGGCGCCGACCGTTTCTCCTTCCATAAAACGCCGGGAATTGCCGGCGAAACGCGTTCCGCGGCGGCTGACACTTTTTCCCCCCGCATGAAAGACGTTTTCCTGCGGATTTACGCCGATTTAATTGAAGCGGATCTGGATGATCTCGTCGCGCACGGTCTGCTGGACCGCTTGCGAAAATCCGCCGCGGCCCTGGGCATTTCCGAGTCTTCCTCCTCCGCCACCCGCACGGCGGATGTGGACGCTGCCCTCTTACGCAACAAATTAACGGAAATCGTGGAGGCCGACCTGCGGGTGTCCGGGCCGATTCAGGTGACGGAAAATCGCTGCCGGCTGGTGGCACTGGTGGGGCCCACGGGTGTGGGGAAAACCACGACCATCGCGAAACTCGCCGCCCATTACAAACTCCGCAAGAATTGCCGCGTGGGCCTCATTACGCTGGACACATTCCGCGTCGCGGCGGTGGAACAACTCAAGATTTATTCGGACATCATTAACGTGCCCATGCACGTGGTGTCTTCCCCGCGGGAGATTCATGAAGCCGTGCGGCGGATGACGGATTTCGACCTGGTCCTGATGGATACCACGGGCCGCAGTCAGGGGGATGACATGCGGATTCATGAATTACGCTCGTATTTACAGGAAGCCGGCGCGGATGAGGTGCATCTGGTGCTTTCCAGCACGGCCCGGCCGCGCGTCCTGCAGCAGACGGCGGAAAGGTTTTCCGTGGTCGGGACGACTTCCCTCATCATCACGAAACTGGATGAAGCCGCGGGGCTGGGGAATATCCTCCCGCTGCTGCAGTCGGCTCAACTGCCGGTCAGTTACGTGACGAACGGCCAGAATGTGCCGGAAGATATCGAAATCGCCAGCGTCCCCCGCCTGGCGCGGTGGATTCTCGGCCAGGACGCGATCACGGCGGCGGAAAACAGCACGCGGCGCGACCTCCAGATGCAGCATGACGCCTGGGCATAAAAAAAGTGAAACGGCACTTCGTGCCTCGTGAATCGCCGTGAAAACGGTGGGTGAAATGCTGCTGACGCAGCGGGTGAATGTTTTTTTGTGGCATTTTAGGATGAATCCCAATTTTTCACCAGCCCGCAGGGCGATCCACCAGGTACGCCGTACCGATTCACCAGCCGTGAAAACGGCGATTCACCCGCAAAATTAACTCCTGATTTTTTATCATTACACAGCGCTAACCCCTAACCACACATCATCGAGGTGTTTCATGGCAAATACGGTTCCCACGCGAGAGGAAATGGACCAGCTTTGGGCGGAATACAAGCAAAATCCCACCGTGGAGCTGCGAAATCGCCTGATGGAGATATACATGCCGCTGGTCCGCTTTAACGGCGAGCGCATCAAGGCGCGGTTTCCGAATGAAGTGGAGCTAGACGACCTGATTTCCTCTGGATATTTCGGCCTGATGGACGCGATCGAGGCGTACGACATTTCCCGCGGCGTGAAATTTGAAACCTACTGCACCGCCCGGATTCAGGGTGCGATGCTGGACGAAATTCGGAATCTGGACTGGGTGCCCCGTCTGATCCGCTCCCGGGCGTCCAAATTAAATGAAGCGGTGCGGAAACTGGAAATTTCGCTGGGCCGGGCCCCGACGGATGCCGAAATCGCCCAGACCATGAGCATTTCGGTCACGGAAGTCCAGAAATTGAAGAAAGAAACGGCAACCGTGGGGCTAATAAGCCTCAACCGGAAGCATAACAGCGAGGAAGGCGAGCGCGAAGTGCATGAAGTGGACGTCCTGGAAGACCGCCGCTCCACGGATCCCACGCGTTCCATCCAGCGGCGGGATGTCATGAAGCTCATCACGAAAGGCCTGAGCCAGAACGAGCGGCTGATCCTGATTCTGTACTATTATGAAGAAATGACGATGAAAGAAATCGGCGCGACGCTGGATCTTTCGGAGAGTCGAGTGAGCCAGATGCACACGTCCGTCGTGCGGCGGCTTCAGGATCAGCTCGAGGCCCGCCGCGTGGAGCTGGTGAACAGTTTTTAATCCGGCAGCGCAAGAAACAGCAGCCGGAAATGAAAAGCAGCGCAATAACCGGATCGGGTCGACCGGAATTCCTCCCACCTCATCACCCGGCCATTCCCGCTCCATAAAAGCGTTTACCATTTCAGGGCGTCACCGAAAGTGTCTCGGCGGCGTCCTTTTTTTTATCCATTTTACCCAAAAACTCATTTATTACGCCGCAGATGGTATTATCCAGTTCGTCGAGGCGGGTGAGGACGTCTTCATGACGGTGGGCGAGATCATGAAGCATTTCTTTTTCAGTGACGGAAACATTATTCATAACTTTTAACTCCGGAATCATCGGAAAAACTTGTCTTTATCGAATCGGCGAAAACTGGCCCGGGTGAAAAGCGAGATTCGCGGTTTTTCGGGTTTTTGCCATGCCGGCGGCGCAAAGCGTGCCGTGAACGCAAGCTTTACGGCCTGCGGTGAGTTTCGCGAAAAACACCCCGAAAATCCCGCAAAAAACGCGCTGGCGTACTGGACATGACTTCAAAAATCGGTATAATATGACAAGTTATCTTATTTCCCACGAGCGTCGTGGGGGAGTTTTAGAGAAGAAAACCCTTGAAAATAAATCCATGCTGAGGAGGTGAATTGAGTGGTACGACTGACATTAAGAGAAAATGAGTCCGTTCAGGAGGCCGTGCGGCGTTTCCGTAAACTGGTGGAGCGCAGCGGCATCAAGAAAGAGATGCGTCGTCGCGAGTTTTATGAGAAGCCGAGCGAAATTTTCCGTCGCATCCGTATCCGTGCGGAACGCAGATCTCGTCGTTTGCGCCAGAATCCTCAGACGTGATAATCGAGAATACGTAAGAACCGAAAAGACGCGGGAGTGATTCCGCGTCTTTTTTTGTGGTTCCTCCGGCAACTGCGTACTTCACGGCTTGCGATTCCTCGGGCAAAATGGGACATCGTATCCCGCTTCGTTTTTATCTCGCACAAAGGCACAAAGAAATTTTACAAGATAACGACCGTTACCATGCGGCACGGCCAATTTTATTAAAAAAATTGCCATGTCAAAATGCGGCCGCCGCCGGTGACGATTCTTCGTGTCTTTGTGCGATATAAAAAGCTGCTTGTAAGAGCGTGCCATTGCGGCGGATACTTTTTCCGTGTCGCTGCAAAAAGGTACGCACTTGTCGGATGAGCCTTTTTTGTTTCGTTCCATGGAACGTATCCAAAATCCGTGGTAACGGCAAGAAACAGCAACTGGGAATGAAGCGCAGCGGAATGACCGGATCTGGAATGGGGAATCTCCCGACTATTTTAATCAGGCTTCCGACGAGGGGAGGGGAGTTTTCATTTCCCATCCGGTCTCTGCGCTAACGGCTGCTATTGTGGGTGGGTGAACCAATTATGACGGCTCTAAAGCAAAGATTCGCTGCCCGTTTTCGGCGTTTTATCCCGCGTTTTTCCGGCCATTTTACCTGCAAAAAAAGGGGAATCATCCAAAGCCCGGAAAATGCGTATTTTGACATTCTGCATCATTTCGTCCCTGTTTTTGCGGGCCAAAACGAAACTTTTTAAAAAAACTTCGCTTTTTTAGGCTTTTTTTGCAAAAAACATCGTTTTCCCTCTTGATATTTTTCCTTCTAGGAATTTTAATCATATGCATCGAAAGCATGATTCTTCCGCGGCGGCGGTTGGCCTCACGAGCTCCCTTTTCGTGATCGCGTTCCCTTTCGGGATCGGCCCGGCGGCGGCGGAAGTCAAGCAAGGAATCAAGCGTTTTGTTTTTTGTGTGAGCCCCGGTTTTTCCAACCCGCTCATGCAGCGAATGGTGTTATTTTCATCTTTTTTCCCATGGAGGGCAACTACTAATGGCGAAAGCTCCTACAACTGCGAAGAAACCGGCTGCGAAGCCCATGACCAAGTCTGACATTCAGTCCGCGATTGCCGACACGACCGGCTTGACCAAAAAGCAGGTCGCGGCGGTTCTCGACGAACTGGCGACGGTGATCAAGAAGAGCGTCGGCGCCAAAGCCGTCGGCGCGTTCGTGTATCCCGGCCTGTTCAAAATCGAGCGGAAAACCGTTCCGGCCAAGAAAGCCCGCAAGGGAGTTCCGGATCCGTTCAATCCCGGTCAGACCCGCGACTATCCCGCGAAGCCGGCTTCCAGCAAGATCAAGATTCGTCCGCTGAAAGGCCTGAAGGATTCCCTGTAAACCTTCGGTTTTGCCGTGAACGAAAGAAAAAACCTCTCTTTAACCGGAGAGGTTTTTTTGTTTATGGGCTCAGCACGCCGCCGCGATGGCGAGGATGGTCCAGACGCCGATGCCCAGCGCCACCCAGAGTATTCCCACCGCCAACAGCGCGAGGAAGGATGACGCGTAACGGTATTTGATGCCGAGGACAAGACTTACGAGGACTTGCAGCCCGCTGGCGGCGCAGTACAAACCGATGCTAAGCCAACCCAGCATGATGAGATATAACCGCGTCTCCTGATCCCGAGATGAGGGTGATGCCATGGCGATTTGGCAAGCAATGAACAAGACAATCGCCAACCCGAATCCGTACCACGGCCACGGCAGCGTCCTCCGGGCGGCCCGCCAACCCCCCTCGCCCTCCCGAATTCGCCATAACGGCATGCTTCCCGCCACCGGAATCGCCGCCAGCAGGACCAGAACCAGGAGTTGCAGCCACCCGATGGCTTCCCCACCGAACATCTGCCCACCCCAGCTCAGCAAACTTACTCCCCCCGTTGCCGCCAGCATCGCCACGGAAAACAGTAGCAGCGCCGCCATACGAGGCATGTCATTCGAGGTCTTCGGATCAGGGTTCGGCATCTCCGACACCGGCTCCGGGCTGCGAAATTCATTCATTTTTTTCTCCTTCACACAAAAACACGAGCACATCTCCGATTCATTCACACAGGAAACAACAGCCGGGAATGGAGCGCCAGCGGAATGACCGGATCGAAGTGGGGAAAATTCCGGCGTTTCTATCCGGTCTCTTCGTGTCACTGCGTTCCGCTGCGCTGCCGGCTGCTGTTTTTGTGAATACATCTTTCGTCATACCGCCACGGCGACCGACATAAACACGATGAATTCCAGCACCAGTGCCGCGCACAACGCCACGTGGGTTCCCAGGGCGTATCCCGACAGCGAGCCGGGGAAAACGCAAATCAGCACGATGCAGGCGATCAACTGCGTCAGGCATGTCACGATATACACGCAGAAGCCGGCCGTGGAAAGCATCACCATGGCATCTCCGACGGCTCCCGACGGGGGCCCGAAAAGCAGCATCATAAACGGCGACGTGAAGCAGACCAGCGTGAGAACATACCCGGCATTCAGAATTCGGCGATACGTCCGCATCCGCCAGCGAATCGCGTCCGGCAGGGCCCGCATCACCAGCAGCCACATCACGGGTACCGCCAGCGCCGTGCCCAAAAGCAGCCCCATCATCAGATTCATGGCCATCCGCCACGCAAGCGCTGTGTACAGCACCGACGAAAGCGGCAACAGCAGTACCGTGATCCCACACGCCGCGACCAATAAAAGCACCAACAGCCGCGGCACCGGGGGCTGCGACGCGTCTTCCTGCATCTCCGTCTCATACCCAGGCATTTCCGGCTCCGGCGAACGAAATTCATTCATTGTCATCTCCTTACGATATTTGCTCGCATAACAAACCGTCATGATGAGGGCAAGTTTTCTACAAAAAAACTCCCGAAGCGTTTTTTATTATACACCCTGCCGACACCGCTGCAAGCCATGCGCCTCCTGCTCACCGACGGATTTGTAATCTCAACAGCGATGGGGCGTTGGTTGGAAATGGCACCTTGATTTTCTGTTTTAAACAGCATTTTTCACACCATTCAACAATCAAAATTCAATTCTTATTGATTTTCGATAAAACATATGGTAACATGATGTTATCTTGATGTCTGCCAAACAGAATGGAATTTCAATTGTTTTGCCGGCGACGCCATCAGAATTAACTTCATGTTTTTGCATAAAAATCTATCAGAATCAAGCCTACCATGAACGATTACCCGAATGACTTGCCTGGTTTTCCTCAAAAAACTGTTCTCCGACATGCTCCCTGGTCGGGATTTTCTATGGGGATGCTATTCGACGATTACGAATTGCTCACGAGGATCGGCCGGGGCGGCATGGGGGAGGTCTGGCAGGCGAAGGATATTCCCGGGAAGCGGGAGGTCGCGATCAAGTTTGTACCGAAGGAAATCGCCGGCGCCGAGGAGGAAATGGTACGGGTTGAGGCGATGTTCGCTCAGGTGCATGGCTTGCAGCACGAGCATATCTGCCCGCTCTACGCGATGAAAAGCACACCGGGCTTCGGGACGTATATCGTCATGAAATATGTCCCTGGGATGACGCTGGGAAAATTCGTTCGGGAAGCATGCCAGCCTTCGTGGTCGTTTCCGGCAGCGACACTCGTGCAGATTTTAGCGCCGATTGCGTCGGCACTGGACTACGCCCACCGGAAAAGTGTGATTCACCGGGATATTAAACCGGAAAACATCATGGTGCTGGGCGATCCGAAAACGCTGGAAATCACGGATGTACAGCTCATCGACTTCGGTCTGGCGGCCACTTTTCGCGCCTCGCTCTCGCGTATTTCACATCAATCCATGGGCGCATCCGGCACCTACTCTTACATGGCCCCGGAGCAATGGAATGGACAAAAACAGGATGCTTCGACTGATCAATACGCCCTGGCCGTCACCGCCTATGAAATCCTGGCCGGCGGATTGCCGTTTGTAGCGGAGGATTCGGGCGTCCTCCACATTCTGGTGAAAAACCAAGCGCCTCCTCCTATCCCCGACCAACCGTCCGTCGTGAACGCTGCCATTAAGCGTGCGCTGTCTAAAGAACGCAAAAGCCGCTTCCCATCATGTCAGGAGTTTGTAGACGCTCTCAAAGGCCGGAAAACTTTCATCCAGCCACCGACGAAGCGGAATCTATCCGCTACAAAACGTTCTGGGGCACCTTCCCATTCTTTCCGTTATCGAATTCTCGGTATCACGTGCTTGCTCTTGGTCTTGGCCGCCTTTTGGGGATTTTGGAAATGGAATGCTGGAAATCGTGTTGAAGTATCCGGTGAAGGAATATCCGGTAATGACATATCCGTGGTCGCTTCGGCGGCGGTCATGCCTTCCGAAATTGCCACCGGGAATGCCGCGGATAAATCGACCGCCGGCATAGCCGCACGTCTGGGAGTTTCCAAAGGGGGGACCGCTGCCGCTCCTGCCAGGGACATTACCGATGCAGAGCTGGCGCACCTGAGAGATTGGCCGCTGTTGCAAATACTGGATCTGACAGATTGCGATTGGATTACCGATAAGGGGCTTCAGTACCTGAAGTGGCTGACATCGCTGCAAACGCTGCGGCTTGACGATTGCGCTCTGGTTACGACGCCGGGCATTTTTGAATTAAAAGACGCATTGCCGCAATGCCGGATTTTCGCTCCACTGCCTCACCCGCGCGCGGTGGAACGCCTCGGAATTTCCAGTGACGGTACCGAAGCCAACCCGGTAAAGGACGCCACGGATGCCGAGTTGGCTTACCTTAGCGGCCTGACGCAGCTTGAATCGATCAACCTCAATGATTGCATGCAAATCACGGATGCCGGACTGGCACACCTCAAAGGATTGGCATGGCTGCGGAGCCTCAATCTCAAAGGGTGCCCAAACATCACTACCATCGGGCTCATGGATCTTCAGGATAAACTGGTGGAATGTAAGGTATCCGGGCAGGGCGACCTGATGAAGTGAACAATTTCCGAGGATGGCATCGTCGCCAACTCGACCGGAAAGATGACCGATGCCGACATGGCATATCTTGGAACATATCCAAAATCAATGCAGCCATAAAAACAGCAGCCGGGAGCGCTGTGACGCGTAGAGACCGGATAAAATGGCCGAGTATTTTCGCACTTCTATCCGGTCATTCCGCTAGCGCTCCATTCCCGGCTGCTGTTCTTATAATTCCTCATTTTCACTCTTTCTCCCCGTCGCGTTTCTGCGTCCAGAACTTCCAAAACAGCGCCGGCCGGACGAAAAACTCCATCAGCGTCGAGGACAGCAGCCCGCCGATCATCACCACGGCGATGGGATACAAAATCTCACGGCCGGGCATTTCCGGATGGAACGTCAGCGGCAGCAGGCCCACGCCGGATGTCAGCGCCGTCATCAGCACCGGCGCAACGCGGTCGCGTCCGGCCTGGACGATCATCTCCTTCGACCACGTTTTCCCTTCATATTTCACGAGGTGGAAATAATGGTCGATCAGCAGGATGCCGTTCCGCGACGCGATGCCGCACAGCGAAATCATGCCCACCAGGGCCGGGATGGTCCGCAGTTGCCCGGTGAGGTACAGGGCCGCGACGGCCCCGATCATCGCCATGGGCAGCGCCATCATGACCTGCAGCGAAAGGTTCGCGCTTTTGAACATGGTGTAAAGCACGAGGAAAATTCCGATCAGCGACAGCACCGACAGCAGCACGATCCGTTGCGACGCCTCGCGCTCACTCTGAAACAGCCCGGCCAGCGTCACCGTGTAATTATTCGCGGTCAGCTCGGCCATGTGCGGCGCCAGGGCCGCTTCGATATCCGTGACCACGTCAATCGAGCTGCGTTTCGGCGGCGAACACTGCACGATCAACTGCCGGCGGGCGCCTTCATGGTCGATCTGGCTGGGGCCGTGCGCCCGGAAGTCGATCAGCGACGTCACCGCCTCCAGCGGGATGCTCCCCTTCCCGTTCGGCAGCGCGATGGGCAAATGCCGGAACTGATTTTCATCCTCACGCCACTGCTCGGCCATCCGCAGCATCACGCCGAACGTCCGCTGCCCTTCCAGCAGCTCCGTCACCACCCGGCCTTTCATCGCCAGCTCGATCGTCTCGTTCACCTCGTCGGGCGTCAGGCCGTAAAACGCCAGTTTATCGCGATCCAACTCGACCCGCACCTGCGGAATGTCGATCTGGATGGGCGTGACGCGGATATTTCCCGTGCCGTCGACGGGCGTGATGAGCTCCTTAATGCGGTTCGCGCGCCGGCGGAGTTCCTCGAGGTTTTCGCCCTGAATCTTAATCGCGATCTTCGCATACACCCCCGACCGCAGGTGCGCGATGGTGTGCTGCAAGGGCTGATCGTAAAACGACACCGACCCCGGCACGTTACTGGCCGCGATCAACCGCTCCAGATCATCCCGAATCTCGCCGATGGAACGTTTCGATTTCGGATCCAGCAGACACACCATTTCCGTGGTATTTACGGGCACGACGTGATCGTCCAGCTCCGCCCGGCCGGTCTTCCGCACGACGGATTCGACGCCGTCAATCTCCTGGAACTGCCGCGCGAGGTTATCCGCGATTTCCGACGAAATGCGCAGCGACGTGCCGGGCATTAAGTCAATATTCGCCTGAAAGACGCCTTCATTAAACGGCGGCATGAAATCCCGTCCGAGGTTCAGAAACGCGACACCCGCCGTCAGCGCCGCCGCGCACGTGGCAAGAATCACCGCCGTGGGGAAACGCAGACTCAGGCGAATCGCGCCCCCGGCCAGCCACTTCATGCTGCCCAGCACGATGCCGTCCGAGCTCTCCACGTCCTCCATGTTCACGCTTTCCGTCGTCTGCCCGGCCGCCAGCGCCCGCTGGGCGTCCTTTTTCGCCATGCGTTTCGCAAGCCCCGGCAGCAGCACCGACACCAGCGTGGGCGTCACTGTCAGCGAAATCACCAGCGACGCTAGAATCGACAGAATATACGCCATGCCCAGCGGCATGAACAGCCGGCCTTCGATCCCCGACAGGAAAAACAGCGGCATGAAGACCAGGATCACGATGAACGTGCCGTACACGATGGAGTTCCGGATTTCGCAGCTGGCGTCATATGTCACGTGCAGCGTGCCGGTCAGGGCGTCCGCGCCGACGTGGGTGTGCATGTCCGAGCCGACCGCGCCGCCGGTGTGTGCCTCTTCCGTTTCGCCGCGTAAAAACCGCTTCAAGAAGAATTCCCGCATGCGCCGCAGGGCGTTTTCGACGTCCACGATCGCGTCATCCACCAGCTCCCCGATGGCCACCGCCAGCCCGCCGAGCGTCATGGTGTTAATCGAGAGCCCGAATTTCGCGAAAATCAGGCACGTCACGACGATCGACAGCGGAATCGTGAGAATCGTAATCAGCGTTGTGCGGACGTTCATCAAAAACAGGAACAGCACGACCAGCACCAGCAGGGCCCCCAGCCACAGCGCGTCGATGCAATTCGTGATCGCCAGGTCGATAAACGCCCGCTGCTGATACAGGCACTCGATCCGCAGCCCGGGGTATTCGGTCTGCAGCGACTGCTCGATGGCCCGCGTCTCTGCCAGCACCGCTTCCGTCACCACGCGGGTGTCGGCGCTGGGCTGCTTCCCGATGGTCAGCACGACTGCTTCCGAATGCACGGTTTTCCCGTCTTTGCCCTTCATCAGTGATGAACAACTGCCCAGTGGCACCGCCGGTGCCTCGACCACGTCCGCGATCTGCGCCACCGTCACCGATCGCTCACCTGACGGCTTCACTACCAGCCGCCGCAAGTCGTCCGCGTTTTGCAGCCGCCCGATGGACCGCACGAGCAACTGATTCGCGCCTTGGGCGAGCAGGTACCCGCCCGTGATGTTCCGGTTACTGCGGACGATGGCGTCCTGCACCTCTTCCAGCGTCACGCCGTATTTCAGCATGTCGTTCGTCCGCACCAGCACCTGAAACTGGCGCAACTCGCCGCCGGTGACGAAAATTTCGGACACGCCGCTGACGGTGCTCTGAAGCCGCAGCCGCACAACCCAATCCGCCAGCGTCCGCAACTCCATGGGCGTGAGAATCTTCCCACCTTTTGCCCGAAACGCTTCTTTTTCCGCTTTCGGCAGCCCGGCATTCACGTCCGCCACCGAGAGCATCGCGATCTGCCCCATGATCGAGGCCACCGGCGTCATCACCGGCGTCACCCCCTCCGGCAGCTTCCCGTCCAGCATCTGCAAGCGTTCCGAAACCAGCTGCCGCGCGCGATACACGTCCGTGTCCCAGCCGAAGTCCAGTACGATCGTCGAAAGCCCCTCCGCCGAGTTTCCGCGGACGATCTCCACGCCCGTCGTGCCGCTTAAGACCGACTCCAGCGGGAAGGTCACCAGCGTCTCCACCTCTTCCGGCGCCATGCCGTCACATTCCGTCATGACCGTCACCCGAGGCCGACTCAGGTCCGGCAGCACGTCGATCGGCAGCCGCAATGTTTCATAAGTACCGAAACCCAGCAACAGCACCATCGCCACGAGAATCAAAACCCGATGGTTCAGGGAAAACGCGATAATTTTATTAAACATAAGATTTTTAACACTTTTGTGTGCGGAAAAAAACGTCCCATGCGGAGAATACACACGCTCCGCCATATTTTATTATCACCTAATTCTGTTTTTTTGACAAGAGCGGTTTTATTTCGCATATCTGTTTTTTTATCAGACGGATTGAAATTTGTGTTTTTCAAAATTTTTTTGTGAGTGCCAAAAATTCTCCTTGCGTTTATTGTGTCGGGTGACTATAATGTAAAATGATTTTAAATTAGGTATTTATGGCCTTACCATTTTCTAGGGGATCAAATGAAAACGACAATTTTTTACACGTCTTTATTTTTTGTGTGCTTCAGCTGCTTATTTCTCATGCCGAGCCATGCGGCGGTCATTGTCGACACGGGGGCCCATACCATTACCGGCGACGGCACGGATGCGAATGATATTGCCATGGGGGGCGACACTTACACCGCGACGCCCGACAGCGGCGGCATCACGCTTTCCGGCATCCTCAGCGGCACTGGCGGTCTCACCCAGGCCGGGCCGGGCGCGCTGTCCCTCACCGGGGCGAATACCTACACCGGCCTGACTACCATTTCCGGCGGGACATTGACCGTCAACAACACCGACTGCCTGTCCGCTACATCCGGAATCGTTCTCAGCGGCGGCACGTTGAACACCACGGGCAATAACATGACTTTGTCCGCGCCGATAAGCGTCACGGCGAACTCCATCATCAAAGCCGACATCGACACGACCTTCACCGGCGCCATCTCCGGCAGCGCGAACATTGAAAAAACCGGTGGTGCTGTTATGCGGGTAAATAACATGACGGGTTACACGGGGCAAATCACGGTCTCTGCCGGGTATATCGGTGTCAACGCGGCCACGTTCGACGGCAGCGGCGCCGATTTTGTGGTGAACGTCAACGACGGTATCCGTGTGGATGTGGGCGGCCTGGTCACCAAGCTCGGCTCCCTTTCCGGGACGGGCACCATCCGCAACGGAGCGAATAACTCGGTTACTTATCAAATTGGAGGCAACAACCATAGCACGACCTTCAACGGCGTGATCGCGCAACAGGGCACCGGCGTCGTCAGTCTGGATAAAGTCGGCACCGGAACCCTGACCCTCGCTGGCACCAACACCTACACCGGCGCGACGACGATTTCCGGGGGAACATTGGCCATCAACAGCAACGACCGTCTGGCGACCACATCAGGAATTAACATTCAAGCCAACGGCACGCTGAACATCACCGCTACAACGACCATCACCCCGGCCCTTACCGGCAACGGAAACATCCTTAAAACCGGCAACGACTCACTGAGGCTTAACAATTTGGGTGGATTCACGGGGAAGGTAACGGTCGCCGATGGATATAATAATAATTATATCATCGTCAACAACGAATTTGACGGCAGCAATGCGGATTTCGAGATCAATACCGCTAACGGAATGCGAATCGATGTCGGCGGCCTCACCGCCAAACTCGGCTCCCTCTCCGGCACGGGCACGATCCGCAACGGCGGGGATAACACCGCAACGTATCAAATCGGGAGCAACAACCGGAATAGTACGTTCTCCGGCGTGATCGCTCAACAGGGCACCGGCGTAATCAGCCTGGTAAAAGTTGGCACCGGCACACTGACTCTCTCCGGCACCAACACCTACACCGGCACCACCAGCGTGCTCGAAGGCACCCTCGTGAACCGCGGCGCGATCATCGGTTCCGGCGGCAACGCCGGCCCCGTCAATGTCGCCTCCGGCGCCACGTTCATCAACAGCGGCACGCTCGCGGCCGATACCAACAACGCCGGCCTCTTCGTCTTCGCGAGCCTTGCCACCACCAGCACCTTCACCGACACCACGTCGGGCACGACCACAATCTCCACCACCACGACCTATTCCAACGGCACCATCGGCAACGTCTACAACACCGGCACCGTCGTGCTCGAAATGAACGCCGACTACAGCTACACCGGCACCTTTACCGGCAGTGGCGGCCTGCTCAGAAAGACAGGCTCCTCCGCATTCACCTTCAACGGCGGCTTCTCCCACACGGGCGATATTTCCGTCGAAAACGGCATGCTCGCCGCCGGCAAGGCGCACCAGTTCGACACGGTCGCCAACATTAACATAACCGGCAGCAGCTCCGTGCTCAGCCTCGGCGGCCACGATCACGCCCTTAAAAACGTCGTCATCACCGATGGCGCGCTCCGTTTCGGCCCCAACCAGCCCACGACCGGCGCGCCCTACGCCGACTACGCCAACGTCACCCTCCAGACCCTTACCGGCTCCTCGGGCGTCATCATCATGCGCACCGACTACGGCGCGATCTCCAACGGCGTCACCGGCACCGGCGGCAGGCCCATGGGCGACCGGCTCACCATCAGCGGCTCCGCCTCCGGCGACTACAGGGTCATAGTTTCCAACCGCGACAGCCAGACCCCGCAAAAGCTCACCGCCGGCCACAAACTCATCATCGTCCAAAGCGGCAGCGATATCGCCACCGCCACCTTCAGCGGCACCGCCGAGTCCGGCATCGGCCTGCTCATCATCACGCGCGGCGACGCCCAGAGCACCATCTTCTCCGATACCAACGCCTGGTACCTCTCCGACAGCAACAAACTCACCAACACCGCCGACTCGCTCCTCTCCACCGCCAGCGCCGCCGGCCTCGAATGGGCCTACCTGCTCGACTCCGTGCGCCAGCGCATGGGCGACCTTCGCCAGGAATCCCTCATGATGCCCCCGCAGACCAAGCAATCCCCGCTCGCCTACACCACCGTCACCTCCGCCGGCGGCAATTTCTGGCTGCACGGCAACACCTACCGCCTCGACGCCACCAACGACATCACCGGCACGGCCTTCGACGAAGATGTCGGCGGCGTCAGCCTCGGCGGCGACAAAACCTACCGCTGGGAAGACAACCAATACCTCCTCGGCGCGTACCTGACGCTCTCGCACATCAGCCGCGACTTCTCCGCGCGTGGCGACAACACCACCAACACCCGCGGCGTCGGCCTCTACTTCACCTACCTCAAGGACAACGGCTGGTATGGCGACACCACCTTCCTCATCACCGGCAACAAAAACAAAATCACCGCCTACTCGGTCGACGGCTTCACCAACACCGCCGAGTACAGCACCGTCTCCTGGGGTCTCTCGGTCGAGGTCGGCCGCCTGCTCATGAACAAACGCACCGGCTGGTGGCTCGAACCCTCCGGCCAGATTGCCTATGCGCGGCTCGGCGGCGACTCCTACACCACCAGCAACGACATCGACGTGCAGTACGATCCGGCCAACTTCACCCAATATCGCATCCAGCTCCGCGCCGGCCGCGATCTCCCCGGCTCCTCGCTAAAACCCTACGTAAAGGCCGGCCTCGTCGCCGTGACCACTTCCAGCGGACGCATGCGCGCCGGCGATCGCTATTTCAGGCCCGACATGGACGGAACACGCGTCGAAGCCGGCGTAGGCATGAGCTACACCTTCGACGAGAAAAGCCAGTTCTATCTGGATTATGAATACGCGAAGGCCGATTCCTACACACGCCCCTGGGCCTTCAGCTTCGGCTACCGCCGCACCTGGTGAAAACCGCGGCCGCAGCCAACGCCGCAGCCAGATAGCAAGGAGAGCATCCCGCTCCCCATGCCAGAACCGGCCCTCCGAAATCTGAGATTCCGCAATTTCATCCTTTGAGATTTTTTGGGGTTTGGATTTTTGGGCTTTGGGACTTTTACTTTCCCACTTTCGCATCATGTCCTCCGACTCCGCCACTTCCGCCTCCTCGGCAGCCACGCTTCCGCCTCCGCTCCCTCACATTTCCACGCTGCACGCTTACACTCCCGGCCTGCAACCCACCGGACCCGGCTGGGTGAAACTCAACACCAACGAGTGCCCCTACCCGCCCAGCCCGCGCGTCGCCGAGGCCGTCATGCGCGAACTCGGTTCGGGCGCCGACGCCGGCGCCAGCCTGCGCCTCTACCCGAATCCCGCCAGCGCCCCCCTCCGAGCCGCCATCGCCGCGTACCACGCCCGCGAACTCCCCGCCCTCACCGCCGCGCACGTCTGCATCGGCAACGGCTCCGACGACATACTCAACCTCCTCGTCCGCGCCTACTGCTCCGCCGCCGCGCCCCTCGCGCACACCGTGCCCAGCTACTCGCTCTACCCCGTGCTCGTCGCCATCCAGGACGGACGCTGCGAAGCCATCCCCTTCGGACGCGACATGCGCCTGCCCGTCGAAAAAATCGCCGCCTCCACCGCGCCGATCCTGTTTCTCACCTCGCCAAACGCCCCCACCGGAGTCGGCTTTGCAAACGCCTACATCGAAAAAATCCTCGCCGCCTATCGCGGCCTCCTCGTCGTCGACGAAGCCTACGCGCCCTTCGCCGCGGAAAACGCCGTGCCGCTCCTCGCGCGCCACGCCAACGCCGTCGTCGTGCGCACGCTCTCGAAATCACACGCCCTCGCCGGCATCCGCGTCGGCTACGCGCTCGCGCACCCCGGCGTCATCGACGTGCTCGACCGCGTGCGCGACAGCTACAACGTCTCCCGCCTCTCGCAGGCCGCCGCCCTCGCCGCCATCAACGACACCGCCTACTACGACGGCATCATCGCCCGCGTCAAAAACACCCGCGACCGCGCCGCCGCCGCCTTCGCCGCGCGCGGCTGGTTCACCTATCCCTCGCAGGCCAATTTCCTCTTCGTGGAGCCCCGCAACGCGCGCGGCGAGTCCGGCCCCGCCATCGCGAAATCCGCCTACGACCATCTCTGCGCCCACAAGGTCCTCGTGCGCTATTTCCCCAACCATCCCTTGACCGCCCCCTTCCTGCGCATCAGTGTCGGGAGCGACGACGAAATGCTCGTCCTCGAAAAAACACTCCTGGCATGGCACAAAAACGCATAGCAAAAATCGCGCGCAAAACCGCGGAAACCGACATCAAGCTCACACTCGCCATCGACGGCTCCGGCCGCTCGGTGATCGACACCGGCGTGCCCTTTTTCGATCACATGCTCACCCTCTTCGCCAAACACGGCCTCTTCGATCTCGAGGTGACGTGCAAAGGCGATGTCGCCGTCGATTATCACCACACTGTCGAGGATGTCGGCATCGTGCTCGGCGAGGCGTTCAAGGCCGCGCTCGGCGACAAGCTCGGCATCCGCCGCTACGGCTTTTTCCTGCTCCCCATGGACGAATCGCTCGCACGCGTCGTCGTCGACCTCGGCGGACGCGCGCACCTCGTTTACGACGCGAACGCTCCGACGATGTTTGTGCGCGATTTCAATATCATACTCGTGAAGGAATTCTGCCGCGCGTTCAGCAACGCCCTTGCGTGCAACCTGCACGTGCACCTCGAGTACGGCGAGGAGCCGCACCACGTAGCCGAGGCGGTTTTCAAAGGCCTGGCCCGCGCGCTCGACGCCGCCACGCAACCCGACCCCCGCGCCGCCGGCCAGCTGCC
>JAVBLI010000030.1:0-76955 GCA_031553595.1 Thermoguttaceae bacterium | reverse complement strand
ACGAGGTGATTTATGCCGATTTATGAATACGTGTGCGAAAAATGTAACACCGAGTTTGAGGAACTGGTCACAGGCGGAAAAAAACCGTGCTGCCCGGCGTGTAAGTCCGATGAATTGCGGCGAAAGCTGAGCGTGCCGTCTTCGCCTCACGGAAAAGCCCCGGCGAATTGCGCTGCCGCGGACACCGGAAAGTGTGCCCCGCGTGGGCCGTCATGCTGCGGCGGATGCTGTCACGGCCACTGATCCGGCGGAATCCGTGCGGTTTCTTTTTTATTTCGGGCCGGCCGAGCGGTCTCTTGAGGCTATTTTTGAGAAGAAATTCCCTAATTTTATGGAGTAAGGGGCTTTTATTCTTCCATTTTTTCTGTTTAATATTATAATAGACATATAAGTTACGCAATTTTTGCCGCATTCAATCATTCAATTTTCATAAAACCAGAATCGAGACCCTCCATTATGGCCCTTTTACGTTTAATTAAAGGTTTGACGCCTGGAAAAACATTCCTGATTCGCGAAAATCCAGTCACGCTGGGGCGCAGTCAGGAGTGCGAAATTCTGTTGGAGGTGCCAGCGGTGAGTCGGAAGCACGCCCGCATTTTTTATCAGGGCGGCAAGCATTATCTGGAGGATTTGGGCAGCCGGAACGGGACGCTGCTGAATAATATCGCGATTCGGGAGCCGGTGGCGCTGCACAGTCGCGACCGGATTCAGATTTGCAGCATCCTGATGTCGTTCATGGAGGACGGCCACGAGCACGATCCCGAGAATCATGACGATTTTCAGGCCCAGATGGTCGACGACGAGACGGATGCGCTGGATCACAAATCGTCGTACATGGCAACGTTCGACATGTTTAAAAATCAGAACCAGATGGGCCAAACCGCGGTGAAGGCGGACGACAAGCTCAAGGCGCTGATTGCCATCGGCCGGCATCTGGGCGAAGTGGTGAAGCTGGAGGAGGTGCTGCTGCACATTTTGGAGAGCCTTTTTGATATTTTTCCGCAGGCGGATCGTGGGATTATCGTGCTCCGCGACCCGGATTCGGGGAAGCTGCTGCCCAAGGCGCTGAAGCAGCGGAATCCGAACAATGAGGAGGTGCGGCTGAGCCGGACGATTTTGCAGAACGTGATTTCCAACGGGCAGGCGATTCTCTCGGCCGACGCCGCGACGGACTCGCGTTTCGACATGGCCGACAGTATCGTTTCGTCGCCGATCCGCTCGATGATGTGTGCCCCGCTGATCGGGATTGACGGGACGGCGGTGGGTGTTTTGCAGCTGGACGCGGCGACGACCATGCGGAAGTTCACGCCGAACGATCTGGAGCTTCTGGCTAGTGTGGCGAATCAGGCGACGATTGCCGTCCGGAATGCGCAGTTGATGGAGGCGGCCCTCGCCGAGAAGGCCTTGCAGCGGGAGCTGGAGGTGGCCCACACTGTCCAGCAGGGGCTTTTGCCCGCTTATAAACCCCTGGTGACGGGGTACGAATTTTTCGATTATTACGCTCCCGCGCGGATGCTGGGCGGCGATTATTACGATTACGTGCCGCTTTCCGGCGACCGCCTGGCGTGTGCGCTGGGCGACGTCTCCGGGAAGGGGATTTCCGCGTCGCTGCTGATGGCGAAACTATCGGCCGAGAACCGTTACCATCTGGCGATGAACCCCACGCTGGCGGACGCACTTTTCGATGTGAATAACACGTTTTGCGACGACCGGTGGGACGACCGTTTCGTGACGCTCATCGCGGGGGTGCTGGAGCCGCAGACGCACCATGTGACGCTGGTCAACGCGGGGCACGTGCCGCCGCTGCTGGTCTCGGCCAACGGAAAAGTGGAGGTGCTGGACAAAATCGCCAGCGGGCTGCCGGTGGGCGTGCTGGCCAATTCGCGGTACGAGGATGTCACGCTGACGCTGGAGCCGGGGCAGTCGCTGTTCTTCTTCACCGACGGGGTGACGGACGCCGTCAACGAGCGCGGCGAGATGTTCGGCCTGGCCCGCGTCCTGGAATGTTGGAGCACGCCCTTCAAGTCGGTGGAAGAGCAGGGCCGCACCCTCATCCGCGACATCCAGCGTTTCGTCGGCCCCGTGCCCAACGCGGATGATATTTGCGTTATCGGGGTGCGAAGGAAGGTGTGACAATCATGCGGTTATTGCATATCGGGGATATCGTCGGGCAGCCGGGGCGGAAGATCGTGGTGAAGGCGGTGAAGGGGCTGCGGGAAAAGCACGGCCTGACGCTGGTGACGGCGAATGCCGAGAACGCGGCGTCCGGGTCGGGGCTGACGCCGGCGAATTATAAAGAGCTGACGGACGCGGGCGTCGACTGCCTGACCATGGGCGATCATGTGTTCCGCCGCAAGGAAATCATTCCGGTGCTGGAGCGCGAGCCGAAAATCATCCGCCCGGCTAATTACCCCACCGAGTCGCCGGGGAAGGGGCACGTGATCCTGGAACTGACGCACGGCGCCCGCGCGGCGGTGATTAATCTTTTGGGCCGCGTGTTCATGCAGCCCGTGGATTGCCCGTTTCACGCGGTGGACCGGATTCTGAAAACGCTGCCGGCGGATGTGAAGATTATTCTTGTGGACTTTCATGCCGAGGCGACCAGTGACATGCAGGCCATGGGGCGGCACCTGGCCGGGCGCGTGACGGCGGTACTGGGCACGCACACGCATGTGGTCACGGCGGATGAACAGATTTATCCCGGCGGCACCGCGTTCCAGTGTGACGTGGGCATGACGGGCCCCATGACCAGCATCATCGGGCGGCGCATCGACCGCGTGCTGGAGACGATGATCACGGCCCGCCCCACGATTTATGATGTGGCCGAGGAAGATGTATGGCTGCACGGAACGATCGTCGATTTCGAGTACATCACCGGAAAAGCTACCGCCATCCAGCGGCTGAGCGTCAGCATGGCGGAAGCGGAAGACTTGGGGAAATCAGGAATGAGAAATTAGGAATAATTTTCCTCGCACCTTCCCTCTTACCGCGCTTCCGGGGAAAGGGTCATTAAGTCCGTCGGCGGATACCCCGGGTGGGCGGGCATGGACCAGTTGAATTTCGGGTCGAGCGAATTGATGAAGTAGCGGCCGAAATTGATGTTGAGCGTCATGCCTTTGCCGTTATTTTCCAGCGGACAGCGGATGGTGAGCGTCTGGGGGGTGGAAATGCCGGTGTCGGGGTCGGTGTTGTAGGTTTTGACGCGGGCCTCGAAAACCAGGCGTTCGTACTGGTCGTAAATCTGCTGGGCGGCGGGCAGGCCGCGCATACGGTTGATGAGAATGATCCGCGTGCGGGTTTGGCCCTGGGCGTTCCGCTCTTTCAGGTGCAGGGCGAGATGGTAGGGGTCGATGGAATCCTGGCCGTTATGATTGATTTTTACGGGTTTGGGGCCATCGTAAGGCTGGCTGGGGTCGAGCAGGCTCAGGCCCAGGGCGTCGGCCATCATGTTCGGGTCGATGGGTAGCCGCTTGACCGCCTCGCAGGCCGCGTACTGATCGTTGCGGCAGAAATACACGCCTTTGGGCTCCCACATGCGGATCCAGAACCAGGAGAGGGTTTCGTTTTTGCCGACATCCAGCTCCGCGCCCGTGAGGCCGGTGCTGCCGCGGAGACGGAAGAGTCCGGGGCGGCGGAAGGCGATTTCGCCTCGCAGCGTAGCGGGCATGTTGGTTCCGCTGATGGACGCGTCCTGGGTGTGGAAGGTCTGAATGCGCTCCAAATTGCGATTCACCACGGTGACGACTTCTGCCAGCGTAGCGTTCTCGGCGATCTGTGCCTGCTGGGGAATCGGCGTGTCGCGCTGGAAAAATCGCCGCCACGACTGTTGCATGGACATGCAGCCCGCACCGGGGAGGGTGCAGGCCAGTAGCGTCAGCAGCAGGGTGGTTCGTAGCAGGGAATTCATGGCGATTTGGGGTTAGGAAAAATCGTCGATTTCGGTAATTTCGGGGATGGCCAGCTCGTCGGTTTCCAGGAGGGCTTGGGCGTCGATTTGTACCTGGGCCGTGGAGGCGTCGGGCTCACCCATGAGCAGTTGGGCCAACTCATCCTGGATTTCGGCCTGACGTACGGCCTCCGGAACCACGGCGGGAATCGTGTAAGATTCGTCGCGGCGGGGACAGTAAATCGCCAGGCAGGAAGCGTCCAGCGCGGAGGTATTTTCGTCGTCGAGCCGAAAAATGCGCCGCCGTATCATTAAAAGGGATAAAATGTATAATTTGTCCTGCTGCTGGGTGTCGCCGGTGAGGTTGTCGAAAACGGCCAGCAGGATGTCGTTGACGGCCATCTTCTTCCGGGTCGGGTCTTTTTTTTCCGACATTTTCGCCATCCAGTAGCCTACGGTGCCGGGCGGCGGGCCCGTCCAGGCGTCCAGCGCGTAATCATAAAGGACGTAATTCTTCTTTTCCTCCACCAAGACGGCATAAAAGGACTCGCCGGAGGTGAATTCCCGGTGGGTGAGCCGGCAGTGACGCGTGGCGGGACGGGGAATCGCGTAATCTTCCATGAATCTAGGGGTGCAGGATGACGTTAAAATATTCAGTTTCGCGGCTGTAGTGTATGGAATAACAGAAATTTACGCAAGAGCAGAATCGAAAATGCTGGGCTGAAGGGGGGGGATTTGCGTTTTTTTTGTGAAAAATCGAAAAAATCCGGGAAAGTTTGTACGGAGCCGGAGAGGAAACGGCACTAATAATAGTGAGCGGGAAATTTTTGTCGATTTCTTGGTTTTTGGTGCCATTCTCACTCGGAGGACAGGATCATGCGTTTAACATTACGAGCTTTACTGGCGTGGATGGATGAAAATCTCCCGGCGGAAGACGCGGCGATTATCGCGCAAAAAGTGGCGGAAAGCGAGCTGGCGACGGGACTGAAAAACCAGATTCAGACGGTGCTGGCCATTCCGTTCCTGCCCGCGTCGATCGTTCTGGACTCCACGCCCATGGGGGATCCGAATACGGCGGCGGAATATCTGGATAATTTCATGCCGACGGATGATGTGGTGGAATATGAGAAGCACTGCATTCACTCGGATGTGGTGCTGGCGGAGGTGGCGTCCTGTCACCAGATTCTGACCATGGTGCTGGGTGAGCCGGCAGAGGTGAACGCGGAGGTGCGGCGCCGGATTTATGACATGCACGATAAATACTTCACCGTTTATGAGGATGAAGCGGCCGCGAAGTCCGTGGCGAATGTGATGAATGAGCTGACGCACGGTATTTCCTCGGCGGCGATGCAGGCGGAGGAGCCGAAAAAAGGTTCCTTCATGAAGCTGATCCTGCGGGCGCTGGTGCTGGCGGCCCTGTTGCTGCTGGCGTTTTGGGGAGTGGGGCGGTTTTATCCGGAATCGCAGGTCGGGCAGTTGGCGATAAAGATGCTGCCTTTCGGGCCGGCGGCGACGGAAGATCCCGGCGGTGTGGAAAAGGGCGGGCCGGTGGAAACGCCGGAGGCTGTGAAACATGTGGAGCCGGTGAAGCCGGATAATGTCACGCCGGTAAAGACCGTGGATCCTGTGAAGCCGGAAGATGTTACCCCGGTGAAGCCCGCGGATCAGGGGAAGCCGGAGGCGGAGAAACCGGTGAAGCCGGATGTGGTTCCGGAGGGGGAGTTAACGGCGGATACCGGGGAGGCGGACACGACGGAGCCGCGTTTTGACCCGGCTGCGGCAGGAATTGCGGTGACGGGCCCGGAGACGGGGGCGGTTGCGCCGGTGAAGCCTGGGACACCCGGTGGGGTGACGGGTGAGGAAGAGCCCGCGGGCGTGGCGGTGGTGCGTCCGGGGACGCTTACGGGAGAGCCGACGGTCGAGGTTCCGGTCAGAACAGGTACGGAGCCGGCGGGAGATGTGCCCGTGACAGGGCCCGGTACGGGTGCTGTGAATGGTGCGGGTGGAGGCGAGTCGCCGATTATCCGCGTGCGTCCGCCGAAACGTGTGGGGCGGTTGGAAAGTCAGGCGACGCAGGTGCTGGCGGAGTTTAATTCGCGCGAAGGAGCGTGGGGGCGGCTGGCTTCTCAGGCAGGCGTGATGACCGGCTCCAGGCTGGTATCTTTTAATGGTTTTCGGCCGGTGGTTTCCGTGGCGGATCAGGTGGACGTGACGTTCGTCGGCGCGGCGGAACTGCGGGTGGAGCAAGCCGAGAGCGGCGAAACGCCGGTGCTGGCGGTGGAATACGGGCGTTTTCTTTTTGAAACGTTCGAAGACGAAGATAACGACTTTCCCGGAACGGTGCTCGCGACTTTCCCGGGGTATTCAGGCCGACTGTGTTTCGCGCAGGAAAACACGTGTGTCGCGGTGGAAGTGCATCGCGCGAAACGGTTTACGGTGCCGCCGGAAAGTCTGGGCGTGCCGGTGAATATTAATGTGCACGTCATTCGCGGCACGGTGGTGGTGCAGCCGTATGTGGGTGCGGAGCCGGTGGCGATTGCGGCGGGTTCTTTCGTGCGGCTGGCGAATTCCCAGCTTGACCCCGTGCTGCGCGCGGCTCCGGTGTGGGTGGAGCCCGTGGAGATGGAAGCCGCTCAGCAGGTGGCGGTGGACACCATGGCGAAAGTGCTGAATGTCGGCGGGCGGCTGGAGCGCGAACTGATGGAGCTGACCGAAGATCGGAATAAAGACGTGACGTGGCTGGCGACTCGCAATCTGGGGCAGCTGGGGAATTTTTCCCGGATGGTCAGTGCGCTGAATAAGCCGGAAGAGAGCAAAAATTGGGGGAAATATGTGGACGAGCTGCGTGAAGCGATGGTTCGCGGCGCGGGGCAGTCGGCGGATGTTCAGCGGGGTTTTGATCTGTACAGCCCGCAGGCGAAGCGCGCGTACCGCCTGTTATGGGCGTTTCAGCCTCCGAAAATGTCGCACGCGGATGCACTGGATCTGCTGACGGCCCTGAATGAAGAGGATATTTCCGCGCGGATCCTGGCGAATTGGAATCTTCAGCGGTTTTTTAAGGGCGATAAGCCGATAAATTATAAGCCGGAACAGCCCGCGTCGCAACGAGCGGCCGGTATTCAGCGGTGGCGCGAATTTGTGGAGAGTAATCCGGAAATTTTTGTGGATAACTGACTTTTTTGGAAAGATGTAACGGAAGAAAAAATCTTTTTGAATGCGGTTTGAATAAAATATGTAATATTTTGAGCAAAAAAAAGATTTTTCGCGCTCTCTTTCGGGGGGCCGCTTGCATATCGTGGGAAAAGGGGTTATCATCATATCGTGTGAAGAAGTTTTTCATGGAATGGCATCCTTGGTATGGAAGTTGCCTATGAACGGGCGCTGGGCGAGTCCGCAGCGCCGCGAAAGGCTTTCACACAGCTTTTTACATCAGGAATCTTTGCGGATTTATCGGTGAGGAAGGAATTTTGTCATGCAAGTTAATATTACCGCTCGTCACGGGGAGTTGGGTGATCAGGCCCGGGAAAAAATCACGGCGGACGTCAGTAAGCTAGCGCGTTTTATGGACCACATCACGGCGATCGACGTGGTGGTGGATCTGGAAACGTCGGGGAATCCGGCGATCGAAATTCAGGTTCATGTGGAGCGGAAACGCGAGTTTTACGTTCAGACGCAAAGCGGCGAGCTTTTCGCTTCGCTGAACGAAGCGATTCGGAAACTGGAGCACCAGTTGAAGAAAGCCAAGGAAAAGAAAATCGACTCGCATCGCGGCGGCGGTGAGTCGCAGGAATAATCGACTCTGCGTGCCTTATGTTTTTTGTTCTCGGTATGCCGAGAGCCTGTTTTTAGCAGGTCAGCGGCGGCGGGGAAGGAAAACGGAGGCGGAGCAAAACTTTCCGGTGTGCGGCGAATGTCGCTGTTTTACGCCGGATTTCGTGGGCTTTCGGGTGGTTTTTCCGCCGATATGCCTGGGTTATATTCATCATTTTTGTGCCAATAAAGAACATAAGGAGACCCGCGCGCATGAAATTCGCGGAATTTATATGTTTAGAGTCCATTCAGGTGGACTTGAAAGCGACTGAAAAAGAAGACGTGATTCGCGAGATGGTCGCCTCGTTGCGTGAAGCCGGGAAAATTGCGCCGGAGCAGTATGAAGATATTGTGAAGGCCATCATGAAGCGGGAAGAGCTTGGCAGCACGGGTATTGGTCGGTGTGTTGCCGTTCCGCATACGAAGCATGCCAGCATCAAGCAGATGGTGGGCACGGTGGCGGTTAGCCCCGGCGGCGTGAAGTTTGACAGCTTGGACGGGCAGCCAGTGAATGTGCTGTTCCTGCTGGTCTCGCCTCCGGACGATCCGCAGGAGCATTTGCGGGCACTGGAGCACATCTCCCGTCAGTTGCGGGATGATATGTTCCGCCGTTTTATCACGCAGGTGAAGTCGCCGGATGAAGTGATCCAGTTACTGGATGAAGCAGATGAAGGCAAATACGCGGTGTAAGTAAAATGAGTTTTGGAACAAATACAAAAAATGCGTGTGTGGAGAAGGTTGTGGTGTGCAACGAAAACGGTTTGCACATCCGGCCTGCGTCGATGGTTGCGAAAGCCGCCTCGCGGTTTCAGTCGGTGATTGAGCTGGAGGCGAACGGCCAGAAAGTGGACGCCCGCGGTATTTTTGAAATTTTACTGTTGGCTGCCCATAAAGGCACGCAAGTAACCATCACGGCGAAAGGGCCCGATAGCGGCGAGGCGGCGAAAACCCTGGCGACGATGTTTCGCGACGGATTTCCGTTCGAAGAAATTCCGGAAGATCTGGGCTGAGTCCGCCGATTCGCGTGGTGCTTGATCGCGTGTCCGGGGAGGGAGTGTGTGAATCGCTCCTTCCACGGCACATGTTTTGTTTGCGCGATTTGCAGATCGGCGTCCTGTCCTGGCGGTGGGATGCCGGTTTTAAGCATTTGCGGAAGGAAACGAGGTAAAGAGATACCGCCGACTTATCTGATAACCGATGAGAGAATGGGCCGCTGATGATTAGATTGCAAGGAATCGCGGTTTCGCCGGGGATTGCTATCGGAAAAGCCTTGGTTTTTGATAGCGGAGGCGCCCAGGCTGCGAGGATTAACTGTTCCGCTGAGGATGTTCCGCGTGAACTGGCGCGTTTTAACGAGGCGCTGGAGCTTGCGTACGAAGAAATTCGTCTCAGCAGCGAGGCGGTGACGCAGAAGTTGGGAAAGCAGTACGGGGCGATCTTTGAGGCGCACCTTGCGATGCTTCACGACGAGCGTTTGCAGACGAAAATCCGGGAGGCCATTTCGGTGGAGCGTTTGGTCGCGGAGAGTGCGGTCAGCCAGGTCTTTCAGGAGTATGTCACGATCTTTCAGGACATGCAGAATGAGTATCTCGCGCAGCGTGCGAACGACATGGTGGATCTCCAGCGGCGGTTGCTGCGCCTGTTGGGATACGAGAAAAAAACGCTGCAAATCAAGTCGCGGGTGATTCTTTTTGCGCATGACCTGACGCCCAGCGAAACGGCGGCTATGGACACCGCCCTGGTACAGGCGCTGGTGACAGAAGTCGGTGGCCCCAGCAGTCACACGGCGATCGTGGCCGAGGCCATGCAAATCCCCGCCGTGGTGGGCGTGGGCGAATTTCTCGACAAAATCGCTTCCGGCGATTCGGTGATCGTCGATGGCGACAAGGGGCTGATTATTCTTTCCCCCGACCAGGCAACGCTGGATTATTATACGTATCGCGAGTCGCACCGCCACTCGATCGACACGCAATTAAAGTCGCTGCGCGATTTGCCGGCGACGACGGCCGACGGGGTGAGGATCACGCTGCTGGGGAATATCGAATTCCCGATCGAGGCGGGGAATTGCCTCGAAAGCGGCGCGGAGGGGATCGGGCTTTATCGCACCGAGTTTCTTTATCTGGGCGGCGATTTTCCGGACGAGGAAGATCATTATAACGCGTATAAATATGTGTGTGAAACGATGGCCGGCCGGCCGGTGACAATCCGCACGGTGGATCTGGGCGCCGATAAACTGCTGCAGCGTAAAACGCTTCCCGGCGGGAAAGATTATTTTATCGACGAAGAAAAAAATCCGTGCCTGGGCCTGCGCAGCATCCGGCTTTCACTGAAACGGATCGACATTTTCCGGAAACAGCTGCGGGCGATTTTGCGTGTCAGCGCGAAGCACCCTGTGAAGGTGATGTTTCCGCTGGTGACGACGGTGCTGGAGTTTCAGCAAGCGAAAATGATCATCGAAGACGTGAAGGAAGACCTGCGCGAAGAGGGAATTCCGTTCGGCGAGAAGATCGATCTGGGTATCATGGTGGAGGTGCCCAGCACGGTGCTGATGATCGACCATTTCGCGTCGCAGGTAGATTTTCTGAGTATCGGCACGAATGATTTAACGCAGTACGCACTGGCCGTGGACCGGACGAATCGGGAGGTGGTTCATCTGTTTAACGCGTGCGACCCGGCGGTGATCAAGCTCATCCACATGACGATGGAAGGCGCCCGGCGTGCGGAGCAGCTCAAGGAGCGCCAGGTTCCGGTGAGTCTTTGCGGCCAGATGGGTGGGAATCCGCATAACACGATGCTATTATTAGGTCTGGGACTGCGAACGCTGAGTGTTTCGCCGCGGAGCATCCCGGAAGTGAAGAATATTTGCCGCGGTTTGAACCTGACCCACTGCCGAGCGGTGGCGCAGCGGGTTCTGCTGATGGAAAAGGCGGACGAGGTGAAAAATTACCTGAAGTCCGAGTTGCGCAAGGTTTTTCCGGATCCGGATGACCTGCTGGGTTGATGGCAGACACCCCTCAAAGTGGCTGCCCAAAAAAGTGAAATGCCGCATGGCGGTGAGTGAATCGTCACTGCGTGACAGTGAATCGCACGGCGTGCTGGTGAAGAAATTTCACCGGCGGCGTATGCCGCGATTCACAAGCCTTATGGCGATTCATCAGGCTGAAGGCCGTTTCACCAGTCGCGAACGCGACGCATACAGTTCGATCGGCCATGCTCGTCGCGGGCCGGTCATGGGATATACGAAAGTAAATTTTTTTAGTTGGACGGAGGATGATTCGTCAACGAATAAGAGTGCGATTCGCGAAACGTGGCGATTTACGTTTTATCGGCCATCGCGACTTCATGGAGTGCTTTTTTCGCTTGTTGCGCCGGGCTTATATTAAGCCCTCCATGAGCGAGGGATTTCACCCGAAACCGCGTGTGAGTTTTCCGGCGGCGCTGCCGCTGGGCGTGGTGGGGGAAGATGAAATCCTGGAGATGGAGATGGGCGAGCAGACGGACGCGGAGATTCTATGCGGACGGTTGCAGAAGGCGACCATTCCGGGCGTGGAATTTCTGGCCGTGGAGCTGCTGCCTACGGTGCGGACGAAAGCGCGGGTGAAGTTTTTCGAATACGTGTTCGCGGTGCCTGCGGACCGCCGGGAGAATTTAAACCGGCGTGCGGCGTGGGTGGAGAAGCGAGACACTTTACCGGTGCAGCGGGTTGGCCGGGAGGAAAAGACGGTGGATGTGAAACACAGTCTGATTTCTCTGGGGCTGGAGGAGGACGGTGTGCTCCGTTTTCGCCTGCGCGCCGACATTCCCGACAGTTGCGGCCCGCGGGACGTGCTGGCGGTGCTGGAAATCGCGGACGTGGAGTCCCTGGGCAGCGTCATCGTGCGCAGCCGGGTGATCCTGGAGCCGGAAGCGGAAAGTGTTTCTTGAAATTTTCGTGACGCTTCAGTGAAATTTCCGATTGCAACGCTCCGTAGGAGCGCAATGTTTATAGAAAACGGAATCGCCATGAATATCTCCGCCCTGTCAGGGGTGAGATCTTCGTAAAAAGCATGTTCCAGGAACATCCCGCACCTACGGAGCGGTGGAATTCGTTTCCGCGTGTTTTCTATAAACATGATGTCCCTCCGGGACGAGAAAATGGAAAATTAGCTGAACGCTTACAATTTTTCTTATTCTTGACGATATCTGCACGTTTGAATTTTTTAGATGGGCGCGTTCTTGTGCGTCCAGGAAAGAATACAGGAATCTTTTTATGAAACAGGAAATGCTGATTAACGTTTCCCAGCCGGAGGAATGCCGGATCGCGGTGGTAGAGGACGGCGTGCTGGAGGAACTTTATGTGGACCGCACGAGTCAGGACAGTTATGTGGGGAACATTTATAAAGGCGTGGTGGTGAATCTTGAGCCGAGCATTCAGGCGGCGTTCATCGATTTCGGCATCGGACGGAATGGTTTTTTGCATATCAGTGATTTGGAGCCGCAATATTTTAAGCAGGGCGGCATCTCGCCGGAAAGCTGTTACGGCAGCCAGCGGAGCATGAAGGCCGGAGCGAGGCCGCTGAAAAAACCGCTGATTCAGGACGTGCTTTCCCGCGGTGATGAAGTGCTGGTGCAGGTGATTAAAGACGGGCTGGGAACGAAAGGCCCCACGCTTTCCACGTATATCAGCATTCCGGGGCGTTATGTGGTGCTGATGCCGGCGCTGGGGCGCGTGGGCATTTCGCGGAAAATTGAAGATGAGCCCGCCCGCAAGCGCCTGAAGGCCATCATGAACGAACTGCGTCCGCCGCGGGGGCTGGGCTTCATTGTGCGGACGGCGGGTGTGGACCGCACGCGGAATGAGTTGGCGCAAGACCTGAATTATCTTTTGATGCTCTGGAATTCCATCGTGAACCGCGTTCGCGCCTTCCCCGGCCCGGTGACGGTGTACGAGGAAAGTAATATTCTCATCCGCACGATCCGCGACATTTGCTCGGATCAGGTGAGTGCCATTATTATTGATGAACCGGAAGCGTATGAGCGGGTGAAGGATTTTCTGGAGCAGGTGATGCCGAATTATGTGAAGAGCCTGAAATTGTATGAGGGCACGGAACCGCTTTTCCATAAATATAAGCTGGATGACGAGATTCGGAAGATTCACAGCCGGGTGGTGCCGCTGCCGCGTGGCGGGTCGATCGTGATTGATCAGGCGGAGGCCATGGTGGCGATTGACGTGAATAGCGGCAGTTTCCGCACGGACGACTCGGCCGAGGATAACGCGTATCAGATTAACCTGCTGGCGGCGAAGGAAATCGCGCGGCAGTTGCGGCTGCGCGATTTGGGTGGCGTGATCGTGAACGATTTTATTGACATGCGGCGTGAAAAGCACCGCCGGGGGGTGGAGCGGGCGCTGCGGGACGCGGTGAAGCGGGATCGCGCGCGGACGAAGATTTTGCGCACCAGTCCGTTCGGGCTGATTGAAATGACGCGGCAGCGGATTCGCCCGAGTATTAAGCGGAGCGTATTTCAGGAGTGTCCGTACTGTCATGGGCTGGGCGTGCTGAAGTCGGTGGAGACCATGGTGCTGGAGGTGATTCGCCTTTTGTTGCTGGCCAGTCAGCGGCGGGATGTGGCGTCGGTGGAGATGGCCGTGCACCGGGATGTGGCAGACATTATGAATAATGAAAAGCGCGAGAAAATCGCGGACATGGAGCATGCCGGGCACATGCGCGTGCAGGTGCGCGGGCGGGATGCGGTGACGCCGGACTTCCTGGAGGTGATCTGCAGAAACGGAAAAGGGGACATGGTGCAGTTTAACGAAAAATGACCCGCGGCATGGCCATGCGTTGCGGACGCCGGACGCTGAGGTGCGGTGAAAAGAAATGTTACTTGCAGAACAAGAAAGGAGTCGGTCATGAGTAGCACACTAGAGCGTATCGTGGCGGAGACGGGGCTGTTTTATAAAGCGGACGGGCCGTCGGTGCAGGGATTTTTGTCGGACTGTCTTTTTTATGTCACGCAGAATGAAAGTCCCGCGAAAAGCATTTGGGTCGGCACGTGGGTGACGGCTCAGGATGCCGCGGGCGGGGAGGCACTGGCACGGCTGCTGACGGATTTCGTCGCCTCCTCCGGCGGGCGGGCGTTTGACGCCTCCTGGAGCGGAGACGCGGAAAATCTGTATGGCGTCGTCTCGATTTCGTTCCGCGATTTGCCCGGTGAGGAAGAGGAAACGCTGCGGTGGGTGGGAAATTACATCCGCCAGTTGCAGCAGTTGCTCGTGCAGCACCGTTTCGTCACGAAATGCATTGAGTGCGGGACGCATGAACGGGTGGGGCTGTATATGATCGGCGGAGAGGCGGTGGTGTGTCAGTGTGAGGCGTGCCACGAAAATTTCTGTGAGCAGTCGAAGAAAACGGAGCCGCTTTCGGGGAAAAATTGGGGGATGGGGCTTCTGGGAGCGGTGTTGGGCGGAATGATCGGCGTCGCGCTGTGGGTGGCGGTCGGCCTGGCCGGGTACATTGCGGCCATCGCGGGGTACGTGATCGCGGCCTGCTGTTTTCACGGATTTACGTATCTTGGCGGCACGCATAACCTCCGCAGCGTGATCGTTTGCAGCCTGATCGCCGTTGTGATGTGCGTCGGGGCCGTGTTTCTGACTTACGGAATTGAAATTCACATCGCGGTCACCAAGGAATACCCGGAAGTCGCTTTCTGGCAGAGTGCGATTGTCGCTTACGAAATTCTCATGGAAAGCTCGGAGGCGATGCAGGCGGTGGGGAAGAATCTTTTGATCGGCCTGGCGCTGGGCGGGATTTCGATTTTCGGCTTCTTTAAATCCTGGCACACTGCGTTTTCGCAGGGCGTGCAGCGCGAAACGCTGGTTCCGCCGCAGCGGTTGCAGCGGGCGCAGACTGCCACGGTGCAGTCGCCGGCTTTCGAGGATTGACGGGGTAACGGTGAGCGGATGGTCGATTACCTGACGGCGCTGGCGGTGAAAATGATGGCGGCGGGGATGCGGCTGGGGGAGGCGTTTCGGCGGCGGCATGGGGATTTTGTGCTCGCCGAGCAGCAGGCGGACGGCGGGTTTACGGGGCGGATGAAGCGGCCCAGTGATCCGTATTACACTTCGTTTGGGCTACGGACGCTTTTGACGCTGGGGGTGCAGGATGCGGAAAGCGGGAGGCGGCTGACGGCCTGGCTCGGCGGGAATGCGGGGCGTGCGGAAACGTTTACGCCGGTGGATTTTCTGACGTTTCTCACCACCGCGCGGTCTGTGGAGATGCTCACCGGGGAGCGGATTTTGCCGGCGGGAGACGCATGCGTGGAAATAGTGCGGCGGAAGCTGACGCCGCTGGCGCGCCCGGACGGAATGTTCGCGAAAACGGCACGCAGCGGAGCCGGCAGCGTGTATCAGACGTTCCTGACACTGACGGCGCTAGTGCTTCTCGGGCCGGAATTTTTGGCGGCGGTGACACGCCTGGAAGATGCCCGCGAAAGACGGCGTCTGGCGGAAAGTTTACTCGCCCGGCAGCAGGCGGACGGCGGGTTTTCAGAGCTCCCGGACATGCACGCCAGCGGCGCGAATCCCACCGCGGCGGCCGTGGGTACGTTACAGATGCTTGGGGAGCTGACGCCGGAGGTGATGGATGGATGTGTGCGGTTTTTTCATGAGAACATGATGCCGGACGGTGGGTGGCGCGCGAATCCGCAGATCCCGGTCAGTGATCTGCTGAGCACGTTCACGGCCGTGGTCACGCTGGAGCATCTCGGCGTGCTGAATACGTTTTCCTTAAACCGGACAGCGGATTTTGTGCGCACGCTGGAACAGAATACCGGCGGGTTTCTCGCGGCGCTGCCGGATACGGAAACGGATGTGGAGTACACGTTTTACGGCGTGGGCACGGCGGCGATTCTGGCAGGTGGAAGTGGAGAGCCGTCTCTTTTTTAAAATAAAACACGGAATACGCGGAAAAGAAACGGAAGTCGCGGAAAAGATTTTAAAAATTATTTCCGCGTTTTCTGTTTTCTTTCAGCGAATTCCGTGTTTCCTTTCTTAAAAAATGGAAGACTCTTCGTTTTAATTAAATCAGTACGCGGACGGCCCGGTTTTTGCGGGCGTGGCGGGCTTTTTTGTGGTTTTTGCGGCGGCGCCGTCACGGATGATCTCGGGTTTATAGGCGTGGTCACGCTTCCGGATGACTTCCGCAGAGAGAATCATGTCCGGCTCGGCCAGCGGATCCGGCGTGTATGCGTTTACGGGCGTGATTTCACTGAATGCGTCCCAGCCGCTGATGATCCGGCCGAACACGGTGTTCACGCTGTCCAGATCTTTATTCGGCGTGAAACAGAGAAAGAACTGGGAACCGCCGGTGTCTTTTTCGGTGATGGCCATGCTCGCGGAACCACGGAAATGCTTGCGGGCACCGGGTTTTGAAGCCTCACACGCGATTCGGTATCCCGGGCCCGGCTCACCGGTTTCTCCATTCGTGCCGGTCTGGGCCATGAAGCCGGGAATGACGTTATGGAAGGGCGAGCCGTCATAAAATTTCTTTTCCACCAGCGAAATGAAATTCGCCACGGTGTTCGGGGCGTCATTCTCGAAAAGCTCCAGCGTGATGTCCCCTTTCGTGGTCTTCAGCAGGACGCGAGGCAGATCGTCCGCCGTTTTTTCACGGTCACGGAGCGTTTTTTCACGGGCCCACGCCACCTTATAATACGGAAGCAGTTTCTGCCACGCCACGCTTTCATCGGAAATGACTTTTTTCTGCTCGGCCATTTTGAAAAATTTCTCGGCCGAGTCATACTCGTTCAGGACGAAAAACACCTCGCCGGCCACGTCATAAATTTCCGGCAATTTTTGCGGGTAATCCGTGGTCAGCATGCCGCGCAGAAGTTTCGCCGCGCTTTCATAATTTCCGGCGGTCATCCGCATGTCGATTACCTGGGTGATGAAAATGATGAGCTCATCCGTGGCACCGGGGGCTTCCATCCAGGCGGCCTCCGCGAGTTTCACCATCTGGGGATAAAACTTGCCCACGCTGGTCCCGATTTCTTCCAGCTCGGTTCCGATTTCCTCTTTCCGCGTCTCGGAGGTTTCCGGCTTCAGGTATTCCTGCTGCAGCGATTCCGCTTTCTCCAGTCTGCCGGCGTACGCTTTCAGCGCCTTTTGGAATGCTTCCACTTTCGGGGTAAGTTTCGTGGCGGAAGCAGCCGGGGCGGCGGCGGGCGCTGCGGCCGGAACGCGGGCGGCCTGCCCGAAAGCCGTCTGTGCCGTTAAAATGAGTGAGATGAGCAGAAAAAGTGAAAAATAAGCTGGGTGCGTGTTTTTCATATTAATATTCCTTGAGAAAATCGAAAAATTTTGTGAAAATGTTTTTTGACATGCAAAAAATCATTTTGGGGAGGCAAAATTATGTCATTCTTTTAATTATAACGCGAAACGCCGGGGAATGTAAAGAGATGTGGGTGAAAATATCCTGTTTTTTCCATAAATTTAATTTCGGGCGAAAATCCGTCCCGGCGGCGCCGAAAAAATTGTCGCGTCTCCCCCTTAAAAAAATATAGTGGGGGTGATATAATAAGACGGTCTGGAATCTTTGAATCTGGAATGGTTATTTTACCGCCGTGCGTCGAGTGTGGCCGGGTGGGGGGATACCATTTAAATAATAGAGAATGAAATTGATTTCACGTTCACGTTTTGTGCGTAAGGAGTTTTGAACATGCGTCGTCCGTTTATTGCTGGTAACTGGAAAATGAACTTAAATCGCGCGGAAGCGGTGGCCCTGGCGCAAGGCGTGGTGGCGAAGGCCGCGGGCGTGGATTACGCGGAGATGGCGGTGTGTGTGCCTTTCGTGTACGTGGACGCTGTCGCGCAGGTGGTGAAAGGGACGAATGTCGGGCTGGGCGCGCAGGACTGTTATTTTGAGAAAAACGGCGCGTTCACGGGTGAGGTCAGTGTGGAAATGCTGAAAGATCTGGGCTGTCAGTACGTGATTCTGGGGCACAGTGAGCGCCGGAACATTATTGGCGAGGGAAATCAGCTCACGAATAAAAAGCTGAAGGCGGTGCTGGCCGGGGGGCTGATTCCGATTCTTTGCGTGGGCGAAATGCTGGCGGAGCGTGAAGCGGGCGAGACGGACGACGTGGTGGCGGAGCAGTTTTACGGCTCGCTGGCCGGCGTCAGTGCGGAAGACATGAAAAAAGTGGTGATCGCGTATGAGCCGGTGTGGGCCATCGGCACGGGAAAAGTCGCCACGCCCCAGCAGGCGGAAGAGACGCACGCGAATCTCCGGAAGCTGATCGCCGTGAAGTACGGCCAGGCGGTGGCGGACGCGGTGCGGATTCAGTACGGCGGAAGCATGAAGCCGGATAACGCGAAAGAGCTGCTGGACCAGCCGAATATTGACGGCGGTCTGATCGGCGGCGCGGCCCTGAAAGCGGATTCTTTCATGGGAATTATTGAAGGCGCGAAGAAATAAGCTTATAAATTATAAACTTATAAATTATAATGAAATGGATGCGTTTCGGCTTTTGTCCGGGCGCTGACCGGGAATTTTAATCATAAAAGGCGAAAATAAAGATGGATATCCTGTTTCTTTTGTTGATGCTGTTTTTGTCTCTGTTCCTGATCCTCCTGATCCTGGTTCAGCGGGGGAAGGGCGGCGGATTGGCCGGCGCTTTCGGCGGAATGGGCGGTCAGAGTGCTTTCGGAACGAAAGCCGGGGACACCTTTACGCGGATTACGGTCGTGGTCGCCGCGATCTGGATTTTGATGTGTGCCAGTGCCGGTTTTTGGTTCGCGAATACGCAGGATAAAGACGCGATCAGAGCGGCGGCTGCGGATGAAAAAGTGGTCGAGCCAGAAGCGTCCACGTCTCCTGCGCCGGGGACGGCGGAGCCCGTGGCGCCGATTCAGACGGAAACGCCCGCGGCGCCTGTGGCTCCCGCGCCGGTGGAAACGCCTGTAGCGCCTGTGGAAACGCCGAAAACACCCGCGGCTCCCGTGACGGAGGAAAAACTTCCGGCGGAGGAAGTGGAAATCGTTCCGGTGGAAGAACCGCTGGCCCCGGCTGGTGATGTGGTGACGCCGGTGGAAGAAACGCCTGCTCCGGTTCCTGTGGAAGAAGCCCCGGCTGCGGCCCCTGCGGAAAAAACGCTCCCGGCGGAGATTCCCGCCCCGGTGCCTGCTGAAAATCCCACGGTTCCGGTGGAGGCCCCGGCTGCGGAAACGCACGTCGAAACCCCCGCGACGGTGGAAGCATCGGCGCCTGAGTCGGCCGAGTCCCCGGCGGTGGAATCCGCGCCGGTCAAGGAAAC
This sequence comes from Thermoguttaceae bacterium, assembly GCA_031553595.1. Classification (GTDB taxonomy): domain Bacteria; phylum Planctomycetota; class Planctomycetia; order Pirellulales; family Thermoguttaceae; genus RGIG3701. The sequence continues at coordinate 57,967 of JAVBLI010000030.1, read as the reverse complement.
GCATATCGAAACGCCCGCCACCGTGGCGGAAGCGGCTCCGGCTCCGGCCGAATCTCCCTCGGAAGAAATTCCGGCGGAGGATGCAGCGCCGGCTGAGGAAACCCCGGCCCCCGCAGCCGAGTAATTACGTTTTTTGAGTGTCCGAAAGCCGTCTTTTTCGAGGCGGCCTCCCCTTTTCCTGCATTTCGAGGTGTCTTTTGTTGCAGAGCATGACGGGTTTCGGAGATGCGTGCGTTCAGCGGAACGGCGTCTCCATATATGTGGAAGTCCGGTCGATTAATAATCGCTATCTGAAATTAACGCTCCGCACTGGGGATACGCTCGGCGGGATGGAGGCGCTGATTGAGGAGGAAGTGCGCAAACATCTTTCGCGGGGGACGATTCAGGTGACGGTGCGGATGGTCAGTGACCGCTCGCCGGACAGGTATCGGATCAACTTTCCGGTGCTGGAAAAGTATTATGAAACGCTCACACAGTGGGGCTCGGCCAAGACGGACGCTCCGGCCGGCGGCGCGTTTTCGCTGGAATCGCTGTTGACGCTGCCCGGCGTGGTGGAGGAAATTGCGCCGGATGAAAACAGTGAGGAATTGTGGGCTCACGTTCAGGAAACGCTCCAGGAATCGCTGAAAAAGCTCACCGCCATGCGCATCCGGGAGGGCGAGGCGCTGGCCCTGGACATGCTGCAGAATCGCCAGGTGATCATCCAGTGTTTGCAGCGGATCGTGGCCCGGGCGCCGCAGGTGTCCGTGCTGTTCGCCCAGCGGCTGGTGGATAAAGTGAATAATCTCCTGGAGCAGTATTCTGTTTCGATTAACCCATCGGACGTGTTGCGTGAGGTGGCCATTTTCGCCGACCGGTGCGACATTTCGGAGGAAATCGCGCGGCTGAAAAGTCATTTGCAGCAGTTCGAGTCGATCATGAAAAATGAGGCGTCGCCGGGCAAAAAGCTGGACTTCCTCACGCAAGAGCTTTTCCGTGAGGTGAACACCATCGGCTCGAAGGCGAATGATGTCGAGATTTCGCACGAGGTGATCGAGATGAAGGCGTGCATCGAGCGAATCCGCGAACAGGTACAAAACGTGGAATGATGCCATCCTCCCCACCCTACACCCTACACCCTACACCCCACACCCCGACCGCAGGTCGCCTGGTGGTCATGTCCGGCCCTTCCGGCGTGGGGAAGTCGACGATCCGAAATCGGGTGCTGGAGGTTTCGCCCGTGCCGCTGGAGCTGAGCATTTCGGCCACCACCCGCCAGCCGCGTGCGGGAGAGGCGGAGGGCGTGGATTATTATTTCCTGACGGACACCGCGTTTCGCCGTCTGATCGCGAATGGCGGCCTGCTGGAATACGCTGAGGTTTTCGGGAAGGGCACGTTTTACGGCACGCTTCGCAGTGAAGTGGAGCACCGGCTGCAAAAAGGCGTGTGGGTGCTGTTGGAAATTGACGTGGACGGGGCCTCGCAGGTGATGTCGCAATATCCGGACGCGGTGACGATTTTCATCATGCCGGAGTCACAGGCGGTGCTGGAAGCGCGGCTTCGCGGCCGGGGCACGGAAAGCGAGGGCGTGATCGCCCGGCGGCTGGACCGCGCGGCATACGAAATCGGCAAGTCCGGCCTGTATGAGTACATTATAATAAATCGAACGGTGGAAGAAGCCGTGCAGGAGTTTTGTGACATCCTTGCCACGGCGTGTAAATCATAACCCCATGAGGTGAAAAAAATGATTGACGAATTACGTGAAGAAAAAATCATCGAAAAAATCGGCGGGCGGTTCAAGCTCTCGACGCTGATTCAGAAACGGCTTATCGCCCTGAATCACGGCGCGAAGCCGCTGGTGATTTTGCCGCGGGCGTCGAATCTTGAGATCGTGATTCAGGAAATCATGCAGGATAAAATTTATCTCAGCATGAAGAATGAACTGAAGACGATTGAGGATGATGTGCCGATGGATGTGCCCCGCGAGGTGGATATGTCCAGCTTGTAGGCGGATCGCTTTTTTGTGGAACATGTTTGGTTAGGCCGTGAGAAGACAAAATCCTTTCGCGGCCTTTTTCTTTCCTGCGGAAAAAAGTGTAGGTTGAAGGGTGTAAGGTATGAATGACTTCATGCAATTGTCGGGAAAGCGGTTTGTCGTTTTCGGCGTGGCGAACAAAAAGAGCGTGGCGTACCACATCACGCGGAATCTGCTGGACTGCGGCGCGACGTGCGTGCTGGTGGTGTTGAATGAGGAAGTGCGAGAGCGGGTGCGGAAGCTGTTTCCGGAAGTGCCGCCGGAGGATGTGCATGTGTGTGATGTCGAGCGGCAGGAGGAAATAGACCGGCTGCGGGCGGAGTGCGAGTGCCTTTACGCGCGGGAAAAGTTTGCCGGGCTGGTGCATTCGCTGGCGTTTGCGGACTACTCGCGCGGGATGCTGCCGTTCCATGAGACGGGGCGGAAGGAGTTTTTGCAGGCCGTGAATATTTCGTGCTTTTCGCTGACGGCCCTGGCGGACGCTTTCCGGGACATGCTCGCGCGGGATGCGTCGGTGGTGACGATTTCCATCTCCACCACCCGCATGGCCAGCGAGAGTTACGGGTACATGGGACCGATCAAGGCGGCGCTGGATTCGTCATTGGCGTTCCTGGCGAAATCGTTCAGCGAATTTTCGGAAATTCGTTTTAACGCCGTCGGGCCGGGCCTGCTGAAAACCTCCGCGTCCGCCGGCATTCCGGGGTATGTGGACTCGTATCTTTACGCCGAGGAAGTGATTCCGCGTCACCGAGCCGTCACCACGGAAGAAGCCGCGAATGTCGCGGTCTTTCTTCTCAGCCCACGCTCCAGCGGTGTGAACGCCCAAAAAATCGTGGTGGACGCCGGGATGGAGATTAATTATTTTGATAAAGATGTGGTGAGAAAAACGCAGGAGAAGTGACACTTGCAGTCTCTTGGCTGCGCCGATTCACCCTCATTCCAAAAAACTTTTACTTTTTTTTGTTTTCTTTTTTATGACACATGACGAAATCGCGGAAAAATATTTTGAGCAGGTGCCATATGCGCTGTATCCGGTGCAGGAGGATGCGCTCTTGGCATGGTTCTCGGCCGAGCAGGGGGTGATGGTGTGTGCGCCCACGGGGACGGGGAAGACACTCATCGCGGAGGCGGCGATTTTCGAGGCGCTGCATTCCGGCGGGAAGGCGTATTATACCACGCCGCTGATTGCGCTGACGGATCAGAAGTTTCGGGAGTTGCAGGCCGCGGCGGTGCGGTGGGGGTTTCGGGCGGAGGATGTCGGGCTGGTGACGGGCAATCACCGCGTGAATCCGGACGCACGAATTCTTGTCGTTGTGGCGGAGATTCTTTTTAACCGCCTGCTGCATCCGGAGGCGTTCGACTTTTCGGACGTGCAGTCGGTGGTGATGGATGAGTTTCACAGTTTTAATGACCCGGAGCGGGGAATCGTGTGGGAGTTTTCGCTGGGGCTGTTGCCGGAACACGTGCGGCTGCTGCTACTGTCGGCCACGGTGGGGAATGCCGCGCAGTTTGCGAACTGGCTGAAGCATGAGCATCACCATGATGTAGAGCTGGTGGTCAGTGAGGAGCGGAAGGTACCGCTTTCGTTCATCTGGGTGGGGGATCAACTTTTGTCGGAGCATATTCCGTGGATGTGCCTCGGCGGGGATGAGGGGCGATACACGCCGGCGCTGATTTTCTGTTTTAATCGCGAGCAGTGCTGGCAGATTGCGGATGAGATTCGCGGAAAAGAGCTGATCTCGGCGGAGTCGCGCTCGCAGATCATGGCGGAGCTCGGGCGGTATGACTGGAGTGAGGGGGCCGGGCCGCGGCTGAAGCAGATGCTGGTTCGCGGCGTGGGGATTCATCACGCGGGCATCCTGCCGAAATACCGGCGCGTGGTGGAGGATCTGTTTCAGCGGAAGCTGCTGGCATTCGCCACGTGCACGGAGACGCTCTCGGCGGGGATTAACCTGCCCGCGCGGAGTGTGGTGCTGCCGAGTATTATGAAGGGGCCGCCGGGGAAACAGTTTTTGCTGGACGCGGGAAGCGCCCACCAGATTTTCGGGCGTGCGGGGCGTCCGCAGTATGACACGCAGGGGTATGTGTTCGCGCTGGCGCATGAGGATGATGTGCGGATTCTGCGGTGGAAAGAAAAATTTGATCGGCTGCCGGAAACATCGAAAGACCCGGCGGTGATGCAGGAAAAGAAGTCGCTGAAGAAGAAACAGCCGAAAAGGAATCCGGCGCTGCAGTACTGGTCGGAGCCGCAATTTTTGAAACTGAAAACGTCGCCGCCGGGGAATCTGGAAAGTCGCGGTGAACTGCCGTGGCGGATGCTGGCGTACATGATTCAGGCGTCGGATGATGTGGAAATGCTGCGGAAGCTGGTGCGGAAACGCCTGTTGTTCGGGAAGAAAGCGGAGGACGCGCAGAAAGATTTGGAGCGGATGCTGGCCACGTTGTGGAGCGCGGGGTATGTGGAGCTGGAGCCGGAGCCGCCGGCGGAGTGGTTTCCGAAAGTGAAACGCAGAGATTTGGGGAGTGTGGATTGTGATTTGGGGGGGAATGAGGAATTAGGAATTAGGAATGAGGAATCGGGGGAGAAAAAGAACGCGGAAGAGAAGAAAAAGGAGAGTGCTTTCGGCGCGGGGATTTTTGATGAAGAAGAGGGAAAGGGGAATGAGGAATTAGCAGGTGAAGTGGAAAATCCATCCCCCATCTCCCATGTCCCATCCCCGGAAGTGTCAGATGAGCAGGATGTGGAAAAGGAGCGTGGCGGGCTGCTCTCGGAACTGCTGGCGCCGCCACAGCCGCCGGTGATGAAGAAGAAAGAGACGCGGGCGGAGACGGTGGTGCGAGATGGGAAGACGCTGACGGTGAAGATGGTGCGCGGCGTGGCGGTGCTGGTGGCAGAGGATGAGAGTGGTGAGGGGGAGGAGAAGCCGATTTATGTGCCCCAGCGGGCGGTGGCCACAAAGACGCTGGGGCGGATGGCGCTTCTGCGGGGGGTGAATCCGCTTTACGGGCTGTTTCTGGCGGAATATTTGCCGCTGGCGGATCGCGAGGAGCGGATTCAGGCGGTGGAGAGCCTGCTGGAAATGCCGTTTTCGCTGGGGCCGGCGGTGCGTGTGCCAGCGCAGGAAGAGTTGCCGCCGGGAACGCTTGCGCGGGGTTTTCTGGATGAGCGGCTGCTGAGCCTGGGGCTGGCGGTGCCGGAAGAACTGGTGGAGCAGACGCGCGAGGAGCGGAAGAAGCGGCGGGATTTGATGCTGGAGCCGATTTTCGCGATTACGCTGGCGGAGAAATTACAGCGGCTGTTTTATTATGAGTATCCGCTGGCCGGGCAGGTGAAGGTGGCGCCGGTGTGGGTGGCGGGCGAGCTGCTGAATTTCAGCGGAAAGTTTAACCAGTACATCACCAGTAAAGGGCTGCAAAAACAGGAGGGTATGATCTTCCGGCATGTGCTGCGGTTCATCCTGTTGCTGGCGGAGTTCCGGGAGCTTGAGCTGGATATTCCGGACGCGGGGAAGGCGGCGTGGCGGGAAGATTTGCGGGAAGTTGGGGATGCGCTGACTGAAATGTGTCAGAAAGTGGATCCCACCGGGACGCGGCAGATGCTGGAGGAAAATGCGTAATGCGAAATGGGGAATTCGGAATCTGGAATAATAAAATGGGGAATGATTTTTTGTTTTTCTCTTGCTTTTGGAATTAAAACGCGATAAACTGTAAGTATGAACACGCATCATAATTTGCAAAATTTCGAAGATGATCGCTGTGAGGACCAGCCGAATTCGCGTTTCGGGTGGATTCCGGTGTGGGGATTTTCGTTGCTGTTCCACGTGATTCTGCTGCTGGTGCTGACGCTGGTTTTCACGGCGCGAATCGCAGGCGGCGTGGGGGACTCCCCGCGGACGTATGATGTGGAAATCGCGTTTAAGACACAGGATGGTGACCGGACGGTTTATGAGGCGGCGGATGATGCGCCCCAGGACGCGGCTCAGGAAAACGAGACGCCGCTGAGCGACTCGCTGGAGGAGTTTACGCAGTCGGCGGCGGCGGGGCTTTCCGAAATGCTGAACGCCGGGGAGCAGATGGAAATTCCGGATCTGAAAAGCCAGCTGGCCGGGATTCTGCCGCAGGACGGGGAGCGCGTGGGTGTGGCGGCGGCGGGCGGTGCGCTGGGGGATGTGGGAAAATTACACGGCGGAACGTTTGACGGTCTGGGCAGCGGAAAGGTAACGTTTTTGGGTGCCAGTGGACAGGGCCGGAGCTTTACATATGTTTTCGATCATTCCGGGAGTATGTCGGGTGCGCCGCTGCGGGTGGCGAAGACGGAACTCATCCAGAGCCTGCGGGGCCTGAAATCGAATCAGCAGTTTCAGCTGGTTTTTTATGACCACGAAGTGCTGCTGTTTTCGCCGGGCCAACTGAATTTCGCTTCGGATCAGAATGTCCTGCGGGCAGTGTCTTTCATTTCCAGTATTCGGGCGCAAGGCGGGACGGATCATAAGGCGGCGATCATGACGGCGCTGAAGTTACGCACGGATGTGGTTTTCTTCATGACGGACGCGGATGAGCCTCCGCTGACGGCGGCGGACCTGGAGGACATTCGCCGGGCGGCGGGAGGAACGCAGATCCACACGATTCATTTTGGGGCCGGGCCGCCTTCCTCGAGTATTAATTTTCTGATGAAAATCGCGCAGCAGAACCGCGGCGATTACCATTATATTAATACGGATCAGCTGAGGAATTAAGGATGGGCGGCAAAAACCAGTTTTCGGTGGTGAATTGCCGCTGCGGCGCCGGCGGTGCTGTGCGTATGACGCGGGCGCTGCGTGTTCTGATAGGCGCGATAACAGTTTTCGCAGCGTTTTCATGTTTTTTTTCGCAATCTGCGTACGCCCAGCGCTCGAAACAGACGAAAAACACGCAGGCCAGCCGTGCGCGTGAAGCGCAGCGGAATACGGGCCCCCAGTCGCTGCTGACCGCTCGGGTGCGGGTGCAGAAAACGGATACCACGCGCGGGTACGTGGAATACACCGGCGAGATCATCACGTATCGGCGCAAGACCGTGGAAATGATGACGGAAGGTAACAAGAAGCAGATCTTCGTGCCGGAGCGGATTTTGGAAATGGATTATAAGAAGTCATTCCATAACACCGCGGCGGATATGTATTTTGATAAAAAACAGTACCGCGAGGCGCTGCTGGAGTATGAGAAAGCGCTGAACGAAGAGCGGCGGATGCCGGAGGGGAGCCGTCGGCCGCTGGCGGAGCTGTTCATCTGGCAGCGGCTGGTGCTGTGTCATCGGACACAGGGAAACACACTTGAAGCGGCCCAGGAATTTCTGAAAATGCTGGAGTTGGCGCCGGACATGACGGATGACGTTTTTGCGTGCATTCCGCTGGCGTGGAAGCCGGGCATGGGGGATTCCCTGACCGCGGAGCGTCTCGCGAAGATGGATAAAAAGCTGTATACGCAGGTAGCGGAATTACTAACGGCCAGTTACATGCTCTCCACGAAAGACCGGACGCAGGCGATTACCACGCTGCGAAAACTGAGTAAGGCCAAGGATATACGGCTGGCCATGCTGGCGGAAACACAGCTCTGGCGGGCGGAGGAACGAAAAAACATCACCGAGGAAACGCTGGAAAAATGGAAACAGACACTGCTGCGGATTCCGCTGAAATTTTGCGGCGGGCCGGAGTATGTGCTGGCGGAAAAGTATGCGCAACTGGAGAAGTATGATGAAGCGGCGCTGGGTTTTTTGAAGGTGGCCACAGTGTACGGCGTGACGGATGAGTTCGCGGCGGACGCCATGCTCCAGGCGGCGCGGATTATGCAGCGGGGAAAACAGCCCGAGGATGCGGCGGCGATTCTGAAAGAACTGCTGCGGAAATTCCCGAAAACGGCAGCGGCCAAAAAAGCGGAAAGTGAAAAATAACGAGGAAGATATGTATGAAATTATCGCGTCCGGCGGGACGGTGGGTGTTCTGATCGGCTTTTTGTCCCTGGCGGCGATCGCGATGGTCGTCGAGCAGTTTCTTTCCCTGCGAAGTTCGGTGCTGATGCCCGTGGGGCTCGCGCAGCAGTTGCGCGATCTGCTGGCACAAGGCCGGGTGAAGGATGCGGACACGTTATGCCGGGAGACGCCCAGCTGCCTTTCGTATGTGGTCAGTACGGGCCTGATGGAGTCGGACGGCGAGTGGAGTGATATGGAAAAAGCGCTGGAAGACGCCACGGCGGAGCAGTCGGCCAAGCTTTTCCGGAAGGTGGAATTTTTGTCGGTCATCGGGAACATCGCGCCGATGCTCGGGCTGCTGGGGACGGTGCTGGGCATGATCGCGGCGTTCCAGCAGATCGCGCAGACGCAGGGTTCCGCGCAGGCACCGGATCTGGCCCGCGGCATTTATCAGGCGCTGGTGACCACGGTGGAGGGGCTGATCGTGGCCATTCCCGCGCTGGGGGCGTTCGCGTTTTTCCGGAACCGTGTGGACCAGCTCATGGCGGACGTGGCGTTCACGGTGCAGCATGTGTTCATGCCGCTGAAACGCGTGGCCCGTGAGAAAAAACTGGAGAACGCCACGCTGGAACTTCTCTCGGCGGTGAATGCGCAGGCGCCGGGAATGCGTCAGGCACCGGGAGTGGCCCAGACGGTGGGCAGTGCGCAGCGTCCGGCGGCGCCCCCGGCGGGTGTCCGCACGCCCCAGATTCCACCCTTACCGCCCACGGAGAAAAAATGATGCGTGTTTCGGATAATCGCCGCCGCGCGACGGTCGGATTTAATATGACGCCGATGATTGACGTGGTGTTTCTGTTAATCATTTTTTTCCTCGTGGCCAGCCATTTTGGGCAGCAGGAGTCGGCGGTGGAGGTGGAGCTTCCGCGGGCAGAGGGTGGGGACACGCTTCTGGAGAATGACAAGCCGCGTATGACGGTGAGCGTTCCGGAGGCGGGGCAGCTTTTTGTGGGCAGCCAGCCGCGCTCGGCGGCGGATCTGGAGGCGATTTTTATGGCGGAAAAAAACCGCATGGGAAATGATTTTCAGTTGCGCATCCGTGCCGGAAAGGACGTGCCGTTCCGGGAAGTGAAGCCGATCATGAAGGCGGCGGCGAAAGCCGGCATCCGGGATATGCAGTTCGGCGTTCGCGAGTAATGGTGAATGGTGAATTGTTAATGGTGAATGATTTCATTTCACACCATTCCATGCATCTGAACTTTTCGTCATTTACCATTCACCATTAACCATTCACCATTAACATGAAGCGTTCCAGTCCATTTCGCGCCGACACGGAGGCCATGGGCCTGCAAATGACGTCCATGATTGACGTGATTTTTCTGCTGCTGATATTTTTTGTGTGGACGTCTTCTTTTCGCATCCCGGAGGAGCTGCTGCCCACGCCGCTGATGGCGATGATGGGGAATGTGCAGGCGCAGGATGTGCAGTTGCCGCCGGAAATTACGGACTTGGGTGAGGTGGTGATTCTGTTTTATTACCGGGATAATCGCCCGAGCTGGGAGATTAACGGGACGCGGTACGTGGAGTTGGCGGGTGTGATGGCGGTGCTGAAAGCGCTGGCGGCCCAGACCACGGAAATCCCGGTGATTCTGGATGTGGTGGAGGATGCCACGCCGCTGGAACACGTGATTCATGTGTATGATGCCGCGCGGCTGGCGGGGTTTCGGCGGGTGCAGTTCGCGCTGGAAATGTAAGGGAATGCGAAATGCGTAATGCGAAATGCGAAATGAAATGCGGGAGGAGTAAAAGAAATCGGGATGGGCGGAGACAGTTTTTTCTTGCGGCGGTGATGGCGGCGGTGATTTTTGGAATGGGTGCTTACGCGGTTTCGGGGCGGATTTCGTGTGCGGCAGCGCAAGATGCGGACGCGGATGATCATGTGCCCGTGAAGAATAAGATGGAAGACGGTCTGGCGGCTTCTGCGGACCGCGTGTTTCTGGATGCGCTGGTGGATGCCGGGCTGTTTCGTCTAGCGGAGGAGTATTGCCGGCGGGAAATGAATGCCACGGGGGTTTCGCCCCAGGTGAAGGCGGAACTGACCATGGAATGGATGCGGGTGGTGCTGGGGCAGTCGCTGACGGCGTCCGGGGCGCAGCGTCAGATTTCCCGCGAAAAGGCGGCGCAAATTCTGGCCGACTTCCGCACGCAGTTTCCGGAGAGTTCTTGGCTGCCGGTGGTGGAGTATCAGTGGGGGCTGGGGCTGCTGGCGGCGGCGGAGATGGCGTGTCTGGAAGGCCAGGTGCATGAGAGGGACCGCGAAAAAATGGAGGAGGCGCGGAAGCTTTTGCGCCAGGCGATTAAGCTTTTTAAGGAGCTGGATAAAAAATTGGAGGTGATTCCGGATGATGCGCCGCGGAAGAGCACGGCACGGCATAGCACAGGAGGCGCGAAGGCGTGGGGTGTGTCGGCGGCGAGATTTTCTGAAGACGGATTAAGTGTCTGGGAGCAGGTTTCGCTGCGGAATAATATTCAGTACCGCCTGCTGCTGGCCCTGAAATGTCAGGGGGAATCGTATCCGCCGGGGAGCGTGGATCGAGTGTCGTCGGCCACGGAGGCCCTGAAGCAGGTGCAAGTTTTATTCGGCGTGCCGGAAGATTCGCCGCTGCGGTGGAGGATTCATCTGGCGGAGATCGCGTGTCTGCGGCTGCAGGGAAATTTCGCGGAAGTGAAAAAACGTCTGGAAACGCTGGCCGGGCGGCCCATGACGGACGAGACGCGGCTGGATTTTCTTGCGGAGACCCTCCGGTTTTATCTTGCCACGGGGCGGGCGGAGGCGGCGCTGGAGCTGGTGCGTCAGGAATTTTCGCCGGAAATGATCGGCCTCAGTGGAAACGCGGATTGCGCGGTGCTGGAAATGCAGATCGCGCTGTGGATGACGGCCGTAAAAAAAGGGGAAGCGGGAAAGAAGGAAGCCCAGCAGTGGTACACGGAAACGCTCATGATGCGGGAGCAGATCCGCGCTAAAGACTCGCCGCAGTGGGTGTACCGGGCGGAGATTCTGCTTTCCGGCTTACTGAAAGAGGCGGTTCAGACGCAGGGCGTGGCGGGGGAGGATCTGGGCGTGCTGCTGCTGATGGTGGAGAACGCGTGCCGGGCCGGGGATCTGAAGAAGGCACTCCCGCTGTGTGAGCAGGCGTGGCGGAAGGCGGTGGCGGAGAAAAACATGCAGGTGGCGGTGCGTGTGGGGACGCTGGCCGCGGGGATTTTATATCAGGAGGGGAATCATGACGCGGCCATGCGGTTTTATCGCCGGACCGCCACGGCGTTTCCGGAGCATCCGGACGCGGTCAAAAATCACCTCCTGGCGATTTTTCTGGCGTCTGAAAAAGTGAATGACGCGCTGCGCAATGCGCGAAATTTTATGGAGCAGACGCGCATGGCTGGCAGTAACGCGGCGGTTTCTTCAGTGAATGAAGCGCAGGCGGGTATGGGCGGCGCAGCGGCGGCGGAAGAAGAAGCGGATGCGGGAGAAGGAGCCGACCTGGAGGAAAACGGCCGCGCGGAGGAAGCCCTTCATGAAGAAGCTTCCCGTGAAGCGGAAGATGAAAATGCCGCGGATGAGGCGGTGCATAAAACGGCCGAGCGCGATGAAACGGCGCTAGAATCCGCGTCGCCGGAGGGCACGCCCGTCACGGAAGAGCAGACGCTCATGGCGGAACTGACGGCGGCCATGGATATTTATGAGGAGCTGCTGGTGGAGCATTACCGCCTCTGGAAAGACACGGATCCGGCCATCACGAACATTCTGAAACAGCTGGTCGAGCTGCTGCGGCTGCGCGGGAAATGGGCGGCGGCCGTGGATATTTCTCGGATCCTGGTGGAGAGTACGGACGCGGAGGATCCGGAGTATTTCGCGCGCGTGCAGGGGGCGGTTCACGCGTGGAACGCTCTGTTCCAGGATGTGCAGAAAAGTCAGGCTGCTGCGGAGAATCTCCCGAAATTCGCGCGTCAGGCGGTGACATGGAGCGAGACGGTTCTTAAAAATATCCCTGCCGGGGCGCCGCGGTATGAGATGATGGTACACAGCGCGCGCTGGCGGCTGGAATTTCTCCCGGAAACCGCCGCGCAGGCGGAGCGGACGCTGCGAGAGGTGCTTTCCGCGAAAGACGCTTCCGGGAAAACGATTTCCGCGGAGATGCGGGTCTCGGCCCAGTGCCTGCTAATTCTGGCCACGGTCATGCAGGGGCGCAGTGATGAGGTTTCGCAGTTACTGGCGGGAATCGTGACGCACACGGGGCAGGGCGGGTCGGCGTCTGAGAACACGGCCGCGCTGCTGGCGATTTTAAAATCGCTCCAGCGTTTTTCAAAAACCGCCACGGATGAAAAAATGGCGAGGCAGTACGCGCAGCTTCAGTTGACGGTGGTGGAACTTCTGGAAAAGCATGCGGATGCGCTGCCGCCGGCCGGGCGGAATGAGCTGATGCTGGGAAAAGCCCAGACGCTTTTAACACTTGGACGGACGGAAGATGCCCTGCCGCTTTACGCGCAGATCGCGGCCGTTTATCCGAAATCGCGTGAGGTGCAGACGGAATACGCCCGCGTGCTGAGCGTCTGCGGCGAAAAGACGAAATTAATTGAAACGCTGAATAAAGCGCGCGATCAGTGGCGGGCGGTGGAGAAAAATTCCACGCCGAAAACGGAGCCGTGGTTCGCGGCAAAATATGAAGTCCTCCGCCTTTACATCCTACTGGGCGAAAAGGAACAGGCCCAGCGGATGTACGAAACGCTCCGCGTGCTTTACCCGGAACTTGGCGGAAAGCAGATGCGGCGGAAATTCGAAAAGCTGTTTCCGTGATTTACGTGTTTACTTTTTACGCGGAAATTTCCGCGAAAACTTCTCCCGCGGCGGTGATCGTGTGTTGGATGTCCGCTTCCGTGTGGGCGGCGGAGAGGAACATGGCTTCATACTGACTGCACGGCAGGTACACACCCCGGCGGAGCATGCCCTGAAAGAACGCGGCGAAACGCTGCGTGTCTGAGCGGGCCGCGGAATCCCAGTCCGTCACGGGCCCGTCCTGGAAAAAGAACGTGAGCATGGAGCCCACGCGGTTCACACACAGCGGCACGCCCGCCCGCGCGGCTTCCGCCCGCACGCCCCCCGCCAGTTGCGCGGAAAGCGTTTCCAGGTACGCGTACGGCGGCGTTTCCCGCAGCGCGTCCAGCGTGGCGATTCCGGCGGCCATGGCCAGCGGGTTCCCACTGAGCGTGCCGGCCTGATAAACTTTCCCGGCTGGCATGACGTGCGCCATAATCTCGCGGCGTCCGCCGTATGCGCCCACGGGGAGTCCGCCGCCGATGATTTTTCCGAAAGTCGTTAAATCCGGCGAGAGTCCGTAAAGCGCCTGCGCTCCGCCGAAAGTCACGCGGAAGCCGGTCATGACTTCATCACAGAGAATGACCGTGCCGTATTTTTCCCGGACGGCCTCCAGTGCCTCGCGAAATTCGGCCGTGGACGGTACGCAGCCCATGTTCCCCACCACCGGCTCCAGGATGACGCACGCGATTTCCGCTCCACATTTTTCGAAAAGCGCGGCAAGCGCCGCCGTGTCATTATACGGGAGCACCAGCGTGTCACGGGCCGTTCCCGCAGTCACTCCGGGGGAATTCGGCACACCCAGCGTGGCCGCCGCGGAACCCGCCGCCACCAGCAGGGAATCCGAGTGGCCATGATAATTCCCCGCGAATTTCACGATTTTCTCACGCCCTGTGAACCCCCGCGCGACGCGGATGGCGCTCATGGTGGCTTCCGTTCCGGAGTTCACGAAACGCACCATTTCCACGGACGGCACGGCCGCGATTACTTTTTCCGCCAGCACGGTTTCTTCCAGGGTGGGGGCGCCGAAACTCATGCCGCGCGTGAGCATTTTCTGAACCGCCGCGACCACGGGCGGGTACAGATGCCCGAGAATCATGGGGCCCCATGAGCCGACATAATCGGTGAACCGGTTTCCGTCCACATCATATAAATACGCCCCTTCCGCGCGATGAATGAACACCGGGTTTCCGCCCACGGCCCCGAACGCCCGCGCCGGACTGTTTACCCCGCCCGGCATGACTCGCACCGCTTCCGCGAAAGCCGCTTCACTTTTCGAAAATTTCATCATGTTCCCCGTGATTCCGTGTCCCTGTGATTCCATAAAAAGAAAAAAAGAAGTGCCGGCACGTTAACCGTCACTTCTTCAGTATACCGTAAAATAAGGGCGGAAGAAAGGAACCGCCCGGAAATTTCGAAAACCGCCGCCCCGCCGATTACCGCAGCGCAGCGGATAACGGCTTCAGCAGAACCCGACCTTTTTGCGGCGCCGATGATTCTTTGGCGGAATCCGGGACGTTTTCGCTTTTCATATTATTCGTGGCGGCGTCATCTTTCACAGATATGCCATCTTTCACTGGAGCGTCCATTTTCACTGGGGTGTCAGGTTTCGCCGCTTTCGGAGCTTCCTGTTCCACGGACTCCGTGGTATTCTTTTTCGCGGCGGCGGTATCCACCTTCTCTGTTTCTGCCGTTTTCGTCTTCTTGACGGGTAAGGCTGGTAAGGAGGGCCCGGCCGGGTCCATTTCCGTCATGTCCAAAAATGGGGCTTCAAGATCCAGCGTTTCCTCCGCCGGAACAGGTTTTACAGCTGCTTCCGGCGTTTTTTCCGCAGGCGCAGGTTTCACAGGCGCTTCCGGTGTTTTCACCGCAGGAGCAGGTTTCACAGGCGCAACAGGCTTTTCCGGCTGCGGCGCTTCTTCCACGTCCGCCAGCGTTTCCAGCGGAATGACGTCCTCAAAATTATCCACTTCTTTCGGTAACGGTGCCGTTCTTAAAGGCGGCGTCATTCTCCGCGGCGTCTCGCCAGACGGCGTTTTATTCGCCACGGGCGCCTTCATTTCCGGCAATTTTTCTTTTTCCTCCGTCAGTTCGGAAAACGCATCCTCCTCAGAGGCTTTTTCTTCCGCCGGAACCTTCTCGGTGTCCGCCGCGTCTCCAGTACCGTCTTCCAGGAAATTTTCCATGGGGAATTCCTCGACCGGAAATTCTTCCTCGGGAAGCTCCTCTTCAGGCTCCGCCGGGGCCAGGGCGGGCTCCACGGCCGGAGACACCGCAGGGGGGTCCGGCTCCATGATCCGTCCCATGAAATCCAGCCGGGTGGGGGTGCTTCCGTCCATGCTCGTGATGAACGCGACACTGCCGTTAATGGTGCGAGGTGCGTCTCCGCGGTAACTTAAATTGACGGTGTATCGTGACGGCGTCATCTGATGAATCGTGGCGGAAATGTGTGAGTCTTCGGAGCGGATGTCCGTAATTTGGAACGGCTCCTGACCTTCCACCACCACGGCTTTCGTTACGGTTTCCCCCGAGCCCACCAGGCCGAAAGAAAGCGGGGACGGGTTCACGGCTAGCGACTGACGCACCTGTCCCTCCACCTGGATGGGAAACCGCCGGTTGCGCGGGTCCTGGTCATTCGTGACCAGTTCCAGAAATTCACTGAAACGCCCCGCCGGCGCATTATCTTTTAAATAAACCGTCATTAAATAACTGACCTGATTCCCCGTACGGCTCGTTTCCTGTAACTGCACGCTGAGAAAGGGGCATGTGCTCATGACATCCGTAATCTGCCAGCCACGCCGGCCCACACAACTGATGTTCACCGGGATGGCGGGCTTTTTCCCCTGAGAAACGGTTCCGAAATAAACCACGCCCGGGTTCACCGCCACGTCGGAGCGGATGTTCACGTAAGAATGAAGCTGAATCTCCATCCGGTACGGTTTCAGGAATCGCACGGTGATGGTGGCATTCTTGTTCCCGACGAAACTTTTCGTGTTTACCGTGATGTGAACCTTCCCTTTATCCCAGGTTTTGATGGGCCCTCGCGTAAATTCGGGCATCGTGCACTGGCAGGAGGTGGTGACAGACTCGATCTGAACATCCTCATTATATTTATTCGTGAAAACGAAATCGAATTCCGTTTTTGAGCCTTTCATGACCACGCCGAAATCGTGAGATGTGGTCTCGAACATCTCGCTGGCCCAGTTCGTATTCGCATCTCCGGGCGCCCCCAGGATCATCATCCATGACAGAAATAACGCTTGCATAGGTATTCAGTCCATTGTTGTGCGGTAATGTCGTATTCGGAAAATGGGTGTCTTCAGAAAGGCAGGCTCATTTTGGGAATCTTTCCGCGGAAACCGGTAAAATGATTGCTTTATATAAACGTCATAAAATTTGACAGTTATACGCAATTCGTCCATTCAAACATATAAATGTAGTATATACTTTTTCTCCCTTGCGCGTCAAGCGCAATCCGTAATATTTTTCCCCGGCGGTGCGTGAATCGGCTGCCTGGGGTGGATGATGATTTTTGTGTGTGAATGTTTTTCGAAAATCATTGTGGGAAGAAAATGGGAAGGTGGGGGCGGAAGCCCCCTCGGCGTTTCGTGCGAATTTCATGCTGGTTGGAAAAAGAACATTAAAATGCGCGAAAATTGCGTTTTGGGGGATTCGGACAGGTGTTTTTGTGAAAAATCCTCCGAATATCCGCCTTGCGGGGACCCACGTCCGTCATTTTATGGTTTATCGGCCGATTTAATCCGTATAATCAGTATGACTTGCACAAAATCGGTGTTTTGTCTGAAAATATGCAGAGTTGCCATGTTTCCCATCTCCCTAAATCGTTAAAATTGAGTATAATAGAAAATAGGGGAAAAAATGCATGGAACACCGAGGATTTTTGCACTTCCGGCAGTGGTGTTTCGCCTGTGGAAATTTTCCTGAAAATCCGTAAGGGCGGTTAAAATTCCGGCAGGAAAATTGAAATCGTAACGAATAAAAATGACTTTTCATCCACAAAAAACCATGATGCGAGGATGTGTATGACTTCCTTACTGCACGGCAAAAAGCGGCGATTCCGGGATAAATATTCGGCTGAGCGCTTTTCGGTTTCATTTAAGCGGAATGTGCCGGCGGTGATTTCGTGGGTATTTTTCGGCCTTTTCTTTTTTGGAGGTGCGGGCTTTTTTTCTGTTTTGCCCGAAAGTGGTGAGCCAGCGGCGGTTTTTGCAGAGGATACGAGTATAAATGGTGGGGGGAAGGACGCGCCGCGAAAGACGGAAAACGGAACGGCAGCGGACGGAGACTCGGCCGTGCGGCCTCCGGCTTACCAGACGCTTCAGCCACTTTCGTCCCAGGAGGGAATTCCGCTTTATCTGATGAATAAGGATGGACGTCTCGTGGTCATTCCGGGGTTCCGGCTGGAGCAGCTGGAGCAGATGATGCGGGGGGGAGAGGCCGGGCCGCGTGTGGAAAAACCGGTAAAATCCACGGCGTTTCCGGATTACGTGATTCATAATGTCCGCGGCACGGGGGAAATCGGGAGAAATTTCGTCCGCCTGGCGGTGACGTTCGAGATGGAAACGTTTCTTGACACGCCGGTGTGCGTTCCACTGCGTTTTAATAATGGCGTGCTGCTTTCCCCGGGAAAAATGGGGGATGAGGCGGCGGAAAAAAACGTAGAAAAAGCACCAGAAAATACACCGGAAAACGTGCCGGGGGAAAATGCGGAGAAGGCGGAGGAGAATGCGTCGGTGCCGCGGACTCCCGGCGGGGAGATTCGCCGTGAATTACAGTTAGCGCATGCGTATGAAGGGCCGGGGCGGCTGTGGATGGAGTTTCGGCAGGATGACGCGGGGTTTACGGCGTGGGTGCTGGGAAAAGGGCAGCATAAATTGCACATGGATTTTCTTGTCCCCGTGACGCTTTCCGGTGAAGTTCATACGGTCCACATTCCGTTTCCGCAGGCCACCATGTCTGAAATCGCGTTCGAATTGCCGCAGACGCGCCGGGAATCGGAGCGGTTAACGGTTTCGGTTTCAGAGGGCGGGACACTTTTGCCGCCGGCTTTTTTCCCTGCCCATGATTCGGCGGAGCGTGCCGGGGATGAAAAACATGCTGCGGCAGGAAGTCCGGATGAAAAAGGTCTGACGCGTTTCAGTGTCATGCAGCTGAAAAATGAGATGCACATTTCGTGGCGTGAGCCGGAGCGGACACAGGAAATTTCGCGGACGGTGCTGGAGGTGGAGGGGGTTATCGGGACGACGGTCGAGAAGTCGGACATCCGTTTCCAGACGCGGCTGAAGGTGGATATTCACGGGGCGCCCACGGATCATTTTCGGGTGCGGCTGCCGGCGGGTGCGGAGCTGGTGCCGGTTTTTTCACCGGATTACACGGTGACGGTCATTCCGGAAGCGGTGCCGTTCCCGGCGGTGGACGGGCAGGCCCGCGGGGAAGTCATTACGGAAACGGAAACCGGGGACGTTTACGTTGCGCCGGCAGTGGAAATGGTTCCGTCTGAAACGCCTGCGGCCGAAACGCTTCTGTCTGAAACGCCTCCGTCTGAAACGCCTCCGGCCGGGGCAGCGCGGGTGCGTGATGCGGTGGCGGAAAGTTCGCGCGTGGTGGTGGAAGTGTGTCTGAAAGAAAAGACGTCCGGGACGGTGTACGTGGATCTTTACGCGCTGATTCACCAGGAGATGAACACGTACAGTGAATGGCTGGATCTGGGAGGTTTTGAGGTTCTGGACGCGGCCCGGCAGACGGGTTATTACGCCGTCCGGACGCACGCCACGCGGCATCATCTCTGGGCGCCAGGGGCTGGCGTGCGGCATGTGGACGCGCTGCCGGCTTCCGTTCTCGGGTGGATGCAGGCCGTTTCGCAGCCCGGGAAGGAAACGTCTGTGTCCGGGATGAAGGCGGAGGCGGGCGGGGAGGCCGGGCACCCGAATGGAATTCGCGGAAGTGCTGAAAATGAGGCGGATGGTGGTGAAAATGGGCCGGGTGAGGAGGATGCCGGGGGTGGTGTGCGCACGGAGAATCCTGGAAGTGCGGAAAACGCGGGGGCGGCGGGCGCACCGGGTGCAGTGGCCGTGGCGGGTACCGGTGTGCGTGCGGATGGAGAAGCGGAACAGGCGCCTTCCGCGGGCGGTGTGAGCGGCGAAAATTCCGGTGCGGCGGGAATCGGTGGAGCGGAAACCGCGTCCGTGTCCGGTGGCGGTGCCGGCGTGCGGGCGGAAGGCGGCGGTGTGCGTTCAGAAGGTGGGGTGAATCCGGATGGTGGCGCGTACCCTGCAGGAAGTGCACCCCATGAAAACGGCGCGCGTGCGGACGGAGAATCGCGTTCTGCGGGCGCTGCCGGAGAAACGGCGGGCTGGGACGCCTTTTTCGAGTATACCTCGCAGCCCATGATGCTTTTAACGCGGCTGGTCACGCGGAGCGTGCGTTTTAATGTGGAGCCGGAATATGATGTGACGGTCACGGAGAATGAAGTTCTCCTGAAGGGGACGTGGAAGTGCTTCATCCGGGGCGGGAAAATCGCGTGGATTGACGTGGACTTCCAGGACTGGATTTTTGAATCCGTGGGGCCTGATAATCTGATTTCGGTCGAGTCGCTGGAGGTGGACGCGGACGGGCGGATGTCCATTCCGCTGATTCAGCCCACCACGGGAAATCTGACTTTAACCTTCCAGGCACGGCGGAAGATAAAAGACACGGACACGGAGCTGGCGTTTTCGTTTCCGCGTCCGGTGGCGAATCATGCCGCGGCGGTGGTGCAGACGGTGGCTTCCGCGGACATACGGATCCGCTGTGCGCTGAATGTGGAGCTGACGCCGAACACGGAACGCATCCGGCATCTGGTGCGCGTCCCACGGAGCATGGCGGGGTCTGTGGGGGCCCAGACGCCGAACATGCTTTTTTATCGCGGCGAGTCACCGGAGGCGATTTTCGTTGCGTCGCGCACCATTCATCCGCAGCAGGTTGCGGTGAGGGAATTTTCACGTCTGGAAGTGTACCCGGAAGAATACCGCGTGTGCCAGACGTATGAATACACCGTTTCTTATGTGCCGCTGAGGCAACTGAAATTCACGTTGCCGGAAGTGACGGCCCAGCGCGTGGACGTGCTGGTGACGGAGCAGGCACATGGTGTCGGTGTTCACGGAGCAGGAACGCACGGAGTGGGAATGCTTGGCACGGGAACGGGGATGGCGGGCACAGGCGTGCCGGGTGCGCCGGTGCTTGCCAGCAGTCGGACGGGGATGACGGAATTTCCCATGACAGGGCATCCGCAGCCTGCTTTTCCGCTGGCCGCACAGCCGGGTGGGACGGCGGTGACGGGGGCAGTGCCTGGTGCTGGCCCGATTTCAGGAATGGCGGACGCGGTGGCGGACGGAAAAGTGCGCGGCGGGGAAAGTGTGCGTCCAAGTGCCGTGGCGGCCAGAGACGGCGGCGCGGAAACGGTGACGGAAACGGGCGTGTTTTCCAGTCATTTTTCCACTCGCCGGCCCATGGTCACCATGAACCCGCCCGTGAATCCGGCAGTAAGCGGTGCTGTAAACGCTCCGTCAGTTATGGACGCGGGCCCGAGGAAAATGGACGTGACGGTTCTTCTGGGCGAGGAAAAAATCGGCGTGTTTTATGTGACGTTCGTGTACACACTTCCCATGGAAAAGTTGCAGCCTCAGGCCAGCCGGGTGAATGATTTCCTGCTGGGCGTGCCGCATGATGGAAAATTGGCGGATAATCGGCTCCAGGTTTTTACGTACCATTCCATCCGCGTGTTTCCGCTGCAGGCGGCGATTCCCGAAACACCGTGGCAGGAAGTTTCACTCTCCGCGGCGGAGAATTATTTACAGACGGAAATGCTGACGCGCGTGCAGCAGGAGGGGATGACGTTCATCCGGCGGAATAAAAAAGAGCCGGCCGGTGTGGGCGGTGAGGGAGTGATGACCGGCGTGGCGGCGGAAGGTGAGCCGCGAGGGGCGGCGTTTTCGGGCGGTGAAACGGAGTCGGCCGGTGTGGGCGGGGGCTATTCTCCGTCCCGCGGAGGTTATGAATTCCGGATGAACGCGGCGGCCCTGAACTGCTGGAGTCCCACGGCGGAAAACCGCGTCTCGCTGGCGCTGGAGCTGAAAGAGACGGACCCGCTGACAGTGACGATCGTCGACCGCTACTGGCTTCAGACGTGGATGACGGGGAAAGTCCGCCAGGATCGGGCGGTGTTCTGCTTTCCACCGGTGATGGACATGCCGCTTCCGCTGACGGAAAATGGGGTTTCGGGCGGGGAACGAAAATCGTCGGGCGGCGGCGGGGTGTATGCGCGAAAATTCACCATTCAGCTCCCGGCGGGTGCGTCCGCAGATGAGGCGGATGTGTGGATCGACCGTCGTCCGGCGGAAATCGGCACGCAGGTAAAGCGTCTTTCCGCGAATTCGCTGCAGGTGACGCTGGAGGCCACACGGGAGAATTTGCCGCGGACGGTGGAAATTCGTTATCAATTCGCGAAAATGTTCTCCACGGAAGAGGCGCTGCCGATGGAAATTCCTTACGTGGTGGACGCCACGTGGATCCGCGGAATGTACTGGCAGGTGGTGCTGCCGGGGAACATGCACATCATGACGCCGCCGCAGGGGTTTTCCATGGAATATCGCTGGGGCTGGAATCACATGTTCTGGGGGCGGGTTCCGCTGTGGGAGCAGACGGCGCTGGAGCAGTGGTGCGGCGCGATTCAGGGGGCGCCGGTGCCGGTGACCATGAACCGGTACGTTTTCGCGGGGATGGGTTCCCGGGACACGCTGAAAGACGGCGTTTCCTTTCGGCTGGTGAACCGCACGACGCTCGTGGTGGTGCTGGCGTTTACGGTGTTTATCCTGGGATTTATTTTCATCCATTTTTCGTGGACGCATCACCCGCTGTTCCTGCTGGGGCTGCTGGTGGCGGTGGGCGCGGTGGGCGTGCGGTATCCGGATCTGGCGCTGCTGGCGCTGCAGGCGTCGGCGCTGGGGGCCGTGCTGGTGGTGATTTCGCTGCTGTTTAACATTTTTTATCGTCCGCAGGCCACGGGGCAGGGGAAGACGAAATACATGATGGAACAGGACACCACCGTTTCACCGTCTCCGCGGGCCGTGATCGTGCCGGTGACGGATGAGCTTTCTCCCACCAGGACGTACACGGCAGATGAGTTGGGAATGAGGAACGAGGAATGAACGCGGCGGGCTTTTCGGAAATGAGAAAACGTAATGCGGGACCGCTCTTTTTGAGAGCGGTTTTCGCGGCGTTTTCGATGACGCTTTTTTCGCTTTCGGCGGCGCAGGAAATGCGTGACGCGGAAAGAAGCAGTGAAGGTGCGCCCACGGCGGCGGTGCGTGCGGAAGTGGAGCATGCTGCGGAAAATGAAACGGCGCAGTCCGCGGTGCCTCAGCCGTACCGGCGGGTGCATGTGCCGGCGGAGATGATGGAATCCATTCCGAATCGCGGAGAGCCGTACTGGCCGGTGGAGGCGGAGAAATTCGAGAAGTGGACGCGGGATGTGAAGGCCGGGGAGACGCCTGCGGAAGATGCGGACGCGGATCTGACGGTGAAGGCAGGTTATTATCAGGCGACTTTTGAGCACGGCGCGCTGACGGACGGCGCGGCGGTGGTGGTTTTATCGCGGCGGTGGGAAACGGCTTCCGCCCAGGGGAGAAATCCCGCCCCGCAGACGGATTTAACGTGGCGGTTCCGTGCCGGGAATTTCGCCATTTCGCGGATGCTTCCCGCCAGTGAATCGGTTTTTGATGGGGATGATGCGCTGTCCGCTTTTACGCATTCCCTGAAGGAAAATGCGCGTGGCGGCGAAAATAGTGCCCGGTTTTTTTCGGACGGCACGGCGGAAATGGTGTTTCGCCCGGCGGAACTCAGCGCCCGGAAAGACTGTCTGGCTTTCTTTCAGTGGACGCAGCAGGGACGGCAGGCTGCGGGAGGCGGAACGGTTTTCGATCTGCATTTCTTTCCGGGGCTGGACATTACGCTGGATTTACTGCTGCCGGCGAATCACGTTCCCACGGCCGATCACGGCCAGGCTCGTCGCGTGAAATACGCGCCGTCCCAGAACCCGGGCGCCCCGGGAGCAGAACGCGTGTTATGGCGTTTTTATTTCGGCGGCCACCATCACGTCACGCTGAAAATCATGACCTCCACGGCCGGGGAAACGTTTTATCCGCTGCTGGTTTCCCAGGAAAATCGCGTGTCCTTTCATAAAAACGGTTTAAACCTGACGGCCCGTCTGGAGATGGACATGCCCGGTGCGGATGCAGCTGGCGCTAGCACGGGTGGGGTGAATGCGGGCGGAATGAATACCGGCGGAATGAGCTCGGCCGGCGAGACACGTAACACGGTGCAGACGCCCGTGTTTCTGAAAGCGCTGGTGGACACGCGTCTGGCACTGACTTCGGTGACGTATAACCGGCGCCCGATTTCCTGGGCGCACCTGAGGGAAATTCATTCCACGGATGAAACGGCACCCGCCCTTGCCACGGTGGTTTCCGGCGGTGCGGAAAAACCGGAAGCGGGAAAAGTGGAAGAGGGAAAAACCGACGAGGAAAAACCGGATGCGAAATCTTCCTTGGCCACGGGAGAAACGCCTGTGCATGCGGCGGTGGCGGCGCTTGCTGCGGATGCCCCGGTGACGGAAATTGCGGAAAACCCGAAAAAACGCGGTGCGGCACGGTATGCGGAAATCTTGCTGGAAATTCCCGGGAAGGTGTACGGCGTGGGGAATGTCCTGGAATTTCACGCGGTGGAAAACCCGGCGGGGCCCTGGGAGGTGAACTCCGGGAAGACGCGGCAGATGCCGGCCGTGGCGGGGAAAGCTCCCGGTGAAGAAATTTCCGGCGGGAACGTTATTTTTCGCTCGGACGTCCTGACGGTGCCGAAAATCATGGTGCGGAACGTGTTCTGGAGTGAGGGGAAAAGCGTGATTCGGGTGTATGAGCCGTTCATGATGACGGATATTTCTCCGCAGCACGGGCGCATTCTTTCCAGCCAGTGGAAAGACCTCACGCAGGATCACCGCCGGATTAGCATGACGGAGATGGTGGTTCAGGAGGATTCGCAGGATGCGGAAATTCGTGTGAAGCTGGTGTCCGTGCAGCCGGAGGTGCGGGTGGACGCCGCGACGGTGATGGATTTCCGGGAGACGGAAATTTCGGCCGTGGCGGAGCTTTCTTTCACGGTGACTGACGGTGAACGTTTTGCGCTGCTGGCGCTGGTGGACCCGGACTGGACGGTGGATTCCGTGGACAGTGTGCAGGGCGCGGAATCCTCCCGAGTGCCGCTGGTCGAGGACTGGAACGTGGAACAGTCGCCGCACACGCAGGATTTCTCGCTGCGTCTGCTGGAGCACATGCCGGCGGTGCAGGCGGAATACGCGCGGTCAGGGAAAGTGCCCGCCCTGTTGCGGATTCAGCTTTTTCGGGCGTTAACGCCGGGGGATGCCGTTTCGCTGCGTGTGCGGATGCGGCGTCCGGGTGTGGAGCCTGGGCATGTTTTTTCGGCGGCGGAAATGTCTCCCGTCCTTTTTCCGACTTATGAATGCGGCGCGTCCTGGTTTCTCGCGGGCACGTCTTCTTCCAGGGCGCTGAAATTAACAGGCGGCCCGGTGGAGACGGCACCCGCGGGGGCGGTGGCCGGGGAGGATGTGCTGACGCGTGCGCGGGCTGCGCATGACGCTTCCTTCTTTCAGGTGCAGACGCGTCTGGATGCCGGCGGCGCGTCCGGACTGCGGGTGGAGCACTGGCCCGCCACGTATGACGCGAATATTAAAGGGTTTTATGATCTGACTTCCCCGCCGCACGCGGTGGCGATTTTCACGGTAATGTGTGAGCCGCGGAATTCTTCGGTGGATAAAGTGCAGGTGTATATCCGCCCCGCGACTTCTTTTGAGGTGACGTGGAAGTTCCCGAAATTTCTGGAAGGAAGTGCCGTCCGGTGTCTGGAGAAAGTTCCGCTGGACGGGGAGGAGCGCCTGAATGATTCTTATGAAACGTGGGAAATTACGCTGGCCGCCGCTCAGACGCATCCATTTCAGTTCGAAATTTTGCTGCTCCCCCAGGGGACGGAGGAGCGTCAGGGCGGGGGCGGCGCGGGGGATGACGCCGATTTATTCGCCGCGCAGATCGCGGCGTTCCGCTCCTTACTGGAGCGTTTTCCCGGCGGCGTTCCGTTGAATCTGGTGGCCCTGCCGGAAGCGCGGCAGAGTTCCGCGGCGGTCACGCTGCGCGAGAACGTTTCTGGAAACATCATCGTGACGCAGCAGCGGATGACGCCGATTTTAACGTGTCAGGAGGCTGCATCCGCTTCATTTTTCGTCCCCGGAACGGGTTTTTTTCGCCATTTTCAGTATGCGCCAGAAACGCTCACGTCACGGATTTACATGCCGTTCTTAAAACTCTCCCTGACAAGGAAGCCGGAGAAGCAGATGCAGGCGTGGGTGTGGCGGCAGCAGCGGCAGTCGCAGTTTTTCCCCAGCGGATTAACGCTGCATGTGATCTCCTGGGATGTGGAAAACATGGGGGAAGAGGAGTTCATCATCCGCGTCCATGAACTTTTAAAGCGGGACGCGCACATTCTGGGAGTGCTGGTGGATGGGCAGCGCGTGCCGGAAGGTGCGGGGAAAGAAAATAAGGACGGAGAAATTCGCATTCCGCTGCCGTCATGGAAGCGTCAGGTGGAGGTGACGCTTCAGTGGATGGAGAAAAATGTGCCGCTACGGGTGCTGGCCGTGCTGGATGCGGCGCTACCGGAAACGAATTTTCAGGTGCTGAACTCATCCTGGCAGGCGTGGGTTCCGGATAATTACACGCCGATCATGGCCACGGAGGATTTTCATACCCGGGCGGACATAAAAGACGCGGCGCCGGGAGAGTCGGAAATAGCGCGCAAAGATACCGTTTTATACCGATTTTTTGGAGAACTGGCTTCCGGCGGAGAGGCGTTTTTTGTGGGCGGCCCCGCGCCGTCACTGGGCACGCTGACGGATGTGGGTTCCGGAGGCCGGGCGTTTCTGGTGGATGAGCAGCAGTGGCTTTCCCTGGTGGCGATTTCCCAGGGGATGAACCCCGCGCAGTGGGACATTCGCACGGGATGGACGCCGTACACCCTGCGGGATGCGCATGATTTGCGGGTCATTCATTCCAGTGCGCTGGAGGCTTCCCGGTGGTTTTTACTGCTGGGGACGTTCCTGATTTTCTCACGTTACTTCCAGAAATACCGCGCGACGCGCATCGGCGTCTGTGGACTTTCGGCCGCGCTGTGCCTGGTGACGCCGCCGGTTTTCTCGCCGATTTTTTCGGGAATATTTTTAGGTTTTGTGCTCTCTTTCGCGCTGCACTCGGCGCTGCGGCGGAGAAAACGTTTCCTGGACCGCCGTCCGAAAGTCATTCATGTTTATCTCCAGCAGCGAAGTGAAAAAAAGACCACGAAAACTCGCCCCACGGCCCCGCTGCCCGGCCAAATTCCGCAGCCCGCGCCCGGCATGCCGACTTCCGGAACCCCCGTGAACGGAAAGGGAGGCGAGTAACATGAAACCTTCAGGAAGACAGATGAACGTGCTCCGTTTTAACACGCCGACGGTAAAGATGCTGGCGCGTGGGTGCGTGTTTTTATTCGCGCTGATGTTTCTCCTTTTCGGCGTGCATGCGCAACAGACGCGGGTGTCCGTACCGGCTGCGGTTTACACTCCGCCCCCGTCCGGTGCGGCAGGTGCTGCGGAGAATGGTGGCGCGGCTTCCGGTTCCATTTCCCCGACGGAACGTGCGGTTTCCGGAGCTGGAGGGACGGGCCGCGCGGATATTCCGGGGCGCGTGGAGATTCAGGGCCGCGCGGACATGCGTGGAAACGGAGCGCTCGCGGGCGGTGAAGAAGTGAGCGGAGGCGGCGGCACCACGAAAAACGTGCCTGCCGAGGAAGGTGCGGCGGTGGGCGGGAAGACCGAGGATCGCGTGTGGGTGTTTATTCCCGTGAACGCGGACGGTGAGCCCACGGGCGACGATTATTACATTCCGCTGAAGATGTTTCAGAATTTATACCGGAAGCCGGGCGAAGAAGTGAAAGCGGCGGAGGAGGCGGAAACGGCATTTTATTTTCATGACGCGGTGTATACCGGCCAGTTGCGCATGTCGGTCTCGGCGGGGGCCGTCACAGTGGACTCCGTCCGCGCGGTTTATGATGTGGAAGTGCTCCGCGAAAACACCCGTGTTTCCCTGCCCATGAAAGTGACGGAAATTTATCTTTCTCCCGGCGGCGCGACTTTAAACGGCCAGCCGTTACAGGTGCTCTGGGAAAGCGGAAAACTGACTTTTGACGTTCCCCGCCCCGGGCGTTACACCCTGGAGCTGCGATTTTATCCGATTTTAAGAGATGTTTCCGCGGAGCGTTCCCCGGGTGCGGATGCGGAAACGTTAACTCACCCGGCAGCAAAAAATATGGACCGCGGCATTTCCATCACCATTCCAGGAATTGCGCGGTCACGGCTGGAGATGGAAGTGCCGGCGAACATGGGGCCGCTGTTTTTCCCCATGGCGAAAGGGGAAGTGACGTACCAGCCGCGGCTGCTGAAATGGAGCGTTCAGCTCGGGGACGCCCAGCATTTAATGGTCGGCTGGGAAAAACCTGTCCGGACGGAAACCATGACGCCCACGACCACGGTGGAAGAGTTTTATCACTGGGAATTTTCTCCTCGCGGCATGACGTTACAGTGCCGTTACCGTTACCGTTTTGCGAGAGGAAACGTGACGTCCCTGGAATGGGTTACGGATCCGCGCGCGTCGGTGCGGGCGCTGGTCAGCGCGGGTACGGAAACGGATGCTGTGACGGATGGAAAGCGGGGCGGAACGGCTTCCGGCATGACGGACGGCGCGCCCGCGCCGGGATCCGTGAATGGAAATGCCCGTGGAGAAGCGGCAGGCGTGCCGGAACCTTCCGGAAAACGCACCGCGGCGGAGACGGGCGTGGAGGCGGGTGCGCTTCCCAGAGCTTCCGAAACGGGCATCCTTTCCCTTCCCGCTTCGCGAGGCGCGCTGTTAAAAACGTTCGCGGACGGGAATCGCCAGCGGATCCGGATGGATTTCGCGGCGCCGCTTGCGGAACAGTGCGTGGTGGGTTTTGACCTGCATTTTCCGCAGAAATCCAGTGTGGGGAAACATGTGCTGCCGTACGTTCATCCCAAAGACGTGAAAACCGTCCGGCGGTGGGTGGCGGTCAGCGGTTCAGGAATGGAATTAAAGTTCCGGGAGGTCGCGAAGAATGTTCCCGCGCTTACCGTGCCGGAGTTTATGTTCATCTGGACGGAACTTACCGGGATTCAGCATTTCGGGCGTCTGGAGAAGGTGATCACGCCGTCCCTGGTGGTGGATGACACTGCTTCCGGAGCGTGGCGCGAGGATTTTTCGGCGGACGCGTCCTGGTTTATTGAATCCCGGCCGGTGGAGATGAAGTGCGCGGTTTCCCAGGTGACGTCTGTCCTGTGCGATGAAAATCGGCTCCGGATGCAGTACGCGGCCACGTTTCCGGCGGGAGAGTCCGTGCCGTTATTCTGCCACCTGCGTGTTCCGGAAAATCTGCGGATTCACCGCGTTTTTCTTCGGGAAAACGGCCAGGAAACACCGGTGCGTTATTCGCGGATTTCGCCCACGGAGCTGGGAATGTTCCTGGAAAATTCGGTGTCCGGGCGTTTTTCCCGCGAGAACCGGTTTTTGCAGAGTGACCCGCTGACCACGCTTTTTCCGCCCGTGGAGATGACGTCCGCACCCCAGTTGGTGGTGGAGGGAGAAGCTCCGGTGCTGCCGGGCAGTGAGGTTTCCTCGAAAAATGATGCAGCGGAAAATGTGGCGGCGAGAATCACGGCGGAAGGTGCGGCGGTGGCGGAGGGAGGCCGTGAAAAGACGCGTGCGGAGGAAAAAAACACGCCGCTGCGCACGCGGATGCCCATTCCGGAGATCAGGTTAACGGACACGTTTTTTACGCAGACGCTGCGGACCATAAAAATTTATCGCGGGCGGAAGACGCTGCTGAATTTCGAAAATCTCCTGCCGACGGTGATGGCGCGCTCCGGATTTTTATCCGCGCAAATAACTTCCGGGCTGGACGCGGTTTCCACACCCAGCGCGGCAGGCGGCGCCGGGGATAAAAACGAAAATGCGGTGACGGCGGGCATGACGGGCACGGACAGAGTGCCTGGTACGCCGGGAGGTGTACGGCCGAATTCCGGGACAGTATTAAAAAATCAGTTCACGCCCGGTGGCGGGTTTTTGGCGGACAGTGCGGGGGCGGAATTTCGGAATGCGCAATTAACCGCCAGCCTTTCTTTTGAGGAGGGGGAACGTGTCAGCGGAACACTCATCCTGCGCGAGAATCGGCCGGAAGTGGAAATCTGGAGACGCACGTTCATGGAGATGCGTGAAAACGCGGCGTCTGCTGGAAACTCGCTTTCCCCGGCGGATGCACCGTCCGGCGGTTCCGGGAAAGACGGCGGTGTGCAGTGGACCGCGAAAATGGAGCTTCTGCTGCATGTGAAGGACGGGTTGCTGGACACGTTTACGGTGGAGCTGCCGCGGAACTGGCAGGGGCCGTTTACCGTGGAGCCGGCCATTCCGTTTACCGTGGAGGTTTCGCAGCCGGAAGGGACGGAGGCGGAAACGACGAAAATTCGGACGCCGCAGGGAAAGATGCGCCTGATTCTCCGCCCGTCTCAGCCGTTTAACGGGAAACGGCGGGTGGTTATTACCGGCCCGGTGACGGAAACGCAGAGCGCGCAGATGAAGGGGGAGGTTTCTTTCGTCGTGCCACGGGTGCAGTTTCTGGGCGTGAACGTCATGCAGGAGGACGTGATTCTGCCAGCGGTGAAGGAAAGCGTGGACGCGGCGGGGAGTATTTCACGGTGGGTTCTGGAGGGCGTTTCGCCCGTGGAGGAATCCGTACTGGAGCCGCAGCAGTCGCAGACGAAATCCGTGGAAACAGCCGCGGCGGCGGTATCACCGCTTCCGGAAGACGCGTCCATGGTGCGCAGCCGTCCGGGAATTTCGCAGATTTACCGTGTTACGGATCCGAATCATCTCGTGCGGCTGCAGGTTTCCTCCACCGTGCCTCCGCAGATCGACCATTTATGGGTGTCCCACCATATTCTCTGGGACGCTCACGGGAATGTGACCGGAAAAGTCGGATTCCTGACGCTGAGCATTTACGAGTTCCTTCCGCGGGAGGTGTTTTCGTGTGTCGTGGCGGTTCCGGAAACGTGTACCCCACTGGAATTTCGTCTGGACGGCATGCCGGCGGTGGTGGAAGCGTGGCCGCTGGTGCCGGAGAAGGAAAAATCGTCCCGGGATGCGGTGCGGCATTACCGTGTGACGTTTCACGGGGACGGGCTGCCGCGGCGGCTGGAAATTCTCTCTTACGGGGAAGCTTCCCGGCTGGCGGCGCATGGCGGCGGTGGAAATACGCTGAAAAAAGCTGCCCAGAATTCGCAGCTGGCGGGGCATGCGTTCCCGCTGAAACTCCCGCGTCTGGAAGGCGTGCGCCCGCAGACGGACGTGATGGGGAAAATGCCCGGCGCGTGTTTCGTGTATCTCCCGCACGGGGCGGAGATGGAGTTTTACAGCCGGGTCGGCGGCGGGAAAATGGAGGCCGTTCCCACGCGTCCGCTGCTGCGCATGGAGCTGATTTACATGGAACACCTGGTGCGCATGATGCAGCTGGCGTCGCGCAAGCTGGAGACGGAAATGGCGGACGGCGGCGCGAGTACCGGGAAGTCGCCGCAGGTGGTGACGGAAGAGGCGGCCTGCTGGTGCACGCTCTGGGCGCCGCGGTGGCAGAAGACCATTTCCCTGGTCGGCGGCCATCTGAAAACAGCGGAAAAAGCCGAAGTGCGCGAGTATCAGCGGGATTTTGAAACGTGGCGTGCGGAGGGGGACATTTTCTTCAGGAAATGGAGCGGTGCGGCAGGAGCGGCGGACGCTTATTCCGCATTCCCGGCCGGGGACGGCGCGAAGGCGGTGGAAAACTGGCGGTCGCTGCGGGAAGCGTTTCAGGAAAACGTCCTGGCCATCCTCACCGAACAGGGGCTGGCCGACCCGCGCCGCACGGAATATGGCGAGTCGCCCGTGGGGATTCTCGGGGAATTATCCGGGGAAGCGCTGCGCAGTGCCGTGAAAAACATTAAAATCATGGCGTTCGATTACAGTGACGTTCCTCCCAGCGGCGCGAATGCCGGCCCACAGAAACCTTCCTCCGGAAGTGGCGGGGAAATTGCCGCGGCATCCTCCGCCGGTGAAAACGCCGCTGGAAGTGGAAATGGAAACGCCGGGGAGCGCACGCCTGTGGTCAGGGCGTCTGCACCTGAGCGCGAACTTTTTTTCGTGGAAACGTCTCCGGTTCCGCATTCCGCCGTCACGTCCCCCTTTACGTCGGGCTCTGTGTGGCAGATGTCGCACGCGTACGCCGCCGTTTTCGTGCTGCTGATCACGTTAACGCTACTGGCTGGGGTTTCGCTGTTTCCGTCCATTTTAGACATCACGCGCACCACGCCGTACTGGCTGACCGTCACCGGCGTACTCTGGATGATGTGTGATTTTTCGTGGTGGCCAGCGGCGCTGATGTTCTTGCTGGCGATTTTGATCGTTATCGCGCGGGCCCGCAGTGCCGCGGAAAAAAACGCCCGGTGACTTTTCTTTTCCGGCCGGAAAGTTTATAATACGGAAGCGTGCTTTTGGGGCACGCTTCCATTTTTATTTGACTTAACCTCAGGAGAGCATTTCCATGAAAAAATTTACCTTCCTTACTTTATGTGTCTCGGCGTGCATCATTTTCGCTGCCGCGATTTTTGCGTCCGGGCTGGCGGCACAGGAAGCCGATTACGAAAAAATTAACATCTGGACGGATCTCGCCCCGGGTGAGCCGGCGGACACGGAAAAGCCCGTCATGCTCGTACGGAAGCCGGCCGAGAAAAAAACGGACGCGTGCCTGATCATTTTCCCCGGCGGCGGGTATTTCGGCCTGGCTGTGGACCATGAAGGGTACAAAATTTCGGATTATTTTACCGAAAAAGGCGTCACGACCGTGATCGTGAAGTACCGTGTCCCCCGGCGGGAAGGCGTTCCGAAACATCAGCCGGCGTGGCAGGACGCGCAGCGGGCCGTGAAAATCGTTCGCGCAAACGCCGAAAATTGGGGAATTAACGCCGAGAAAATCGGTTGCCTCGGCTTTTCCGCCGGCGGACACCTCACCCTCATGACCTCCACCACCTCCCAGACTCCCGCGTATGAAGGCACGGAAGACCTGGACAAGACGCCGTGCCACGTGAATTTCGCGGTTCCCGTGTACCCGGCGTATGTTCTGGAGGATGGCAAAGACGGCGGAAACACCGGAAAAGGCAACGATTCCACGCTGGTGCCGGATTTTGCTTTCGATGAAAAAACGCCGCCCATGTGCCTCATTCACGGCGACGACGACCCGTACTCCCCCATGAACAGCGTGGCCGTCTATCATAAGCTCCGCACGATGAACATCCCCGGAGAGATGCACATTTACGCCAAAGTCGGCCACGGTTTCGGCGCGAATCCGAAAGACGATCACGTAGGCGACTGGCTTAACCGCGTGTACGCCTGGATGAAAGTCATGGGATTTTAGGCCTTTTTTAATTTGCTCGGCCGCAAGGATAGCAGCCGGGAATGAAGCGTAGCGAAATGACCGGATGGAAGCGCTGAATTTTTTCGACTTCTATCCGATCGCTCTCGCGAACGTTCCATCCCCGGCTACTGTTTTTTATTTGAAATGTGTTTTTTTCGAGATGCACAAAAATATACTTGTAATTTTGCCGTTCCGGGTGTATAATGAATATTTAGTATAATATCATGCCTGCCGTTCTGGCCGCGATCAATAAAAAAGGGGAAATTCATGTCCACCCACCTTCAAACCCTATGCCGTCCGTGCATCTTTCTCGGCATGCTGGCCTTCTTGGCCGCGCCGGCGTTTTCGGCGGAAATTACGTCGATTTTCAAATTCGACGGCAATTTAACCAACACCGGCAACAGTGGCGCGACGCTTTCGTCGGTGGGGGCGGTGCCGGGATCCGGGATGTTCGTGCATTCCGATGTGCTTGACCGGGATGTTTTGGAATTCGCGAAAAATTATTCGCTGATGACGGATAAGACGAATACCTCGCTGGGGATCGCCGGCACCGCGTCGCGCACGTTTTCCATGCTGGCCCGTGTGGACCAGTTTGACGGAGACTATGGCCTGTTCTGGGCGGGGCAGACCGGAACATCTTATCTGGATTTTAGCCTTCGGACGAATCAAGGAGATGATAAATTTCGCGCACAGATGTGGGGCGCGGACACCGACGTCACCATTAACGGTTCGAAAGGCAACTGGGCACTTTATACCCTGACGTTTAACGAAACAACCCAAATTTACGATCTCTATTTCAACGAGCGGCATGTCGGTACCAGTAGGCAGCCACTGACCACGGGGGAAAACAAGGTTTATATCGGGCAGTGGGGCAATGTGGCTGATAACGGTCTTACCGGCCAGGTTGCCGACACCCGGATCACGAACGCCGCCGTTACGCGCAGCGACGTGCGGGCGATGCACCGCGACCTCCGCACGGAGTATGGCGGATTCGATTACAGTTTCAGTGGGTACACCGGGCGTATCGACTGGATGAGCCAGGCCGACTGGATGAACAGTTGTGGTCTGAATACGATTTTCGCCGGCGGCTCTTTGAACTCGGCGAATACGGCCTTTACAGCGGATCTGAACAGCCCAACGAGCGGTGTGAACGCGAATTGCGTTACCGGCATGATCTGGGGCCCAGTGTTTACAGTGGAAGATACCAGCGCGGTGATTACCGTGGCCATGACCACCACGGATGGAGCCTATCCGTGCGGCATTGATAAACTGGGCAGCAAAACGCTTGGGCCGGTCGGCCTCGCGCTGTGGGACATTGCGACGGGACAAATCATTGAAAGTACATTTACAAACTCGCACTTTGGTAAGCAAATTTCCCTTGCCGGGCTGGAAAAAGGCCAGGAAGTGATGCTGGTAGTGATGGACCGCAATACGGATCACTGGGGCTGGCTGGATGTGCAATCGATCAGTGCGCCATGGGGGTCGGTTTATTTGATGGATGACGCGTCGAAGCAGCACCAGGTGCGGAAGGCGTTCAATTTCGACCAGGCCGGGAACTGGGAAGGCTGGACGGAAAACGGGGGCGCCCCGGTTAATTTCGGCATCGGAACGCGAAGCGGCGAAATGAAGCTTTATAAGGACGATTCGTTACAGTTTGCCGGTGGCGTGGCGTATATTTCATCGGCGCTGGATGATGACAAGAATAAATATATGGGCGAGCTGACCAGCCCGACGTTTACGCTCAGCGGCGATGTGATCGAATTCATGCTGGCCGGGAAAGGCGCGACGGCGCTGGAACTGTGGGCCGACCTGAACGATGACGGCATCTTTAACCTCCTGGTGTCCTCCTCGCCCGAGAGCGGGGGTTTTCAGTTTTCGGAGGATATGTTCGTCTACGATTATTGGAGCATTTATGAATTGGCCGACGATAACGGGATGGCTTCTCTGGAGGGGATCAGCGCGTACATGCTGCTGCGGGATGAGGATCCGAACGGCTGGATAGCGGTCAATGCACTTCAGATGGTGGGTTTTGGCAGCCATAACACGCCGGAGCCGGCGACGTGGGCGATGCTCGCGCTGGGGCTGGCCGGGCTGGCGGTGGCGCGAAAAAGGCGAAAGGCGTAAACAACGGTGTTTTCGGGATATTTCCGGGCGTGGATGATAAAATCCACGCTTTCTTTTTAAATTTCCGGCCGCGCGTCTCGCCAATAGGCGGTTTTCGGTGTATAATCGCTGGAAAATGGCGGATTTTTCGAACCGTGGACGGCAGTCGCAGCGTATCCGCATTATCGCTTTCTAAAACCATAGATGATGGGGGATATTCATGGCCGACATCGTAGTCGAAACGAGGAATCTGACGAAAATTTATCGCGACTTTTGGGGCCGGCGAAAGGTTCATGCACTGAAATCGCTGGACCTGCAGATCAATCGGGGCGAGGTTTTCGGGCTTCTGGGGCCTAACGGCTCGGGGAAAACGACGACGATGAAGCTGCTTTTGGGTCTGCTGTTCCCCAGTGACGGCGAGGCGCTGGTTTTCGGGCGCGATGCGTCGGATGTCCGCCGGAACGAGCGAATCGGTTATTTGCCGGAAGAGTCGTATCTGTATAAATTTCTGACGGCCGAGGAAATTCTGGATTTTTATGGAAAGCTGTTCCGGATGCCCGCGGCGGTGCGGCGGCAGCGCGTGAACGACCTGATTAATATGGTTGGGCTGGGCTGGGCGAAAAAGCGGCAATTGAAGGAGTATTCGAAAGGCATGACCCGGCGGATCGGGTTGGCACAGGCCCTGATTAACGACCCGGAACTGGTGATTCTGGATGAGCCGACCTCCGGGTTGGACCCCATCGGCACGAAGGAGATGAAGGATCTGATTCTCTCGCTGAAGCAGCAGGGCAAGACAGTGCTGATGTGCAGCCACTTGCTGGCGGATGTGCAGGACGTGTGCGACCGAATCGGGATTCTGTTCCAGGGCGAGTTGAAGGAAATCGGGCGCGTCGACTCGCTTTTGAAAATGCGGGACGTGACGGACATTCAAACGTCGCTCTTGTCCCCCGTGGCGGTGGAGGAAATTCTCGCGGTGGTGAAAAAGCACGGCGGCGAGGTGAAATTCTGCGGAAATCCCACGACGTCGCTGGAGGATCTGTTCCTGAAAATCGTCGAGGAAAGTAAGCAGCATCCCGGCCGGCGCGTGCAGGGGCTGGCTTCCGAGCAGGCCGCCGTTTCGGCTTCTGGGCCGGAAGGAGGCGCGAAGTAATGGTTCTCGAACAGCAAATTCCGGAATTTTTGCCCTGGCTTGTGCAGGCGTCGGTGACGTGGTTCGCGGCGATGCTCTGTCTGATGATTTTTTCCTCGCTGGTGAGTGTGCTTTTTTTGGGGCTTCGGATGGGGCCTCGGCAGGCGGCGAAGACGGTGCTTTCGGTCATCCGCCAGACGGTGCGGGACGTTTTCAGCATCAGCCCGAAGCGCGTGGGGGCGCTGGCGCTGCTGACATTTAAAGAAGCCCTGCGGCGGAAAATCGTCGTGGGCTTTCTCGTTTTTATTTTGATCGTGCTCTTCGCGGGCATGTTCCTCGACCCGCGCAGCAAGCACCCGCTGCAGCTTTATGTCGGCTTTATTTTTTCCGCCACCGGATACCTCGTGCTGCTTTTGATGCTGCTTCTGGCGGCGTTCAGTCTGCCCGGCGACATCCAGCGGAAAACCATCCACACGATCGTCACGAAGCCCGTGCGGATTTCGGAAATCGTGCTCGGCCGGATGATGGGTTTCGTGCTGATGGGGACGCTGCTGCTGGCGGGCATGGCGGTGGTGAGTTACGGATTCGTGGTTCGCGGCCAGGCCCACACCCACACGCTGGCGCTAGAGGATACGAAAACACTGGCCCAGCGCGACACGGATGGGGTGTCGCCGGCCCGGGAAGGAAAAACGTCGCTGGTGCGCGAGCATCGACATGAGGTTTACATCGCGCCGGGCGGAAAACCGGTGACTGTGACGCCCACGAACGATCATTCGCATGATGTGACGGTGCTTGAGCAGCCGGACGGCGCGCCGCGTTTCGTGTTCAGTCAGCCCACGCAGATGTTCTCGGCCCGGGTGCCGCAGTATGGGATTCTGCGTTTCCGGGACGAAATGGGCGTGGACAAAAAACAGGGCGTGAACGTGGGGGACGAGTGGGAATACCGGAGTTTCATCGCCGGGGGGACGAAATCCCGCGCGATCTGGCTTTTCGGCGGCATCACGCCCCAGCGGTTTCCGGACGGGGTGCCGGTGGAACTGACGCTGGAGGTGTTCCGTACCCATAAAGGGCTGATTGACCGCCGGATTCTCGGCTCCGTTTTTCTGCGTAACCCGGCCACGGGCCTGACCGTGGAGACGCGGATGTTCCAGTCGGTGGAGCACGGGACGGACACGTTCGTGATTCCGCAGAAAATCCGGCCGCTGCGCCGCGCGTCGGTGGAGATTTCGCTGGGAGCGCTGCCGAACGGGACGCTGTTCGAGTACCCGCCGGAGCGTCAGGAAAAATTGGATGACAGCGGCCGGCCGGTGCTGGGGGCGGACGGCCAGCCG
Source organism: Thermoguttaceae bacterium (assembly GCA_031553595.1). Lineage (GTDB taxonomy): Bacteria > Planctomycetota > Planctomycetia > Pirellulales > Thermoguttaceae > RGIG3701. The sequence continues at coordinate 20,917 of JAVBLI010000030.1, read as the reverse complement.
GTTTATGAGAATCCGCGTGCGTATGCGGCGGCGGATAAAACAGAATTCGATTTATTTGAAGATCTGGTGGCCCGGGATGCCGTCATTATTCGCGGAAATCAGCAGGTTTATTTAACCAACGCGATGGAAATTTGGGTGCAGTGCCTGGAGCCGGGGCAGTATTTCGGGGCGGCGGAGCCGGATGTGTATTTGCGTGTGGCGAACGGGTCTTTCGTGTGGAACTTTTGTAAGGCGTACTTCGGGCTGTGGCTGCAAATGGTGCTCGTGGCGGCGTACGGCGTGATGTTCAGCACGTTCCTCAGCACGCCGGTGACGCTTTTCGCGACGCTGTTCATCATGCTGGGCGGCTATTTTCACGGGTTCCTCGCCCGGATGGGCATGGGCCAGAACCTCGGCGGCGGGCCGTTCGAGTCTGCCATCCGGATGTTCACGCAGGAGAACATCACCATCGAGTTGGATTTAACCACCGTGGAGATGATCCTAGCGAACATTATGGACACCGTTTTCCAGGTGTTTATCTGGTTTTTAACGAAACTCATCCCCGATTTGAGCCGCTTCGAAGGCGCGGATTTCGTGGCGAAAGGTTACGACATCCCGCTGCATTATTCCATCACCAACTTCCTTTATGTCCTGTCCTTCGCCTTCCCGCTTTACGTCGTGGGCTATTTGATGCTCAAGACGCGGGAAATCGAGCGCTGACGCTTTGAAATGAGGAATGTGGAATGAGAAATTAAGAATTGGCGCAAGCGTATCGCCGACCATCTCATTCCTCATTCCTCATTCCTCATTCCTCATTCCTAATTATGAAAACCATCTCTCCCCGCATGCGGTCGTTCCGCCACAAGATGATTTATTTCGGGTGCATCATTGTGCTGATGATCCCCATGTTCGTTTTGAGTCAGCCGGCGACCGTCGGCGTGCACGGCGAGAGCGGCTCGAAGGGCGGGCTGCTGGAGCAGGAACGCCAGAAGCTGAAAATCAGCGAGCTGGACCTGGGCGAAGTGAACATGACCGGGGAGGCCATCCGCCTGGGCACGTTCGGGCTGGACGGCGTGGCGACGCTCATCCTGTGGCAGAAGGCGGACGAGTATAAAAAGAAGAAAGACTGGACGGGCCTGTCCGCGACGCTCAAGCAACTGATCATGCTCGTGCCGTATTTCGAGACGGTGTGGCGCCACCAGGGCTGGAACCTGGCGTATAACGTCTCCGCCGAGTGCGATAATTATAAAGAGCGGTACGACTGGGTGATCGAGGGAATCCGGTATCTCGAAAACGGCACGCGGTACATCCAGAAATCCATCCGCCTGACGAACGATGTGGCCTGGACGACGGCCCATAAAATCGGGAAGTCGGACGAAAAAGTCCAGTTTCGGCAACTGTTCCGCCTGGACGACGATTTTAATAAGGATCGGCCGCTGGATGAGCGGGACAGTTGGCTGGTGGGTAAGGAGTGGTATCTGAAGGCGGTGGATCTGCATGAAAAGCAGGCCGTGGATCTGCAGACGATCAGCCCGACGCTGTTTTTCTCGTACGCGCCGAACATGCAGGCGTATTATTCGGAAAACCTCCAGACGGACGGCGATTTCGGTTATAAAGCGCTGCGGGCGTGGGAAACGTTTTCGCGGGAATGGGAAGCGTTCGGCCTGCGTGAACTTCCCACCACCGACGGCGATCTGCTGCGGCTGGACGAGCAGGAACATCTGGATGGGCTGGCGGAAAAATACCGTCAGGAATTGGAAGCGCTGAGGCCGGGGATTTATGATCGGCTCGTGGCCGAAAAGCGGGCGAAACTCACGCCGGAAGAGCTGGCGGTGGTGGATAAGCCCATGGAAGAGCTGACGGCGGACGAGCATGAGCTGGCCACGGACGCGCGGGATAAAATTGAGGTGACGAACACGGAGTGGGCCCAGGAGCTCCCGGCCGACCTGCGTTTGCGCGGCATGGAACTGGCCAAACTGCGCGACACGGCGCAGTGGCAGGCGAAATTGACGCACCGGTACCGCCTGATCGTGAATTATAATTTCTGGAAACTCCGCGGCCTGCTGGAACGCACGGACGAAATTATGGAAGCGCGGAAGCTCGTTTATCAGGGGGATCGGGCATATACCAGCGGCGATTTGGTTGTGGCGAAGAATAATTATGACCGCGCGATTTCGCTCTGGGCCATGATGATCGCGAAACCGGAGTTTCAGGGCATTATCCATGAAGACATGCTCGGCACGGACCTGCGAGAAATCGTGGACCGGTACGAAATCATCCTGAATCAGCGGAACGAAACGCTGCCGGAGGATTTTCCGCTGAAAGACGTGATCAAGGAAAATCGGCCCACAGACCCCGTCCTCTTGCGTGATATGCAGCGCGGCCCGGGCGGGTGAGGCCGTGTTCCATTGACGTTCCCGGCTGCTGTTTTCCTGCGTAACGTTACCCCCCATCCACACGCCGCTGCCGGAGTTTTTCGGAGTGGCGGGATTTGTCATCCAGACGCCGGCGGACAGAGCCTTTCGTGGGTTTCGTCGGCACACGGCGCTTCGGCACGCGCAGCGCCTGGGCCACCATTTTCTTCAGTTTCTCCATACAGTCCTGCCGGTTTTTCGGCGCGTCGCGCGTCAGTTGACTGGTGAGGATGAGCACGCCGTCTTTCGTGACCTGGCTGGGATAAAGCGTCTGCATTCTCTCTTTTTGCTCCGGCGCCAGCGCCGCGCTTGCCTGCATGTTCCACCGCATGACAGCCTTGGACGCCACCTTATTTACGTTCTGGCCACCCGGGCCGGCGCTGCGGACGTAAGAAAATTCCAGTTCGGATAACGGAATGTTAACCGTGGGGGTGATTTCGAGCATGATTCGTTTTTTTCCGGTAAATGAGGCTTATTTGACACGGAAAAATTATAAATTGGATGCCGGCCGCTGTCAAGATGGGAGGTGTGGGAGCGTGTCGCGCACTTGACAGTTTTTCCCTGGAGTCATATACTTAAAGGGTATATTTTTAGTTTTTTTATGCGTTTTCAGGTGTTGTGGTGAGCGGATGCTATTATTTTTAATCGGCGTGGGAATTTTGATCGGCGGCTATTTCACGTACGGGCGGTTCGTGCGGTGGGTGGTTTCGCCGGATGATCGGCGGACGCCGGCGCTGGAAATGGCGGACGGCGTGGATTACGTCCCGTTGCCACACTGGAAAAACATGCTGATTCAGCTGCTGAACATCGCGGGCGTCGGGCCGGTGATCGGGGTGATTCTGGGGATTAAGTTCGGGCCGGTCGTGTTTTTGTTACTTCCGGTGGGGAACGTTCTTGGCGGCGCGGTGCATGATTTTTTGGGCGGAATGATGTCGCTGCGCTCGGGCGGCGCGAATTTGCCGCGGATCATTCACGGGACGCTGGGGGGCGGGTATTACCGATTTTTTGCGGTGTTTATGGTGCTGCTGCTACTCTTGGTGGTGGCGGTTTTTGTGAACGTGCCGGCGGCCGTCATGGACGGGCTGATGGGAAAAATGGACGCTTCCTGGAATGCCACGCGTGCGGATTTCTGGTGCGCGGTGGCGGTGATTTTCGTGTATTATGTGCTGGCCACGCTCTTTCCGGTGGATAAAATTATCGGGCGCGTGTATCCGTTTTTCGGGCTGCTGCTGTTCCTCGGGACGGGAGCGCTGCTGGTTTCGCTTTTGTGGACGGCATGCGGTTCGCCGGTGGATATTCTGACGCCCACGGAGGCGTTTCGTGCCGGGATGATCACGGCGCCGGTGATTCCGTGTCTGTTCGTGACCATCGCATGCGGAATCATGTCGGGGTTTCATGCCACACAGTCGCCGATCATCGCGCGAACCATGAGAACGGAGCGTGAGGCGTACGCGTCCTTTTACGGCATGATGATCGCGGAGGGCCTGATCGCCATGGTCTGGGCGGCCGGCGCGATGGCGGTTTATAACATGGCGCCGGAGCTCATGCGGGAAACACCGCAGGATGTGCTGCCGGAAATTACGCAGCGTTTCCTCGGCGGCGGCATGGGAACGGTGACGCTTTTGGCGGTGGTGGTGCTGGCCGTCACTTCTGGAGACACGGCGCTAAGGAGTTTGCGGCTGAGCCTGGCTGAGATGTGGAATGTGCCGCAGAAAGTGCTGCGGAATCGCCTGATGATCTGCCTGCCGCTGATGGCGATCATCGTCGTGCTGCTGGCGTGGTCGAATCGGGACACGGAATCGTTTAACATTTTGTGGAATTACTTCGCGTGGGGAAATCAGGTGCTGGCGGCCTCCACGCTCCTGGCAGGGATGGCATGGCTCATCGCGCTGCGGCGGTGGTGGGGGATCGCCGCGGTGCCTGCGTGCTTCATGGCGTTCGTGGTGCTGACGTATATTTTGTGGACATCACCGGCGCATGGCGGGCCGGTGGGGCTGGGCCTGCCGCTGAGCGTGGCGTACGGCATCGCGGCGCTGGGGGCCCTGGGGCTGTGCCTGTGGGCGTATCGCCAGGGACTGGAGCTTCGCATGCTGGAAACTTTCGTCGAAACGGAACAGGAAATGCTGGACGAGGATGTATCGGATATGAACCGCTCTGGAGGCGAGAGATGAGTGATTCACACGGCGGGCAGCAGGAGTTGTTTTCGTTTGAAGAGTTGGGGAAGGCGTTTGCGCGGGCACTGGAGGGTCAGGACGCGCATGTGCCGGCGGACGGTGCGGACGAGCTGGTGGACATTCCGGAAGCGCTTTTTGCGGAAGACGCGGACGCGCTGGCGGAGGGGGAGCCGCCGGAGGATGATCTTCAGGCGGAAGAGGATGGGGCGCCGGGCGGGAATGCGGACGCGGTGTTCGGGGACGCGGTGGAGGATGACGGACTGGTGCCGGTCTCGCCGCAGACGGTGCTGGAGGCCATGCTTTTCATGGGGGATCCGGAGAATCGGCCGTTGACGCCGCTGGTGGCCGCGGAGCTGATGCGGGGGGTGATGCCGGAGGAGGTGCACTCCCTGGTCCGCGAGCTGAACGTGAAGTATGACGCCCAGCGGACGCCGTGGACGGTGGTGATGCGCGACGGCGGGTACGTTATGCAGCTGCGTGAGGAATTTTTACCAGTGCGAGAGTTGTTTTACCGGAAAGTCAAGCCGGCCCAGCTTTCGCAGCAGGCCATTGACATCCTGGCAATCGTCGCGTATAAACAGCCGCTGACGGCCGAGGAGGTGACGGAAATCCGCGGGACGGCCAGCACGAAAATTCTCTCGCAGCTTGTGGGACGCCAATTGCTGCGGACGAAAAAAACGGTGCGGGACGGCAAGCCGGTCACGGAGTACGCCACCACGCCGCGCTTCCTTGAGCTGTTCGCGCTTCAGACGCTGGGCGACTTGCCGCAGAGTGAGGATCTGGATCGGAAGTAGCTTCGTTCGAAAATGTTAATTTGAGACATGTTTACAGGGTGTTCTATTTTGCTCCGTAGGAGCAGGATGTTTATAGTAATACCGTTTTTCTATAAACATCCCGTCCCTTCGGGGCGAAACATCGCTGCAAAAAATTAACCCCAAAAGGACGACGAAAAATGACGGACTATCGTCGCTGCTTAAAGTGGATCGGAATATGGCCGTGTGTCTTTTCGTGGCTGGAGGATAAGTTGCATCCTCAGGGCGGGTGGTGGAGCATGGATCTGATTTCGCAGGGCATGTACAGACGCCTTACCGGCGGGATGCCGGAGAATAAGAAAGACGAAGACAGCGCCCGACTTTTTGATTTGTCATGGAGCGAGGCGAAACGGTTTTATGCATGCCTCGCGGCGCGGGCGGGAGTAAAGAATTTGTTGCCCACGGTGGGATATTCCCTGTCGACGGCGGATAAAAAACTCGCTGAACTGGAGGCCATTCCCGTGCCGTTTGCGTTGCGGCTTCAGGTATGGAGACGCCTGGAAAAAGAGACGGTGAAGAAACTTCGCTCGCTTGAGAATCTCCGCGGCGTGGAGGTGAAATTTCAGGAAATCGAAGACGATGGAGGGTTGCGGCATCTCAAAGACGTGCCCCGTTTGCAGAGAGTGAACTTCGAGGGAAACGATGCGCTGACGAATGAGCATCTCGTCCATCTGCGGGAATTGCCCGAGTTGCGAAGTGTGAATCTGGGCATGTGTTATGATGTCACGGCCGAGGGTCTTGAGCATTTGCGGCACGTCCCCGGGCTGCAGGAAATCCTTTGGCCGGACGCGTGGGCGGTTGGGGCGGAGGAAATGGCGGTTCGCGGACAGATGAAGACGCTGCGACGGCTCGATTTGTCGGGCGGCTTGAGCATCGCATCGGACGGTTCGTTCAAGCGGGCGGACGGCTCGTTCGCGGATGCCGGGCTGGCGAAGCTTCGCGAGTTGACGTCGCTTGAAGATTTGGATTTGTCCCACTGCAAGCAAATCACGGACGTCGGCCTGGCCTCCTTGTCGCACTTGCGTGCGTTGCGTTTTTTGTCCTTGACGCACTGTGAAAACATCACCGACCAGGGGCTTTCCAATCTGCGGGACTTCACACAATTGGAATCGCTGAATCTCATGGGATGTGGAAAGATTACCGACAAAGGGCTGGGCTGGCTGCGGAATCTCAAAAAACTTCAGAAGTTGAATTTATGGTACTGCGGGCGGATAACGGATCGCGGGCTGGAGCACCTCAAAGGGCTGACGGAGATGCGGTGCCTGGAACTGGGGCAGCTCACGCAGGTGACGGACGCGGGAATCGCCCATCTGCAAACGATGACGCGATTGCGGGATATTTGCCTCGTGCAGTGCAGCCAGGTCACGAATGCGTCGCTGGCACGCATGGTAAATTTTCCGGAGTTGCATATCCTGCTGCTGGCGTGGCTTCCGCACATTTCCCAACGCGGGCTGAAAACGCTTTACCCGCTGAAACATCTGGAGTACATCGACGTGCGAAACTGCATGAATGTCGGCGTGTCGGCTGTTAAAAAATTTCAGCACCAGTTCCCGGATGCCGAGATCATTCAATTCCAGAACCCGCTGTTGGAGCGGATATGGGACCGCGTCGTCTACCGGCTCACCGGCGGACGATACCGGAAGAAGGATGTTTTTCAGGAATTTGCCGACACGTTATCACAGGACGCCGCGGAACGAATCAAGTCGATCGAATTTGAAAAAAAGTGAACATGAAAGGACGATGAAATGACGGAATATCGAATCGAGCGGGACTCCATGGGCGAGGTGCGGCTGCCGGCGGAGGTGTATTACGCGGCACAGACGCAGCGGGCGGTGGAGAATTTTCCGGTGTCGGGCAGGCCGTTGCCGTCGGGGATGATCCGCGCGATGGCCATGGTGAAATACGCGGCGGCGCGGGCGAATCGCGAGTTGGGACTCTTGGGGAAAACGCTTTCGGACGCCCAGATGGACGCGATTCTTGCGGCGGCGAAAGAAGTCGCGGACGGCTGCCTGGCGGATCAGTTCCCCGTGGATGTATACCAGACCGGCTCGGGCACGTCGAGCAACATGAACATGAACGAGGTACTGGCGGCCCGCGCGACCGAGCTCGCCGGCGGCGATCGTTTTGCGGCGAAAAAGGCGATCCACCCGAATGATCACGTGAACATGGGGCAGAGCACGAACGATACATTTCCCACGGCGATTCACGTCGCGGCGGCGGTGGCGATTTCCGAAGATTTTATCCCGGCGCTTCAATACGCCACGGCCGTGCTTTATGAGAAGGCGGCGGCTTGGGCGGATGTGCTGAAAATCGGCCGCACGCACCTGGCGGATGCCACGCCGATGACACTGGGGCAGGAGTTCGGCAGCTTCGCGCGGCAGATGGAGCTGGCATGTGGGTGTGCCGAAGAAGCGCTGCACGCGGTGCTGGAATTGCCGATCGGCGGCACGGCGGTGGGCAGCGGCATTAACACCCACCCCGATTTCGCGCGCCGGGCGGCGGCGTGTCTGGCCGAGGTGACGGGCATCCCGTTCGTCGAGGCGAAAGATCATTTCGAGGCGAACGCCCAGCGGACGGGCGTGGTGAAGTGTCACGGGCTGTTAAAATCCGTCGCGGTGACGCTCATGAATGTGGCGAATAACATCCGTATTCTGGGCAGCGGCCCGCGCTGCGGCTACTACGAAATCAGCATTCCCGACTTGCAGCCGGGCAGCTCGATCATGCCGGGGAAGGTGAACCCTGTGCTGTGCGAGAGCCTGATGCAGGTCGCGGCGAAGGTGATCGGCAACGACGCCGCGATCACGGCGGCGGGTGTGACGGGCGGGCAGTTTCAGTTGAATATCATGATGCCGATGATGGCGGACGTGCTGCTGGAGAGCGTGGAGATCATGGCCCGGTGCATGGACGTCTTCACGCGGAATTGCCTGGCGGGCCTCGAGGCGAATCGCGAACAGTGCGAGGCGGGAATCGAAAAAAGCCTGTCCATGTGTACGTCCCTGAATCCGCACATCGGATACGAGCGTGCGGCGGCGCTGGCGAAAGAGGCGTTTAAGACGGGGAAAACCATCCGTGAACTGTGTCTCGAGCAAAATATCCTGCCCAAGGAAGTGCTCGACGAGGCGCTGGATCCGATGAAAATGACCCGGCCACGGTGACGATACTTGTGACTTTACGCCCCTTTTTCCGGCGGGACGACGGCGACGCCGATTCGCTCGGGCGGAATGTTCGGGAATTGCGAGTACGGAATGAGGAGATACTCGGGCAGTACCCGGGCTTCCGGGAATCGCATTTTGACGTACGGCGGCACGTAAATTTCTCCGACGGCCGTCTGCTCCGTTTCTTTGGGTGAAACTTTCCAGAGAACGAGTCCGCCTCGGTGATTGACGTCGGCGTCTTCCGACCACGTGCCGGTGGGGCGGATTTCCGGGATGTTCATGTCATAATAATAGAAATGGACGCTCGGGCGGTCTTTCATGAAGAGGGAGGCGTATCCGGCGCACATCCAGTTTCCGGTGACGTACGGACAGGGCCCGTCGTACCGCTCATTCCAAATTTGGTCGCAGGCCAGGCCGAGCTCCTCGGCGGGGAATTGGAAACGGCGAGGGGAGTTCATCATCATCGGTGAATAAAACGCCTGGACGAAAAACGTGCCCACCAACAGGAGCATGATGAAGGAAACGCAGAGGGTGGAATTTCGAAAAGCGCGAGGCGTGTCTTTGGCCTGGAATGTCAGTAGGGTGAGTGTCCCGAAAAACAGCCAGAACGGGGCGCCGTACTCGGCCAGCAGGTGTGCGCCGGTAATGGCGGAAATCAGCACGTGCAGTGCCAGCGGGATGCCCATGCAGCACAGCAGCAGTGTTTTAATATCGCTCTGAGGTGTCTTGGATTCTGGTGACACCGGTTTAATGTGCCAGCGAAAGCCGAGAATCGGCGTCAGTGCCAGGACGGAGAACATGATATATCCCGTCTGGCACAGCAAAAAAAGCATGGGGAAATACAGGTGGGAAGCGAATGTGGCGGTTTCCAGGCGCTTGGGGTTCGCGTAAAAGATGGTCGAAAATCCGTCCTGGAACATCCAGATGACGTGGGGAAGGAAAATGGCCGCGGCGACGAGCGTGGTGAGGTACGGGCCGGGCGTTTTCCAGCAGCGGCGTCCGTGGGGGGTGAGGGCCATGGAAGCCAGGATGGAAATCACGAGAAAAATGGCGGCGTACTTTGCGTGAAACGCCAGGCCCAGCGCGACGCCCGTGGCCAGCCACCATCGCATCCGCTGCGTCTGCATCGCGCGGAGAAACAGGTAAATGGTCAGCGCCCAGAGCGTCAAGAGGGTGATGTTCTGGTTGAACTTGGAGGACTCCACGGTAAACAGCCAGGACGGCAGCATCACGAAAGTCGCGGCCAGGGCCATCCGCTGGGTGAGCGCCATCCGCGAAACGGCCCAAATCGCCCACAGCGTGATCAGGTTACAGAGCTGCGCGGCAATAAACGGTGCCGCAAAAGCGCGATTTGTCGCCAGGGAAATGATTTCCAGCAGCCACGCGGGAAGCATGGGGTGTTTGCGCGTGGCCAGCACCCATTCCTTGCAGATAAACACCACTTCCAGCGTGTCAGAGCGGTATGTGTCATGAAACAGCGTCGGCAGCAGCAGCCATAGCAGGCAAAAACCGCCGGCGACGCACCAGAAAATCCAGGCGGCCTTTTTTTGTGACAGGTTGGGTGCGGATGGTGAGGTTACGGACGGCGCGGAAGCGGACATGGTACGGTACTCGGACGGGGGTTATGGGAAGGTCAGTTCAAATCGGGGCCGCTTGGGGCAGTGAAGCCTGTTAAACGGATGCGGTATTTCTCAAGCCACGCGGAAAATTCCGGAGCCGTGACGGCGTGAAGTTCACGCTGCCGCCACGGAGATGCGTGAAATTTTTTGTCGGCTGCGCTGCATGCGGGGATGTCATGCGTTTCGACGGACATTTTTGTCGGCGCTTCACCGGAAAGCTCCGTGGCGGGGTGAATGTTTATTTCCGCCGTGAGATGAGCAGCATCTTGGGCCGCCAGCGCGCGGAGAATTTCATGAATGGCCGCGGGGCCCATTTTTCCGCTCTCCAGCACCCCGAAATAAAGCAGTGGCGATTTTTCGTGCCGCGTGTAATGGAGGAGGATGATTTTTTTGAGAAACCCCGCCGGGAACCACGCGCCCCAGCGCCGCAGAAACCGCCGCGCGGTGCCGTAATGTTCTCGGGGAATGCGTAACGTGAGCTTTCTTTTTTCCGCTTCCTCGGCGCACATTTCCAGCAGGCCCGGCAGCGCGTGGACATGCTGGTGGGAATCCAGATGATCGAAACGTAGCGAATATTTTTCCGCCAGCGCTTCCATTTTCGCCACTTGCGCGGCCAGCTCCGTTTTCATTTGCGCCAGTGCCGCCGTCCGGTGTTTTCCGAAAAAAGATGATGTCAGTTGTCGTAAGCCGAAAAAGCCGTGGCGGAACATGCCGCGCTCGTCCACCAGCAGGGGGACGTCTTCCGGACGCGAAACCGGCATACCGCTGGTGAGGGTGAAGTGCAGGCCGAAACTGAAATTCGGGCACACGGCGACGATTTCCCGCACGGCGGCTTCCGCATGCGGCATGTTCACCATCAGGCTTGCGGCGGTGATGCGTCCGCAGGCCACGCCACAGCGCACCGCAGCGTTTACGGCGGGCGAAAATCCCAGATCGTCGGCACTGATGATCAGCTCCCGCACACGCTCACGCGGCATGATGCCGTTCCCATGACGCCTGCTCGTCCTGCGATTCCTCGGCCGTCTCTCCGGCGTTTTCCGCATCCGTAAATCCGTAAGCTTCCTGGAGCACGAAAAGCGGCCGCTGTTTCGCCTCGGTGTAAATCCGCCCGACATACTCGCCCACCACGCCCAGCGAAATGAGCTGCACCGCGCCGAGAAACATCACCGCGATGACCAGTGTGGGCCAGCCCGGTGTGGAGATGCCGAGAAAGAATGCCTCATAAAGGACGTATACCGTGTACAGCAGGCTCATCATCGCGACGAAAATACCGGTGTATGTGATGTAACGCAGCGGGGACGTGGAGAAACTCACGATTCCGTCTGCGGAAAGGCGGATCATTTTCAGCGGAGAGTATTTCGACTGCCCGGCGAAACGCGGCGCGGCCGTGAACGGAATGCCGATTTCCCGGAATCCTAGCCAGTGAATCATCGCCCGCAGAAACCGCGAGCTTTCCGGCATGGCATTCACCTGATCCACCATCTTCCGGTCAAGAAGGCGGTACTCCGAAAGCCCGGCGGGCATCTTCAGCCCCGAAAAACGGTTGAGCGTCTTCATATAACAGGAGGAAGTCGCGCGTTTCAGCAGGCCGATTTCCTCGCCGTACGCCCGCGTGGTGAAGACGTGGTGATATCCGTTTTTCCAGTGATTCACCATTTCGGGAATCAGCTCCGGCGGATGCTGGAGATCCGAGTCCATGGTAATGACCGCCTTGCCGGATGCGAAACGCAGCCCGGCCGTGATCGCCGCCTGATGGCCGAAATTCCGTGAAAATTGCAGAATTTTAATGCGCGGCTCACTCTCCCGCAGCCCCCGCAACTTTTCCACCGTCCGGTCCCGACTGCCGTCGTCCACAAAAATCAGCTCCCAGGAAAGCCCGGTCAGATTGAGTTGTTCGGCAACTTTCTCGGCGAAGACATGAATCCCCTCTTCTTCGTTATAAGCCGGGGCGACGACGGAAATGTCCGGCTCGTCGCGCGACAAAGGAACGGAAAGCGGGCTGGTCAAATAATTCAGTGCGTCCATGCGTGTTTTTCCTTGAAAAAAGGATGAATGTGTGGAATGCCATTTCCATATATTAGTATAGTCTATTTCGTTTATGCCTTCAAGGTGGATTTTCGAAAAAACGGCAGAGCCGCAATCGTAAGATTGCGGAATGGGATCGGCGCCGCAAGAAACAGCAGCCGGGAACGGAGCGTTAGCGCAAAAACCGGATTAGAACTGGGGAATTGGCCTCCACTTCAAATCCGGTTTCTTCGCTTTACTTCGTTCCGCTGCGCTGTCAGCTGTTGTTTTCGCAATCTTACGATTGCGGCTCCGCTTTAATCCGCAGGTTCGGCTTCTCCATCATCACCGTCGTGTTCGCGTCGACGGATTTCATGATCCAGGCGTTCGAGCCGACCACGGCGTGCTGGCCGATGACGGTTTCACCGCCCAAAATGGTGGCGTTCGCGTAAATCACCACGTGATCCTCGAGCGTGGGATGCCGTTTCGTGCCGCGAACCAGATTCCCGGCATCATCCGTCGGAAAGCTCAGCGCGCCGAGCGTTACGCCCTGATAAAGTTTGACCCAGTGGCCGATCTCGCACGTCTCGCCGATGACCACGCCCGTGCCGTGGTCGATGAAAAAATACTCGGCAATTTTCGCGCCGGGGTGAATATCGATGCCCGTCAGCTGGTGGGCCCACTCCGTCATCATCCGCGGAATCAGCGGCACGCCCAGCAGGTGCAGCTCGTGCGCGACGCGGTAAATCGTGACCGCCCGCAGGCCCGGATAACAGAACACGACTTCCGTGTGGGAGCGGCAAGCCGGGTCGCCGGTGTACGCCGCCTCGACGTCCGTCTGGAGCGTTTCGCGAAGTTGCGGGATTTTGGCGAAAAATTCCAGCGTGATTTCTCGCCCCTTCTGTTCGAATTTTTGAATCACCGTCGGGTCGCATTCCGGCTGCCCGCACGCCTCCCGCTGCTGATCTTCCTGGCAGAAAGACCTCGCGATTTGGACGGAAAGCTTGTCGTACAGCTTGTCGAGCACCTCGCCGACATAATACGTGATGTTCCCCAGATGCAGGTTATTCCGGTTTCCGAAACCCGGATAAAGCAGCTCGAAAAGGTCGTCCAGAATTTCCACGATGACGTGGTACGTGGGCAGCGAACAGTGCCCCAGATGCTGGATTTTCGGCAGCTTGAGACAGGAATCCACGATTTTATTCGTGATTTCCGGCAGCGTTTTTTCCTTGATTTGGATGAAATGAGGGGGTGTCATGGGCGGTCTCCCTGAAAAGGTCACGACTTGGGTAAGTTGCTTTTATTATACCATTTTTGATGAAAGCGGCAATTGCCGGGTGTTTTCCTTGGAATTTGGGAGAAAAAACGGCAAATTTCATGGCCCCCCCTTCCAGCGTGCAAGTTGACATGCTAAAGTGAGGAGATAATATTGGCGGGGCAGGCGCTTTTATGCTGGTAGATGATATACTTCTTTTAGAAAACGGAGTGTGTCCGGGTGATGGCGGAGGCGGCTGGCTTGTGTGGAGAACTGCTTACCTTAATTGGATAGTGTCAGAGCGATGCAGGAATTTAAAATAAAGAAAGGGCTGGACCTTCCGCTGGCCGGCGAGCCGATGCAGGAGGTGCACGAGGCGCCGGCGGTGAAGCGTGTGGCGCTGGTGGGGGCCGATTATGTGGGCGTGAAGCCGTCCCTGGCCGTGGAAGTCGGGGAGAAGGTGAAGACTGGGCAGGTGCTGTTTACGGACAGCAAGAACCCGGGCGTGAAGTTCACCTCGCCGGGCTGCGGCACGGTGGAAGCGATTCACCGCGGTGAGAAACGCCGGTTTTTGTCGGTGGTGATTAAGCTGGACGGGAAGCCGGACGGGAAATCGGCCGCGAAAGACGCCGGAAAAGACGCGGTGGAGTTCAAAAAATATCCGGCCGAGGCGCTGGAAACGCTCACCCGCCAGCAGGTGGTGGAGAATCTCACGGAAAGCGGGCTCTGGACCGCGATCCGCCGCCGGCCTTTCGGGAAAATCCCTTCTCCGGAAAAGACCGCCCGGGCGCTTTTCATCACGGCCATGGACACGAATCCGCACTCGCCGTGTGCCGAAATCGTGATTTCCATGTACCGGGAAGCGTTTATCGCGGGCCTGAAAGTGCTCACGCGGCTGGGAATTCCGAATATTTACGTCTGCCGCCGTCCGAAAGCGGAAACCATTCCGGGAGAAGATTGTGTGGCGGAAGTCGAGACGGCCACGTTCTCTGGGCCGCACCCCGCGGGTCTGCCGGGCACGCACATTCATTTTCTGTCGCCGGTCGGCCGAAAGCACAGCGCGTGGCATCTCGGATATCAGGACGTGATCGCGGTGGGGCAATTATTCCTGACGGGGAAGCTGGACGTGACGCGGGTGATTTCGCTCAGCGGGCCGCGGGTGAAGGAGCCTCGCCTGCTGCGGACGCGTCTTGGCGCCAGTGTGCAAGAATTGGTGAAAGGCCAGTTGCTGAAAGAGGATAACCGCGTCATCAGCGGCTCCGTGCTTTCCGGTCACACCGCCATGACCGCCGGCGTGGCCAGCGAAGAAGCATATCTCGGGCGCTATCATCAACAGATTACGGCCCTGGAAGAAGGCGATAAACGGCATCTTTTCGGGTGGGTGCTGCCCGGCTTCACGACGTTCGCATTCAAGTGGGTGAACATTTCCTCGCTGTTCTTCTGGAAAAAATTCAGGATGGACACGAATCTCCACGGCGGGCACCGCGCGATCATCTCCATCGGAAGCATGGAAGAAATGATGCCGCTGGATATCCTACCCACGTACCTGGCGCGATCGCTTGCGACGAATAATCTGGAGGAGGCGGAAGGGCTGGGGGCGCTGGAGTTAATCGAGGAAGATCTGGCGCTGTGTACGTTTGTGGACCCGGGCAAGAATGATTTCGGCGCCATGCTGCGGGATGTTCTGACGACGATCGAGAAGGAGGGATAAACCATGATCCGATATATAATGGATAAACTCGCTCCGATGTTCGAGAAGGGGAAGCCGCTGCATTTTGCGCACCCGGCTTTTGACGCGATCGACACGTTTTTATATACGCCGAAAGAGACGGCGAAGGGTAACGTGCATGTGCGCGACTCGCTGTGTTTGAAGCGGATGATGACGACGGTGATGATCGCGCTTTTGCCGTGTATCCTGATGGCGACGTATAATACGGGGTATCAGGCGTTTCGGGTGATGAAGGCGAATGACGCGACGCTGATGCGGGTGATGATGGACTCGGCGGCGGAGAAGCCCGCGGTGCTTGTGGATGCGGCGGACCGGCTGAAGGCGGATCTGGCGAACCCGAATGAAAATCTGGCGGCGCAGATTCTGGCGGAGAATAATTTCCCGGCACATTACAGCGTGGCCCGCTGGCACCAGTGGCTTTACGGAAAACTGGTGTGGCTGACTTCCGGCTGGACGGTGAATCTGCCGTTTATGGACGGCCCCGGCCTGCTGAACGCGAATCCCGGAAACGTGCTTTCGTGCCTGGTTTACGGGGCGATTTTCTTCCTGCCGGTTTATATCGTGACTTTCGGCGTGGGCATCCTCTGGGAGTGGCTGTTCGCGGCGCTGCGGGGGCATGAAATTAATGAAGGCTTTTTCGTCACGTCGCTCTTGCTGCCGCTGACGCTGCCGCCGACGATTCCGCTGTGGCAGGTGGCCCTGGCGATTACGTTCGGCGTGGTGATCGCGAAAGAGCTCTTCGGCGGAACGGGCCGTAACTTTATTAACCCGGCGCTGGCGGCTCGTGCGCTGCTGTTTTTCAGTTCCGCGTCGGTCATTTGCGGCGACGGAATCTGGTTCGCGGTGGATCCGAGTGTCTGGGTTACGGTGGACGGCGTTTCCGGTGCCACTCCCTTGGGTGCGGCCTTAACCGGCGGTATGGACGGTATCCGTCAACTCGCCGTGGAGCAGAATCTCACCGAAATGCAGTACTGGTTTAACTCGCTGGTCGGCTTCATCCCCGGCTCGATGGGCGAGACCTCCGTCATCTGCTGTTTCCTCGGTGCCGCCTTGCTGGTTTACACCGGCATCGGCTCGTGGCGCATCATGAGCAGCCTGCTGGTCTCCAGCATGGTCATGGCGTTTTTGTTTTACTTCATGTATGCCACCGGCGTGTCTCAAAACCCGATGTACGGCCTGTATCCCCACTGGCAGTTTACGCTCGGCGGCCTGGCGTTCGGTATGGTCTTCATGGCCACCGACCCGGTGACCGGCGCGATGACGTATAAGGGCCAGTTCATTTACGGCGCCCTGATCGGCATGCTGATCATGATCGTCCGCTGCATGAACACCGCGTTTCCGGAGGCGGTGATGTTGGCGATTCTCTTCGGAAACGTGTGTGCACCGCTGATCGATTATTTCATCGTCCAGGCGAATATCAAGAGGAGGGCGTTACGAAATGTCTAAAGATTCGATTTCCAGGACTTTTTTGGTTGCGTTCCTCACCTGTGCGGTGTGCGGTACGTTCGTAGCCAGCGCCGCGGTGCTGCTGAAGCCATATAAATTGCAGAATCAGCAGCTTTTCAAGAATAAAAACATCCTGATGGCGGCGGGGCTCATGCAGCCGGGCGAGAGAGTGTCGACGACGGAGGTGACGCAGCGATTCGATCAGTTGCGGGTGGTGAAGTATGATTTTACCACCGACGAAATCGTCGCGGAGGGCAAACAGGCGCTGGAGTATGATGAGCGGAAGGCGGCGAAGGCCGGGCCGGACTCGGTGAAAATCGGCGCCACGCCGTACAAAACTGGCTTGAGCACGCGCGGCCGTTTCGGCACGGCGTATGTTTCCACGGTGAAAGATGAAGCCGGGAAGGAGCACACGACGGTGGTGCTTCCGATCGTCGGCAAGGGGCTCTGGTCGATCATGTACGGCATGATTTCGCTCACCGGCGACGACCTGAACACGGTTCACAGCCTGCTGTTTTACGAGCATGCCGAGACGGCGGGGCTGGGCGGTGAAATCGAAAACCCGCTTTGGACCGCGAAATGGCACGACAAAACGGCGTTCGACGCTTCCGGAAAGCCGGCCGTGCGTGTGGTGAAAGGGACCGCCCGGGATCCGAAAGATCCGTTTGAAGTGGACGGCATCTCCGGCGCCACGCTGACATGTAACGGCGTGAACGGCACGGTCGGATACTGGCTGAGCGAGTATCGGCCGCTCTTGAAAAAACTGCTCGCGGAAGGAGGGAAGCAAAAATGAAAATGGAACATCCAGACGCGCGGCTGAATCCGCTGTTCAAGAATAACCCGGTGATGCTGCAGGTGCTGGGTATCTGTTCGGCGCTGGCGGTGACGACGAAACTGGAAACGGCCGTCACCATGGCGCTGGCGGTGACGACCGTCACGGCCTGTGCGAACCTCGCCATCAGCTCCATCCGTAACCAAATCCCCGGCAGCATCCGCATGATCGTGCAGATGGTGATCATCGCGTCGCTGGTGATTGTGGTGGACGAGGTGCTCAAGGCCAGCGAAATCACGTTCGCCATCAGCAAGCAGCTGTCGGTGTTCGTGGGCCTGATTATTACGAACTGTATTTTGATGGGCCGGGCGGAGGCGTACGCGATGAAAAACCCTCCGATTCAGAGTTTCCTGGATGGCATCGGTAACGGCCTGGGATACAGCGTCGTGCTGATCGTCGTGGCGGCGATCCGCGAGCTGTTCGGCTCCGGCAAACTGCTGGGGTTCACTGTTCTGAAGCCCATCACGGAAGGTGGTTGGTATCAGCCCATGGGCATCATGGTGTTGGCCCCCAGCGCGTTTTTCCTCATCGGCTTCTTCATCTGGGTCGTCCGGACGTATCACCCCGAGCAGATCGAGCACGAGTAGGCGAATGGATAATTGATAATTGATAATTGATAATTTTGTATTATCGATTGTTGATTATCGGTTATCACCCACCGTAATTATCAATTATCAATTGTCAATTATCAATTTGAAATACCATGGAACATTACATTTCGCTTTTTATCCGTGCGGTCTTCGTCGAGAACCTGGCGTTGTCGTTTTTCCTGGGGATGTGCACGTACCTGGCGGTTTCGAAACGGGTGGCTACGGCCTTGGGCCTGGGCGTCGCGGTGATCGTCGTGCAGGGCATTACGCTGCCCGTCAACAACCTGTTGCTAAACTATGTTTTGAAGGAAAACGCCCTGTTTCACCTCACGGGCTGGAGCATGTTCGAGGGCATGGATCTCGAGTTCCTCACCCTGATCACCTTCATCGGCGTCATCGCGGCCATGGTGCAGATTCTGGAAATGTTTCTGGATCGGTACGTGCCCGCGCTGTACTCGGCCTTGGGCATTTTCCTGCCGCTGATCACCGTCAACTGCGCCATCCTCGGCGGGTCGCTGTTCATGCAGACGCGCGATTATAACTTTCCGGAAAGCGTGGTTTACGGCTTCGGCACCGGTGTCGGCTGGGCTCTGGCGATCGTGCTTTTGGCCGCCGTCCGCGAGCGGATGCGTTACAGCGAAGTCCCCGCCGGCCTCCGCGGCCTGGGCATCACCTTCATCGCCGTCGGCCTGATCGCTATGGCGTTCATGGCTTTTTCCGGCATATGATCAATGCGTAATGCGAAATGCTTAATTACGCAAGCGAGATGCCACCCTGTGTGAAGCTACTGACATTCAGCATTTAACATTCATCATCCATTTAGCACTTAGCATTAAGCATTCCCTCCCAACCCCAATCCACAAACCACAAATCCCAATCATGTCCCACGCTCTTATTTTCGCGGAAATCGCAGCCGCCACGCAGATCGGCATCGGCGTCACCATGTTCACGGCCATCGTTTTCATGCTCGTGATTGCGATTCTCACGGCTCGCAACTTCCTCGTCCCCAGTGGTGATATTC
This sequence comes from Thermoguttaceae bacterium, assembly GCA_031553595.1. Lineage (GTDB taxonomy): Bacteria > Planctomycetota > Planctomycetia > Pirellulales > Thermoguttaceae > RGIG3701. The sequence continues at coordinate 1,887 of JAVBLI010000030.1, read as the reverse complement.
GCATCGAAATTAACGAAGATCCACTGAAAACGCTCGTCGTCCCCGCGGGTGGCAAGCTGCTGCAGACGCTGGCCGAGAAGCAGATTTTCGTCGCCAGTGCGTGCGGCGGACAGGGCACCTGCGGCCAGTGCAAAGTCAAGGTCATGGAGGGTGGCGGTGATATTCTCATCACCGAAAAAGACCAGATGACCCGTGGCGAAGTCCGTGACCACTGGCGTCTGAGCTGTCAGGTGCCGGTCAAGCAGGACATGAAAATCGAGATCGACCCGGAAGTGTTCGACGTGAAAAAATGGGAGTGCACCGTGCGTTCCAACGACAACGTCGCGACGTTCATCAAGGAGCTGATCCTCGAAATCCCGGAGGGCGAGGAGGTGAACTTCAAGGCCGGCGGTTATATTCAGATCGAGTGCCCGCCGCACACGGTTTCGTATAAGGATTTCGAAATCGGCAAAGAATACCACCCAGACTGGGACAAATACAACGTGTGGCAGCACATCTCGACGGTCAACGACCCGACGATGCGGGCCTACTCGATGGCGAACTACCCGATGGAAAAGGGCATCATCATGCTCAATGTGCGGATCGCGACGCCGCCGCCGCGGATGAATGTGCCGCCGGGAGTGATGTCTTCCTATATTTTCAGTCTCAAGGCGGGCGACAAGGTCACGATTTCCGGTCCGTACGGCGAATTCTTCCCGCAAGACACCGCGGCGGAGATGATTTACGTCGGCGGCGGTGCGGGCATGGCGCCGCTGCGCTCGCACATTTTCGACCTACTCAAACGGCTCAGCTCCGGGCGGCGAATCTCTTACTGGTATGGCGCCCGTAGCCTGCGGGAAGTGTTTTACGCCGACGAATTCGAGGCGTTGGCGAAAGAATTCCCCAACTTCACGTGGCACCTCGCCCTCAGCGAGCCCCTGCCGGAGGACAACTGGAAAGGCCCGAAGGGCTTCATCCACCAGGTGCTCTACGACGAGTATCTCAAAGACCACAAAGCGCCGGAAGACTGCGAATATTACATGTGCGGCCCGCCGATGATGGTCAACGCCGTGCTGAAAATGCTGGACGAGCAGGGCGTGGAGCGGGAGAGCATTCATTTCGACGATTTCGGCGGGTGAGAACAGAGCCGAACAAAAACAACAGCCGGGAATGCAGCGAAGCACAATGACCGGATAGAATGGCCGAGAGCTTCTCCCATTTCTATCCGGTCTCTGTGTTCCCGACAGCTGCTTCCATGTTTAAATAAAAGCTGTCATTACCTCAGGAGTCCCCCTATGAAAAATTGTGCCAACTGCGGGACGCTCATCCTTTTCGGGGGTGTCTGCGACGGAAACAGGACGTACTGCGGGGCCAACTGTCACGGCCAAGCGACGGATTCGCTGCGGCTGCTGAACATCCCTGACGAAGACGCCCTGTATGTGGCGAGGGAAATTCACGAGGAATGCTGCCCCGTCTGCGGCGGTTCCGGCCCCGTGGACTTCCATTATTCCTACCGGGTCACGTCTTACCTGGCCATCTCCTATTCCTCGACCATCCCCCGGATTTCCTGCCGAAGCTGCGCGTCGAAAGCGCGATTCCATAACGGCCTTCTGACGTTTTTCATGGGCTGGTGGGGCCCAGGCCTGCTTTTGACGCCGTTTTACTTGGGCTACAATCTCTTCGGCTGCGGCAGTCCGAAACCGGATGATGAGCCGTCTCAGGAACTGATGGATCACGCGAAAATTCTGATCGCGCAGCACATCGCCATGCAGCGCGAAGAAGCGGCGCAGGACAAGAAACAACAGCCGGGAATGAAGCGTTAGCGGAATGACCGAATAAGAATGGCCGAATGTTTCCCCACCGCTATCCGGTCATTCCGCGTCACTGTGTTCCGCTGCATTCCCGGCT
>JAVBLI010000003.1:0-3870 GCA_031553595.1 Thermoguttaceae bacterium | reverse complement strand
CCTTGCGCCGATATACGCCGCGATCCTCCGCATCCTCCGCCCGATTTTCCTGTCCCTTCACCGATTTTTTCCCACCCATTCGCCCAAAATCATCCGATAAAATTTGTTGGATGACAAAATGAACTTTTTCTGACTCGACTAAATAATTCAAACATTTTCTTTACGTATTCCCCCCATTCCCTTCCTTCTACTTGACACCTGAGCAAGGCCGGATTATAATTCGATTATACATGCAATAATTGAAGACCGAAAAACCATTCACGAATTTTTTGGGGGACTTTATGTCTAAAACTCCATTCCGCGGCGTGCTTTTCTGCGTGACATTATTATTATGTGCGTTTTCGCAGCCGGCCCGGGCGGCGATCATCGGCTATGACGACTTTTTATTGCCGTCCGAGGGCAGCCAGTCTTATGGCTGGGATTACGGCTCGCCGGGCAGTGCGTCCGCGTGGGATCCGGCGATTCCCGGTGGCGGCTCGGTCAGTGCACCGACGACGTATTTCCGATATTTCGGTAGTAACACGGAAGCGGCCAAAGTCACCACCGGCCCGATCATCGCGGCCTTTAATTTCCAGCTCGCCAGTGACTCAGCCAATTCCTGGACCGGCCTGTCCATGTTTTCGGATGGCTCGGAAATAAAATTCTTCGGAAAACCGGACGGCAGCGCCTATTACGGAATCGCGGGAGCAAATTCGACGGTTCCTCTGGACACGGCTAAGCATTACGTCGTCGCCGCGGGGGATTATTCGCAGGGGAAGAGTTTTCTCTGGATTTACAACGAGGGGCAGACGCCGAAGTATGCGGATATGCTCACGCCGGCCGCGACGGGCGACTGGACGAACGCCGGCATCAACCGCGTGCGCATCGCCGGCGGTACCACGGCCACTTACAGCGAGTTGACGGTCGCGACGGCGTACGCCGACATTTTCGGCACTGCCCCGAAAGTGACGCAGCTCCGCGAATCCTTTTCCAGCTACACCGACAACAACATCACGGGCCAGTATTACCGCAATTTGGGCCAAAAGCCGCTGACGACCTGGTCGCGGGGGGGCATCGCGGCCGATGCCACGATTAACAACAATAAAAATCTGGTGTACGCCGCCCCCAAAGACCCGGAAAACCTCTGGTCCAGCGACGCCGGTGTGCTTTCCGTCAACAATTCCAGCGCCCGCATGGACATCGACCCCAACATCGTCAGCCAGTGGGGCCTGATGGGCACCGACGGCAAAGTCGGTGGCAACGGCGTTGACGGCTCGCTCTTCGTCGGCTTCTTGGTGCAATACGCCGGGAATGCCACCACCCTTCCAAACGATATCAGCGGCAATTACTCCTTTGTGCAGCTCAATGATGGCGGCGACGCGAAACTGAGTTTGACGAAATACGCAGGTGCCTGGGCGTACAGCGGCATTGCCAACGGCAATAATTTCGATATCGGCAACCCGTATTTATGGGCCAACGCCGACACCCATCTCATCGTCGCGAAAGTCGATTACACCAGCGGCGCCGATAGCGTCACCGTCTGGCTCGACCCCGACCTGACGAAAAGCTGGCAGGCGCAAACCGGCTATAAGTCGACCATGAACAACCTGTCCCTGGCGTTCGACAACATCACCTTCCTCAGCGACACGGCTTTCGATTTCGACGAATTCCGCATGGCCGGGTCGTGGAGCAAGCTGACGGGCTACAGCAACCAGTCGCCGGCGTGCTTCCGCGAAGGATTTAACGGCTACACCGCCGGCCCGGCAAACGATAAGCCCTACCTGCGTCCCGGCGAGGCGTATGGCGGCAAATGGGCCGGTTCCGGAACCTTCGACTCGACGCGAAACCTCGTTTATGAAAAAGGCGGCTGGGGAAGCAAAACCGGTTTGCTTGAAAGCAACGGGGGCGATACCACGATGCTTTTAGACCCGCGGATGGTCGACGAGTGGGGGCTTCTGGACAGCAACGGCGTCATCGGCGGCAGCGACGTTTCCGGCACGCTGTATTACGGCTTCCTCGTCCAGGCGCCGGGCGAACTGACCAGCGGCTGGTCCGGCGGCGCCCAACTGTTCAGAAACGGCAGCTTCGAAGTGCTGGGGATCGGCCAACTCGGCAACATGTCCACCTTTTCCGGTTTCAGCCATACACCTGTCGGGAATTTCGATCTCGGCGAAACCATCGACGGCGACGTTCACCTGATTCTTGCAAAGATCACTTATAACGAAAACGCTTTGGACGATTTATCAATCTGGTTCGACCCCGACCTGGGAATTTTTGAAGACCCCGACGCGCTGGTTTACAGCCAAGACTCCATCGCCGACCTGACGTTTGACGCCATCCGTTTCCGCAACAGCAATACATGGCTTTACGATGAATTCCGCATGGCGCCGACGTGGGCGCTGCTGTCGAACGAAGTGCCGGAGCCGGCGACGTGGACCATGCTGCTACTGGGCGCCGCCGCCATGTTCGTCGCCCGCTTCCGCCGCAAGCAGAGTTAAAAAAACAACAGCCCGAAGCGTAAGCGAGGGATGCGCGACCGATTGATATTGCCATGTCTTTCGGCCATGCATCCCTTGCTCACGCTTCGGGCTGTTGTTTTGACTTTCACTTCATCTCGATCCGCTGGATCTCCACCGTCACGTCCGGCGTGCTGACGGGGTCAAGCCGTATTTCCACGACCCGGCCCGTCCACCGTGGGTTCTCTTTCAGGTTCAGGACGTACTCCGCAAACTCCCCGCCCGGCGCGACCGCCGCCCGTACGGAAGCGGCCTCCGAATAATCCGCCCCGTCCTGCGTTTTCCAGAAGAATTGCACCACGTCCGGTTTCGCGACCGACGTTTTCATGCGGAAACGCAGCGTGGAAAAATCCTCGGCCGGGGTGGCGTCCTGAAGCACGTGAATCGCGGGGTCTGCGCTGGCGGTGACGAACCGCATGCCGTTTTCATCGCACGCGAAATCCCGTACATTCATCATGGGCGTCCACGGCTGGCGAGGGTCGGCTTCGTTCGCGGAAACACGGAAATCCCAGGCCGTGCGATTCTGAAAATACGCCGCGGGCAGGCTGTAAGGCCCCATGCCGATATCCTCGGGCAAAAGATCTTCGTGCGCCTCGTCGGCCTGTGAAAACACCCGCCGCACCGCGTCCAGGTATCCGAAACCGTACTCCCGGTACGGCGCGATGTAATGGCCTTCACTCCACTCGTTCCAATTATCGAGAATCACCATCTTCGCGGCCCAGCTCTCCGCGGGCACTTCCTTCTCGATGAGCGTTTTCGCCTCGCGCAGCAGCGTTTCGAAATCCGCCGGCGGCAGCTTCCACAGCGGGCCCTCATCCTGCCAGCCGCTCCACGCCTGCGAGAGCGTGATGATCGTGGGCAGAATGTCCCGCATCTGCTGCTGACGGCGAATGAAGTCCATCTGCTGGCGGATGATATCCTCCGCGGGCCGGCTTTCGGGAACGGGAATGACGTAAGAAAAAACGGCGTCCAGCCCCAGCGAATTTAAATAGCCCAGGTGCTCGCGGTTCGTGCCCCGGTATTCGCCGAAAATGGTCAGGCCGTCAAAGCCCGCCGCCTTACACGCCGCACGCATTTTGTCAAACGCCGCCCGCACCGCGTCCACGTCGCCCAGATCGTCGGGCAGCATCTCCGGCCGGTACACAAAAAGCACGGGTTTATTGTCGATTTTCAGATAATTTTCCCGCTTAAAAAACTTCTCGATCCAGTACGGCAGCAGGTTCTCCAGCAGGTCTTTTTCGTCCGAAACGCCCGCCGTGCCGCGGCTCTGGTTCTCCCACATGATCGTGAATTGCATGCGGTCCGCGAATTTCGAGAGAAACATCGCATCATCGAACACACTTTTCTCGAATTGCGTCGTGATGGCCCCGCCCTG
>JAVBLI010000002.1:0-45431 GCA_031553595.1 Thermoguttaceae bacterium | reverse complement strand
TGTATTCTTGGGGGGTGTAGGGTGTAGGGTGTAGGGTGTAGGTTGTAGGGTGTAGGGTGTAGTGTGTAGGGTGTAGGGTGTAGGTTGTAGGGTGTAGGGTGTGGGGTGTAGGGTGTGGGGTGTGGGGTGTGGGGTGTAGGGTGTGGGGTGTAGGGTGTGGGGTGTAGGGTGTGGGGTGTAGGGTGTAGGGTGTAGGGTGTGAAGCGAAATCCTTACGCCCTGCACCTTACACCTTACACGTATGTGGGGAACTGTTCGTTAAACCGCAAATCGCCGGCGTTCAAGAGGCGGATGTCAGGGATGCCGTATTTCATCATGGCCAGGCGGGTGAGGCCGACGCCAAAGGCGAAGCCGCTGTATTCGTTGGGGTCGACGCCGCCGAATTCCAGCACGCGGGGGTGCACGAGTCCGCAGGGGATGAGTTCGATCCACCCGGCCCCGTGGCAGGTGCTGCACCCGTTACCACCGCAAAACACGCACTGCAAGTCCAACTCAAAGCCCGGCTCGACGAACGGAAAGTACCCTGGCCGAAGCCGCACGGTGACGTCCCGGTGGAAAATCTCGCCCAGGAGCGTTTTCATCACCGCGATGAGGTTCGCGACGGAGATGTTCTTGTCGACCATCAGGCCTTCGCACTGGTAAAACGTGTTTTCATGGCTGGGGTCCTGCGATTCGTTGCGGAAACACCGCCCGGGGAAAATCGCCTTCAGCGGGACGCCGAAACGCTCCATGCAGCGAACCTGATTCGAGGAGGTGTGCGTCCGCATGAGCATACCGTTGGTCATCCAGTAGGTGTCCTGCATTTCGCGGGCCGGGTGGTCGGACGGCAGGTTGACGGCGTCGAAATTATAATGCTCCAGCTCGCACTCCGGGCTGGTGACGACCATGAATCCCATGCCCTGGAAAATCGTTTCCAACTCCATCTGGATGAGCGAAATCGGGTGCAGGCTGCCCAGTTGGCGCTGAGAGCCGGGGAGCGTCAGGTCGAGGCCGGTGCTTTTCTTTACGTGGCCCGCCGCCGCGGCGTTCTCTTTCGCTGCCGTGAGCTGCTCTTCCGCAAAGGTTTTCAGGTCGTTGAGCTTCCCGCCGAACGCTTTTTTTTCGTCGACCGAAAACTTACTGAAATCGGTGTTTTTCGCCAAAAGCGTGATGACGCCCTTTCGGCCCATGTACTTCACCCGCACCTGCTCGACCGCGTCCGGGGTGGTGGCAGCGGCAAGATCCGCCGCGAACTGTTCTCTGATTTCCAGCATACTTCCTACTCCTCTATAATAAATAAGGTGCAAAATCGTTCCCATTTTACCGAATTCGCTGGAAAATAACAGCCCCTGTCCTTTTTATTTTTTTTACCCACGTTATAATCGGGAGGTGTATGGTGCAGGGTGCAAGGTGAAGGGCGTATCAAGCGAAATTCAAAAACGTTTGAAACAGCAGCCATTCTACACACCGCCCTCCCCGCTTCCGCCCGTCCTGCCGGGCGACATCCTCTACACCTTGCATCCTACACCTTTTTCTCCATCCCGAGCGCTTCCGCGCCGCCGGTCGATTCAACCATTCACACCTTTTTTCACTAAGAATTTCGCGAGATGTGTCCCATGAGAATTTTTAGCGGTCGTGTTAATCAATCCCTGTCGCAGCGAGTGTGCGATTATCTTGGCCAGACGCCCGGAAAACTGTCGATTACGAATTTTCCGGATACCGAAATTTTCTGTAAAGTGGACGAAGACGTCCGCGGACGGGATATTTTCATCATCCAGCCGACGTGCCTGCCCGTGAACGAAACGCTCATGGAGCTGCTGATCATGATCGACTGCTTCCGGCGGGCCAGCGCCAAGCGGATTACGGTGGTTATTCCGTATTTTGGGTATGCGCGGCAAGATCGGAAGGATGAGGGGCGTGTGCCAATTACGTCAAAACTGGTGGCAAATATGATTACGCGTGCCGGGGCCGACCGGGTGCTGGCGATGGATTTGCATGCCGAGCAGATTCAGGGGTTTTTCGATATTCCGGTGGATCATCTGTACGCAAGCCCCGTGCTGGACGCGTATTTCAAGTCGCTGGGCATCCCGGCCGAGGAGATCGTGGCGGTCAGTCCGGACGAAGGAAGTATCAAGCGTGCGCTGAAACACCAGAAAATCCTGGAGTGCGATCTGGCAATCGTCGACAAACGCCGTGCCAGCGCCCATGACACGAAGCAGGCGAACCTCATCGGCGCTTCCGTGGAAGGTCGGGTGGCCATTCTTTTTGATGACATGATCAGCACGGCCGGGTCGATTTGCGGCGCGGCACAGATGGTGAAAGACGCGGGCGCGAGAAAAGTGTACGTCGCAGCGTCGCACGGCGTGTTCTGCGGCGATGCCGTGAAAAAGCTGGACGCGTCGCCGATCGAGGAAGTCGTCATCACGGATTCCATCCCGCTTGTTCCGGAACGAACGCCCAGCCGCGTGCGCGTGCTTACCATCGCGCCGCTGCTCGGGGAGGCCATCCGCCGCATTCACTTTAACGAGTCGATCAGCTGCCTATTCAAATCGCACCCAATTTTCGACTCGAAATAGGGATTTCAGCTTCGTAGCCCGGAGCGTTTTCACCTCGTGTGGTGTTGTCATGCCCCATCGAGACAGAATATTTTATAGAATACCGGGTTTCTATAAACACCTCACCCTTATAAGGTGTTAACTAATCTAAAATACGAAAAATCGGCAATTTGCGAAAATTCTCAGGGGATTGCCGGGGAATTTCCGGCGGGGGGACTTGTAAAAAAGAAATTTGCCAGCATAATATACACTTCCCTAGGTGCCCGAAGTGCGAAACATGGGGAGAGTGTCTGAATCAAACGCGTGCCATGTACGGCCGATCATATATACATATATAGTGGAATAAATTGGTTACACATTTTATATAAATTTCATTTATTGAAAAAAAAGTTGAGGACGTCCATGGCAAAATTGGAAGTGTTGGAAGTCAAATTTCGTGAAGAAACCGGAAAACGCCGTAATCGCCGCATGCGTGCGGACGGCATGGTTCCCGCGACGCTCTACGGGCACAAGAAAGATCCGCAGACGGTCAGTCTTTCGGAAGACCAGTTGAATACCGTGCTGCGTCACGGGGGGCATATTGTCGAACTCGCCGGTGATGTGGTGGAGCGGGCGCTGCTGAAAGAAGTGCAGTGGGACACCTGGGGCAAGCAGGTGCTGCATGTGGACCTGACGCGCGTCGCGGCCGACGAAAAAGTGCAGGTCACGCTGCCGCTGAATCTGCGTGGTGAAGCGGAAGGCGTGAAAGAAGGCGGCGTCGTCGAGCAGTTGGTGCACGAGGTGGTGCTGGAATGTGAAGCCACGGCGATTCCTGCGGTGGTCGAAGTGCGGATCGCGGACTTGGCGCTGGGCAAAAACCTGACGGTTGCGGATATCGAGCTGCCGGCTGGCGTGAAGATCCTGCTTGCGGCCGACACCCCTGTGGTGCATTGCGTAGAGAAACGCGACGTGTCGCTGGAAGAAGAAGCGGCGGCCGCCAGTGAGCCGGAAGTAATCGCGAAGAAGAAGGCCGAAGACGCCGAATAATCGGATTTCGTGGAGGTTCTCGTGTTCTGGGAATCGCTCAGGAAATGGTTTGGCGGAAAGAAAAATCCGCAAGCGGATGTAAGAGACCGTGTTTTTTCGGACGAATCCGGTGAAAACGCGGTTTGGCTTGACGAAAACGCTCGGCCGAGAGACGCCGCGGAGGCGGTTTTCGCGGAAACGTATGCGGAAAGTCTGCCGAATGAGCGGGGCGTGGATAAACTTTTGGCGCGCAAAAAAGGCGTGCGCGAGGTTTCGGGGAATCCGCGGAGTGCGAAAATGAAATTGGTCGTGGGCCTCGGAAATCCCGGTGGGAAATATGCCGGCACACGCCATAATGTCGGATACGACATCCTCACTGAACTCGGACGTCGGCACGGCAGCGGCAGTGTGAAGTCGAAATTTCAGGCCGAGCTGCTGGAAGGAAACATCGCGGGCACGAAAGTCGTTTTCCTCAGTCCAGTGACGTACATGAACCTCAGTGGCCGAAGCGTCCGCCCGTGTGCCGACTTTTATAAAATCGAAAAAGAGGATATGCTCATCCTGTGCGATGATGTGAATCTTCCGCTGGGCAAAATCCGCGTGCGGCCGAAAGGCAGCGCCGGCGGCCAGAAAGGCCTGGCAGACGTGATTCGCGCAATGAGCGGCGACGACGTTCCCCGACTTCGCGTCGGAGTGGGCGAGCCGCCCGCGGGGTGGGCGATGGCCGATTACGTGCTGAGTAAATTCACGGCGAAAGAAGCGGTGGAAATGAAAATTTCCGTCCTTAACGCTGCCGACGCGGTGGAAATGTGGATCGCGTCGGGCATGGAAGCGTGCATGAACAAGTACAATCAATGATGGGTTTAAGCCGCCCGCATTTTTGAGGTGGAGGTAGGCTTCAAACTATAAGCTACGAGCTTTAAGCTTCTCGAGAGAGCAGCCAGCCCCAGTAAAAGATAAGCAAAAAAAACAGTGACGGCCGGGCGAGTGAGAATTGCACGCCGATAGCTTGCGGCTCATGGCTTATAGCCTGCAGCCTTCCTCCGTCGGAACGATACATATATTTAATACCTTTTACGCCGCGTCGCGGTCAGATTTCCAGAGCCCGTCGCCAGGGTGGCGAAGACGTGGTTTCCGAATGGTGGGTCCATTCGGAATTCGGGCCGGGAAACGGGCGTAAGTCATTTTTATCAGGAGTGGAACCTTGGCTCAGAACGTGTATGAAGGCATGTTTCTGCTGGATTCCGCCCGGTTCAGTCGTGACCCGGACGGTATCGCGTCGCAGATTTCGAAACTTGTGGATGATGCCGGCGGCGAGATGCTCGTCAGCCGTTTTTGGGAAGAGCGCCGTCTGGCGTATCCCGTCCAGAATCAGCGCAAAGGCGTTTACTGGCTGACGTTTTTCCGTCTGGACAGTCAGGCTCTGGTCGAGTTGAATCGCCAGTGCCAGCTTTTCGACGCGAATCTGCGCCACATGTTCAACAAAATCGACGAGCGTCTGGTCGACAGCCTCGTCGCCCACGCGCTGGCGGGCCCGACGGTCACGCAGAGCGAGGAAAATGCCGCGCCGGTGAAGGAAGTCGCCGAGACGGAAGAGTTCGCGGAAGGCGAAGACGAATAATTGCGTCACGGCTGCGAGCCGGGTGTATTTGGCGTGGAAACTGGCTGAAAACTCTGGTTTCCGCTTAAAAAGAGACTTTGGTGCACAGTGGAAGGAGTGAGTCATGGCAAGTTTTAATCGCGTGATTTTGCTGGGCAACATGACGCGCGATCCGGAAGTGCGTTACACCCCTGGAGGGACGGCCGTCTGCGAGATCGGCCTGGCCGTCAACGACCGTCGTAAGGGGGCGGACGGCGAGTGGTTCGATGAAACCACGTTCGTGGACGTCACGCTCTGGGGTAAGACCGCCGAAACATGCGGGCAGTATCTTTCAAAAGGTTCGCCCGTGCTGATCGAAGGCCGACTGAAGCTGGACACCTGGGAGCAGGAAGGCCAGAAGCGCTCTAAAATGCGGGTCATCTGCGAACGTATGCAGATGGTCGGCAGCCGAAACAGCGGCGGCGGTGCTGGCGGAGGCGGGGGTGGCGGAAAAGCCACTTACCGCGATGAGTCGGAAGCATACGGCGGCGGATACGACGATTTCGGCGGCGGGGGCGGTGGTTCCCGTGGCGGCGGCGGTGGAAAACAGCAGGCTCCTCCGGACGATATCCCGTTCTGAGCCGATGAAAGAAACACGGAAAGATAACGCCTGTTATTTTTCCCCCGGGTATATCCCGGAACTGTCGACACAGAGTACTCCCCGGAGAACTTCTGAAAAGTTGACAAAAAGGATGATGGCTGCTCGCGGCACATGAAATTTCATGCGTCGCGAAAAACGCCATCTAACTTCCTGTAAAACGGAAGGACATCTGCCTGTCGGTGTGGTGAGTGCCCGAATGCGGCGCTAAACCGGTGGGCGTGCGTCACTGATTCACTTGTTCGCGAAAGGAGAAACTCATGCCGAACACCAAAAAAATGCGTAAAATCAAGCGGAATCCGTTCAAGCGGAACCACCTGGCCAAGGGCCCCAACGGCGGCGTTCAGCTGCTGCTGATCCAGCGTGTGGAGCACCTGGGCAAGGCGGGCGACGTGGTCGAAGTGCGTCCCGGTTATGCGAATAACTTCCTGATTCCACAAGGCCTGGCGACGGTCGTCACGGATCATCACATCCGTATGATCGAGAAGCACAAGGAAAAGCTGCTCGAGATCCAGAAGCAGCGAATGGACACCCTTCGGACGCTGGCCGACCAGCTGAAGAACGTCAGTGTTTCGATCGAGGCCAACGCGAACGACCAGGGCCATCTTTACGGTTCCGTCGGCGTCGCCGAGATCATCACGGCCCTGAAAAAAGGCAACGACATCCTGCTGGAAGACCATCAGGTGCGTCTGGAAGGCCCGCTGCGTGAGCACGGTATGTATCTGGTGAAGATTCAGCTTTCGCCGGAAATCGATACCGAACTCCGCGTGTGGATTATTCCCGCGCCCGGCGCCACGAAATAAACGTCATGCCGTTTCAGCCCTGAAAACAAGCGAAAAGCCGGGAGTGTATCCCGGCTTTTTTTATTGCACTCGACTCAAAACGAAGGAGGAATGCCATGTTCTGTCGCCACACATTTTTTGCCGTAACGCTGATACTCTATCTCGCTGGCCAGGCGCATGCGGCGGAGTATTTCGTCAGTGCCACAACGGGCGACGACACACATGACGGGCGCTCGCCGCAAACCGCATGGCAAACGCTCGCCGCCGCCAACACCGCGAAGCTTCAGCCCGGCGACACCGTCCGTTTCCGTGCCGGCGACACCTGGCGGGGCGACCTGAAACCGCAGTCCGGCAAAGACGGAAGTCCCGTTACTTACACACGTTACGGCGACGGTGTAAAACCCGCCATCCTCGGCTCCGTGGCCCTGAAAGCCTGCTGGACGCCGGCGGGGGAGAACCTCTGGCAGACGGACGCCGCCATGTCCGAGCAACTCGCGGTGGATGTGGGCAACCTGATTTTCAACGGCGACACAGCCGGCTGGAAACACTGGTCGCGCGACGAACTCAAACAGCAGGGCGACTATTTTTACGACTCCGCCGCGAAGTGCGTGGTGCTTTACAGCGAGAAGCAGCCCGACGAGGTTTACACGACCATGGAAGCCGCGCTCCACCGCCACATTATCAACATGAGCGGCACAAGCTGGTGCGTTTTCGACGGCCTGGCCATGCGTTACGGCGCCGCCCACGGTTTCGGCGGCTCCACCACCGCCCACCACATCATCCGCAACTGTGATCTCTCCTGGATCGGTGGCGCCCACCAGTTCACGCGTGAAGACGGCCATCCCGTCCGCTACGGAAACGCCGTGGAATTCTGGTCCGACGCACGCGACCATCTCGTGGAAAACAACCGCATCTGGGAAGTTTACGACGCGGCCCTGACCAATCAGGGCGACGGCGTCAACGTCCAGAAAAACATCACCTACCGCGGCAATGAGGTCTGGAACTGTGAATATTCTTTCGAGTACTGGAACCGCGGGCCCGAGTCCGTGACGGACAATATTTTGGTCGAGAACAACACCTTCCGCGACGCGGGATACGGCTGGGGCCACGCCCAGCGCCCCGACCCCAACGGCCGGCACATCATGATCTACGACAATCCCGCCAAAACCACCGCCGTGCGCATTATCAACAACCGCATGGAGCGTGCCACCGAAAGCATTCTCCGCGTCACAGCCACCCGCGGCCAGGAATCCCCCACCCACCAAGGCGACGGCGCCATCCCCTGGACACGCGAACTGGAACTCGACCATAACGTCTACACGCTCACCCCCGGCACGCCCTTCGCGCTGTGGGGCAACATGAATTACACCTTCCCGGAATTCCAGAACGCCACCGGCAAAGAAAAAGATGGCACGTGCGAGTGATGCCGTAAACACCGAGTCCATTTTCGGAGTGATTTTAGACAAGAACAGCAGCCGGGAATGCAGTGAAGCGGAATGACCGGATAGAGTGACCGAATGTTTCCCCACTTCTATTCGGTCTCTGCGCTAACGCTCATCCTTCCGGCTACTGTTTCCTACCCGACTTCATGCTTCCGGCCATGCATAACAGAAAACCGCCTAGAAGCAACACACTTCCCTCACACGCTGAACTTAATAAACAGGCAATCGCCGTCCTGAATGACGTAATCTTTCGGCTCCTGCCGCACCAGCCCGGCGGCCTTCACTTCCCGCTCCGAGCCAAGCCGCACGATGTCCGCCACCTGCATGATCTCCGCCCGGATGAACCCGCGCGCCAAATCCGTGTGAATGCTCCCCGCGGCCTCCACCGCCGTGCCGTTTTTCCGCAGAATCCACGTCCGCACTTCCTTTTCGCCCGCCGTGAAGAACAGCATCTGCCCGGAAACATCCAGCATGGTGCGGATGACCTCATCCCGATCCACGGTCTTCAGGCCCATCTCCTCCACCAGCTCCGCGCCTTCTTCCGGTGAGAGTTTCGTCAGCTCCAGCTGCAGGGCCACCGGCGCCGCCAGGACCGTAATTTCCGGCCCCAACATCCCCCGAAAATGCTCCGGGTGCTGCTCATCATCCGCCGTGTTCACCAGCACCATGTGCGATTTCTGGGTAAAAAGCCGAAACGCGGCAAGAATTTTCCCTTCCTGCTCATCCAGCGATTCTTTCTTTAGCGGCCGGCCCGCCTCCAGCCCCGCGTTAATCTTCTGGAGCGTTTCCAACTCAAAAGTCAGCTTGTCGCGCTCCTCTTTCGCCAGCGCCTTACGCCCCAGCGACTCGTTCACGCGCTCCATCCGCCGCTCCACGAGCTCCATGTCCGCCAGCAGCAAATCCTCATAAAACGACTGATACTCCGCTTTCGGATCCTTCCCGCCAAACCCCCCGGCCACCAGCACCATGGAATCCGCCTCGCGCAAACACGCCAGCCGCGCAGCATTCCCCTCATGATCCCGACTCAAACCAGGCGTGTCCGTCACCTCAATCGACGCCCGGGAAATCTTTTTCGGCGAATAAACCTTCACCAGCTCCTCAATTCGCGGCTCCGGGATCACCGCCATCGCGCTCTGATCTTGGTGCGATTTCGCCGGATCCGGCTCCACCCCCGTCAGCCATTCAAAAAGGGAACTTTTTCCCGCGCCCTGGTATCCGACAAGTCCGATTTTCATGTGAAATTTCCCCGTTCCGATCAAAATAGCATTCCGATTCACTCATTTTCCATAAAATGAGGCTGTCAATTATAATAGAGATGCTTCCCGGCTGCAAGGCGGCCTGCTTTTCAGGAGTGTGTACTATAAATCCATAAATTCGCCAATTATGAATTTTGTATAATTTGCGTGTTTTTCGCAACCTGCATTAAACCCGTGTTTTCTGCGGTTTTTTTTGAAAAAAATGATTTTTCTTCAATTTTTTTGTGGACATGACGCAAAATCGGATTAAAATGGATATTAGTTGCGAGCGTTATGTTCGTTCAACATGATTTGCGCATGCCAAATCTCCAGGACTCGCGGATTCATCGGCCAAGCCAAACCATTACGCCGCCCGAAGCGTAAAACAAGGAGTGAAAACTCTTTTTTCCCGGGTGACATTATGAATCTTCCGCCTAACCTGTCTCCTTTTCATCAGCTTTCAATAACACGCGGGATTTTGAACCGTTTCGGACGATATTTATTGCGAACAAGGTACGTTAACGAGTTGTTCCGGCGTTATTTGATCATTTTTGCGGCAGGCAGTCGATGATAACAGCCACTGAAACGTGGCTCAGCGTTTTTTTTAATTTCCCCTTCTTGTCGCGAAGAATACGTAAATTTTGCAGCCGAGAGCGTTTAGTATAATTATGGCCATCTTGGTGTTTATCTTGTTTATCCCGTGGTAAGTAAGAAAACTGTTTTTTTCAAGCCAAAATGGCGTATATACATAGATAATACGTCTTTAGAAGAAGGGCTAGAAAGAGGTAATACCCCTTAAAAATACCGATTCCATCCCCCGGCCAGGTAAACGGCGACCATAAAGGAAAGGTGCATTTTTCATTATTTGGACAGCGATTCAAGAGAACGTTTCCGCCGCTGTGATCGCGGCTGGATGGCTGAGAAAAGCCATTTGACGCAAAGTTTGATTAATCGTAAAGTCTTTCCAAATTTTGAAATCGACTGGAATTGTTGGTAGTTTTAAGGTATTTTATATATAAGTGCCATGTGGTCACGTCGGTGCCGGTGGCGCTTGGATTCACATGACGGCAAGCCGGACGCTTGTCTGTGTGTGGCAGGATGCCGACCCATTTTTTTATGATGAAGAAAGGGTACGAATTTGTACGAATCTGAATTACGAGATGCTGACTATTCGGATCAGTTTGAGGATGTGAATGATCTCGATCTCGAAGATAATATGGGGGGCGGAGTCCCTCTGGATGACTCGCTGGTGGACGAGCTGGACGATCCGGATGAAGAAGTCGCTGAGTTGGAGAGTGACGAAACGGATACGTGGAGCGACGATCCGGTGCGCATGTATTTGCAGCAGATGGGCGAGATCCCGCTTTTATCCCGTCAGGAAGAGGTATATTTAGCGAAAAAGATCGAGCAGACGCGGAACTGTTTTCGTCGGAAGCTTCTGGAGTGTGATTTTGTATTGCGGAAGACTTGCCGAGTTTTGGATAATGTGGCGCAGGGGGCGACGCCATTTGACCGCACGTTGCAGGTCTCGGCGGCCGACAATCGTGAAAAATCGCAGATTCAGGCCCGACTGGAGCCGAATCTGGTGACCATCCGAAATATTCTGGATCGTAACCGCGTGAATTATCGCATCGCAACCAGTAAGGATCGCAAGCCGGCCGAGCGCCGCAAGGCGTGGATGGATTTGGGCCGGGGGCGTCGCCGTGCGGTGAAGCTCATGCAGGAACTGAATCCCCGCACGCAGCGGCTGGAGTCCATGA
Source organism: Thermoguttaceae bacterium (assembly GCA_031553595.1). Classification (GTDB taxonomy): domain Bacteria; phylum Planctomycetota; class Planctomycetia; order Pirellulales; family Thermoguttaceae; genus RGIG3701. The sequence goes on along the minus strand of JAVBLI010000002.1, from coordinate 34,436 downwards.
TGAAGACGCTTGAGGAATTCAGCCTTCGCGTGGACGAATTGAAGCGACGAATCGACCAGCACAAGGCGCACGGCGGTGCGCCCACGGCCCGCGCGCCGTGGGTCAACGCGTACCGCAAAATCTTGTGGGATACGCGAGAAACGCCCACCAGTCTGCGTAATCGCGTGGCGTTCCTCCGCGAAAAGTACCTGGAATATCAGGACGCGAAGCGGAAGCTTTCGGAAGGGAACCTTCGCCTGGTTGTGTCCATCGCGAAGAAATACCGGAACCGCGGGCTGAATTTCCTTGACCTGATTCAAGAGGGGAATGCCGGGCTGATGCGGGCCGTCGACAAATTCGAATACATGCGCGGCTTCAAGTTCTGCACGTACGCCACATGGTGGATTCGTCAGGCGATTACGCGTGCGGTGGCGGATCAGAGCCGGACGATTCGCATTCCGGTGCACATGGTCGAGACCATGTCCCGCGTGCGGAATGTCGTGCGGCAGTTGCAGCAGGAGCTCGGCCGGGAGCCCACCGTGGAGGAGGCGGCGGAGCGCAGCGGCACGTGTGTCGAGGAAACCCGCCGCGTGATGGCCATGAACCGGTATCCGATCAGCCTGGATCGGCCGGTGGGCAACAGCGAAGACAGCCAGTTCGGCGATCTGCTGCCGGATACTGGCGCCCAGGCGCCAGCGGTCGGTGCGGGTCACGAAATGTTGCGCAATGTGCTCGGCGGCGTCCTGAAAACGCTTTCGTACCGCGAGCGTGAAATCATCAAGCTCCGTTACGGGCTGGGCGACGGTTACAGTTACACGCTGGAAGAAGTGGGCCACATTTTTAATGTCACCCGCGAGCGTATCCGCCAGATCGAGGCGAAAGCCGTGCGGAAACTGCAGCAGCCGATTCGCAGCCAGGAGCTGGTGGGCTTTTTGGAATAAACGCGAAAATGGAATCACCCATGCACTTCCTGAAGAGGTCCGTGAAAGCGGGCCTCTTTTTTTGTCGTGGCTGCGAGGCATAAAAACAGTAGCCGGGAGCGCAGCGGAATGCGGTGACGCGAAGAGACCGGATAGAATAACCGGGGTTTTCCCTACTTCGATCCGGTCTCTGCGCTAACGGCTGCTGTTCTTGTGAGTTAATAAATCTGGCAGATACTCTAAGAAACCCCATAAACCATGCTGCTTGTGCGGATTATACGTGTCTCGGTTGATTTCTGAATTTCGCCGCCGGATTATGACGAAAAAAGAGATGCGTTTCTATGGTTTTTCAGTTTTACCACGGGGAAAGAGTATAATGGCCGCGAAATTTCGTTTTTCCACGCGAAAGTCCACCCGGCGAGGTTCGCTGACGCTGGAGCTGGTTTTGATTCTGCCGATTATTTTTCTGATGGTGGCGTTGATTTATCAAGTTTCGGTGATGCTCATGACGTACCAGGCGGTGCAGTCGGCGGCGATGCTGGCCGCGAAGGTGGCCGTGCGGTCCGGGGCAGATGATACCCAAGTGAAAAATGCTGTGGAAGCCGCCACAACTGGCTGGTACTTTACAAAAGGCACTACTCCTGCAACGACCACAACAGAATACTATTTCAAAGATACGGATGGAGAGTGGAAGACAAAAGCGCTTGGCAGCTTTTCTTCTAAGGAGCTTATCGGCGTCCAAGTCAAAGTAACCGGCCTCGACGCGTACACGCAGTACTGGCTGCTGAAGCAATTTAAAGGGGTGACTTCCACTGGATCTAATGACAATTACGGCACCATCATCGGCACCGCCTGCGGTGTGAAAGAATGAAAGAAACCCAAAAAAACAGGCGGGCGGAGCATGAAACACTCCACTCGCCTTTTTTTGTGTGCGGGTAATGCGGGTTACTGCAATTCTTTATACGTGATCCAGCTCATCCATGCCAGCAGCCCCGAAACGATGATGAACGTGACATCCATCGGGATACTTCGCCGCGAAAACGGAAACCCGGCCGCGATGTCCACCAGAAAAATCAAGAAAACCAGTACAGCGATGGCCATTCCGATGATACAGAGGATTTTCGGCATAAATAAATCGCTTTCATGAATGAAATTTACAGCACTTTTCGGAATGTACATGAAACGCGTGAGCAATCACCCCGCAGCCTCCGAAAACACCCCAAATTAAAAAATAGCATTTATATTATAGGCTTAAAATCCGCTGTTCGCAAGTCCTGAGGGCAAATTTTCTTAAAAAGTCCTCAAAAACCTTGACGGCAAGCCTTCCGGCCGGTAAACTGAAAGGGTGGAGTTCTTTTTTGGGTGTTTTTATGTTGAAAATTGAATGAATATGGAGGTGTATCATGAGTGCAACAAAAATTCGCGTCGGTGTGGTCGGCCTGGGCATGATGGGGCTGACACACCTGGATGTGTATGCGAAATTGCAGGATGTGGAAATCGTGGCGGTGGCGGATGCGAATGTGCATCGGCTTTCGGGCGAGGAGAAGGCCCGCGGGAATGTTGAGGGCCAGGCGCAGGGCGGCGTCGACTTTTCGCAAATGAAAAAATATAAAGACGGCATGGAGCTGATCGCGGACCCGGAAATCGACCTGGTCGACATCTGCCTGCCGACGATGATGCACGCGGATTACGCGGTCGCGGTGCTGGAGGCGGGGAAGCATCTGCTGCTGGAGAAGCCCATGGCCCGGACGTATGACGACTGCGTACAGATTCTGGACGTGGCCCGTACGGCGAAGGGAATGGCCATGCCCGCGATGTGCATCCGTTTTTGGCCCGCGTACGACTGGCTGAAAAAGGCGGTGGACAATAAAACATACGGAAACGTTTTCGCGGCCCAGTTCCGCCGCGTGGCCCCGCATCCCGGCCCTGCATACCTCGACGGCGACAAAACCGGCGGTGCCGCGCTGGATCTCCACATCCACGACGCGGATTTCATTCGGTATCTTTTCGGAAATCCGCTGAGCGTTTCCTGCGTGGGATACAAAAAGCTCACGAATCAGTATGACCACCTCCAGTGCGAGTACGTGTTTCCGGACGTTCCGCTGGTGACGGCCGAGGGGGCGTGGTGCATGCAGGATGGTTTCCCGTTCACCATGGCGTATACGGTGAATTTCGAAAATGCCACGGCGGTGTTTGACGGCGGTGTGCTGAAGCTGTATCAGGCCGGGCGGGAAACGGCGGTCGAGCTGTCACAGGAGATGGGGTATGCGCTGGAAATCGCGTATTTCGTGCAGTGCATCAAGAACGGCACGCCGCCGAAAGTGGTGACGCTCAAAGACGCGGCGGAGTCCGTGCGGCTGATTGAAGCCGAGTGCCGCAGCGCCGATCAGCGCGGCGCGATGGTGAAGTATTAAGATTGAAAAATGAAAAATACCGAAATGAGAAATGAAACCCGCTTGCGGCATTTCTCATTTCTTTATTTTTCATTTCTCATTCTTTCATACCGGTGGCGCTGTTTCTCCTCGAGTTTTTCGAGCGTTTTCACCTCTTTATCCGCCTCCACCAGCGCGGAATGACACGACTCGGCTTTCCGTTTGGCGCACTCGCTTTCCGCCAGTACCCGAGCGTGCTGCTCTTGGAGCCACTGCTGGCGTTTTTGATACCGCTGAATTTCAGAGAAGCGGAATGTGCCGCCGGTCTCCAGCATCTGCGTTTTTTCTTGCCGCAGCGTTTCCGCCTGGGATTCCAGGGCCGCCAGTTGCGACGCGATTTCCTCCACCGTTTTCACTGCCCCGACGAGGGAAAAACGCTGCTGATCGCGGTGATTCTCCCGAAGTTTCTGAACGGTGGAAAAACGAAATTGAAAAGCCATACGCGGGTTCCTTTTTTACATACCAACCAGGGCCAATAACTGTTGCCGGGCGAATTCCATGTCGCAGGTGGCGTTCATATCTTGGCGAAGAAAATCCATCATGTCGGCTCGCAGCCCGATGACGCGATCCAACTCGGGATTCGTGCCGCGGCGGTACGCACCGATGGAAATCAGATCTTCGTGCTGCTGCCATAAGGCGAGCATGGCGCGGAATTTTTGGGCCGCGCGGCGGTGTTCCTCGTCACAGATGTCATTCATCAGGCGGCTGACGCTTCCTAGAATGTCGATGGCGGGGTAATGGCCGCTTTCCGCGATTTTCCTGGAGAGCCAGATGTGGCCGTCCAGCAGGCCGCGAACGGTGTCGGCGATGATTTCTTTTTTATCGTCGCCCTCCACTAGGACGGTGTACATGGCAGTGATATTTCCGTGGGCCGTGCGTCCGGTGCGTTCCACCAGCGGCGGTAGCAGTGCGAAAACGGACGGCGGATACCCGTGCCCGGAAGCGGTTTCGCCGGCGGCCAGGCCGATCTCCCGCTGCGCGATGGCCACGCGGGTGAGAGAATCCATCAGCAGCAGGACGTTCTTCCCCTGATCGCGAAAATACTCCGCCACGGCCGTGGCCGTCTGCGCTGCACGTACCCGCATGATGGCTGGCTCATCACTGGTGGCCACCACCAGCACGCTCTTCTTCATACTCTTCTCGCCCAACTCGCGCTGGATGTAATCATTCACCTCCCGGCCGCGCTCGCCGATTAAGCCCAGCACGATCACGTCCGCGTCCGTGTACCGGGAGATCATGCCCAGCAGCACGCTTTTCCCCACACCGGAACCGGCGAAGATGCCCACGCGTTGGCCGCAGCCGACGGTGGTCAACGCGTCAATTGCCCGCACCCCGGTGGAAAGCGGCGCCGTGATTCTCGGCCGCTGATGCGCGGGCGGCGCCATCCGCACATACGGAACACGCTCCGCGGTGAGCATTTCATGCACCGTTTTTTTGTCCGTCCGGGAAGTTTCTGCGGCGGAGACGATTTCTCCATGGGCGTTCAAAATGCTGCCCAGCATGTGTTCCCCCACGCGCAAAAACGGCGCGGTGTGCTTCAGCCGCACGCGGTTTCCGCAGCGAATGCCCTCCATGTTTCCGTAAGGAAAAAGAATGCTGGCGTGCTCCCGAAACCCCACGACTTCCGCGGGGATGGACGTTCCGTCCTGGCGTTCAATTTCCACCGTCGCGCCGCGAGGAACGGGCAGCCCGGCCGCGACCGCCGTCAGGCCCACGGTCTGGGTGACCGTGCCGGTGATGGCGAATGGCGTGATTTTTCGCAGCTGGTCAGAGAAACCGTGCATGTCCATCACATCAGCTCCTCCATCACGCGGCGCATCTGTGTCTCCACGCGCATGTCGATTTTTCCGAAACACGTCTCCAGTTTACAGTCACCCGCGGTCAGTGTTTCGTCGGCGAGTAATTCGAGTGTTCCGAGATTCTGAATCCGTGAGGCCAGCTGCTGGAGCGTGGGCCCCAGGGAGGCTAAGTCCGCGGGGTTCATGTGCAGCGAAATCTGGCCGCCGGCGGATAATTCCAGCGCTTCCTGAATCCACCGGAGCTGAATATCCGGATCATCCCGCATTTTTCGGCGGATGACGCATTCCGCGATCATGCACAGCAGATGCATCGCGTTTTTCTCCCAGTGACTCCGCCATTCGTCTCGCGTCTGCTGAAGCGCGTCCGTCACATGTGTCAGCGCCTCCGTGGCGGACGTTAACTGATGTTCCACACCCGCCTGAATCCGCCCAGCCAGTTCCTCCGCCGAAATCTCCAGACCCTTTTTCAGTCCGGCGTCATACCCTTTCCGCACCCCTTCCTCACGGGCTTCCTCCAGAATACGCGTCTTCTCCGCCTCCGCTTCCTTCACGGCATTTTCCAGAATCCCGCGTGCCTGCTTACGAACTTCCTCCAGATACTGGCGGGAACGGGCCTCCAGATCTTCCAGATTAAAAAGTTCGCCGCCGGATTTTTTCTTAGCCATGAAACGGAGAAAGGGGGGGAGGGAATGAGGGATGGAAGGGCGGCGATCATGCCGCTTTTTTGTAAAGCTCCGCGGGGATTTCGATTTTCCCCTCCGTGGCGAGTTTTTGGATGAGGGTTACCATTCGCCGCCGGGACTCCTCCAGATCACAGACGCGCATGGGGGCCATTTCCTTCATGCACGCCTTTATTCCGGACGCGTAAGACGCAGGCATGACATTCAAAAAACGCTCCTGTAAACGCGGGCACGCGGACATGAATCCGTACATGGCCATTTCCGGCTCAGCCTCCTGGAGAATCGTCCGCAGGGCGTCATCATGAAAGCAGGCCGCGTCATCATACGTCATTCCGGCGGGCAGCGAAAATCGCGGCATTTCCGGCATCCGGCGCGTTTCCGACGTTTTTTTATCATCACGCGCCACGCCAGTACATCCCGCAAGAATTTCCTCACGGTACTCGTCTTCCATGAAAATCTTCACCGGTCCGGACACCATCACCTTCTGCGGCGTTTCTAGGGAAAACGGCCCCGCCGGCTGAGCCTCCGTCCGTTTCACCGCCACAGCGGAAGCGGACTTTTTTTGCGCCGGCATCATGGCATAAACCCGTGCCGCCACGGAGTCCAGGACGTCATTCAGAATATCCTCATCCGCCCACCCGCACTCCGCCATGCGCCCGCGAATTTCCTCGCGTGCTTCCGGCGAAAATTGCCGCAGCACTGCCTCACGCTGCGTTTCATCCACATGCCGCAGCACGAGGGCCGTCACCTGCGGACGCTCCGTTTTCAGCACATCCGCCACATACTCCGGCGGCGAAGTTTTTAGGTCGCGCAGACTTTTTCGTGAAGTGTGTTTCCGCTCTTCGCGTGCTGATTCACGCGGCGATTCATGAGAAATTTCCGTAGCGGACGGCGTCATGTCAGCTGGGTGAAGCGTCACGTCTGCGGCATGATTTTCTCGCACTCCCTGCGTGTTACCCGCCTGCGACTGCCCGAAAAGCGTCTCGGAAATACGCCGAAATTCTTCGTTTTCATACGTTTTCTCAGACGTTTCCCTCACCGGTGACGGCTTCTCTTCCGCCGCGGTGACCGCCTCCGGAGAGGGGCCCGGCGGAGTGGCAGACGCCGTTTTCATTTCAGACCGGCGGTGCGGCACGTCTTCCGGCAATTCTTTTTTTTGAACATGTCCCTGAGATTCCGCATACTCGGACTCGGATTCCCGGGCTTCATCCGAAACATGAGGTGTTTCGCACGCAGGCACATGAGGCGTTTCGCACTGCGTGACGGTGTCCGTGACCGTTTCTTCCGTAATCGTTTCCTCGGTGAGCGTTTTTTCATCCGCCGGCTCTTTTTTCCGTGAAAACATGTTTCCGAAAATCGCGGCCAGGAATCCCGTCACCGCAAAAATCAGGACGCCGATTCCCGCTTCATAAAGATGTAAATTCCCCGGCGCGGCATGATCCGCGTGTTCATCCACATGCTTCGGGCGGGCTTCCGAAATTTCCACCGGCGGCTGAGCCGGCACCGCGGCGACCTTTTTCTGCGTTCCCACCTTTTCCGCGTCCGTGTTTATCTCCAGCGGCGGAAGATGCGTGCCATCCGCGCAAAGCGACATTTCAGAAAAAGAAAAAGGCAGTTCCGGTGCCGGCGTTTTTTCTTCCGTTTTTGTGTAACTGGCCGGGAGCACCTGCACGGCCTGTCCGCCGCTGCCGTTCCGCTGCCCGCGCTGCAGGACATAAAGCGTAACGTCATCCAGCGTCTGAATTTTCTGGGACGCATACGTGGGATTCCCGCCGCCATCCCGGCCATTACCGCTTCCTGAATCCACCAGATTTTCCCGGATGACAGACTTTTTCGTTTCCGCATTCCGCATCCCGGCCGGCGCGTCTTCACACCCCTGCCAGCAGCGATTCACGCGTGTGTCCACCACCACGAGATTTTCCGGGTGCAGATCCGCCACAGACCCCGCCACCACGCCGCGGATGGCCTGAATGTCCGTCTCCAGAAGATCCACTCCCGGGCGACTCCGTACCACCACAGACGCCGTGGCCGTACGTGTTTGCGCCAGCCCGTTCATTTTCTGCTGGAAATCCAGCGTGACCTGCGCACTCTCGATTCCCCGGAATTTCTCGATCTGCCGCGCCAGCGAGTGCTGTTTCGCCAGCGTCCGCTGATGTTCCAGCTCTTTTCCCGTGGGAGGAAGCAGGCTTTTTCCGCCGGGTTCCTGGGAAAACGCTTCCTCGCGCGGCAGCGCCTCATGCTTCTGTAATGCCAGAATGTACTGATCACGCCGCGCGGCGGGGATTTCCACTTTTCCTTCCGAAATCCGATAATCTTTTAGCCCCGCGGCAGCAAAAGCCGCTTCCATGCGGATGATTTCATCCCTGCTGAACGTCGCACCGTGAAAAAGAAACTCGGAAGACATCCGCGCCGCCGTACTTTCCCCACGGCCTGCGCCGCCGAAAGTGAAACACGCCCAAAGAAGCATGCCAGCCGTCACCACCATCAGCACGCCCGCCAGAGCGACGCGCGTCCGCACACGCAGCGCCCCCGTCCGTGCGCCGGCTTTTTCCGCTTTCAGCTCATTTTCCTCTTTTATGACGTTCACTTTTTCACTCCCTCACGCCTTCACTCCCGCATTCATACACTCATGCATTTACACGCCCGCCACCGCGTGCACATGCGGCTGATTCACTCCCTCACATCATGCCGGAGTCAAAACTCCCCATGATCCAGCGATCCACGTCCCGAAGCATGTCCACCTGCAGCGCCCCGGCCGTGGGATAATTCCGCACCGTCACCATCAGCCCCGCGGCATGCATCCGGCGGAGATCCTCACACACGTTTTCCACCGGATATTTTTCCGGGGCACGGGAAAGTCCGAGCATGATCCGCACGTCGCGAAGACCTTTCAGATGCTCAAAAATCATACTTTCGTCCGGCAGCGGCCCATCCAGAGACACCACCCCCGCGAAAAGGGAGGGATTTTTGAATGCGATTCGCAGCGCCATACTTCCCGCACCGCCGGAACCGGCCAAATAAACCCGCTGCGAGGAAACGTTATACCGCTGTTTTACCGTTTCCACACTTTCCAGCACCGCGCCACAGGCGGAATCATATCCTTCGCGCGACCAGTAAAAGCCGGTTTTTTGCGTGCCGTTTTCATCAAAAACCGCGTTTCCCCGCACGGAAATCCCCATATAATTTCGCAAGCTGATTTGCGGCATCACCGCCATGAGCTGCATTTCATCCATTCCATTACTGTGCATCCACACGATCAGCGGATACGCATAATTCGGCTCATAATGCACCGGCGCGAATGTCCGGGTGGGGCGCGTGAGGCTCAGACTGCGGAAAACGCCGTGTTCCACATGAATTTGCTGCGGATTTTCCGCGCCGCCATACATTTTTTGAATTTTAGGAAATAATCTTGCTTTAAGCGGATCCATAATGCTCATCCCAAAAAGGGGGTGTGATGAAAAATGTGCGGTGAAGCCGCTCTTTCTTGGAGTGTCATTCACTGTGACAAAACCCCGGACGGCCTCTTCCTTCTCCCCGACTTTAGAGAATTTCCAAAAAAACGTCAAGAGCAAATCATTTCTTCCCTGTTCCAAAAAACATGCCTAAATCGACGACAAAAACACCGTAAACACGCCATTCTGCCTGTTTTTTCATTAACAGAAAAAAAAACTTGCTTCAGGGGTGGATTTTCTGTTTAAAAAAGATATACTTGAACGTGCCGTTATGTTTTCTTCCTTAATATTAAATGTGTGACATTAACATTCGCTGACATTTTCAGACTTCCGTTCACTGCGAAGACAGTTTATTTATGAGTACAAAAAATACCCCGTGGAAAAACTGCCTAGAATACTGCACGATCACAGATGTGGGGCTGCGCCGTACGAATAATCAGGATTCTCACTCCGAAACCTTAGCGCGGGATCAGCATCAGTGGAACCGCCGCGGCCATTTTTTCATGGTGGCGGACGGTATGGGAGCGCACGCGGCAGGGGAGTTGGCCAGTAAACTCGCCACAGACATGATTCCCATTTCGTATTTCAAGAAGACGGAAACGCCACCGCCGAAAGCGCTGCGTCATGCGATTACGGAGGCGAACCACCGGATTCACGTGCGTGGGAATGCGGATAAAGGACAGCGGGGGATGGGCACCACGTGTGACGCGCTGGTGATTCTTCCGGAAGGAGCGCTGATCGGGCATGTGGGTGACAGCCGGGTATACCGCCTGCGGGGGACGCGCTTTGAGCAGATGACTTTTGATCACAGTGTGGTCTGGGAGATGGAGGCGGGGGGCATTAAGCCGGACGCGAATGTGAAGAAAAATGTGATCACCCGGTGCCTGGGGGTGAACCCCACGGTGGAGGTGGACCTGGAGGGGCCCTGGGATTTACAGCGGGGCGACATTTTTCTTTTGTCCAGTGACGGCCTGTCCGGGCAGTTCGAGGACGCGGAAATCGGAAAAATTCTTTCATCGCTGCCGCTTCCGGAGGCCACGCGGGCGCTGGTGGATCTGGCGAATTTGCGCGGCGGGCCGGATAATATTACCGTGACCACGGTGAAAGTTTTGGGGCCGCAGAAACAGTTTATGCCGGCCGGGAGTGAGGAAAAGACGGAAATCATTGCGCCGCGGACGATTATTGACCCGCCGCGGGTGCCGGTCTGGGCGTGGAGCCTGCTGTGGATTTTGGGGCTGCTGACATTTATCCTGGTGATTTTTACGCTGCGGAACCTTACGCCCGACTTTTTTTTCGGAATTCCCGCGGCGATTTCGCTGGCCGCTTTTCTTGGCGTGCTGGAAATGACGCGAAAAATGAAGACGCCGCCACTGGCTTTCGGCCCCCGGCGGTTCGGACGCGGGCCGTACCGTGCGTATAACGCCACCTGTGACGCGGACATGATTAAAACGCTCCAGGACATTTACCATGAATTGCGGGAAAGTGTGGAAAATCGGGAAGGTCTGGATTTTAAGGAAGTGGACCGGCTCTCGCAGGAAGGGCACCGGGCCATGACAGAAACCCGATATAAAGATGCGTGCCGGGAATACTGCCTGGCGATTTCCGGCGTCTGGGGACAGTTGGGGTGACGGTCTGTTTTAAACCTGGTGACGGTTCGGGCGCGTATGAAGCGGAGACATGATGCTTTTTGTGAATCCATTTTTTTTGACAGCCGCCGCGCTGGTCGGGGTGCCGATTCTGCTGCACCTGTGGATGCGTCAAAAACCGCAGAAAGTCATGTTCCCTGCCCTGCGTTTCCTGAAATCCCGGGAAAAATCACAAAAAAGAACCCTTCTTTTGCGGCATTTACTCTTACTGCTGCTGCGTGTGATGCTAATTCTGCTGCTGGTGCTGATTTTCTCGCGACCGAGTATCCGTCTCTCCGGGCGGCTGGCGCGAGGAGAGGCGGCCACGGCCGTCATCATGCTTTTTGACACTTCCCTGCGGATGGAGTACCGGCATGAAAACCACACGCGCCTGGAACAGGCCCGGGAAATTGCGGAAAAGCTCGTCATGAAACTCCCACGCGAAAGTCAGATCGCGGTGGTCGGCACGCGTCCTTCCGTGCGCGGCTTCATCCCTGATCGCGCGGAAGTCGTGCGGCAGATTTCCCGTCTGGAAACCGCCAGCGTGGGGCACTCCCTGCTGGAAACGCTGCATGAAGTGCTCCCGCTTTTCGAAAAATCGGAGCTCCAGCGGCGTGAATTATACATTTTCACGGACATGACGGAAACGCCGTGGGCGGGCGTCCCGGACGCGCGGACGCAGGAGCTGCTGGCGAAGTATCCGGATGTGACGGTTTACGTGATGGACGTGGGCGTGAATCGCGTGCTGAATGAAACGCTGGATGTGCCGGTGGTTCCAGGCACCCGGCATGGAGCGGACGGAATGCTGCACGTGAAAAGTCGGCTGACGGTTCAGGATGGGCGGCGAGAGGCCGAAGAAAATTCCGGCGAGAAAAATGGGAGTGCACTGTCAGGTGCGGCGGGTGTTTCACCGGACGCTGTGCAAAAAAATGTGACACTTTACATGCTGGACGCGGACGGCGCTGCCCAGAAACGCGGAGAAATTTCCGTTTTCGCGCACCCAGGTGAGGCGGCGGAGGTGGAATTCATGATCGGCGGACTGATGCCCGGGCCGAATCAGGGTTTCCTGGAAATCGCGGGCACGGATGCGCTGGCGTGTGATAACCGGCGTTATTTTACGGTGGAGGTAATGCCCGCCATGCCCGTGCTGCTGGTGACGCCGGAGCCGGCGGAGGAATACGCATTTTTCGCGCGTCAGGCGCTGGCGCCGTCTGTTTTTGAGCGGGAAGGCCGGGCGAGGTTTTTGTGTGACGTACTTTCTCAGGAGGAATTCACCCGAATTTTGAGCGGGACCTCTGGGGGGGGGCGTGGGCCGAGGACGGAAAGTGCGGGGGGTGTTTCGCCGGAGAGGGGGAATCTGCTGGGGTTATACCGGGCCATTTTTTTCATTGACCCGAAAGCGGTTCCCGCGGGCATATGGCAGACGCTTTTTGAGCAGGTGAACGCCGGGAAAGGGCTGGGGGTGTTTCTCGGGCCGAACGCCGCGGATGTGGAGGCGTTTAACGGTGCGGAAGCGCAGCAGCTTTTGCCCGCGAAACTGGAATTTCAGGCGCGGCGGCCGGGCGGCGTTTTTTTTGCGCCGAGTACGGCCACGCAGCACCCGGTGATGCGGGAATTCAGTGTGCCGGGCGTTTCCATGCCGTGGATGCAGATTCCCGTTTTTCGTTACTGGCAGCTCGGAAAATGGAACCGCGGGGTGCAGTGCGTGCTTACGTTCACGGGCGGAGACCCGGCCATTCTGGAACAGCGGGTGGGGGCGGGGCGCGTGCTGTTTATGAGCACGCCGCCGTGTAATACACAGTTGCGCGGTGACGGCACGCCCCAGTGGAATCTGCTGGCGCAAAATGGCGGATGGGTTTTCGTGATGATGATGAATCAGATGGCGGAGTGGCTTTCCGGGGAGAGTGAAACCGCGGCGAATGTTTTCGTCGGCACGCCGTTTTCGCTGTCCACATCCGGCGGGGGTTTTGACCGATACACGCTCCAACCGTTTCCCCAGACGGAAGCCGCGGAAGACATTACTTTCCCGGCGGACCCGCGTGAACATGCAGTGGACGTTTCGGGTGTGGAGCGGCCGGGGAATTACCGGGTATATCCGTCCGAAAGTTCCGCACGGGGGGAGTATGTCCGCGGGTTTAGCGCGAACACTCCGCCCGGACAGACGGACCTGACGAAAATCTCTCCGGGGCGATTACAGGAGGTTTTCGGCGGGCATCCGTTTTTCATGGCGAAAAATTTGGCGGAAATGGAGCGGGAAGTGTCCGTCGCGCAGACGGGTGTGGAGCTTTTCACGCCGCTGGCGGTGCTGCTGGTGATTTTTATGGCGGCCGAAATTTGGCTGGAGAACCGGTTTTATTCGGGAAAAAAGGAAAGAGGAAATTAATCAGGACACATGTTTTTTTCACCGATTTTTGACAGTTACGCTTTCGCCATTCTGGTGCCGCTGATGCTCGCGGCAGCGGCGTGGTATTTTTCGCCGCGCGGGCGGTGGGATGTGGTGGGACTGCGCGCGGCCATGCTCCTGATGCTACTGTGGGTGCTCCTGCGGCCCACGCTGCGCACGTGGGAAATTCAGGAGTCGGCGGGTAGCGTGATTCTTCTCATGGACACTTCCCGGAGCATGATGGTGAAGGACGCCGGGGATGCGGGCGCGGGTGCGGATGTTTCGCGGTATGACGAAATGCGGCGGGCGCTGGACACCTCTGCGGGGGAGCTGGAGGCACTCGGCGAAAAGATGCATGTGCACGCTTGGCATTTTGACGCGGAGCTGGTGGAAGTGAAGCCGGCGGCGGGGAAAATTCCGTTTCCGCAGACACCGCGGGGGGAGCAGTCGGCCATCGGCTGGGCCCTGGAGCATTCCCTGACACGGGTCACCGGAGAACGCGTGCTGGCGGTGGTGCTCATGAGTGACGGGGCGCAGCGCGGCCTGCCGCCGAAAGATGTTTTTCCGCAGACGGCCGTCATGGCGCTGCGGCGTCAGGACATTCCGCTTTACACACTGTGTTTCGGGCGTTCGCAGCAGGAAAGCCGGTCGCGCGACCTGGCGGTGGAGGATCTGCTGGCGGAGCAGCGGGTTTTTGTGAACACGGAGCTCGCGGTGACGGGGCGGGTGCGCGTGGAGGGATTTCCGGAGGAGGATATTCCGGTGGAGCTTCAGGTGGAGAATAAATCCGGGCAGATGGAAGTCGTGGCCCACACGGTGCTGCGGACGGCGAAGCATACGGAAACGCTTCCGGTGATGCTGGCGTGGACGCCGCGGGAGGTGGGAGAGGTGAAACTTTCGCTGCGTGTGCCGCCGAGAAAAGAGGAACTTTCGGACGCGAATAATCAGCTTGAGGCGTTCGTGAATGTGGTGAAGGGCACGATTCCCGTGCTTTATCTGGAGGGGACACACCGGCAGGAAATGAGTTTTTTGCGGCGGGCGCTGGATCACTCCGCGGAGATTCAGGTGGATGTGCTCCGCCTGGACGCGCGGGCGCCGCAGCGGCGGACGGAGGATTTACGCGGGCGGCTGGCGGGCGGGTATGCCGTGTATATTCTGGGGGATGTGGACGCGTCATGTTTCACACAGGCGGAGCTGAAAACGCTCGAGGAAACGGTTTCACGCGGGGCGGGCCTGTTGACCCTGGGCGGATTTCAGGCGTACGGCCCGGGTGGGTATACGGAAACGCCGCTGGTGGATTTATTCCCCGTGCAGATGAATCGGCTTCAGCGGACACGGGTGCTGGACGCCATTTCGCCGGACATGCATCTGGATGTGCCGCTGCGGATGATGCCGGCCGTGGCGGGAGCGGAGACGGGGGCGGCGGCTTTCGTCATGGCGCTGGATAAGGATGAAAAAAAGTCGCGTGCGCTCTGGGCAGCACTTCCGCCGCTGGAGGGGGCGAATCGGTTTACGGGATTAAAGCCCGGAGCGGTGATTCTGGCGTATGGTGTACCGGCGGGTACGTCTTCGGCTGATGTGATTTCTGCTTCCGCGGGGCATCCGGAAACGCCCGTGGCTTCAGAAACGGAAATTCCCCTGCTGGTGGAGCAGGCGTACGGGCGCGGCCGCGTGATGTCTTTCGCCGGGGACAGTACGTGGCGGTGGTGGATGCACGGGTATGAAGAGCCGCATAAACGTTTTTGGCGGCAGGCGGTGATGTGGCTGGCCCAGAAAGACGAAACGCTGGAGGGAAATGTCTGGATCACCATGAATCAGCGGCGGTTCACGCAGGATCAGCGGGTGGCGTTTCAGGTGGGGGCACGGCTGTCCACGGGCGAGAATCTCGTGAAAACCACCATGTCCGGTGCGGCCGCCACATCCGGTTCACCCGCCGACACGCCCGGCACACGGTGGGATGTGAAACTCCTGAACGCGGAGGGAAAAGACGTGACCTTTCAGCTCACGCGCGGCAGTGAAACTATGCTCGGCTCCGTCACCCGCACGCTCCCGCCAGGCGATTACACCATTCACGCCGCGGTAACGCATGAGGGGCAGAAAATCGGCGAATCGCGCTGCCGGTTCACGGTTTTTCACATGGATCTGGAACTGGATAACGCCCAAGCGGATCCTGCGCTGATGGAATCCCTGGTCGTTTCCACCGGCGGCGCGGCTGTCACGCCGGCAGAACTGCCGGAATTGTGGCGGAAATTAGCCGGCAGCACGGAAAAACTTCAGATCCGCCACGAAATACTCCGTCCCGTGTGGGACAGCGGATGGCTGATGATGGGCATGCTCGCGCTGCTGTGCGCGGAATGGTTTTTGAGAAAACGCAGCGGGATGGTGTGAGCCGCTGCGAGGCGTGAAAGAGTGAAGAAAAGAATATTTGTCATAACGGAATGGGGATAAAATCACTCCCTCACTCCCTCATTCCTTCACTCTTTCATTTCCCGCTTCTTCATTTTATCAGTTCACGGAAGAGCTGGATCATCCGCAGGGTCACGGGGCCTGGCTTTCCGTCGCCGATCATGCGGCCGTCGAGTTTCGTCACGGGACTGACTTCCGCGGCGGAGCCGGTGAGGAAGCACTCGTCCGAGATGTAAAGATCGTGGCGGGTCTGCGCGATTTCCACCAGCGGGATGTTATTTTCGCGGGCCAGGTCGATCACCGCGCCGCGGGTGATGCCTTCCAGAATCCCGGCGTCCGTCGGCGGCGTGTAAATCACTCCGTCACGCACGAGGAAAATGTTATCGCCCGTGCACTCGCAGATTTCGCCCTTATGATTAAGCATTAGCGCCTCGTCGCAGCCGGCATTCAGGCCTTCGAGTTTCGCCATGATGTTATTCAGATAATTCAGCGATTTGATCCGCGGGCTCAGCGCCACCGGGCTGGTGCGGACGGTGCTGGCGGTGACGATTTCGAGTCCTTCGTCGTAACATTTCTGCGGGTACATGGTGATGCTGTCGGTGATGATGATCACCTGCGGATTCGCGCATTTCAGCGGACTGAGGCCCAGCGGGCCCATGCCGCGCGTGACCACCAGGCGGATGTACGCGTCGCGGAGTCCGTTGAACGCCAGCGTGTCGTCCACCGCTTTCGCCATTTCCTCTTTCGTGCCGGGGATCGTCAGCCGGATGGCCTTCGCCGAAAGCCACAGGCGATCCATGTGCTCCTTCATGCGGAACACTTTGCCGTTATAACTCCGCATGCCTTCGAACACACCGTCGCCGTAAAGCAGCCCGTGATCATACACGTTGACCGTGGCCTTTTCTTTGTCGAAATACTCGCCGTTAATGTTGACTTTATAGCTCATCGGATTCTCCTTTCATATTAAAATTTTCCGTCCATCAGTTGCACCACGCGGTCGGCGCCGTGGGCGATCTGCGGGTTGTGCGTCACGAGCACGATCGTTAGTTTGTCGCGCTGATTCAGTTCGCGCAGCAAGTCGACAATTCCGGCTTCCGTCTGGCGGTCGAGGTTCCCGGTGGGCTCGTCGGCCAGCAGGATTTTCGGGTGGTTGATGAGGGCTCTCGCGATGGCCGTGCGCTGCATTTCACCGCCGGAAAGCTCGTTCGGCTTGTGTTTCTTCCGGTGCGAAAGGCCGACGCGCTCGACCATCTCTTCCGCACGCTTGCGATTCTCGCGTTTCTTGAGCTGGTACTCGAAAAACCCCTGCGCGATCATCAGCGGCGTCATCACGTTCTCTACCAGATTCAGCTCCGGCAGGAGGTGATAGAACTGGAAGATCATGGCGATTTCCATGTTCCGCAGCACATCGCGCCGCCGGGCGGGGAGGTTGTCCACACGCCGACCGCCGTAATGCACTTCGCCGGCCGTCGGGGATGTCAAGAGGCCCATGATGTGCAGCAGCGTGCTTTTTCCTGAACCGCTCTGGCCGATGATCGAAAGGAACTCGCCCGGCATCACGTCCAGGTCCACCCCATGCAGCACCGGCACCGCGCTGGGCCCTTTGCGAAACGTTTTCTGAATCCCTCGTATCTGCATGGCAAACTGCGGTTCTGTCATATGATTTTCCTATTCATACCTCAAGGAATCCACGGGCTGAAGCCGGGAGGCACGCCACGCCGGGAAAACGCTGGCAAGCACCGCGATGACAAGCGCCCCCGTCACGATCCACGTCACGGTCCACGGATCCACGTCATACGGGATTTCGTAGAAAAAATAAATATCCGGATTGAACACGGGATATCCCAGCAGCCAACTCAGCAGGTCGGCGATTTCGTTAATGTTCCACACGAACAGCAGGCCGACGATGCATCCCATGCCCGCGCCAACGATTCCCAGGGCCAGGCCGTACATGAGAAAAATAC
Source organism: Thermoguttaceae bacterium (assembly GCA_031553595.1). Lineage (GTDB taxonomy): Bacteria > Planctomycetota > Planctomycetia > Pirellulales > Thermoguttaceae > RGIG3701. The sequence goes on along the minus strand of JAVBLI010000002.1, from coordinate 16,796 downwards.
CCATGATGCCACTGGAGGAAGCGCCCAGGGCTTTGAGGATGCCAATATCTTTCGTCTTCTCCACGACGATGGTGTAAAAAATGGCCAGGATGCCGAAACCGCTGACGGCGATGATCATGAACAGCAGGACGTTGAGCATTCGCGTTTCCGTCTCCACGGCCTGCAAGAGCACCATCTGGTGGTCGCGCCACGTGCGAACCTCGTACAGCATGGGATCGAAAACCAGACGCAGTTTATCCCGGGCCGCATCGAGATCGACTCCCGGACGCAGCTTCATCTGGATCTGATTCACCCGGCTCATCCGCGGGTCGCTGGGGTCAGCCATGCCGCGCAGACGCTGTAATTCCGTCAACGGCAGGAACACGAAACGCCCGTCGTACTCGCTCATTTTGCTTTCATACAGGTCGACGCACGTGAAATTCGCGGTCACCCCCACCGGCGGCATGCCGTTACTGGGGAAGGTCAGTTTGAAATCGTCGCCGGGCAGAATCCGGAAAAACTCCCTCCCCTTGTCGCGCGCTATGGAAAGTCCCATCCCGAGCACCGCGCCGGGGTGTTGCTCCTTCGTGGGGTCGAAAATCTTCGCTTCCTGCGCAAACGGGTCAACCACGTTGGCATCATCGGCCGTCGCATCCTCCGGAATGTTCGCCGGCATTTCACCGCCCGCTTCCGGCATCGGCGTATCTTCCGGCGGAGGCTGAATCTCCAGCCCCGCGAGATTGTCCGTCGCATCCGCCTCACCCTCCGCATGCCGATAATCCCGCGCCGGTGGCACGGTGTACTCAAAATCGATCATTTTCATGCGATCATAACATTGACGCCGACTTTTCCACCCGGCATCTTTCATCTCCGCACGCCGCTTCACTTCCTTCGAAAAAAGCGGATCTTTTTGCGTGTCGCGCCCGGCGATCTTCGCGCACCACGTGATGATTTTGCCAAGCACGCCCGTATCGCTGAGCACCACCTGGTGGTCGTATTCGTCGTACCCCCCGTCACGCAGCGTGAAGCTCAGTTGGTCGCGATTGCCGGGATGTTGGAGAAATTTATTGAAATCGCCGACGCCGCCTTTGGTGTTTTCGTCCACGCCGATGATGACGACTTCCGAGGCCAACCACTGGCTGGGACTGCATATATACCGCGTGTCGGCTTCGGGTTCGTACAGCGTAATGCGATAATTCATGACGCCCGCGGTGGCGCACAGGGGCGTCATCGCCGCCACATCGTCGCCCAGCACGGCCTTGATCCGCTGCATCTTGTCTTCCGCGTCCGGAAAGCCGTTGGCATTCCACGCCTCCACCGAAATGTCGCCCAGGATACCGTGCAGCCGCGTCTTCATTTCATGCGAAAAACCGGACATCACGCCATTGACCACGATCATCGTCGCCACGCCCAGCATCACGCTGATGATCGACGCCATCGCAATATACCGCGTCCGGAGATACCGCAGGCACAGCAGAAGTTTATACATAAACAGACTCCATTCTTGTTCCAATGGTTAATGGTGAATTGTTAATGGTTAATGAAAAACGGTATCCATCACGCCCTCATTAACCATTCACCATTAACAATTAACCATTCACTCTTCAGGTCTCAGCAGCGGGAACAGCAGGATGTCGCGGATGCTCTGACTGTTGGTCACGAGCATCACCAGGCGATCGACGCCGATTCCCAGCCCGCCCGCCGGCGGCATTCCGTAACGCAGCGCGCGGATGAAGTCGGTGTCCATCTTCGCCATCGAATCCTCCTCCGCCTGGCCTTCCAACTGCTGCGTGAAAAGCTCCTCCTGCAGGTCGGGGTCGTTCAGTTCCGTATACGCGTTGGCAAGCTCCATGCCCTTGACGAAAAGCTCAAAACGCTCCGCAATCCGCGGGTCGTCGACCTTCCGCCGTGTCAGCGGGCAGATGCTGGCCGGGTAGTCGTAAACAAAAGTCGGGTTCTCGAGTTTGTCCTCGACCGTTTCCTCGAACACGTCGTTGAGAATCACGTCGGGGTGCTTGCCCGCCACGTCCAGCCCCAGCTCTACCGCCTTCGCCCGCACGGCGTTCACATCCCACGGATCCACGCCGGCATACTCGCGCACCAGATCGTAATACTTCCGTCGCGCGAACGGCGGCGTAAAGTCGATCTGTTCGTCTTCGCACCACGGCAGGATAATTTTCTGCCCGGCTTCCAGCTGCGGCACCCGCCGCTTCACCGTCGCGCCCGGCTTCGCCTCGCACCGGCACGTCCCGCCTTCCTGGCAGCCGCACGTGCAGCTTTCGTCGCAGCCGTTGCCGCAGGCGTAAAATTTCATCTCCGGCGTGCCGCCCACCCCCGCCGCGAAAATGGCGTTGACCACAATATTCTCCGTCAAGTCCATCATCACGCGGTAATCGGCATACGCCTGATAAATCTCGATCAGCGAGAATTCGGGGTTGTGCCGGGTGTCGATTCCCTCGTTGCGGTACACCCGGCCGATCTCATACACCCGCTCCATGCCGCCGACCAGCAGCCGCTTCAGGTGCAACTCCAGCGCGATCCGCAGGTACAGATTCATGTCCAGCGCGTTGTGGTGCGTGACGAAGGGCTTGGCCGCCGCGCCGCCCGCCACACTGTGAAGCGTCGGGCCTTCGATTTCGATGAAACCCTCGCCGTCGAGCGTGTTCCGCAGAGAACGCAAAATGGCGCTACGCCGCACGAAACGCTCCAGCGCCTCGTCGGTGTGAATCAGATCGACATACCGCATCCGCTGCCGCATTTCCTTGTCGGTCAGGCCGCTGTGCTTATCCGGCGGCGTGTTAATGGACTTCGACAGAAAGTGCAGCCCCTGGGCGAAAATCGTCAGCTCGCCGGTACGCGTCCACGCCAGTTCGCCATCCACGCCCACGATGTCCCCCAGATCGAAACACTTCGCCAGCTCGAACGCCTCATCGCCGACCTGATTTTTGCCGATCATGACCTGAATCGTGTCGGTGCGGTCTTTGATGTTCAGCCAGATGACTTTGCCGCTGGGCCGCTGGAGCATGATGCGGCCGGCCGCGCGAACTTTCGGGCCCGCCTGCCCCGCCTCGCGCTGCTCGTGGGTGGGCACTTCGTCCGTCCGGCGACGCAGCGTGGCCGCGGGCGTCACGTCGTCCAGCCGGTAACCCCATGGGTCTTTCCCCAGCTTCTTGATGTGCTCCAGCTTGTCCCGCCGCGACATCTCCAGCACCCTCGCACCACCGCCCTTATCCTCCCGGTCGTTCCGCTCCTCGACCACGAACCAGGCCAGGAAATTCGCGAAGTGCGTCTCCTCGAGCACAATGTCCGACGCGATCACTTCGTCGCCGAAAATCGTTTTCATCCATTTTTCGAACATGCCGATTTTGACTTGCGGTGCCTCGGGGTTAACGGTTTTTCGCCAGTGATTGTACGCCGTGAAGTGTTTTTTGATGGACATGATCCTGAGAATGGGTAAAATGAGATGAATACAGATTTTCAAACAGCGCGCCGTCGCGAAGATGGAGTCGCCCTGCCCGGTTTGCTTGACTATATAATATTATTATGCCTATTTTAGTGTTTTTGCGTTTTGCGTCAATGGAGATTTGTAAAATATTCTGTAAAAACGCCGTGAGTCTTGACGTGGGGGATTTTTTTTGACATACTGGAGGAGTCTGCGGTGAAAAATAACGAGAAGAGGAAATTCCCATGCCCCGCCTTTTGATTCTCTTGTGTGCATTTTTTATTTTTGGCAATTGCGCCGTCCTATTCCCCCTCCAAGCGGCCGAAAAACCGAATATTCTGCTCATTTACACCGACGATCAGTCCTTCAACACGCTGGCGGCACTGGGCCATCCAATCGTCAAAACGCCGAATCTGGATAAACTGGCGAAAGAAGGCGTGACGTTTACAAATACGTACAACCAGGGTGCGTGGCATGGGGCCGTGTGTGTCGCGAGCCGAAGCATGATGAATACCGGGCGTTTTTTATGGAATGCCCAGCGAAAAACACGGGAATATGAGACAGTGGCAAAAAATGGCGAAAATGAGCAGAATTTACAGCCGGAATTCTGGTCGCGGATGATGAAATCGGCCGGTTACACCACGTATTTTACCGGGAAGTGGCACGTGGACGGCGTGCCTGTGGAGCCGCTTTTCGACCACGTGGGGCTGGTACGTGCGGGGATGCCGCCGACGGTGGAGGCTTCTTATGATCGCCCGACTGCCCCGACCGACGTGGCGGAAAATGGCGAATATGCGGACGATGTGTGGAATCCGTTCGCGCCAGTGTATCAGGGCCACTGGGCCGGCGGGCAGCACTGGGCGGAGGTGCTGGCCGACAGTGCGACGCAATTTCTGGAGGCCGCCGCGGAAAAAGACGAGCCGTTTTTCATGTACGTGGCGTTCAACTCGCCGCATGATCCGCGCCAGGCCCCGAAAGAATTCGTGGACATGTACGCCCCGCGGGACATGGACGTGCCGGCGAATTTTCTGCCTGAAAATCCTCACAAGGACGCCATGGGCTGCCCAGCCGACCTCCGCGACGAGCGTCTGGCGCCGTTTCCGCGGACGGAGTATGCCGTGCGGGTGCACCGGCGGGAGTATTACGCGATCATTTCCCACATGGACGCCCAGGTCGGACGCATTCTAGCGGCCCTGGAAAAAACCGGCAAGCGGGAAAACACCTACATTTTCTTCACCTCCGACAACGGCCTGGCGATCGGCGCCCACGGACTCTTCGGCAAGCAAAGCCTGTACGAGCACAGCGCGAAGGTGCCGCTGGTGATGGTGGGGCCGGGCGTGCCGCAGGATAAACGCGTGGCGGCGCCGGTTTATTTGCAGGACATCGTGCCGACGAGCCTGGGGCTGGCCGGATGTGTTATCCCGGAACACGTGCAGTTCAAAAGCCTTACTCCGTTAACGAGAGACGAAAACGCCCCGCATTACGACGCCATTTACGGCGGCTACATGAACCTCCAGCGGATGGTGCGTAAGGGCGACTTCAAGCTGATCGTGTACCCGAAAGTGAACGTGTTCCTGCTTTTCGACCTGAAAAACGACCCCGACGAAATACGGAATCTGGCCGACGAGCCGGAACACGCCGCCACCGTCCGCGACCTGCTGGCCGAGCTCATTCGCCTCCAGCCAGACACCGGCGACACGCTGGATTTAAGCGGTTTAACGCCGCCATAATGTATGAAGCCATAATCCCAAACCCTGGGCTCCCCATCCCATGAAACACACACGTATATTCATTATCTTCATCCTGGCATGTTGCATTTTCATGCCGGGCTGCCATGAAGGAACATCCAAGAACGACACGCAGGAACACCAGTGGCGGACGGATTTACCACCGATTACGTCCCGTTTTGAAAAAATCTCCGATGTCCAGTCCGCGTACTGGAAAGCTGGGCGGAAGGGAACGCACCACGACGACAGACTCGCCATCCCCGGCCCAACCGATTATTACATGCACGGCTACTTCGTGGTCGGCCAGGATGAGGCGGATCGCCTGCTGGAAAAATATATGTGGGAGGACGCCTCCGCGCCTGCACTTAACGATTTATGTGAAGACGACATAACGAATGAAGCCGAGAGCAAAGACATTAAATACAACGCTGATTTTGAACTGGAACACAAGCCAGCAATGAAATCCAACGCATGGCGCACGACGCTATTTTTTTCTCATCCGCAACGCAAAGTTTTCTTCCACATGTTCACGACGTAATCCAAACCCAAAATCCCATGAAACACATCATCTCATTCCTGACCGTTTTACTTTTCACCGCCACCACCCGCGCTGCCGAGTGGCCGATGTTCCACGGGCCGAATGGTGAAAACCGCTCACCGGACACGGGCCTACTGAAGAAGTGGCCGGAGGGCGGGCCGACGCTTTTATGGAAAACCGACGTGCTAGGCGAGGGGCAGTCGGGCTTTTCGAGCGTCACGATTTCCGGCGGACGGATTTACTCGGCCGGCTCGCGCGGCGGACGTTCGCTGGTGTACTGCCTCGACATGAACGGCAAAAAAATCTGGGAATACGACAACGGCGAGGCGTGGGAAAAGAGTTACGCCGGGACGCGGAGCACGCCGACGGTGGACGGCGACCTGGTTTACGATTTCTCGGCTGTGGGCGAGCTGACGTGCCTCAACGCAAAAACCGGCGAGCAAATCTGGCGGCGGAACGTGCTCACCGATTTTGAGGGCGAGAACCCGACGTGGGCGCTGGCCGAGTCCGTGCGCATCGACGGCGACCGCGTCATTTGCGCACCCGGCGGCAAGAAAGGTTCCATCGTCGCGCTTGACAAAATGACCGGCAAGCTGGTCTGGGCCACGCCGAGCCTGGGTGCAAGGACGGCGTACGCCTGTCCCATCATTTTCACACACGGCGGGCTGCGCACCCTGGCCACGATGTACGCGAAGGGTCTGGTCTGCGTTAACGCCGACACCGGCGAGCTGCTGCTGACGTACGCGCATCCGCAGCAATACGACGTCCAGTGCTGTCGGCCGATTTACCACGACGGGCACCTTTTCATTGCCACCTGCTCGACGCCCCCGCTGAAAAGCGGCTCCGCTCTGCTGAAACTCACCGTCACCGGCAAAAAACTCTCCGCCGAGCGAGTCTGGCAAAACCCGAATTTCGACAACCTCCACGACGGCGTCATTCTGCTGGACGGCTACCTTTACGGCAGCAGCCACGAATACCGCAACGGCACGTTCATGTGCGTGGACTGGAAAACGGGCGAAACGGTTTACGAAAAACGCGATGTGGGCAAGGCGTGTTTCACGTGGGCCGACGGCCTTTTGTATTACATGGGCGAACGCGGCGGCTTTCGGCTCATCCGCCCGAACCCGAAAGCCTACGACGCCATCAGTGTGTGGCAAATCCCCGACGAAGGTGAAAGCTCTGCGTGGGCCCACCCCGTGGTACTCGACAAAAAACTTTACATCCGACGCGGTCAATTCCTTTACTGTTACGATGTTTCTGACAAAACGAAATAATTCCCTACCAACCCACCTTTACCCCAGGAGCATAAACCATGCAAAAAACGACTCGCCGTAATTTTCTGAAAACCTCTGCCGTACTCGCCGCCGCGGGCGTGGCGGTTCCCACCCTCATTCCGCGCGACGTGCTGGCCCAGGGCGCGAACCTCGGCGCGAATGACAAAATCATCGTCGGGTTCGTCGGCTGCGGCGGCCGTGCCCGACAGCTCATGTCCCATATTCCGCAGGAACGCGCGAAAATCGTGGCCGTCTCCGATCTCTGGCACCAGAAAATGGTGGACTGCCGGAACGACAAAAAGGCGGAGGGGCTGCTGAAGGACGACGCCGACTGGAAGATGTATGCCTGCGACCGCGAGATGTATGACAATGAAAAGCTGGACGCGTCTTTCGTCATCACGCAAGATCATTGCCGCACGCTGGCTGGGATTCGGGCCGTGCAGGCCGGGCTGGATGTGTATGCGGAAAAGGCCCTGACGACGTACATCGCGGAAGGCCGGACACTGGTCGAGTGGGTGCGGAAGACGAATCGCATTTTTCAAGTCGGCTCCCAGCAGCGCTCGATGCGGCTGAACCGTTTCGGCTGCGAGCTCGTGCGGGACGGGAAACTCGGAAAATTGAAGTTCGCGCAAGGCGTGAATTATCCTGGCCCTAGCCAGATTCCGGATGACATGGGCGAAGAAAACACGCCTGACGGCCTGAATTGGGACGCGTGGCAGTGCTTCACGAAATACCGGAAGTTTAACGGCCGGCTGCTGGGCTGGATGCAGTGGTGGGATTACGCCTCGGGCGAAATGACGAACTGGGGCGCGCACGGCGTGGACCAAATTCAGTGGGCGATGGGCGCGTCGCTGACGGGGCCGGTGGAGCTGTGGCCGCTGGAGCCGGATAACCCGAATGTGTCTCACCGGAAGGTCGCGATGAAATATGCCGACGGGGCGGAAGTGCGTTTCGATTTGGATAACGGCCCGTGGGGCGGCGGCGTCTTCCGCTGCGAAAAAGGGAATCTGGAAGTGAACCGCAATAACCTCAAAGCGAATCCCGCCGAGCTGATCGCGGACGCTCCGGAAGCGGACCCGCCGGAAGGCCCGACGTGGATCGCCCGGCCGCACATCGAGAACTTTTTCGACTGCATGGCCAGCCGGGAACTGCCGCACGCGGACGTTGAGATCGGCCACCGCAGCGTCAGCGTCTGTCACCTGATCGGCATCTGCCGTGAACTGAACCGCAATCTCCGCTGGGATCCCGCGACGGAAACCTTCCCGGATGATGCGGAAGCGAACAAGAAAGTCAGCCGCCCAAGACGCGCGGGGTATGAATTGCCTGCGGTGTGATGAAATGAGAAATTAGGAATAAAAGAATGAGAAATGGACGCAAGCTCGCTTCATTTCTCATTTTTTTATTTCTCATTCTTCATTTTTTTACCGCACGGCACCGGTGTCCAGCTGCACCACCGTGGGCTGCTCCCCGACGGAAATGCCCAGCCAACCGTCCTGCATCACGCACTGGCTGATGATAAACGTGGCAAAACGCGGGTCCTGCACCATACTTTCCGGCAGCACGCGGGTTTCGGTGTCTTTCGGAAACGCCTTACTGAACACGCCGCGAATGGCGATCTGCTGCGGCAGCCGCATGCGCCCGATCAGCCGCACCACACCGTCACGCTGCACCACAGCCTGGAATCCGTCCGTCTCCACGCGGTACGGCACGTGAATTTTAAAATTATCCCACTCGTGATCGCCCACCTTCAGACTCGCGATGGAAAGCTGAAGCATGACCTGGCCGTCCAGAAATTTCACCGTAATCGCGTCATGCTCGGGGAAGGAAATCGTCAGATCTTCCGGGATGTCTTCATCCTTTTCACGCTCGGCCCATTTCGGAAACCGCAGCGCGATGTGGGCGTCCATCTCCGCCATGGTGAACGTCCTGCCCTCCAACTTCAACTGCTGCAAAAGATTATTGATGGCGGACTCATGCACCTGAAAATTCAGGGCGCTGCGCTGCTCCGCCTGCGGACGCGGCGTATGCGCCCCGGGCTGATCCGCACCCGCAAGACGCCACCTCGAAGCGGCCGTGTGCTGCCCCGTTTCCGCGTCCATCTGATGAAGATCGATTCCCAGACGCTCCAGCGGCGCCTGCACTTTCTCCCGCCAAAGCGCGTTGACGTTCAGCAGCCGGGAATTCACCTCCTGATCCAGAGACTCCGTCACCTGCCGGCGAATCCGTTCCTGCGATTCCTGCCGGGCCAACTCCTGCTGCTGCTGCGCCTTGGAACGCGCCACCTCGTTCGCCACCAGCCCGATCAGCGGAATGGCGTCCAGCGAAGTTTGAAGATGTCGCATCTGGACGCGATTACTTACCATCGCCTGCGCCGCCCCGGCCAAAATTCCATGCCGCGAAACTTCAATTTCCTTAATGGCACTGAAACTCGCCGCCGATTCGTTCGAAACCTGCACGATGTTATCCGCGCTGACCGTGGACGACTGGATGCTGCCATCCACCGCGAAACCCAGACGAAAACGCTTCGAGTCCGGAACGGTTACAATTTTGATATTCGTGTTCGTAACGCCCTGCCCCTGGACAGGCCGATTCAGGATGTATTCATTAATCGTCATCATTTCCGGCCCGCGTTGCGGCACAAGACGATTCAGGAAATCGGCGGAAATTTCCATGCGGACATTCGCATTTCGGTAGCAATATTCGAAATTTCGCAGCATGTCTACAAAAGCCGCGTCTTGCGAAAACCACACCCGTAAGTATTCACACGCCAATTCATTGCCCCGGCTGATCCGCGACGCCGATTCATACTCTTCCAGCGACCGTAACAGATAATCGCCCGCACAAGGAACTGTCGCAATTTTCAGTAACTCCCCGGCCAGTGCCTGAAACGCCGGCTGAGAAAGAAAAAGCTTCTGAGAATCGTTCAGCCGCGATAAATCCATCCGCACCAAGGTGGCTTGCGCGAGTTGACGCTGCTTGTGCAAATCGCCAATTTTCTCCATTTCCACCAGCTGCGTATATCGTAAGTAAGTCGACCACGTGTCCGCGTATGGATGGGCCTGGATGGTTTCCCGCACGGCATTTAAAACGGAAACCCACCTTTCGGGCGAGGTTATCTGATGAAACTCCTGCACGACATTCTTCGGGGAACGCGTCAACAGTTGGTCACAGTATTTCCAGAGAACCAGACGCCGCTGGAGGCCATAATTCGCCCGGCCGATCCGTGTGACCGAGGTAATATTTTTCGTACGTGAAATGAGTTGCCCGACTTCTTGCGTTTTTTCCTGAATTTTTTGTAAAATCTCTTTACGTTTTTGCTGCGCCGCTTTATCGTGAAAATCCCAGTCCAAAACGGTATGTTGACCGCTTGAAGGAGTGGCATCTTGAATTAAGTCGTCTGAAATTCCGTCTGTTTCCAGATTATTTTCCGTAAGATTTTCGTCCGATTCAATCTTGGGGAAATACGGGCTCAACTCGCCAATCAAGGATTCCACTTCCTCGCACCACGCACGCCCCTCCACGGTTTTTTTCGCCTCCGCCAGAAGCTCATAAAGATGGGTTGGCTCATACCATCGCACGATATTCCATTGTGTGCGAATCGCGTTTTCTGCGTCCCGAGAATCGGCAAAAAGCAGGCCTGATCCTAGAATTGTCAGGAAAATGGGCAGAAAAAAATGCGTACAAATGGTCTTTGTGCGAATTATCAGCGCTTTCATTCCATTATCCTAAAACTGCGTGATGCATTTCGGGTGTCAAAAAAATAATCTCGGGCATAAATAAAAAACGCCCGCGAAAATAAACTCCTTTGGGTTATCGGCAAAAGAATGGTAAAAATGAATGGCACAAGCGGTAATTTTGTTAAAAACGGCAATTTCGGCCCCTGTAATGGCAATTTGGGCAAGAAGAAAAAAGATTAACACGGCGGCTGCGATGATTTTTTTCTCTTGACAGAATCGCAAAAACTTTCCATAATCCCGCTGTGTGTTTTGGAAATAATTCCAAAAAACAAAACTTGAAATTAGAAAGCCCAGATAAAATAGAGAGTGTGGTTCATACAGATGCAAGCATGTAATCAGGGAATGTCGCCGGTAAGTCTGCAAAAGGTGTTTCCGGAGTCGTCGATTATTGGCGCGGACGATTATATATTACTGAATTGTACGGTGGATGTTCGGCAATTAAGCCGGGGAGACGCGTTCGTGGCGGCAGACGGGCCAGAGGAGGGCGGGCATGCGAAAATTGCGGAGGCGGTCGCGCGGGGCGCGGGCGTGATCGTGGCGGAGCGCATTCCGGAGAATTTCTCGGCGGTCGGGCCTCACGGGCAGCTGGTGCCGATCTGCCTGGTGGAGAACGCGCGACAGGCGTATGCCCTGCTGTGCCAGGCGCTGTTTCACTCGCCGGGCGATCATTTACAGCTCGTGGGCGTGACCGGAACCAGCGGAAAAACCACCACGGCGTGCCTGATTGCCGGGGCGCTGGGCGCGGCGGAGCATGGCGTGGGGATGGTGGGCAGTCTGGGGTGTTTTGACGGTGCGGACGCTTCCCGGAAAATCACCACCACGCCCACGCCGAAACGCCTGGGGAGTTGGCTGTCCCGCATGCACGAGAACGACTGTTCGCACGCCGTGATCGAGATTTCGAGCATGGCGCTGGATCAGTACCGGGTGGACGGGCTGGCGTTCCGGGCCGTGTGCCTGACGAATGTCCGGCGGGATCATCTGGATTATCATGGTTCGCTGGACGCTTACCGGAAGGCGAAAATGCGGGTTTTCGAGTACATGGCGCCGGACGGATTCACCGTGCTGAACATGGATGACCCGATCACGGCGGAGGTGACGAAATGGCTGGACATCCCGGCCCTGACATACGGAATCGAGCGTCCCGCGGAAGTGACGGCCATGGTCGTCGAGCAGTATCTTTCGGAGCAGACGGTGCTGATTACCGCCGGCGGGGACACGCTCCCGCTGCGGACGCGCATCGTCGGGCGCTCGCATGTATATAATTGTCTGGCGGCGGTGGCCGTCTCGCTGGGCATGGGCGTGGACCTGGCCACGTGCATTCGCGGAATCGAGTCGGTGGAATCCGTCCCCGGGCGGATGGAACGTCTGGAGTGCGGCCAGCCTTTCGGCGTTTTCGTGGATTACGCCCACACGCCGGACGCCATGGAGCATGCGCTGCGGGACATTATGGAAGTGGTGGAAGGGAAGATCATCTGCGTGTACGGCGCCCCGGGAGACGGAAACACGGCCCGCCGCGCGGAAATGGGCGAGATGCTCGAAAAATACGCGGACACGGTTATTCTTACGGATCATAACCCCATGGCCGAGTCGCCGGAAGTGATCACCGGCGAAATTCTCGCGGGATTTCGCTGCCCGGCGGCGGTACATGTCTGTCATGACCGCGTGCTGGCGATTCAGTACGCGTTATCACTGGCCGAGCCGGGCGACTGTGTTTTCATTGCCGGCAAAGGAAACGGAAAGTTGCAGCTTATCGGCGCCGACGCGCGCAAGCATGATGACCGCGACGTGGCCCGAAAGTGGCTTTATAAAAATAACGCGAAATGCGAAATACGAAATGCAGAATGACGCACGCGAGACGCGCATTCATTCATTAAGCATTACGCATTAAGCATTTCGCATTACACATTACTCCCATTCCAGCGTGTAATCGAAAAATTGCTCGCTGTCGACGCGCCACGTGACGGCGTCGTTTTCGCGGGTGAAGGTGACCTCCTGGGGATCGCCGCCTTCTTGCGGAGTGGCGAGGATTTTTGCAATTTTCGCACCGGCGTCTTTCTCACTGACGGCCACGCTGAACGCGAGGAAGTTCTGCACGGGCAGCGGTGTGAGTGTCCACACGGGTTTACCAGCGGCTGTTTTTTTCACCACACGCACAGGGCCGGGGGTGGTAATGCCGTGCGCGGAGAGCGGTGTGGTATTCGCCGTCAGGGATGCGAACTCCGCGGGCAGATTATTTTCCGTGGGGGTGGCCGAGAGTTCCATGCTCCCTCCGGGCGTGCGTTTCACTCGCAGTTTTCCCACGGAATAACGCCCGTTGCCAGTGTCCTCCGCCATCAGGTGTTCCCGTCCGCCACCGCCTCGGGCATCAAAAAGTCCCACGAGAATATCATACTCGCCGTCAGGTAAATCTTCCGGCACGTGCATCGTCTGCCCCACACCGCTGCGGTACAACTTTTCCTCCGTGCCCCATTTCGTCGTGGGCACACCCGGACGCTCACCGCCGGCCACCCACCCCGGCTGACGCGGCTCTTTCGTCTCCGGATCCAGCTTAAAAATGTGGAGGAACGTGTCCCGCTCACCCAGCGTGGCCTCCCGTGCCGCCCACTCGATTTCCAGCTGGAACGCACGGTCGCCCAACATTTTCGCTTCCGCCAGCCGAGGCGTGATGTCCACCAGACCGGAGCGCGAGTAACACCGCCCGTCGACGTAAATCGTTTCCTCATCGGCACTTACGTTCCGCGAAAATTCCACGCCCCCCCGCGTTTCATTCACCTGGCAGATGGTGGAAAGCACTTTTCCGGCTTCATCCAGCACCACGAAATGGTACGTCAAAAGGCGAACGTCGCCGTCCGCCGTCTCCACGTGCATTACGCTTTCCGGGTCTGTCTTTCCGCTGAGACCGGCGCGCGTATCACGGTTTACGTAAACGGTCGTGCCGTCCGACCACGTGACTTTTTGGTGATGCATGTTCCCGTCAAGAAATTCCACTCGCTTCATTTCCTTGTCGGCCAGCCGCCGCATGACGTGCTGGGCGAGCCATGTTTTGCGGGCCGAGAGCGGGAAAATGCTCCAGGTTTCGACCATCGGCGCGTGCCCTGAAAGCATTTCCATGCTGATGTAATCGTCGCTGCCGGAGTGGTGCAGCTGCCATGACCGACCGCCGCGATAACGGTCGGAATATCCCACGCCGTGCAGCGAAAAGCGAGTGCGGTTCACCGGTGCGAACCACGGCACACGCTCCCAGTCCTCGCACGGGAACACGAATGTGAAGTCTCGCTGCTCGGGCGTCAGCTCCAGCCACTGCACATCCGCTCCGTCCAGCGCCCCGATCAGGAAATCGTCGCCCGCCTCACTGATGGTAATTGTCGGCGGCCGCTTATATTGCTTCGCGTCTGGGTCTTTATCCGAGCCGTCATTTCCGATCGCCTGGAAGCAATTCGCCCAGCACTGGAGCGTCTCCACTCGCGAATGTTTTTTGCCGGCATCATCATAAAAATCCCAGGCGTTCATCGAGGTAAACACGTCCACGAAGTACGCATCCATCGTGGGCAAAAATTTGTCGGCCAGCTCTAAGTTCCTTGCCAGGAAGGGTTTAAAGAGGTCGGGCCGCCACTGATAACTCTGCGTACCGGCCCACCAGTTATTCCACGCCAGCACCGGCGTGCCGTCCGCATGACGCGTGACGTACCTGTAAGAAAAACCGGTCGCGTCCGGATAAAAGTCGATATAATTGTCATGCAGCGCGAACGGAATGCCGTGCTTGCGGCAGAGCGCCTCCAGATTTTGCAGATCCGCAAGCGTCCCCACGCCCAGCTCGGGCTCCCAGATATCCGGCAGCCGCACATCATACCCCCAGCGCTGCCAGCCGTGCTTGATGAACAGCGCGTCGGTCACGCCATATTTTATGGCCATTTCCATGTCCGCCTGGCACTGCGCGAACGAGCGGCCCCACACGTCGAACACCAGTCGCCCGGCTTTCCGTGTGACCTGCGACGACGGCTGGTTGCCGAACACGTTCTCGAAAAGCGGCCGATAACGCACCGCCGTCTCCATCGCGCCGTCCGTGCCCGGTACGAGCGTGAACGTCGTCGACGGATGCACCCGCAGCGAGTAAATTTGCCGCTCGGGGTCCACGATCAAATAATCCGGCGGCGTTTTCGTGGCCATCAAAAGCGACAGGCCGTTTTCAAAATCGAAGCCGACGTGCGAGGTGGCTAGCGTGTGCCCGCCACTTTCGATCTGCATCCGCCGCATGGGATTCTTCACGACGTACCCGTGCCCGTAATAGATTTTCTCTGCCTTCACGCTCGCGGGGCCGAACTCGATGCTCGTGATGGGATCGTCGCCTGATTCCGCCTTTACAGCGACGTTCACCGTGAATGCATCATCGCCGCGCAGAGCGAAAAGTGTTTCCAGATGATATGTCATCCCACTCAGTGAAACCAGACTGCGAATGCCTCTTGCGTCATCGGGCATGTAGTTTCCGAAAGCGAAAGTCTCATGAGGAGCATCGCCCAGCGAAGTCCCGTCGATGGAAACTTTGATGCCGTCGTAAATCACGCACTTATCGGCATTTCCGACCGCGATCACCCCGTCGATCATGCCCTGATTGCCGCTGAAGGCCACCAGCCGCATGCCGTTTTTTTGTTCCAGCGCGATGACGTGGTTATTAATATCCCACGCCGAAACGGTGTTTTTGCCCACGATAACATATTTTTGAAAGTCCTCGGATTGCAGCAGGCGGATGGCTTCTTCGTGTCTGTTTATTCGCCATTGGTTGCTGAGCGAGGGGTGCGGTTTATGGCCGCTGTATAACGCCAGGGCGCTCCAGTAAGAGCTGTCGCAGGTGGTGTTATTCTCTGGGCCGGGATTCGTCTCCAGCGTGAGAATGATTTTCTGGTCGGCGTAATCCGCCAGATCCACTGTGCGGTCAATCCACGTTTTGCTCGTGGTGTGAATCTCATCCAGGAGCACATTCTTTTCTCGCGGCTCGTCCGCTTTCCGCACCCACACGCGGAACGTTACGCCGTCACTTATAGGCTCATGCGGCGCCGTCTCGCGGATGGCCACGCCGTAAGAAAAATTCATCACCCCCGCTTCTCTGTGATGGATGTGCCGCGATTCGCCATTATCGTCTTTCCAGTAATCCGTCCTGATACGCGTCCACAGCTTCGGCAGCTCGACCGGGTACTCCATAAACAGGCTGCCACCCGTCGGGACGTACGGCGGATGGGCGATCAGCGAACGCCGGGGTTCGCCGCCGGGACTCGGGTCGCCGTGATTGATGTTCAGCAGCGATTCGTTGTCCGATCCGGTCCACCCGCGACCAGGCAGCGGAATGATTTCGCCGTCCAGCGTCCGGTACGCCGTGTAATTCCGGTTGTCCGTCAGAAAGATTCTCCCCTCTTCCGGCACTTGAATAAACTCGCCGTCTTTCACTTCCGCCTCACCGCGTGGTAAGTCGGTTTTCAGCAGCCGCACGATTCGCAGTTTCGTCGGTTCATGCCCCGCAACCTGGAACGCCGCGTCCATCGAAAGCGGATAAATGGCGCTGAACGTCCCGGCATTTGCCACATACAAAAACTCCACCGCCTGCTCGCTTTTCGCGAGAATTTCCACCGTTTTCACTGTTTCCTGCCGCACGGCACTGCCCGCCTCCTCCGCCACGACCGAAATCGTGTCGGTGGAATAAAACCGCAACCGCACACTCACCGGCGAGGCATTTGCATTCTTCAGCGTGCACGAAATCTTCCGCGGCGAATCCGTCTCCGTCAGCGGCGGCACCTCGCCGAGCGTGATCGTCACGCCGTTGCCCGTCTGATAATACGAAACTCCTCCGGTGTCCGCCGGCGTCAGCATCCCGGATAAATCCGCCTCGCCGGGCACGGAAAACAGCATGGTCGCGGCAAGAATGAGCGATGAAAGCATGGGAAGGCTCCTTTAATTTTGCAATTTAAATAGTCGAGTCAGAAAAAGTTCATTTTGTCATCCAACAAATTTTATCGGATGATTTTGGGCGAATGGGTGGGAAAAAATCGGTGAAGGGACAGGAAAATCGGGCGGAGGATGCGGAGGATCGCGGCGTATATCGGCGCAAGG
>JAVBLI010000041.1:0-38205 GCA_031553595.1 Thermoguttaceae bacterium | reverse complement strand
GATGCTGATTCCCGAAGAAAATGTTCTGTTTCGTGCCGTCCGGATTCGTGACCCAGAGGTGATGGTAATGCACCTGCGAGCGGTCCACGTACTCCCAGCGCATGTAAATGATCTGGCCGCCGGGCAGTACCCAGGGCGTGTTTTCCTGCTCCGGATTACTGGTAATGCGGCGAATGTTTTCGCCGTCCGGCCCGCAGCGGTGAAGCGTGGCGACACTCGTCAGCCAGCACTGCACCCAGCATTTCGCCCGCGTGGAGACGAAAATGATGTCGCCGTTCGGGAGGTACGTCGGCTCCACATCATCCCAGTCGCCGTGGGTGATTTGCCGCAGCCCCGTGCCGTCCAGGTTAATTTCGTAAAGATTATAGTGTCGCCCACCCCCCGGAAGGTACGCGAAAACGGCTTTTTTGCCGTCATAATGAATCTGCGGGTCACGGATGTTGCCCTGCGGATCGTCGAACAGCGTCCGCACCTGGCCGGTGTCCAGATCCAGAATCCGCAGGCTGCCGCCATGGCCCAGTGGGAAAGGGAAGGTGTCTTTATCGGCGGCGTAATACCCGAAATTGGCGTACCAGTGACCGTCGGCGCTAGGCTTCTTTACGGCGAAAAGTACTTCCCGCACATCCGCCATGGGCCCACCGGGCTTCCGGAACTCGCGCAGTATGCCGTCCACCGGCCGAATCGCCAGCGGCCCAGGATTCTGACGCAGCACCAGATAATCGTAAAAAATCCAACTCCCGTCCTCCAGCGTGATGGAAAGGACGTTTTTGCCCACCTTCAGCGCCTCGGCGGGCACGATAAATTGCGTGTGCAAAAACCCTTTCGTGTCCCGATTCGCGTTAAACTCCCAGGTTTTGAAGTCGCACGGCAGACGCTCCGGCGGCAGTTCCGTTTCATTCACGCGGACTTTCATCAGGGACGGCTCGCTCAGGTGCCCGAAACAGCTCCCGACGACGAAATAAACCGGCTCGGCATACGTTTTATCGAGCTGAAACTCAATGTGGTAAGTGAAACTGTGCCCCGCGTTTTTCATGTCCCGCGTACTGATGTGCTGGGGCGGCCAGTCGGCCGTCTGGTGCTGCCCGAGGACGAAATAACGGGCGTTATCCTTGTACTGCACCAGATCTTCCCAATTATGCCACCAGCCGAACTCCGCACACCGGGCGTCGGGGATGCCGAGTTGCCAGATGACGTCCGACGCATCCGCGGCGGGCGAATCCTGAGCGAAAACCGGCGGGCGGGCAAGAAAAAATGTCACGGCCGCGAAAATATAACAAAAAAGGTGGGTTTTCATGGTCATAACCTGTCCGTGAGAGACGTGGGGCGGGGAAGACGCGATCCATTTTGAATCACACCATAATATACCCTTATTTTATACCGGACGGGCTGAAAGTGCAAGAGGGCGGGGATAATGCGTAATGTGAAATGCCTTATGGCGCAAGCGCGCTTCATTCATTTTTTTATTTCTTTACTCCTTTATTTTTAATTCCTCATTTTGCTCCTTGTCGTCACCGGTAAACATGCAGCGCAACAGTAATCCGCACAGTACCAGCCCGCCGCCGACCAGCGTCCACCACGGCTCGCCCTTCCCCCACACCAAAAACACCCACACCGGCGTGAGAATCGGCTCCAGAAGCGTGATCAGCACGCCCTCCTGGGCCGTGATTTTCGCCAGCCCGCGCGTGATCAGCAGGTACGGCAGCCCGTACTGAAAAATCCCGAACGCCGCGAACATCCCTAGTTGCGGCCACGTGGGCACATATCCCGTGCGGAGCATCAACGGAAAGAAACACACCACCGAGACGAGCATGTTCCACATCATGATCGTGCGGGAACTGTACCCTCGCAGCTGGCGGAGTGTGCATAGCGCCCCTGCGAAAAACACCCCCGCGCCGACACCCGTCAGCAGCCCGGGCATGGCAGGAGCGCCGTCATGGGCGAGGGTGAAAAACAGAATCGTCCCCACGCCCGCCAGCGCCACCGCCATGGGCAGCACGCCGCGGAGGGTGATTTTTTCATCCAGAAACAGCACGGAAAAGATCAGCACCCAGAACGGCGTGAGATTTTGCAGCCACATGGCCGTCCCGGGGGTGGTGAGCACCATGGACGTGACGTACGTGATTCCGTTGCCGAAAATGAGCAGCCCGCAGAGCAACATCAGCGGGTGAAACTGGAATTTCCGGACCGTGGGCAGAAAAACCACCGCCGCGAACGCCACCCGCCAGAAGCACGCGATAATGGCACGGCTTTCCTGCGGGATGGATTCGAGGATGGGGGAGGCCACGAAAAATCCGGAGGTGCTGGAGAGCGTGGCGGCCAGGGCCACTGTCAGGCGTGCGCGGGTGCGTTCGGTCATGAAAGTAAAAATAAAAAATGTTAAAAGTTTTTTGAAAAGGGGTGAATTCGCGCAGCGAAGAGGGGAGAAACAATTTTTCAAAAATGTTTCTCCCCTTAAGAAGGAGCATCCACGTATAACGATTCACACCATTGACGCACTCATCCCTCAGGCCGCACATTCCCCGCCATTTTATCACACGCCCGTAAAATAACAAGGAACAGCCGCGCTGCGTTTTTCCGAACACAAGAACAGCAGCCGGGAACGCAGTGACGCGCAGAGACCGGATAGAATCGCCGGGATTTTCCCAACTTCTATCCGGTCTCTGCGCTAACGCTCCGCTCCAGGCTGCTGTTTTTTTGTCACTTTTTCAGCCGCAGGATGGTGTCATATTTATTGAAATACATCTCCTCATCCACGTTTTTCATCCGCTCATACTGCTCCATGGTGATATCTTCCGACCACAGCCCGCCGTCATCTTTTTCATCGTATCCGGAAGCATAAATCACCACGGCGTTCTCCTCCACGCGATACTTGATCTTCTCGCCAGGCCGATACGCATCCTCCGGCACCGCCGCGAGATATTCTGGCACCAGGGCCTCCAGCGTTTCCGGAAATTCCCCCTTATCCATCCGGTAAAGCTGACACGCGAGCCCCGCCCGCAGCAGGGCGTCGCGCTGATGGATGTACGGGTTGACACGGACATAATCGGGGGCGGACGCAACCATGCCCTTCACTTCCATGACACACTCGTGTGTGCGATTCGCGGTAAGCGCCATCGAGAGAAGCCACTGCCATCGCGGCATTTTGCTCCGTTTCTCACAAAACGTTTTCACTTCCGCCTTCAGGGCGTCTGTATTCCCCGCCTCCGCTTCCCGGAACGCCGCCACCGCCGCATCCAGGGTCTGATTCGCGTCGACCGGCATTTTTGCAGCAAGTCGCGCCAGAAATACGTGGGTTTCACTGAGCTGATAAAATTTTCGTAGTTCCGAACTCCATTCGTATGTCTTTACCTCCAGTTTCAGCTTCTGGGCACTTTCGTAAACATACCATTTCAAATATGGCAAAAACTCCCGCCATTGCCGCCGGACCTCGCCGTTTTCCATCAGGCTGCTGATAAACGCCAGGTTTTCTCGCGAATACGCTCCGCTGCCAAGGTTATTCATTACCACGCTCCAGCCCACCGACTCGATGGACGTGCCTATCCAGTACGCGTACTGCACTGGCGTCTGCTGCAATTTTCGTCCCATGACGACCAGCGTCTGCACATCCGCCAGTGCCCCGGGGATGTCGCCGCTGCCGTGCCGCATGGCGCTGCGAGCCGCCAAGCCTCGCGCCATGGCCCTGGAAAACGTATTATCCGGCATGATCAGTGAATCGCAAGTTCCATACAGTGGATAATAAACCTCCTCCCGCACGGCTTCCGCCACCGTCTCCCACAGCGGAGCTTGCGTCTCCAGGCACGCCGCCAGTTCCGGAAAATCCACAGCATTCCATGCTCCCGCCTGCAACTGATGCCGCACCGCCTGCGGATAAAGTTCCACCAAAGAACACGGCACGATCAGCTCGCCATATTCTTCCAGTTCCGCCTGAAATACTTCTTTCGAGTCGCCGTAAAGATAATCCAGGAAATCACTCAGCGGACACAGCTTTTTCTCCGCCAACGGCCGGCGCTCTTCATTCTCAAGGAATTCATCCCCAGGCTTTTTCTGCCATTCCGGATGCACCGCGGCAAATGCTTTCGCTTCTTTCAGCACCTGACGAATGACTGCCTTCTCGATTTCATCATCAATATTCGTCGGCATAACCCCCTCGATTTGATCGGGCGAAATATCCAGCAGGCGATAATAATTCTGCCAGATTTCTTCCCACTGGGCTTTATGCTTCGCTGTCTGACCAGCGTAACCATAATCCTCACGGAAATACTCCGGGCTCACCGCCAGCAGGACTTTCCGCCAGCCGTTTTTGTGGGGATTCGTGTAAAATTCCGGGTACGTCAGCTCGAACGCTTTCGCGTGGTCCACGTACTTTCCGTCCGGCGTCAGCGGCACTTCCGCCCCACCCGGCAGCGTCCACCCCACACGCTCCGGCGTGAGCTTAAATGCCGGCACGTGCCAGCACAAAAAATACCCCGCCACGGCCAGCGCCGTCAGTGTGAAAAACGTAAATTTCAGCAGCTTCCAGAAACACCCGCTTTTTTTCTTGCCGTTTAAGTTTCCGTTCATAACGTTTTCCCCCTTTTATTTCCGTAACCGCACAACCAAATCCTCACCCGGCCCCGCGGCCGAAATCTCCACGGCGTCCGCCTCCACACGGTACTTGATCTTCTCGCCCGTCCGGTACGCATCCCCCGGCACCACCGCGAGATATTCCGGCACCATGGCGTCCAGCGTTTCCGGGAATTCCCCCTTTTCCGCATGATACAGCGCCGCCGCCAGGGCCGCCCGCGCCAAGGCCCGATCATTATCACCTGCCGTTCCCTTGCCGAGGTAATGGGCCGTCCAGTAAACGTCCGACTGTATTTCCTCGACCAGAAATTTCGTCCGGCTGTGGGTGAACATCTGCGTCAAAAGAACTTTCGCCGCCGAAGGCTGTTCGGATTTTTGCCGTCCTTCGCCAAGTTTTTCCAGGGAATTCAGCGCCTCCGCCCACCGGAAGTACGCCGTCAGTTCATCCAGCGCGAGGTTCTGATCGTACGGCAGAAACGCGAATCTCGGCGTGATTTCCTCCAGAAGCGGGAGCTTCCGCTGGCAGGCGTCCAGGTACTGCATTTTCGTATACGCCACCATGTCTTTCACCGTGACGGGCGACGGCAGATTCCACCGCGCCAGGAGCGTTTTCATCGCTTCCGGCGGAATACCGGGGGATTCCAAATTATTCAGCACGAGCTTCGCGGCCGCCTGATTTATCTCCGCCGTGCTGCCATAAAACTCAAAAAAACAAGCTTTTTCCAGATGCCCGCCCAGCAGGATCAGCGTTTCCAGATCACGCACGGCGCCGCGCGTGTCGCCTTCCCCGAAGCACATCGCGCAGCGCACGCTCAGCCCGACACGGATGCGGTTATGCAGCATGATCCCCAGCGGATAACACCCCTCCAGCAGCGGATGATGCGTGTCTTCCCGCGACAAAATCGGGCAATAAAAATCCTCCCGCACCACTTCCTCCACCGTGTCCAACAGGGCCGAATTTTCCGCCACCCACTGGGCCACGCGCGGGAATTCCGCCGCCGTCCAGTTTTTCTCACGCAGCCGGGTCTGCACATCCGTTTCATGGTGCTCGCGGTCATGGCAGGGCACGAGCATCTCCATAACAGCCGCCCCCGGCTCATCATACTCGCTGGAGCCGAGAATCCGGAAGTCTTCATGCTCGAAAGCGTCGCGCGGGTCGTCGGCCAGCTCGGGATGCTTTTCCGCGTAATCTTTCGCCAGGGCCACCAGCGAATCCCGCGCCGTCTTTTCCATCACCCGCACCGGGCCTTCATACTCGCACGCCCCCGCCTCAGCCGGCGAAATGTCCATCCGCTGACAGTAAAGCGCCCACATGGCCTCCCACCGCCGCGCGACTTCCGGGTTCTGGGCCGCCTCTTGGCGTAATGTTTCCGTCACCATCTGCGTAGGCGCCCAGTCCACCACCAGAATCGCAAAAGGTTCCTGCCGGAGATGATTTTGCAGATAAATCGCCCACTCTTCCTTTAACCATTTCGGGCCTGCCGCCAGCAGCACTTTCCGCCAGCCGTTTTTTTGCGGATTCGCGTAAATCTCCGGGTGCTGCATTTCGAACAGCTGGGCATGATCCACATACTTTCCGTCCGCCGTCATGGGCACCTCCGCTCCCGCCGGAATCTCCCATCCCACCCGCTGAGGCGTGAGCTTAAACGCCGGCGTCCACCAGCAAAAAAAATACACCATCGCGACGATTAATATTAACGTGAAAACCAGAAATCGGATTAGGCGTCCGAGACAGCCCGGGTTTTTCGCTTCTTTCATGGGATATTCCTGTAAAAACGATGATTATCCAGCAGAAAACGTCCGCAGGACATATGTTAACCCCGCATTTTATTGCGTGGTGGGGACAATTTTCTATCCACATCATAACACACCGTCTCCAAAATGTCAAGATAATTCCAAATCTGTTCAAACTTTTCTCAAAAAATTCTCCGCCGACCACGCTCTTCTTGACAATTCGCGAAAAGCGTTTATAATGCGATACAGAATAATATTATGGTAATGATCGATGAAAGGGTCTGTTCGGGACGGGAAACCGCCGGGGGAGGAAAACATGCCGAAAAAAACGCCGCTTTACGACACGCACGTCGCGCTGGGGGGAAAAGTCGTGGATTTCGCCGGGTTTTTGCTGCCGATTCAGTATGAAACAGGCATTATCGCCGAGCATAAAGCGGTGCGCGAGGCGGCCGGGCTGTTCGACGTGTCCCACATGGGCGAGGTGATGCTCTCCGGGCCGGGGGCCCTGGCGACGATTCAGAACCTGTTTTCGAACGATATGTCCGGCATGGCCGACGGGCAGGTGCGGTACACGCTGATGTGTAATGATGTCGGCGGCGTGGTGGACGACGTGCTGGTGTACCGTTATTCCGACGAAAAATATCTTGTCGTGGTGAACGCTTCCAACTGCGAGAAGGATGTGGCGTGGATCGGAGGGCATCTCGGCGAACATACCGTCATGGAAAACATTTCGGACGCCACGGGCCAAATCGCCCTCCAGGGCCCCGCGGCGGAGGCGATCATGGAAAAACTCGTCCCGGCGGAAAATACGCCCATGAAAAATTACACGTTCGCCCCGGAAGTGGAAATCGCCGGCGTGTGCTGCCTGCTTTCCCGCACGGGATATACCGGCGAGGACGGTTTCGAGATTTACACTTCAGCCGACGAAATCGCGAAGGTTTATGACGCGGTGATGGAGGCAGGCAGTCCGCTGGGGCTGATTCCCACTGGGCTGGGCGCCCGCGACACGCTACGTCTGGAGGCCGGCATGCCGCTTTACGGCCACGAGCTGGGCGAGGACATCCCGGCCAACGAAGTATCTCTGAATTATTTCATCAAACACACGAAGCCCTTCATCGGCGGCACTGCTTTGCAGGCTCACACGCCTGAATACAAGCGCATCGGCGTAATGCTCATCGACCGGGGCATCGCGCGGGAAGGTGCCGACGTTTTCGCGCCCGGCGGCGACAAAATCGGCACGGTCACCTCCGGCACCCACTCCCCCACCCTCGGCGCGGCCATCGCCGTCCTGCGGGTCAGCAAGGATTTCACCGGCGACACAGTCGAGATCGACGTCCGCGGCCGCCGCCTGAAAGCCGAAGTCGTGAAATTACCGTTTTATAAAAGGAAGTAAGCAGAGACACCTTACTAGCCCCAAGCGTAAGCGCGGGGCACCACGGGGTATGAACCTGTTCTTGCAGGTGGTGTACCGGACAGCCAAAGACGCAATGTTTTATCCATCCAGCGGAACACAGGCTGTAAGAAAACCTTGTGCCGCACAGTGCCCCTCGCTGATGTTTGGGGCTGGTAAGCAGCCCAACCGTACTCCATTTTTTCCACTTTTCACTCACTTAACATCCCACAGGAACCGAAAAGATGAATACTCCCGAAGATCTTCGTTATTGTAAGTCGCACGAATGGGTTCGCGTCGTCGGCGACGTCTGTGAGCTGGGCATTACGGACTTCGCGCAGCACGCGATGGGCGACATCGTGTATATCAAGTTGCCGGAAGTGGGCGACACGGTGACGATCGACGGCGGTTTTTGCGACCTTGAGTCGGTCAAAGCGGTTTCGGAGGTGTATTCGCCGGTGGCCGGGGAGGTGGTCGAGGTGAATTCGGATCTGGAAGCCGCTCCGGAAACGATCAATTCCGACCCGTACGGCGCGTGGATCTGCAAAGTCCGTTTCACGGCCCTGGGCGAGCTGCTCTCGGCGGAAGAATATCGGAAGGTCTGCGACGCAGAAGCGTAAAATAAAACAAAAAAACAGTAAAAGTTTTTTGGATGAGGGGCGAATCGCCGAAGGCGAGAGGGGAGAAACAATTTTTCAATAATGTTTCTTCCCTGGAAGCGGATTCTGCCTTTCTTTCCCAAAAACAAACAAACCTTTTAACCCAAACCCCAATATCCATGAAAAATCCATCCAAACCGGAAACCACCGACCCGGCCCCGTCTCAGGAAATTTTTGACGTCCCGAAAGTGCGGCGTTTTGTGCAGATGATGAAAGAGTACGGCTTGACGGAGCTTGAAATTCGTCAGGGCGAGACGTCCATTTCGCTCAAGCGCGGCGGTATGGCTCCGATGATGATGCCGGCCGAGACGTATGCCGTGCCGCAGATGCCCATGATGGCGGCGGCCCCGGCCGTCAGTGCTCCCGCGGTGGCGGCTCCGGCGGAAGTCAAAGACGAAAGCCATATGGAGAATATCACCAGCCCGATCGTCGGCACGTTCTATTCCCGCCCCAGCCCCGACGCGGCCGCGTTCGTCTCCGTCGGCGATCTGATCAGCCCGGGCAAAGCGGTGTGTATCGTCGAGGCCATGAAGGTTTTCAATCAGATTCCCTCCAAAATCGCCGGCAAAATCGTCGCCATGCTCGTCAAAGACGGCGACGCCGTGGAGTTCGGCCAGCCGCTGTTTAAGGTTGACACCCGCGGCTAAAGCCGCTTGTGTGGTTTGTGGATTGTGGTTTGTTTTTCACCGCAATCCGCTAACCAACGGTTACAATCCACCATCCCCAAACCACAAACCCCTCTTATCATGTTCGAACGAATTTTAGTCGCCAACCGCGGCGAAATCGCACTGCGGATTTTCCGTGCGTGCCGGGAAATGGGCATCCAGAGCGTGGCTGTGTACAGCGAGGCCGACCGCGGCGCGGCGTACCTCGACATGGCCGACCAGGCGATCTGCATCGGCTCCGCCCGCTCCTCCGAAAGTTACCTGAAGATCGACCGTATTATCAGTGCTGCCGAGGTCAGTGCCGCCCAGGCGATTCACCCGGGGTACGGCTTCCTGGCCGAGAACGCCCACTTCGCGGAGGTCTGCCGGGAGTGTAATTTCGAGTTCATCGGCCCATCCCACCAGGCGATGGCCATGCTCGGCGACAAGAACATCGCCCGCGGCCTGGCCCGTGAGGCGAATGTTCCCACCGTGCCGGGCAGCGAGGGCCTCATCAAAAACGAGGAAGAAGCCCTGAAAATCGCGAAGGAGTTCGGCTTCCCCGTGCTGATCAAAGCCACGGCCGGCGGCGGCGGGCGCGGCATGCGGGTGGCCGAGGACGAAGCGTCCCTCAAATCCGCGTTCAGCCAGGCGCAGCAGGAAGCCCAGGCGGCGTTCGGCAACGGCGACGTTTACATCGAGAAATACATCCTCCATCCCAAGCACGTCGAAGTGCAACTTATCGCCGACAATCACGGCAACGTGGTGCATCTCTGGGAGCGCGACTGCACGATGCAGCGCCGGCACCAGAAGCTGGTCGAGGAAAGCCCCTCGCCGCACATCAGCCAGAAAACGCGCGAGGAAATGTGTGCCGCCGCGGTGCGTCTGGTGAAGTCCGCGGGGTACACGAATGCCGGGACGATTGAGTTTATCGTCGACGGTGACGGGAACTATTATTTCATTGAGCTCAACGCCCGCATTCAGGTCGAGCACCCGGTTTCCGAGGAGCTGACGGGGATCGACCTCATCAAGTCGCAGATCCTGGTGGCCGCTGGCGAGAAGTTGCCGTACACGCAGAAAGACGTCCGCGCCACGGGCCACGCGATCGAGTGTCGGATTAACGCCGAGGACCCGGAAAACAACTTCTGCCCGTCCCCTGGCAAGATCACGGACCTGATCATCCCCGGCGGGTTCGGCGTGCGTTTCGATTCGCACATCCATGCTGGCTACACGATTTCGCCGTATTACGACTCCATGATCGGCAAGCTGATCGTCCACGGCGTCGACCGCACCGAGGCCATCGCGCGGATGTGCCGGGCCTTGGAAGAGTTCAAAATCGGCGGCGTCAAAACCACCATCTCCCGCCAGCTCGAAATCCTCCGCCACGAAGTGTTCCGCGACGCAAAAGGCGACACGACGTTTATTCAGCGGGAGTGGAAGTGATACTTACGTAAAACGGAGTGCTTTATGATGTCGAACGACGAACGGAAGAAGCGGCGCCGCTGGCCTCTGATTCTGGTGGTCGCGGTAATCGTAATGGCTACGCTGGCGATCATCTGGTACTACATTCCGCCTCAGTATGACGCGTATGAGTGGGTACGGGTAGACCGTACCCCTCGCACCATTTACCGGTCGCTTGAGCCGAAAAATCCGTATGTCCATTCCCGGCTTTGGTTTGAAGACAAAGATTTGAATGATCTCAACGTACATCAGGAAATCGTCCTCAGCAGTATGGTGTTGGATACGGTTCTGCAGCAGCCGGGGATCGCGCAGTTAAGTTGCCTTAAAAACGAAACGGATAAAGCCGACTGGCTCCGCAAGAACCTGAAAGTGCATCGTCTGGGTTCAAGCGGAATCATTGAGATAAGGATTTCTGGAAGTGACCCCGAAGCGTTGGTGAAAATTGTCTCGGCGGTTCGCGCGGCGTACGTCGACCGGGTGACAACCATAGACCGAGAAATGAACATCCTCTGTCGTATGCAACTGGAGAATGAGCGAAAGGCCCTGGACGACCGGATCGCCGCCGCGAAAACCGAGATTCAGGATATGCCGGAGGATGCCGACGGCTTGAAGGCTCTTCGTTCAGAGCTGGAAAGCATGGAGGAGGATTATCGCCAAAAGGGCGCGTTACACGAGAAATTGGTCGCCGAGGCCGCGCTGCCGATTCGCGTGAAGATGATTAACGAGCCGAGTTGGTCTCCGAAGCGAGTGATCCGGTGGTATGGGAAGTGAGAGATGGCGACACGGCGTTTATTCAGCGGGAGTGGAAGTAGTTTTTCAATGTGTGTTCTTATCGCACAACACACCGCCTGTTTAGCCGCGCAGCGCGTTCGCCGTAAGGCGAGGAAGTGAATAGCAGCTCCGGCGGCTTACGCCGAACGCGCTGCGCGGCTAAACGGGTCAATTTAAATAGTTATAATGAATTGAAGGTATAAATCTCATGTACGAACAGTGGTTTTCTGACCGTTCCAAGGCGTTCGACGCTTCGGGTATTCGCAAAGTTTTCGATCTGGCGGCGAAGCTGGACAAGCCGGTGAATCTGTCGATCGGGCAGCCGGATTTCGATGCCCCGGACGCGGCGAAGCAGGCGGCGGTCGAAGCGATCATGGGCGGCAAGAACGGGTACACCCCCACTCAGGGGGCAGCCGACCTGCGCTTGAAGGTGCAGGCGATGGTCGATGCCGACTTCGGGGCTGGCAAACGCGACGCCGTCATCACCAGCGGCACCAGCGGCGGCCTGATGCTCGCCCTGATGGCCCTGGTCAACCCCGGTGACGAAGTCATTTTGTTCGACCCGTACTTCGTCATGTACGAGGCCCTGGTGAAGATGCTCGGCGCGAAGCCGGTCATGATCCAGACGTACCCCGACTTCCAGCTCGACGTGAACAAAGTCCGCGACGCGATTACGCCGAAAACGAAACTGATCCTGTTTAACTCCCCGGCCAACCCCACCGGCACGGTCGCCACGGAGGATATCTGCCGCGACCTGGCGATGCTGGCGAAAGAGAAGAACGTCGCGCTGATCAGCGACGAAATTTACCGTTTTTTCTGCTATGACGGCCCGTTCGTCTCGCCCGCGAAGTTCAGCGACGACGTGATCGTGCTCGACGGCTTCAGCAAATGCTACGGCATCCCCGGCTGGCGCATCGGTTTCGCCCACGGCCCGGCCCCCATCATGCAGCAAATCCTGAAATTCCAGCAGTACTCTTTCGTCTGCGCCCCCAGTGCCCTGCAGTACGCGGCCGTCACGGCGATGGACACGAGCATGGAGACGCAGTTCCAGGCGTACCGCCGCAAGCGCGACCTGATTTACGAGGGCCTGAAAGACCACTACGAAATCCAGAAACCCGGCGGCGCGTTTTACGCCTTCCCGAAAGCCCCGTTCGGCACGGCCACTGAATTCATCACCAAAGCGATTCAGGAATATCAGCTCCTGGCCATCCCCGGCAACGTGTTCAGCACCCGCGACACGCACTTCCGCCTGTCCTTCGCCGCGAAGGACGAAACGATCATGCAGGGCGTGGAGATTCTCGTAAAAATGGCGAAAAACGGGTGATTTCGCGGATCCCGCTCCGTGGGTGGATGTGTACTTTCAGAAAAGGGCGTGGCGTTCACGCTCTTTTTTTGTGATC
Source organism: Thermoguttaceae bacterium (assembly GCA_031553595.1). Classification (GTDB taxonomy): domain Bacteria; phylum Planctomycetota; class Planctomycetia; order Pirellulales; family Thermoguttaceae; genus RGIG3701. The sequence goes on along the minus strand of JAVBLI010000041.1, from coordinate 25,583 downwards.
CATTCAGCATGTGCATACCACCGCCGTTGGTTCTCTCGGCCTTCATGATATCACGAAGAATGGTTTTTTTGCCAGAAATGGGAGCTTTCCCTTAAACGGCTAATTCATTACAAAGAAAAAACAAAAAAATTCGCCAAAAAGACAGCGAAAACCGTAAATAAACTCATGTAGGGCGGCGTTTTTGTGAGATGAATAGAGAGAACGCGGAACTCTTTCTTCCAAAATTACGATAAAAGCCGTCTTTTGTTCGACATTTTTTCCACAAAATGGTTTTTTTATGAAAATTTTTGACTGAAAAGCTGAAATTAAGAGGGAAAACTATGGAAATGGGGAAAAAAATAGGGTATGATTATTATTAGAGAGAAAAGTAGGCATTTTGGGGAGAAATTTCCGGAATCCGCGTTTTTTCCTTTTCGGTGATTTTCCGAAGGCGACGCGGCGTATTCCGTTCATTATATTCTTTTCTGGTATCACAAACAAAAAATAATCCGTACGGTGTCTAATGGCTGTGCCGTTAATCAACGATTTTTTAAATATGCTTGAACAGAGCCGACTTTTCGAGGCGGGCGAGGTTCAGGAATGTTTAAAGGCCTGGAGAGACGAGGATAATACGTTCGATCCGGATGCCGTCATGGATTTTGCGTCCTGGCTGGTCAAGCGCGAAAAGATCACGCAGTGGCAGTTGGACAATATTCTCGCGGGTAAATATAAGGGATTCTTCCTGGGGGCGTATAAGTTGCTGCGTGTTTTGGGCGCGGGCGGCATGAGCAGTGTTTATCTCGCCGAGCATTCGATTCTTCAGCGGCAGGTGGCGATCAAGGTGCTGCCCAAAAGCCGCGTGACGTCTGAATCTTCTTATCTGGAGCGTTTTTTGCTGGAGGCCCAGGCCGCCGCGGCGCTGGATCATCCGAACATCGTCTGCGCATATGATGTGGATAACGAGGGCGGCTCCATTTATTATCTCGTCATGGAGTACGTCAAGGGGACGGATCTGCTTTCGCTGGTGAAGAAGGAGGGCCCGCTGGACATTTATAAGGCGGCGGATTACATGCGTCAAGCCGCGATCGGCCTGCAGCATGCTCACGACGCTGGCCTGATTCACCGCGACATGAAGCCCGCGAACCTGCTGGTGAACGAGCAGGGTGTGGTGCGGATTCTGGACCTGGGCCTGGCCCGTTTCACCGACGAAAAGCGTGCGTCCCTGACCGTGGCGTACGATGAAAACGTACTGGGCACGGCCGATTACCTCGCTCCGGAGCAGGCCCGAAACAGCCATACCGTGGACTCCCGTGCCGACATTTACGGCTTGGGCTGCACGTTTTACTGCCTCCTCGTGGGCCATGTACCCTTCCCGGAGGGAACGCTTCCGCAGCGGATCTGGGCGCATCAGAAAAAGATGCCGAAGCGGATTCAGGATGAACGGCCTGAGGTGCCGGATGATTTGGCGGAAATTTGTTGGCGGATGATGGCCAAGGATCCGAATGATCGTCAGCAGACGGCCACGGAGGTGGCGGACGATTTAACGGAATGGTTGTTGGATCACGGCCAGAAGGTGGACGGATTATCCGCGAGTTTCAAGCGTCGCCCGGGCACCGGCTCTTCCGCCTCCATGAAGGAGCTTTTCGCGATTCAGGAGATGGCCGCCGCTGACTCGGTTTCCAAGAAGGCGGGCGATTCGTCGAAAAAAGTTGGTGACGGCGAGAAAAAATCCGGTATTTTTGGCAAGAAATCGGGCGATTCCACCAAAAAAATACAGACCCGGCCTCTGTTCACCACCTCGAAACCCGCGGAAAAAGGCTCCGGCAGTGATGTCACCGGAAAATCTGCCGTGCGTACCGGGGCCGCCGGCCAGAAGGCCGCTTCCGAGTCTGCGATCAAGGTAAAAACGGAAACCGAAAAAGCGCAGGAAGATCTTTTCCTGAAATTTCTTAACCAGAAGCAGCGTTTCAGCCCGACCGATCAGCCGAAAGCCACCGCGGACAGCAGCAGCGGCGTTTTAAGCAGCGTGCTGAATTTCAGTCTGGGGCCCTCATCCTCGTCATCCACGCCGGGCGTGGTGAAAAAAGGTTCTGGTACGACGAATCGTTCCGCCTCCAGCCAAAATATCAAGAAACCCACCGCGACGAAAAGTTCTCCCGCGGTCAGAAATTCTGCGACGCTTTCCGCTCCTTCTTCGAAATCGGGCACTACTACCGTTTATAAACCGCTCACCAAAGCGCCGAAAGGCAAAAAGCTGACGAAAGAGGCGTGGATCGCCATCGGCGTCGCCGCCGCCGTCATCCTCGTGCTGGTCGGCCTGCTTATCATCAGGACGTTTACCTCCTGATTCCTTCGCCATGCTCTTCGACCGAAAACCGCTCGTCCTGGCCAGCCAGTCTCCGCGAAGAAAAGAACTTCTCACTGCCGCGGGGCTGCATTTTGAAGTCGTCCCCGCCTCGCCGGATGCCGAGACGCCCATTCCCCGGGACGGAACTTCCCCGGCGGAATTTGTGAAACGCCAGGCACGTCAGAAGGCGGAAGATGTCGCGCGGCAACTCGCCGGACGCGACTGTTTCGTGCTGGCGTGCGACACCGTGGCAGTCTGCCGCGGCGAGATTCTCGGAAAACCCGCGAATAGGGAAGACGCTCGCCGCATGTTGCGCATGCTCTCCGGCAGCGTCCACGAAACCATCAGCGGCATCTGCCTCCTAAACCCCGCCGTGCCGGATTTCGAAAAGCTTGACGCCGTCACGACAGAGCTGTTCATGGAGCCGCTGTCCGACGAAATTCTGGAAGCGTACCTCGCCACGGACATCTGGGTGGGGAAAGCCGGGGCGTTCGGATACCAGGACGGCAACGACTGGCTCCGCATCCTCACCGGCAGCGCGTCAAATGTCGTCGGCCTGCCGCTGGAACAACTCATGGAGTGGAATGCCGAGGGTTAGCGATGCATCCCCACTTCATCTATCGCCTGCCAGCGACAAGCACAAGCATCCCTGATAGCATTAGTAGCCAGGTTGCGGGTTCGGGAGTACGGGTATGAGAAATGTATCCCAGGGAAACATTGACGTCGTAAAGATCGTTGAAATAGTCAAGCCCCCAGCCGAACATCTGGTAGGAGAGGGTGGAGAACAGCTCGGTGGAAATGCTGAATTCGACGCCTTCGTCAGTACGGCGGACAAGTTGCGCGCCGTAGCCTGAAGCGGATAGGCCATGGTTGAGATAAGCCACAAGTGCTTCAAAAACACTAGAGCAGATTCAAATTCAATGTAAACACGCGGATTACAGAGCCGCAATCGTAAGATTGCGGAAAGGACTCAGCATCTATGAAAAACACTTGGTTTTGCGGTATCTCTCCCGCAATCTTACGATTGCGGCTCTGCAAGGTGCCACCCCCGCGGTGTTTACATTGAATTTGAATCTGCTCTATCTGAAAGCGTCCCCCCATTGTAGTTAAAATATGCCTGAATGCTGCCGTCATTGGGCTGTGTCTCGACTTTCACCCATCCCATGCACGAGGTGCCGTATAACTCCATATCCTCTGAGGCGAAGAAACACGGCTGGTTGTGGATATTCCAGGTACGGTAGGCCCCTTCGTCGAACCCCACGGTCAGGGTGCCGTTGGTGTCGGGATCGCCGCCGGAGACGACTTTCATTTCCGGGGCGCTGAAGGTGTTGCTGTAAGTCGCGTCGCAGGTGGCGTGAAACAGGTCGAAGGTATTGTCCGCTTTCTGCACCGCCATGCCGTATGCGGCGACGTAGGATGTGCCGCTGAGATTCACGGTTCCACCGGTGGCGTTAATCGGCGAAGTCCCTGTCGGCGTCGAATCGACATAAAAATAGGTGTAGAGATCGTCATCAGGGTTATAGCCACCAGAAACTGTGATGGTTGACCCGGTGCCGAGATTGTTGAATTTTCCCATGCTGCTACGGCTTCCCTGGATCGTCTCGGCTTGAATCGTGCCATTCTCTACGTCAAGCCGCCCCCTCCCTCCGATCATCCACGGCATAAAAGCCCCGCTCACCTGGATCGTTGAGGAGGAGTTGAGCAGCCCGGCGTTGTGAACGAAAACACGCCCTTTGCCCGTATTTCCGATCATCAATCGTTCGGATAAGTTCCAGGCCGACCCTGCGTCCCTGATGTCGGCATAGCCGAAAGTGGATCCTGACGTACCCACGGAACAATCCCCATCGGAGGACACCGTGCCACCCTGGTAGATATTCATTCGGGCATCGTTCATACTGCCGACTCGCAGTTCCATTGTAGTCCAGGTGGATCCGCTGCCGGTTACCGTTACTTCACTGAGGCTTGGCGGTGCACCGTAACCCCAATTGCTGCCGATGACCGACACACCGGCCGAGGTGACCCGTCCGCCAGCCATGATGTTCATCATACCCTGTCTCTCGGCGCCAATCACCAGATAGTCCTGCGTCTGCCATTCCGAGCCAAAACCATTTACATTTATGACGCCGACACTGCCAACCTCGTTGCCCACAAATGATTCGCCCTGCGATATCACCAAGCCTCCCGAGTTGATGTTAAGGATGCCCTTGCCCTCGTAGCCAACGAAGAACTGATCGGATGTAGCGAACCGGGCGCTGGCCCCGATGACATTCCCCGTACCGTTCACCGACGGGTTATAGCCCAGATAAGTCGTTCGTGTCCGGAAATCCCCCGTATTAATGACATTCACGGTGCCATCGAGCGTATCCCCGATGATTACATCCTCCAGGGTCGATTCCCCGGTGTCAAAAATCACAGGTGGCCCCTGGAAAACAACCTGTGCGGAACCGTGAGAAACGAGTACAAAGCAAACGAGGGAAAAAAATAGAAAAAACCTTTTCATTTGACACCTTTCAAATTCTGTGAGAAAACACCCTTGCACAATGAGCATTTCCGTGTCGCTTGGCCCTGCTTAGCTCGCAGCGAGTGGAACGCGGAGGCGGGATGCCTTCTTTAATTGCAGCCTCCTTGCCGCTTTCGCCATCTGTAGGCCACGAGTATGAACATCCTCGGCAACAAAAGCAACCAGGTCGCCAGCTCGGGGACATGAGAAAGATATTCCAAAGAAATATAGACGTTGTGCAGGTCGTTGAAATGATTGAGTCCCCAACCGAACATCTGGTAGGAGAGATCGGAAAACAGGTCAACGGAGATATTGAACTCCACGCTTTCGTCAGTCCGGCGGGAAAGCTGCACGCCGTAGCCCGAGGCGGAGAGCCCGTTGTTGAGATACGCGACGAAGGCATCGAAAACGCTGTCCGAGACGGGACGTTCATTGTAGTTAAAATGCGCCTGAATGGTATCATATTTGGGCTGCCCCTCGATTCTCACCCAGCCCATATACCCCCGCTCTTCATCAGGAAAGAAATACATCTGCTCGTGGATGTTCCATACCGGGTAGGCATTTTCATCGAACCCTACGGTTAACTTACCATTCGATCCGGTAGCGCCGCCGGAGACGATTTTCATTTCCGGGGCATCGAAAGTGCCATTATAGGTCGCGGTGCCCGTGGCTTTATACACGTCGAAGGTATTATCCGATTTCTATACGGCCAGGCCGTATGCCGAGACGTAAGTGTTGCCCGGGAGATTAACCACCCCACCGGTGACGTTGATCGGCGAGGTTCCCGCTGGCGTCGAATCGACAAAAATAGGTTTGAAGATCTCGCGTTGGGTTGTATCCGTCGAAAACCGTGATGGTCGAGCCCGACCCTAGGATGTTAAATTTGCCGGCATTTCTCATCTCACCCGCAATTGTCAGGACGGAAATCACGCCCTTCTCCACGTCCAACCAACCATTTGGCAAGCCCACACGGGTCCTGAACGGATTTCCACCGACCATTAACGTGGGAGAACACATAGAGACTTCCATTGTCGTGTACATAAACTCTCCCCAAGCCTTGCCCTCCAATATACATGGATTTATAAGCGTTCAAGGTTGATTCTGAGTCTTTGATATCGATATATCCTCGGCTACCATATTTCTCCACCGCAATGGAGATATCCGCTGTGGAATCCGCAATACCGCCGTTGTAAATGTTCAGCGTGCCGATGCCCCCGAAGCCGATGATAAGTCGATAGGACGTGTCAAACCAGGCATTGGGGCCAAGAACATTCACGGTGCCGTGGATTCCTGATTCATAGCCCAGAGTTGCTCCTTGGGTATTGAACCTGCCACCGGGTACGATATTTACTGTGCCGTCCGTTGTTTCCCCAACAATCGCGTCCCCAATAGTTGTTGTTCCTGGCCCAATCGTTGTTGTGCCACCCTGGTAGACTGTCTGCCCCTATGAGTGCGAAGCCGTTAAGAGGCAAAACAATATTAAGAAAAAAAGCAACTTTTTCACCCAAACCTTCCACCGATTCAAAAAAGATACTGTTCTGTGCTCAGAAAGCATTGAACGAGCGATGGTGAAGGTAATAGTAGCTTTCCAAAAAATACTTACTACGTATTATACACATAACCGCCAATATAGACAGGAAAATTAGGAAAAATTATAGGTTTTTTGAAGTTTTTTATATAATAAAGTTGATTGTAGATAATCCGCCCCAATTATAATTATACAAGAATAGGGAATTTATCCTTGTTCGATTTCTAGCTCGAAATCCTCTTCGCTTTCGCGTCCGCCGACCACATCCCCGGCCATGATCTGACAGTAATTCATGTACCGCCGCGCGTCGATGTAATTTTCCTCCACCGCCTCTTTCACCGCGCAGTCGATTTCGTGCGTGTGCGTGCAGTCGGGGAATCGGCACAGCGAGCAGTACGGGCGAATGTCGCGAAAGAAGTTGGCGACCTCCGCGGGGACGACGTCCCAGAGCTCGAACTGGCGGATGCCGGGGGTGTCGACGACGTATCCGCCGCCGGTGAGTTTAATGAGCTGTGCCGCGGAGGTGGTGTGCCGGCCTTTTTCGTTCTCCTCGCTGACCTCCCGCGTCAGCAGATTCAGCCCCGGCTCGACCGCGTTCAGCAGCGAGGATTTTCCCACGCCGCTCTGGCCCGTGACCACGCTCCGCACGCCGGGCTGTTTCAGAAGTTGGCACAGTTGCGGCACGCCTTCCCCCGTCACCGCGCTGACCAGCAGCGACGCGTATCCCATTCGGGCGTACATCCCCAGCAGTGGCATCAGTCGCGTCTTGTCGACGAGATCCGCTTTATTGATGCACAGCACGGGGCGGATGCCCATTTTCTCGGTCATGATGATCATGCGGTCGATCAGGTTCGGCTTCAGGCCCGGAGCCGCGGCGCTGGCGACGAGGATGGCCTGGTCGATGTTCGCCACCAGGGTGTGCAGCCGCCCGCGACTCGTCCGGCAGAGACACCCATGCCGCGCCTCGACCCGCTCGATGATGCCTTCCGGGAGCGTTTCCATGGTGAAATCGGGATCATGCGGCGCATACTCCGAATCACGCGACTCGGCATCCACCGGCCGAAAGAGCACCGAGTCGCCGGTGACCACCACATGGCGGTGACTGGTGGCCAGCGTCCGCAGCAGCCGCCGGACAGCGCAGCGGTAAAGCCGGCCCGTGGCCGCGTCCTCCACCAGCGTGTTCAGCCCGTGCACCCGCAGCACCACCCCTGGCCGCGCGTCCTCCGCCACCCGCAACTGCGACGCCAGCGCATCCTTCGCCAAGAGCGTTTCGCCTGCCGGCCCGGCCGCATTCTCCTCCACATGAATCGTCCGCTGACGGAAAATCGCCCCCTTGCCGCGAATCCGCTCCTCCTTAAGCGTTTCATCCTCCTGAAACCGCTCCTGCTGCACATCCCGCGTCAAATCCGCATCGCCGCGCGTGCGCCCCGCACGATTTTTACGGAAGTCCACACGGATTTTCTGGCTCTTTCCTTTTTTCTTAGCACATGCCATGAAGTTGGTTGTCCTTTGATCTCACTTTATCAAAAATATCTGCTTTCCGCGAATAGAGGTAAAAAGAGCTGACAACACTGTCTTACCTTCAGGTTGTAAAGCGTGAATTAGCGGCACGAGCATCGGTCATCCTTCGTTGTTGAGTTCAGGTAATAAATCTTTCTTCAAATATACCATATCGACAAGTTGTATTCCTTCTTCGAAAATGGGATGGTCATAGTTTTCGGTAAAAAAATTCTTTACACGATACGATTCTGTAAACCCGCAGCTTATATAAAACGATAATATCGTTGGCGTTTCACCTGTTCCGACAAGCATGGTCTTGTAACTGTTTTTATAAAAATCCGAAATGAATCTTATTAGTTCTCTACCATATCCCATACCCTGACATTCTTTATAGGTCGCAATATTTTTTAATTCACATGTGTCCTCATCAATTGGCACGACAACACAAATACTCTTTAAATCATCATCATCGTATAATGCAAACATATCTCCACACATCAGGTATTTGTCAATCATACTTTCCTGTTCATCCGCCAACAGTAACAAATCAAGGAATCGTTTCTTGTTGTTGGTAATTTTTTCTATTCTCATTATCGCCTACTTTTATATTGAATATCATTTTGTACATTTTAGCCGTGGATGCTTTGCGATATAAAGCTGCGGGCGTTGTTGCTCATAAATTATCCATTTTCGAGCAATAATTTTGTCATCTCTTTCGTCATATAAAAATTCACCAACTCCTTATTCCGTGATTTTTTTCGCTGTTGTCGCACGACGACGTATCCGTGATTTTCGAAAAACGCCCGGGCGGTGATGCTCACTTCGGAGTGAATTTCCCGATTTCCCTGGGCGGACGCTTGCTTTTCGAGTTCCGACAATAATCGGCTGGCGATGCCATGTCCCTGATGGTCTTTGTGGGTGAACAGGGTGTCTAAATAACCGTCGGCGGCCATTGAGCCGAACCCGACGATCTGCCCGTCGAGCACCGCGACGATAAAATACTGCCCGGCAATCCGCGCTGCCCATTTTTCCGTGTCGGCATGCCAGGATGACCAGTCGTCGATTTCGTCCTGCGGATAATCCCGCACGTTGACCGCCTGGATGGTTTCATAAAAAAGCGTCGCGATCTCCGGGATGTCCGTGGGCGACGCGGGGCGGATTTGCAGGTCGGTTTTCACTTTTTCATCACTCATCATTCATAATTATAACAAAAAACCTCCCGGCAAGCAAGAAGCTCGCAGGGAGGCTCGATACTCGTTCCGTCAAATCACCGGTAGAGGGCAGTTTTGGACGCTGCGCCCGAAGGAAACGCGGCGAACAGTCCGGCACACCCGACTTTCCCGAGTACGAATGGTGTTCAGGGTCAATAATCACGAAATTGGCCGGGGCTGTTGTCTTCCATGTCGTAGCGTTTCCGATCTTTGAAGTCTCGCTCCCGGGAAAATTGCGTGTCGCGCTGCAGGCCGGCCCGTTCCAGCAGCGATTTTCCGAAAATGTTACGGCTGATCTCTTCCGGGCTTTCGCCACCCGCATCGGCGTCGGCAGGGGCAGCGGCGGTTGCGCCGTTCTCTTTCGGCGAATATTCGATTTTATATTTATTTTTCGCGAACGCAATTTCAGCCCCCGGCGGAAGGTACTTTTCCTGCACCCGCGCCCCGTTGACGCGTGTGCCGTTGCTGCTGTCCAGGTCGCGGACGTACCAAAAACCGTCCTTGCAGAAAAGCTCACAGTGATGGCCGGAAATGTTCGAAAATTTCAGTGTAATATCACAGTCGTCGCGACGCCCCACGGTCAGCGAGTCACGCAGCAGGGGAATCGAATCGCCTCCACCCACTGGCACAAGAAACCCAAGCATTATATCCTCTCCGGTAATAAAAAAGACAAGTTTTTACAGTTCCTTACTCTGTACGGACTTCCCAAAACATCGTTCATGTATCAGGTATATTATACGTCAATTTTTTCGAGACGCAAGAGCTTTACCCTCAAGCCGGGTAAAATAAAAAGAATGCATGGCAATTTCTCCAAGAAAGCGGAGAAAAAATAGAAAGGAAAATGAAAACATGGCCGTTAATCATTTGGCATTTCGCCTATTTTCGAAATTCTTCGGGACGCAAGAACAGCAGCCAGGAAGGAAGTGAAGCGTAGCGTAACGGAGTGACCGGATAGAATGGCCGAGTTTTTCTCCACTTCGATCCGGTCATTACGCGATGCTCCATTCCCGGCTGTTGTTTTTGTCAAAAATCGCTCCGAAAAGGCTCTGGCATTTCGCATTACTCCACCACGGCTCCGAATCGCCGGACACGCCGGGCGTAATCGGAAATGGCCTGATGGAAATCCGTCGCGGAAAACTCCGGCCAGCACCGCTCGGTCACCCAGATCTCGGAATAACTGAGCTGCCACAAGAGATAATTGCTCAGCCGCAGCTCGCCTGCCGTGCGAATCAGCAAGTCCGGGTCCGGCATCCCCGCCGTGTACAGATTTTCTGCAAAAACCGTTTCGGTAATCGTTTCGTCGATTTCCTTTTCGGAATGCCCTTTCCGAACCGATTCGAGTGCGATTTTCTTCACCGCGTCCACGATTTCCTGTCGGCTGCCGTAATTAATCGCCAAGCACAGCGTAAGCCCCGTATTTTGCGCCGTCACGCGCAAAGATTCGTCCATTTCCCGCAGTGCCGACTCTGGAATACCTTCACGCCGGCCGATGATTCTCAGTCGGACATTCTCCCGGAGCATCAGCTCGCGCTCCGACCGCATGAATTCCTCCAGCAGGAACATCAGCGCGGCCAATTCCGCCTCCGGGCGTTTCCAGTTTTCGCTCGAAAAACAGTAAAGCGTAAGCTGCTCCAACCCGATCTTCACCGACTCCGTCACGATTTCCCTGACTGTGTCCGCCCCGTGCCTGTGCCCCTCCGGCCTCTCCTCTCCCTGTCGGCGCGCCCACCTCCCGTTCCCATCCATGATGATGGCAATATGACGAAGCGGAAGTGGGGAGGGTAAATTATCAGACATGGGGTGATTTTGGGTTAAAATGAGCGGTTTGCGAGTTATTTTTTCTTTAGGATGGATTTTTCGGCATCGCGGAGCAGCGCCTGCCTTGCTTCATCCTTGGCCAGATTGAGCGGCGTTTGGCCTTCGCGGTTTTTTGCGTCGCGTTTCGCCCCGCGTGCGAGGAGGAGTTTCACGATACGGATGTTGGAATCGTCCGTGCTGACATTGGAATCGTCAGTGTCGACATAGGGATCTTCGGCGGCGGCCGCCAGGTGTAAGGGCGTCATGCCGGCAGCATCGCGGGCGTTGACGTTCGCCCCGTGGTCGAGCAGGCATTCCACGGCTTTGAGGTCGGAGCTTTTGTCCAGCACCCAGTGCAGCGGCGTCTCACCGTTCCAGGATCGTTCGTTGACGTTGGCCCCCGCGTCGAGCAGAACTTTCAGCGTGTCGGCGCGGGAATATCCTTCGTTTCGGTAATTATCCCAGAACATCCAGTACAGCGGCGTGTACCGATCATCGTCCTCGGCGTTGACATCGGCGCCGGCGTCGATCAGGGCCTTGAGCACGGCGGGGTGGGTGTTATGCTGTGCGGCCAGGTGCAGCGGCGTCCGGCCACCGTGGCCCAGCGCGTGGACGTTGGCCCCGGCTTCGATCAAGGTTTTGATGATGTCGGGGTTGGAATTTCCCTCCGCCGCCTTGTGCAGCGGCGTCCAGGGGGCATCGTCTTCCGCGTTAACGTCGGCCCCGTTGGCGATGAGGTATTTTAGCACCTCGACATTGTGATTTCCTTCTGCCGCGTAGTATAAGAGGGTGCGGTCCCATTGGTCTTTCGCGTTGATGTCGGCCCCTTGCGCGACCAGGAACTTCATCGCGTCGACGTTTGGGTTGTAAGAAGCCGCTGCGTGTAACGGCGTTGCGCCATAGTTGTTTTTCGCGTTGACGTCGAGCCCCAGGGAAACCAAGTGTTTGAGGATTTCCAGGTTCGCATTGGCGGCCGCGGCGTGCAGAAGTGTCTCATCGGAGTCATCTTTGACGTGAATATCGGCTCCCTGGGCGATCAGGTATTTCAGGACGTCGATGTTCGGGTTGGTGGCGGCGGCGATTTGCAGCGGCGTTTTCGGCGAGCAGCAGCCGTCATCTTTCACGTCGACCGGAACGCCATGCTCGAGGAAAACACGGAGGTCGTCGACGATGCCTTGTTCGGCGGCTTCGAAAATGTTCGGCCAGCGGGATAAGCCGTCGGGGATGACGCCCGGCTCTTTGATGTCGCCTGCCAGCGCGCCAGCGGCCAAGAGCATCGCTTCCATGGATTCCCTCCGTGTGTCGTTCAGCGGCGTTCGGCCCATGGCGTCTTTCGCGTTGATTTCGGCACCATTCTCGAGCAGGAGTTTCATGGCTTTATCGTTGCCGTGAGCCGCTACGAAATGCAGCGCCGTTTCGCCTTTGTCGGTTTTCGCGTTGATGTCGGCCCCCAGAGAAAGGAGGTACTGCATTTGGTCGGCGTAGCCGCTCCGTGATGCCGCGAGGAACGGCGTCCAGTCGTGCTTGTCTTTCGCATGGATATCCGCCCCGTGCTCGGCCAGAAATTTCACGCCTTGGATGTAATCATGACGTGCCGCCTCGTGCAGCGGTGTCCAACTCTTGGCGTCTTTCGCGTTGACATCCGCACTGTTCGCGACGAGAAGTTCCAGCGCCTCGACTTTGCGGGTATTTTGGGCCGCGAAAAATAACGGTGTCCGGCCATCTTTAGTTTTCGCGTTGGCGTCGGCGCCCGTTTCCAGCAGAACTTTCAGGCTGGCGACGTTGATATCCATCTGCCCCGCCAGTTCGTGTAACGGCGTTTTGCCGTCCTTATCTTTCGCATTGACGTCGGCACCCGCTTCGCTCAGGACTTTCACGATTTCGGGATTGGAATTCCAGTTCGCCGCCGCGTGTAACGGCGCTTTACCGTCCTTATCTTTCGCGTTGATATCGGCGCCATGTGAAATCAAGCATTTCAGCCCGTCGACGTCGGAGCTGATACGTGCCGCTTCGTAAAGCGGCGTCTGGCCGGCGTTGTTCCTCGCGGTGACATCGGCCTCAAGAGAAACCAGATATTTCAGATTTTCGGCACCGGAACGGCATTTTGTTGCCATGTGTAATGACGTATCGCCTGCCCTGTCCGTCGCGTTGAGATCGGCGCCTTGCGAAATCAGATACTTCAGAACGTCCGTGGAGCCGTACTCCGCTGCTTCGTGCAAAGGGGTGCGGCCATTTTTGTCCCGCGTGTTGACGTCGGCCCCCGCTGCGACCAGCATTTTCAGCGGCCCCGTGCCGGTGTTCCAGGAAATGGCGTTATATAACGGCGTTCGGCCGTTTCTGTCCTTCGCGTTGACATCGGCTCCCGCTTTGAACAGGATTTTCAGCAGGGCCGGGTTGTCCTGCCATCGGCCGACCGCCTCGTGCAGCGGCGTCCGGCCTTCGTGGTCTTTCGCGTTGACGTCGGCACCCCGCGAGATCAGATATTCCACCACTTTGAGATTGGAACTCCCCGAAACGGCGGAGTGTAAAAGCGTCGAGCCGTCGTCGTTTCTTATGTTGATGTCGGGATGCTTCCCGAGCAGCTTTTTCAGCACTGCGACGCTGGGGCTCAAGTCCACCACCTCGAATAACGCATCCCGGACCGCGTCTTCGTCCGACTTCGCGGCTTTCGCCGTGGCTTTGAAACCGGTTTCCGCTTCCGGTTCGAAAAAGATTTGCGACTCGGCCGGCGGCACCACGGTGAGGCATAAAAAAATTGCGAAAAACAGACGGAAATGGCGGCGAGCAGTGGCGTGCATGATTTTCCTCCTCGAAAGTTCCCGGGAGCTCACCCCCGGCTAGAGCATCTACCCAATTTATGGTTTCACAAGAACAACAGCTGGGAGCGTAAGCGACCGGATAAACTGCGATGGCACTGGGAAATGGAGAATCTTTAAGCGATTCTTATCCCTCGCTCACACTTCGGGCTGTTGTTTTTTGGATACATTAACTTGATAACCGCTCCAGGGGCAGATTGCTTACTCCACCCAGATCGTCTGCTCGCGGTCGGGGCCCACGGAAACGATTTCGACGGGCGTTCCGACGAGTTGGCCGAGAAGGTGGACGTATTCGCGGGCTTTTTCGGGCAGGTCGGCCCATTTCCGCACGCCGGTGATGTCCTGCTGCCAGCCGGGGACGGTGATGAAAACGGGCTTGACTTTTCGCAGATCATCCACCTGGGAGGGGAAGTTGCGGGTGCGGACGCCGTCGATTTCGTATTCCGTGCAGATTTGAATTTCCGGCAATTTGCTCAGCACGTCCAGTAGCATGACGCTCAGCACGTCGGCGCCGCCCAGGCGGGCGGTGTACCGGACGGCGACGGCGTCGAACCAGCCGCAGCGGCGCGGCCTTTTGGTAACGGTGCCGTACTCGTTGCCTTCGTCGCGGATGTGCTGGCCGATCTCGTTATCCTGCTCGGTGGGGAAGGGGCCGCCGCCGACGCGGGTGGAGTAGGCTTTGATGATGCCGACCATTTTTTTGATGTGTTTCGGGGCGACGCCGGAACCGTTGCAGACGCCGACGCCGGAGCTGTTGCTGCTGGTGACGTAAGGGAATGTGCCGTGGTCGATGTCCAGCAGCGAGCCCTGGGCACCCTCGAAAAGAATGTTTTTCCCGGCATCCAGCGCGTCGAGAAGGTAAGCCGTGGTGTCGGCGATCATCGCTTTCATGCGGGCGGCGTAACCCTCGTAATCCGCGATGATCTGCTCGGCGTCCAGACGTTTTTCGCCGCCGGCGGGATCCATGCCGTGAAGGATTTCATTTTTCACGGCGCAAATGGCACGGATTCGCTGGGGAAATTCCGGCGTGTACAGATCCCCCACGCGGATCGCCCAGCTTCGGCCGACTTTATCGCGGTAACAGGGCCCGATGCCCCGCTGGGTTGTGCCGATGTCCTCGCCCGCGGTGGTGGCGTTCATCAGGCGGTCTTCCTCGAAATGCCACGGCATGATGACGTGCGTGCGGTCGCTGACCATGAGGTTTTTGCACTCAAATCCCTGTTCCTTCAGACCGTCGATTTCCACCAGGAAACTGGCCGGATTGAGCACCACGCCGCCGGTAATCACACATGGCACCTCCTGCCGGAAAATCCCGCTGGGAATCAGCGAAAGTTTATACTTTTTCCCGTCGAAGACCACCGTGTGCCCGGCGTTCGCGCCGCCCTGATAACGCACGACGATATCATTTTTTTCGGTTAAAATGTCAACAATTTTCCCCTTCGCTTCATCTCCCCACTGGAGACCGATCACACACGTAGCGGCCACAGAACAGCCCTCCTTCCGACGACTCGAACACTAAAATATTTCCCCACTGATAATATTATGGAGAAAAACACCAAAGACTATTTTAACCGCTCCGGTCAAAATTTCAAGCGCCCCCGGAGAGAGGGGGGAATTAGGAATGAGAAATGAGAAATAAAAAAATGATTGAAGAACGCTTGCGTCATTTCTTTATTTTTCATTCCCGCACGGCGCCTCGGGCATGGAGTGCAGATCGATCACGGCGGGGTCTTCTTTGAGAAAATGCGGCTGGACGGGGCGCGCGGCGTGATAGATGTCCTTTTTCGCCGATATTTCGGGCTCTTTTGCCGTGTAAATTTCAGGATTTTCGAGATTTTCCGGCATTTTCACCTGATTTCCCACCGCGGGGCGGGTTTCGGCGAGGGTGGGGGCCATGGGATTTTCCAGACTCCGGGGTGGCGCGCTGACCACCACCTGCCACGCGGATGTCGACCCACGTTCCGGCTGGCGTTTTACCGGCGTTTCATGACAGACTTCCCGGGCCGCTGGCAGGGGCAGCGATGGCGCCATGAGCGGCGTCTCTCCCGCGGGCGCGTCGAAATACATGGCCAACTTCCGCTGGCGTTCTTCCTGATATGTATCCGTTTTCGGGGCCGCTTTCATTTCCATCACATACGGCCCGTGCAGCGTCCGCACCCACGCGTCACTCTCCACGGCCTCCCGCGTTTCACTGTAAGTCTCCACCGGCGGCGGGGCCTGCACTTCCGGAAAAAAACGCTCCGTTTCCTCGCGCGGCACGACCATCCCCGGCTGGAGCGGCGGCGGTACGATCACCGAGTACGGAAACCGTCGGGCGTAACTGACTTCCGCCACGTTTCCCGGCACCGGAGACGGTGTTTCCCGGGCCGTGGGGGGAGCGGAAACCGGAACCCACCGCAGGGGCACATTTTCCGTGTTTTTTTTCACCACGGGGGAGTCGGCCGCAGATTCCTCCGGCGTGTCCGCCTGCGGGGCGTAACGCGTAATGTACGGATCCGAAGTGGGGCGGGTGGCCATGGATGTGCCGGGGTTCATGTCATAACTCTGCTCCACGGGGGTGTGCGAGACGGGGATTCGGCCGCCGCTGCCCGGAGGAACGGCGGTCCACCCGGTGCCGGAGCTGGCCACGGAAGCTGCCGGGGCGTCCTGGAAGGTGCGGTTTTTCTCGCTTTCGGGGTTTTGGCCCGCCACGTACGGGGATTTTGTGGGAGCCGCAGCGGCCATTTTCGGCCCCCCGGGAATCACGTTCCCCACCTGCCCGCGATCATTCCGGACAAAAACGGCCCGCCGCGTGGTCGGCGGAGGCGGAAGCCGCGTTTCGCCCACCAGCGGATCATGCCGGCCATGCCCGCACTGATCATGCTGACACCCCTGCGAAACCATCAAAAACAGGCACATGCCACAGACGGCCGTGATGTTCACCATGCTTCTGTTTACGTTACAAACACCGCGTAATTTACTCATTCTCACACCGGAACGGGATTCAAAAAACCTCGAAAAACCATAAAGACCTTCTTGAAATACTCCATTTCCGGTTTCTTGTCCAGAGCAAAAATGCATTTTTGAAAATTCGATCATTCACTCAGAAAGCACAAGAACAGCAGCCGGGAGCGGAGCGTTAGCGCAGAGACCGGATAGAAGTGGAGAAAAATTCCGGCGGTGCGATCCGGTCATTCCGCTACGCTGCATTCCCGGCTGCTGTTTCTTCTGTTCAGGCGAATTCCGAAAATGCGTTATTCCCAGTGCTTTCTGGGATGCAAAAAAATAAAATATGAAAACCGCTCGCAAAAATTTTTGCAAAATTCGTCGGGAACCGCAAGAAATCCGCAAACTCCCCTTGTCGATTTCGGCTTTTGCCTTTATTATATAGGGTCTGTATACGGAACCCTAGGCAGGAGGAATGATTTTATGGACATATTCGGAAACACCGCGTTCGCTGAGGAAGCCGCACCGAGCACGGCCGTCCCCGCCGAGGGAGAAGCAGCTTCCGGGAAGCCGGAGCCCACGGTCTGGTCCAGCGGGATGGAAATGTTTCTGATTTTTTTCCTGCTGCTGATCGCGATGTGGTTTTTGATGATTCGCCCGCAGCAGAAAGAGCAGAAGCGGCGCCAGTCCATGTGGGATTCGCTGCGCAAGACGGATAAAGTTGCGACCATCGGCGGCATTCACGGCGTGGTGACGGAGATTGATCGCCAGAACGACACCGTTACACTGCGGGTGGACGAGACGAATAACGTCAAAATTACGGTCTGGACGAACTCGATCGCGCAGATTCTTTCGGAGCGGGAACAGTAAACGGAAACGGAAAGCCCCCGGCGCGCAGCCTGCGGTTTAAACCATACAATTCATTATTTATTTCATTGGCAGACGTTTTTTTAAAGTCGAAAAAGGATTTGTTAAATGCCGGAATTTCTTCAGCCTTATATTATGTTATTGGTCGTCATCGTGATGATTGGCGTCATCCCGTTCTGGGGTGCCAAGCTGCTGTGTAAGCAGGTTCGGATGCCGAATCATTACTGGCGTTTCGCCTGGTCGCTGTTCGCCCTGATGGCGGGCTTGGCCGTCGTCGGCGACAGTTGGCGTCAGGACTTCAAAAATGTGAAATTGGGCATCGACCTGCGGGGCGGTACCATTCTCATTTACGAGGTCAAGGGCGCGGCCGGGACTGCGGACGGTGTCACCCAGGAGCAGAAAGCCGCCGTCAGCCAGGACTTCAGCATGGACGAACTCACCAGCGCTCTGAAGCGCCGCATCGACCCCACGGGCGTCGAGGAGATCACGGTGCGTGGCAGCGGAACGCGGGCGGTGGAGATCATCGTGCCGAACCTGGACGAGGACGGCGTGCAGAGTCTGAAACGCAAAATCCGCAGTGTCGGCTCGCTGGAATTCCGCATTACCGCCAATCCCGGCATTCCGCAGCACCAGCGGACGATCGACACCGCGATGCGCACCACCGAGCGTAAAGTCGCCGTTGCCGGCATGAAACAAGAGGACGGAACGCAGGTGGAAGACGTGCTGGGCTGGTGGATTCCGGTGGCCGAGAAGCGGAACGACCAGTTCGACGGCAGGCAATATGTGACACGTACGGGCAAGGAAGAAGGACGCGACGTGACGGAAGTGCTGGTGCTCAACGACCGGTTCGACGTCAGCGGCCGCTACCTCAAAAACGCCACCGCGGGGCATTCGGAAAACGCCACCCCCTGCGTGCATTTCTCGTTTAATAACGTCGGCGCGATGCTTTTCGGGCAGTTGACCTACGAAAACCTTCCCGACCCGACGACCCAGCAGTCGAAACAGTTGGGCATCATCCTCGACGGTTATATTTATAGTGCCCCGAACATCCAGAGCCGGATTACGTCCAGCGGCCAGATCACCGGTAACTTCAGCCAGAAGGAAGTCGAAGACCTGGCGGGCGTCCTGAAATCCGGGCGTTTGCCGGCCGTGCTGGGAAGCGTGCCGTCCAGCGAAATGACCACGGGCCCAACTCTCGGTCAGGACACCATCCAGCGCTCGACCATCGCCATCGGATTCTCCTTCGTGCTGGTCATGGGCATCATGCTGTTCTATTATCGCTTCTCGGGCATCATCGCGTGTATCGCGCTGCTGCTGGACGTGATCATCATCTTCGCGGCGATGGTCGCCATCAAAGCGGCGTTCACGCTCCCCGGTTTGGCCGGTTTCGTGCTCACGCTGGGCATGGCCGTCGACGCGAACATCCTCATCTTCGAGCGTATGCGTGAAGAGCAGGACGCCGGCAGCGGAACGCTGGGCAACACCATCCGCAACGGCTTCGGCCGGGCCATGAGCGCGATCGTCGACTCGAACATCACCACGCTGATCGTCGCCACGATTCTGTTTTATATCGGCACCGAGCAGATACGCGGCTTTGCGATCATGCTGTGGATCGGTATTGTCGTCAGTATGTTCACGGCGGTGTACGTCAGCCGCGGCATCTTCGACCTCTGTGAGCGGATGGGCTGGCTGAAAGAGCTGAAAATGCGTCGCATTCTGCCGCCAGTGAATATCCCGTTCATGAAATACGCCCGCGCGGCGATGACGTTCTCGTGCATCCTGATGGTGCTCGGCCTGGTGGCAGTGTTCGCCCGCTCGATCGGGCTTGGCCACGCCTCGAAACTGCTGGACATCGACTTCCTTGGCGGCCAGAGCGTGCAGCTGCTGTTCACCGAAGACCAGACGGAAGCGGGAATTTACGAGAAGCTTTCCCAGAATAAAGATGAATTGCCCGACCTTTCCGTGACGAACGTCTCGACGCGTGATG
This sequence comes from Thermoguttaceae bacterium, assembly GCA_031553595.1. Taxonomy (GTDB): domain Bacteria; phylum Planctomycetota; class Planctomycetia; order Pirellulales; family Thermoguttaceae; genus RGIG3701. The sequence goes on along the minus strand of JAVBLI010000041.1, from coordinate 6,126 downwards.
AAATCAGCAGGGGCGATCAGAATAAGCGGTTCAGCATCACAGCCACCAGCCCGAAAGGTGTGGAGGCCAGTGTGCACCTGAACACGATCCAGAAAATTCTCGCCGAGGAGTTCGCCGGGAAGCTGGTGACGAATAAAATGGACTTCAAAGTGGTCAGTACCGCCCCGACGGTGGAGCTTCCGACGCTGAAGCTGGAAGGGATTCCGGAAGTGAAGCCGGAAGAGACGCCTGCCGCGACGGAAACGCCTGTGGAAACGGAAGCCCCGGCTGCGGTGGAAGAAACGCCTGCCGTGACGGAAGCCCCGGCTGCGGTGGAAGAAACACCTGCGGAAACGGAAGCCCCGGCTGCGGTGGAAGAAACGCCTGTGGAAACGGAAGCCCCGGCTGCGGTGGAAGAAACACCTGCGGAAACGGAAGCCCCGGCTGCGACGGAAACGCCTGTGGAAACGGAAGCCCCGGCTGCGACGGAAACGCCTGTGGAAACGGAAGCCCCGGCTGCAGTGGAAGAAACACCTGCCGTGACGGAAGCCCCGGCGGAAACGGTGTCGCTGCGGCTGCTGGATCAGGTGCTGCTGATGGCGGTGCTTGCTCAGGCGGACACGGCGAAGGCCCCGCTGACGGCGGAAGGTCTCGCGGGAGCGGCTCGGCCGACGGGTGTGGCGGAACTGCCGACGCAGTTGCAGCTGGAGGCGAAACGCCAGACGCTGGTGCACCTGACGTTCCAGCAGCCGCTGAACGCGGAAGATGTGCGTCTGCTGGTGTCGGATCAGCTTCAGGAAATGGGTGCGCAGCAGAATAATCTCGGCCTGGCCCGCACGGAGTTCGACGTGACGCCCACGCAGGGTACGGACGACAGCAACCGTAAGTTTACGGAGTGGAGCATCGATATCGACCTCCATGGCGAGGCCGCGATGGCGCTTTTCAGCACGATCAAAACGACGATTGAAAGCACGCCGCTGTTCCCGTCATGCACGACGGTCGGCAGCCAGGTCGCTGGCAACACGAGTGTGCAGGGTCTAATCGCGCTGCTGGCGAGTCTGGTCGGAATCGTGATTTACCTCAAACTGCGGTTCCAGCGGATCAGTTATGGTCTGGCGGCGGCGATTTCGCTGGTGCATAACGTGATTATCGTCTTGGGCCTGATCGCCCTGAGCACATGGTGCGGCCCGTTCCTGCGGTTCCTCATGATCGACGATTTCAAAATCGGTCTGACCGTGCTGGCCTCTTTCCTGACCATGATCGGCTACTCGCTGAACGACACGATCGTCGTCTTCGACCGTATCCGTGAAATTCGCGGCAAGGATCCGAAACTCACCGCCGCGGTCGTCAACCGCAGTATCAATCAGACGTTGGCCCGGACGATCATGACGTCGACGACGACGCTCATCGTGGTGCTGATCCTGTATATTTATGCAGGCGCTTCCATCCACACGTTCTCGTTCGTGCTGACGGCGGGTATCATCGTCGGTACGTTCAGCACGATCTTCATCGCGTGCCCCGCCCTGTTCTGGCTCTCCGGCGGAACCATCGCCGAGATGGAGAATTGTGATGATGAAATCCAGGCGTAAAACGCCCGGCCGATAAAATGAAAAAAAGAAGCGGTGAGTGATTGCCGCTTCTTTTTTTATTGATGTATCCGCAAGAAACAGCAGCCGGTCATTCCACTGCGATGTATTCCCGGCTGCTGTTTCTTGAATACGTTAACCGGATATAGCCACGCCACTTGAAAATTCCGTTCCCAGGAATTACGGAAGCCGCATTTCCCGAAGGGTAATCGGCGGACAGGTGGAAAAACTCAACCGTTCCGAGTATAACCTCATTCCGGGTACCCGAAATACTCGAAATACGGCTGCCAGCGCTGATAAATTCTCTGCTTCAACTCGTCGGAAATTTCGAACTTGTTTTTCTTGAAATTTTTCTTTTCCTCGGCGTATTTTTCCAGCTCGGGGCGGATGTTTTCGAATTCGCCCAGCTCAAGCTGCGAGTACACCTTTTCCATGACGCCGAGCTTGTCAGCGACCAGGTCTTCGTAGCGGATTTCGATTAACTGATTCGCGGAAAGCTGCTGTTTATCGCGGAAATATGCCTGGTACATCCGCATCATGGACTCGAAAACGAATTCCTCGAGGTACGCGCCGTCGGTGCGCTGAAACGCTTCGCTTTCCAGGAAACGCTTCCAGAGATTCACGGTCGAGGCGTAAAGCGTGTAAGGATTTCGCGCGATGTGGATGAATTTCGCGTTCGGGAACATTCCGTGAAAGATGCCCACGCGGGCCGTGTGCGGCGGGGATTTCAGGACCAGACGCCGCGGATTGCGGTACGTCAGTTGCTGGAGGAACCAGCGGAACCCGTCCTGCCAGCGCTGCATGTCTTTTTCAGGGACGTTCGTCATGTCCAGGTGATTCATGAGCTCTTCGTAACGGCCTGGCCAGTGAATGTGCTTCGGAAACGCGAGATGCACATAAGGGGAGGGCAGGCCCATCGCGCACAGAGCGAATTCGTCCTCCTGCGGGGCGTTCCACCCGAAAGCCACGTTATCCATGGGCCGCTTGTCGGGCAGGTGGAGAATTTTGGTGAAAATCCCGCGCGTGACGAGAAAATGTTCCGGCGCGAAGCAGGAAAAGGTGTCCGGATAACTGAAACGGTGGTCGCGGATCATGATTTCGTGCAGCATGGTCGTGCCGGAACGCCAGTGGCCAATGATGAAGATGGGGGCTTCTTTCACCTCTGTGAGGCGGATTTTCCGATCCCGGAACAGCTTCTGCCACAGGCACGCGGAAGAGCTCACGCTGCTGGCGAAGAGGTTAATCGTGGCCATGGGAATCCGGTACGGCGCGACACGGAAATAATTTTTGGCCAATAAGTGAAAAAACTTGGGAAACCGCATACCGTTCCAGATTCGCGGGACCCACATCATGTCTTTATAACCGCCGGATTCTTTCACTTTAATGTCGGCCGGGAGCTCGGGCATGGGATGATCCTTTATTTGAAATGAATGAAAATGGCACGGCACATTCGGCGCCGGGCCATCATAAAAAACAGTTGTGAGCGATAAATAAATCAGACCCGCTTACGGTTCACGCACCGCGGCGGTTTCCTGCCGGCCGACATCCTCGAGGAATGTCAGGATTTGCGCTGCCGGGCGATTTCCCACCAGTTGCCGGACGGACGCCCCGTCGGCGGAAAGATACAGCAGCGTGGGAAAGTCCGTGACAGCGTATTTTCGGGATAATTCCGGGTATTTCTGAATGTCCACATGCAGGATCCGCAGCCGCGACTTCCATTTTTGAACATCCTGTGAATTTTTGAGGGTGCTGCCCATACGCTGGCAATTTCCGCTCCAGGACGCATGAAAATAAAGCACCACGGGCGACGTTTCCTGGGGGGGGAGCGGGGAAACGCCGCTGTATGCGTGAAATCCAGACGGCGTGTCCGCGGCGACGGCATCCAGCAGGTCGCCGGCATGTGCGCCGTAACGCTGGTAAATGGGGCTGATTTCGGGCGCCGTGGCGTTCAGAGACGGCGTGGGCGTTTGTGCATGCTGGAGGCAGGAGCACACCATCCGGGACGTCTGCCGGCACTGTGCGGAGTGCTCCATCATGCAGCAGCATATCACCCCGGATATTACCGCCGCGAAACACATCATCAAAGACGGTAACGCGGACGTCCGGGCGGCGCTGGAACTGGAGGTTTCCTGAACGAGAAAAATTTTTTCTGCCATAAAATATTACCCTGTGCATTCTCCTGATGTACGGCCACTGAACCTGCGGATCATGATGCCGACATTTTCTCTTACAGACAAGATTCCCTTATCCTTTTACCCGATTTGCGGAAATGACGCAAGAGCAAAATTTTTGTTACGGGAGATGCGGGGGATTTCAAAAATCGCTCTGGACGGGCGGGGCGTTTTTATGTATGGTACGAAAGATGTTTTTAATGAAAGTGGAAATCTTTTCAGATTCGGGGAAATATAATGGTCACGCCGAAAGACTCGCACGCCATGATGTTCGCACGCCGGGCGCGGGATATTTTGCTGCCCGCGGTGGTGCTTCTGTCCGTGTTTTTAATCGTCGTGCCGCTGCCGGCGTTGGTGATGGACGGGCTTTTGAGCCTGAATATTACGCTGTCGGTGCTGATTCTGCTGACGGTTGTTTTCATGCGGACGCCGCTGGAATTCAGCACATTTCCCACGTTGCTGCTGGCGGCCACGCTCTTCCGGCTGGGGCTGAACGTGGCCACCACGCGAATGATTCTCACGCACGCGGAAACGGACGGCACGCTCGCGGCGGGGCATGTCGTGCAGGCGTTCAGCGGTTTCGTAGCGGGGGGGAATCTTGCCGTGGGGGCCGTGATTTTCCTCGTGGTGGTGATCATCCAGTTCGTGGTGATTACGAAAGGCGCGACGCGGATCAGTGAGGTCAGCGCCCGGTTCGTGCTGGATGGACTTCCGGGAAAGCAGATGGCGATTGACGCGGACGTACAGGCGGGCGTGATTACGCAGGAAGAGGCCCGGCGGCGGCGAGAGTCGCTGGCGGATGAGGTGGATTTTTACGGCGCGATGGACGGGGCCAGTAAATTCGTCCGCGGGGATGCGATCGCCGGCATTTGCATCACGGGGATTAACGTTGCGGCGGGAATGGCCATCGGGCTGTACGCGGGAAAGCACTCGCTGGCGGAAGTCGCGGCGGTGTATACGCAACTGACGGTCGGGGACGGGCTGGTCAGCCAGGTGCCGGCGTTTTTGATCGCCGTGGCGGCTGCCCTGCTGGTGACGCGCGGAAGCCGGGCGGGCGACTTGCCGCAGCGTTTTACGGGGCAGATTTTCTCGCATCCGAAAGCGCTGGCGCTGACGGCGGTGTTCGTGCTGTGTCTGGCGCTGACGCCGCTGCCCACGGTGCCGCTGGCGATTCTCGGGGCGGGGTGCGTGGCCGTGGCGTGGATTCTTGAGTCGGAGGCGAAAAAGGCCCGGCGGGCGGAAGCGGATGCGGAAACCTTGCACGCGGCGGAGACGAAAAAGCAGATTCGTGTGGAGAGATTTCTTGCCGTGGATCCGCTGGAAATCGAGTTGGGCGCGGCCCTGATTCCGCTGGCCGCGGGTGGCGGTTTCCATAACACGGAAAAAATGGCGAAAACGTAGCCGTCACGCTCATGGATCGCATCACGGAAATTCGCCGTCGGCTGGCGCGCGAGCTGGGGTTTATTCTTCCGCAGGTGCGGATCTGTGACGCGCCGGAGCTGGACCCGTATGAGTACCGCATCCGTGTGAATGACTCGCCGGTGGCGCGGAACGTGCTTCACCGCGGGATGCTGCTGGCCGTAGAGCGCGGCGTGATTACCGGCCCCGTGCCCGGCATGAAAGCCCCGGCATTTCTGGGGGATGAGCCGCTGACGTGGATGGAGCCGGAATATACCGCCGAGGCACTGGAGTACGGTTATACGGTGCTGGGGCCGCAGGACATTCTCGCGGAGCACGTGCTGGCGGTGGCGAAAACCTTTGCGCCGGAGCTTTTGTCGCGCGACGGTGTGCAGCATCTGCTGGACGAGTTGCGGAAGTCGGCCCCCGTGGTGGTGGGGGAGCTGATTCCGAAAAAAATGAGCGTGCAGGAAGTGCAGAAAGTGCTTCGGCTGCTGCTGCGGGAACGCGTTTCGGTGCGTCATCTGGCGGTGATTCTGGAAACACTGGGCGAAAACGCGGACGCTGCCGAGGATCCCGTGACACTCATGGAAACGGTGCGCGTGCGGCTTGGCCGGGCGATTACGGCGGAGCATCTGACGCTGGACGGCACGCTGTATGCGCTGACACTGGAGCCGACTTTCGAAACGCAGTTGCTGCCGTACATTTCGCGGTCGGCCGAGCATCATACCCTGCACCTGACACCACGCACGGCGGAAACGCTTCAGCGGGCGGTATATGTGGAGGTGCAGAAGTCGCAGCTCATGGGCCGGCGGTGTGTGCTGCTTTCCTCGCCGGGGCTGCGGACGGCGCTGGCGGATATCCTGCGGCCGCAACTGCCCACGCTGGCCGTGCTCAGTTATGATGAAATCCCGCCCGAAACGCGGATGGAAGTGGCCCGGGTGATTCGTGTGGAGCAGACGGCGGAAGCGGCGTGATGCGGAAATGGTTAA
>JAVBLI010000022.1:0-60852 GCA_031553595.1 Thermoguttaceae bacterium | reverse complement strand
ATCCCGGGCTGGTCATGCTCGGCGCGAAGCCCGTGCGTTACGCGAACCCGGACGCCGAGGGGCGTTTTAAGGTGGTGTGCACGTTTTCGCCGGGCCACGGTATGCGCGAGCATTACGGGCGCGTCGCGCTAGTGGACCCGCGGAACGGGCCGGACGACATGGGCAGCGTGAAGTACATTTCGCCCCGGAATGAGCACGCCGACCCGTGGGCGTTTTCCGAGGACGCGTTCATGGCCGTGAAGCAGGAAAACCTGGTGTTCCTGGACGGCGACGGCCGCGAGCTGGTGGCGTATCGTCTTCCGCAGGAGGAAGTGGACGCCGGGTTCTGGGTGGCGGACGCGCAGCCCATCATCACCCGCCCGCGCGAGGCGATCATCGCGGATCAGACGGATGATGCGCAAGGCTACGGCCAAATCGCCATGGTGGACGTTTATGAGGGCCGCAAGATGACCGGCATCCCGCGCGGCAGCGTGAAAGAGCTGCTGGTCCTGGAACCGCTGCAGGCCCCCATCCATTATAACGGCGGCATGCAGCTCATCTCCAACGGCGGCACGTTCATCCTCGAGCGCATCATCGGCACCGTCCCCGTGGCCGAGGACGGCTCCGCGTTCATGGAGCTGCCCGCGCGGCGGTCATACCTTTTCATCGCCATGGACGCCGACGGAAACCCGGTCAAACGCATGCACAGCTTCACGTCCGTCATGCCCGGCGAGGTGAACACGTGTATCGGCTGCCACGAACAGCGGACGAATGCGCCGCCCCGCGACAACGATTACCGGCTTCTGAAAGTCATGTCCCGCCAGCCCGTCCGCCCGCGGCCCGTGGAAGGCGTGCCCGGCGTGATGGATTTCGTGCGTGACATCCAGCCCATTCTCGACCGCCACTGCGTGGAATGCCATAACGCCGACCGCATGGACGCCGGCGTGGACCTTTCCGGCGACATGCGTGTGCGGTATAACGCCAGTTACCAGACGCTCAACCACCGCCAGATGTTCGGCGACAACCGGAACCGTGCGCAGAGCGATTTCGAGCCTTACGAAATCGGCTCCAGCGCCAGCACGCTGGTGAAGCTGGTGGATGCTGGGCACCCGGACGCGGAAGGCAAGCCGCGGGTGAACGTCACGCCGCACGAGCGGAAAATGATCCGCTGCTGGATCGAGGTGGGGGCGAATTATGCGGGGACGTATGCCGCCAACGCCACGGGCGTGATGCACTGGAGTTATAACGAATCGTACATGCGCAATGACGGCGACTGGCCGGAAACCCACGCCATGCACGAGGCCGTCGCGCGGCGGTGCACCGAATGTCACGCCGACGGGAAGCTCGCGGAGTACATGCCGCACAATCTTTCCGGCGGTGGCAGGCGTTATAACATGAATAACATTTTTAACCTCACGCACCCGGAAAAGTCGCAGATGCTGCGGGGCCCGCTGGCGAAAGACGGCGGAGGTTTCGGCCGCTGTTACCGTCTGGATGCCGAAGGAAAACACGTGCCGGCCAATGTTTTCGCCACCACCGACGACCCGGACTATCAAAAGATTCTCGCCTGCATCGCGCGGGGCAAGCATCACCTGACCGTGGAAAACCCGCGCTGGTGGATGCCGAATTACGCTCCGAACGCCGCTTACGTCCGCGAGATGAAGCGTTACGGTGTCCTGCCCCCCGATTACGTTCTCGGTACGCCGCTCGACCCCTGGGCCACCGACGAAAAATACTGGCGCCAGCAGTGGCACGAGCCTCGCGGCGGAGAATTAGGAATGAGGAATAAGGAATGAGGAATGAAAAATTCCGCAAACGATCCTCACGCTTCATTCCTAATTCCTTATTCCTCATTCCTTATTCCATGGACACTCCCAGCGACGCCGTCCGTCAGCAATTGATCGACGATTACACCGAAATCGCGCGGCTTGCCGGTGCACTTGCACACGAGATCAAGAGTCCGCTTTCCACCATCCGGCTGACGATGCAGGTCATGGCCGAGGACATGGAAAATCCGGACACACAGCGTGAGCGGCGGGCGCTGGACATGGCCCGAACGGTCATGAAGCAATGCACGCGGCTGGAGAACATCCTGAATCAGTTCCTCCTGTTCGCCAAGGCCCCGGCCGTGCATCCCGAGCCCTCCGACATCAACGAGGAGATCAGGGCCGTCCTGGATTTTTATAAAGAGCAGGCCAAGAAAGCGAACATCGTCATTCACGATTACCTCGCCACCGACCTGCCCGCGGTAATGCTCGACCGCGACGCATTCGGCTGCGTGCTCTGGAATCTCGTCAACAACGCCGAGGCGGCTATGCTCTCCGACGGCGGCGGCGAGCTGATCGTCCGCACGTACCTCATGTCCGACAAAGTGATCCTCGAGGTCATCGACACCGGCTGCGGCATGGACGCTCACACGATGGCCAAAATTTTCGACGCCTTTTACACCACGAAGCGCGACGGTTTCGGACTGGGCCTGCCCACCGTCCGCAAAATTCTCGAGGCCCATCACGCCCGGATGGACATCCAGAGCGAGCTGCGCCGCGGCACGAAATTCACGCTCTTTTTCCCTGTCCCCGCCATGCTGCCCACCGGCGGTGAGGTGGAAACACCATGAAATTTCAAGAAACAGCAGCCGGGAATGAAGCGTAGCGGAATGACCGGATAGAAGTGGGGAGTATCCAACTATTTTAATCAGCCTTCCCGAAGTTGGAGTGAGTTTCCACTTCTGATCCGGTTTCTGCGCTAACACTTCATTCCCGGCTGCTGTTTTTGTGGATACTTTAAACCTGTTGACTACTCTAAAGAATCGGAGACGCCACGGATGAAATCCCTCCTCGCCACGTGTGTTTTTTCTTTCCTGCTGACACTCACCGTTTCCGTGTCCGCCGGCGAACCGTTCTTGGTGGGCGCCGACTTCTCCCACGTGGGATTTTTCGAGTCCCGCGGCGTGAAATACCGTGAAAACGGCGAGGCGGCCGATCCGTTTCAGATTCTCAAGCGCCACGGCATGAACTACATCCGCCTGCGGATTTTCACGGCCACGGACGAGCAGGCCCAGCGTGATCCATATAATTTCGGCAGCACGGAAGGGGAGATTCTGACGCAGGCCAAGCGCGCGAAGGCGGCGGGGCTGGCCGTCATGCTCGACTTCCATTTTTCAGACACCTGGGCCGACGGCGGCACCCAGCGAAAGCCTGCGGCCTGGGAGGGCCTCACGTTTCCGGAGCTGGAAGAAACCGTCCAGGCCTACACCCGCGGCGTCATCACCCGCTTCAAAGACGCCGGCGTCATGCCCGAATACGTGCAACTCGGCAACGAAACCCGCCCCGGCATGATATGCCCCGACGGCCAGATTACCCTGCAAAGCGGCGAAACGCGGGAAACGCACGGCGAGTTTAACACGCCCGCCCAGTGGGAGAAATTCGGATGCCTGCTGAACGCCGCCGCGCGGGGCGTGCGCGAAGCGTCCGGCGACGCTCCCCCGCGCATGATCGTGCATTTCGATCTTGGCGGCGACTGGGAAAAATGCCGCTGGTTTTTCGAAAACGTCGAGCGGCAAAACGTGGATTTCGACATCCTCGGCCTGAGCTATTACCCCTGGTGGCACGGCACGCTGGCCGACCTGCGAAACTGCCTGACGAAAATGACCGAGCGTTTCGAAAAGCCCGTCATGCTCGTGGAGATCGGCTTTCCCTGGGACCCGCGCGACAGCGCCGGCCAGCCGCTTTCCGGCATTCCACCCGGCCCTGACGGCCAGGTGCGATTCCTCCGCGAAATCAAGGAAATCATCCGCGCGCTGCCGTCTGGCCGAGTACAGGGTATGCTCTGGTGGGGGGCCGAGTACCAGCATGTCCCCGGCGTGAATCTCGGCGGTTTCGACCTCCGCTCCTTCTGGGACGCCGACGGCAATCTCCTGCCCGTGGCCGACGAAATGGCAAAATAATTTCTCACTTCTCATTCCCCATTCCCACATACCCCACATCCTCAATCAGCCGCTGCCCCTGCGGCGAGAGAAACCAGACGATCATCTCCTGCACATGCGGATTCCTACTGCCCGCGGTCACTACCACCAGCTCCCCGGTCAGCGGATACGCCCCGCTGCGGATGTTCTCGACCGTCGGCTCCACGCCGTCCACCGCGATGATCTTCACGCCGTCATGCCGGAACATGGTCGTCACGTAATACCGGAACGAGTACCCGATGGAATTCCCGTAATTCCGATAATCGGCCACGCGGTTCACGATGCCGCCCATGTCATACTGAAATTCCTCCTTCAGCGGCACGGCCAGCCGCACATCCCCCATGAAGCGCTCCATGGCCGTCTGGCTCCCCGACCCCGCCGGGCGCTGAAACGCGAGAATCGGCTGCGCGTCCCCACCGACTTCATCCCACCGCCGAATTTTCCTCGCGTAAATATTCCGAATCAGCGAGGACGGCAAATCATTCACCGGATTCACCTGGCTGACGAAAAACACGAACGCCTCGCGCCCCAGCGGCGTGATGGCAAGCGTCTTCCCCCGCTTTTCCGCCTCCGCCATCTGCGCGTCCGACGGCCGAAGCATGAACGCCATGTCATACGTCCCATCTAAAACCGCCTCGAACGCCTCCGGCGACGTGCCTGCGTACACGTATTCCGGAACCGCATAATCCCCCTCTGGCAAATAATTCTGATAAACCGCCTGCGCCGCCGCCGCGTAAACCGGAAACAGCGCCAGCGCCCCGTGCATCCGCGGATGATTTTCCTTGATCGCCAGCGTGGGATTCTCGATTTTCACGAGCTTATTATTCTCCGAGAACGGCACGAACGAGCCCAGATCCGTTTTATCTTCGCGCCGAATCTGCTCAAAACTGCCCTTTTCATCATGCACCATGGTCAACCCCTCCTGCCACGGATGCCGCGGCAGCACATGCTGGTGATAATATCCATTCGCGAAACACACGGCCACGCATAAAACCACGCCCGTGCTCACCAGAATCGCCATACCGACGCGCCGATTTTTCGTTGCCGGCATTTTCCACTGCACGGCGTGATTCCACGTAAGTGCCGACGCGAACACTGTCGCCGCCAGCGAAAACACCGCCCCGATGAGCCAGACGTGTGTGTCAAAAAAAAAGCTGCCAATTCCTCCAACGAGGCAATTCACCAGCGCGTAATGCGGCAGCGCGGCCAGCACAAAAATGTCGGCGTACCCCCAATCTTCCCCACCTTCATACCGGGCCGCCAGAAAAAACGCGACCGCGATCACCGCCAGCACGTAAAAAATCGGCAGCGCAAACGGCAAATACCGCACCAGAAAATCATCCGGCAACTGCCCACGCGCTGCCGCCTGGCCGTAATTCTCAAGAAAATTTTGAATGAAATGGATCATCGCCAGGCATGCCGCCAGCACCGCCGCCGCGATGGCCACGATCCACCACGCGGCATTAAAAATCCCGAAGGGCAAGGCCAGTGCGCTGATGGGCAGCGAACACACAATCCCAGGCATTAACCCCACCGCCAACGTCATTCCGATCAAATACCGCCACGCTTTCATCCCCGTTTCCTCCCCAAATCACAATCCCCACAATCCCCCTTACTCTCCGTACATTTCTGCCATGCGTTTTATCCGCGCCTTCACCATTTCCCGCAATTCCGGCGGCGCGATCACCTCCGCCTGATCCGCGTACCCCAGAATCCACCACTGAATTTCCATCAGGCTGGAGACCGTGACGTGATAATCCATGCGACCGTCCTCGTGCCAGACGAAACGCTGCGTTTTATGCCAGCGGACATCCGCCACGTTTCTCGCCACCATGGGCAAAAAACGCACGCACACCTCCCAGTCTTTCCCCTCATTCATCAGGCTCCACGCGTTCCCCAGATACTTCTCCACACTCCATCCCGGCGGAATGAGGAACACACTCTTCTTCTGCGTCCGCAGTGCCTTCACCCGCCCCATGTGAAACGTCCGCACCTCTTTATGCAGCGACGAATGCCCGATACAGTACCATGCCCGGCGATGAAACCGCAGCGCGTATGGACGAATCACGGTCTGGATTACCTCCCCCTCCGTGAAACTGTCATAATCCACGCTCACCTCCCATCCTCTTTCCCTGGCACGCACCATATCCTCATAAAAGACGTCCGCTTTATCCGCACCCAGAACAGCAAGCGGCGCGATCTGTATTTTCGGCCAGTCCGCGTGCTTCCGCAAATAAGCGCGCGTCTCGCCCGAAAGTCGCCCCAGCAGTTTTTGGAATGCCGGCACCGCGTCCCGCAGCAGAGGAACGTTCGCGTCCAGCACGAAATCGCAGCACAGCAGGGAAAGGGCCAGCACCTCATTTCGTTTCAGTTCCAGCGGCGGCAAGTATTCATCCGGCGCCGGCTGATAACACGTTCCCCGCACCGGATCCTGCACTTTCCGGATGTTACTCATGCTCTTCAGGTTATGCAAATACCGGAACGCCGTCCGCTGGCTGATGCCCGTTTTCGTGATGATTTCCTTCATCGAAGCGCCGCCCGGCGTGTCCTCCAGGAGTTTCCACACCCGGGCGAGTTTCCGTCCAATTTCGGAGCCATGATCGTCCGTCTTTCCGCGCATTTTCATTCCTCCACCGCCGACGTTTTACAGTACCGGTAAAGCCTCACCCGCGAAATTTCGCCGCGAACCTGGTAACTCGCCTCCGGGATGGCGGAATACTGCCCCACATAAAGCCCGCCCAGCCACGGCATGCGGTGCGGCACGCCGCTTTTCTCCCCCACGAGTTTTCCGTTTTCGTAAAGTCGCTGCGTCTTTCCGTCCCATGTGGCCATGAGATGAAACGCCACTCCCGCCGCGGGCGTCCCGCCGTCACAGTCCAGCCCCGCCAGATGAAACCGCCAGTGATTTCCCAGCTTCTGCAAAAACCACCCGCACTGATTCCAGTGGCCGTTCCCCACCAGCACCGGCATTCCCTCCAGCGTGTCCAGCCGCACCGTGCACTCCAGCGTAAACGGCCCCGGTAGCTCAAATTCCTGGCGTGCCGGAAACACCATGTGCCCGCCGTCATGCAGATTCAGCACGCCGGTGTCCGCCGAAAACACCGCGGCACCCACGATTTCCAGGCGTTCATCCGCTTCATCCGCATCTTCCGCATCCCCCACGTTCCCCGTGTCCGTCATGGCGGCGGAAAGATCAAAAACCGGCGTTTTCCCCGCCGACGCTCCTGCCGCGTCTTCCTCCGCGCTTCCATTTTCACCCACACGCGGCGGCACATTCACCCGCGCATAAATCGCCGCGCTTTTCATGGGCTGAAAATCGCTCAGCGGGCAGCGCGCCTCGATTCCCGTCACCACCGGCTTCCGCACGGCATTTGAAACGGCACGGTCCGCCGCGGCGTGATAATCCAGAACCGCCCCGCTTTTACACGTGCCGCACGTGGCCGCAGGGTCTGAGATGAGCACCAGCGCGTAATGCGTTTCCCCTTCCGGCGGCGCGAAATCCATGAAGCGAAACAGCTCCGTCCGCGCGATTTTCGTGGTTTCATCCAGTGGGAAGTCCGGCGTCTGCCCGCGGTAAATTTCCGCCACCAGGCCGATGGTCGCCGCGGACTGCTCCCAGCGTAAATCCACCGCGCCGTCTTCCGTCAGCCGCGCCTCCAGCGCCGGCATTTTCTCCGGCAGCGGCTGCGGAATAATCTGCCGCGAGCGCCCCGCCACGATTTCCACGCCGCTTTCATACACATCTTGCATGTCCACCCGCGGCCGCGCAAGCGCCATGGCCCGCCCACGCTGGATGATGCGTAACATTTTACGGTAATACAGATCCTCCACCGATTTAAACGTCACTGCCGACTCACCGCCCGCGTCCCACGGCCGCCATTTTTGCGTGGGGAAATTCACCAGCGGCTGCACCTGATGCAAATACCGCTCCGGCGTCAAAAGCCCCAGCCGGGAATACGCGTTATCCACTTCCCGCGCCCGGCACAGCCCCAGCCCATACCCGTTCTCCGCCGTCCCGCGATCATTTTTATTCACCGCCGCTAGCGGCGCCCGCAGAATCCGGCTGAATTCCGGCCGCTGGAAATTCACCCAGTCATTCTCGAAACGCGAAAGATCCCCATGACACGTCGCGCACCCGGCGTCCCGCATCACCGCCTTTAACTGATTTTTCACGCCGTCATACCCGCCCAGCACAGGCCCCGAGCGTGTGAAATCCCACGTCCCGTAATATACCGCGTTACTGTCCACCCACGCGAAAATCAGCTCCCGCTCCGCGTCCGTAAGCCCCGCGTGTGCCCGGTGTTCCGGCGCCAAAAGCACATCTGCCAGCGGCGCGTTTCCCGTGCCATGCGAATATGGCGGAAAGATCGCGCAAGACCAGTCCGCCGTGGCGTTCATGCAGCAGATGCCCTGTACGAGATCCGCCACGTACATCTTCTCCCGCCGCGCGGTGAGGTTTTCGTAACTGATGTTAAAGCGCTGCGTCCATCCGCCGCTGAGGTCCAGCCCGGCCGCCATCCCTTTTTCGCCACCGTGGCAAGAGACGCACTTCGTGTCAAGAATCGGCTGCACGCGCGACGCGTAATCCATGTACCCGGTGCCCCAGGATTCCGGTTCCAACTTCCGCGGCACCCGCCCGAGAATTCCCGGGGCGCGCATGGCCGTGTCCGAAGTTCCGTATTTATACTCGTGGCACCCGGTACAGCTCCGCGTGACGCCCGGGGCCGCCTGGATGAACGTCCGCATGCTACGCACCATCCGGTAATCCTGATCCAGGAGCTGAAAGTAAAGCGCCCGGCCGGACGGCGCGGTGAAGTACACAGATCCATCCGCCTCCACGGGCACGATTCCGTGATAAATTTTTGCGCTCCACGCCAGGGCCGCGGAAATGGAAAACGTCTGATTATACCCGTTACTCCCCGGGGACGCACTGACCCGCGAGGTTTCCTCCAGCACACGCAGATATTTCACCGCCCCGCGCGGCACGCCCTCCAGCCCTTCATACACGTCATGCACGAAAAAATCGCCCGTGATTTTTCCCCGGTCCGTCACATCCGCCACCACCGGCGGCACCGCCCGCGGTAAAAGCGGAATGGGGTTATGCAGATCCATTTCCGCATCCTTCCGCACAGAAACGCGGTTCCCAGCCCGGTCAATTAACATCAGCGAGTTTAACGCGTCCCCCGGCGCCAGCCCGCTGTAAAGCATCACGTTCTCATTCAGCGGCCATGGCTCACACGACTCCCCCCGGTCATGCGTGGGCGTCTGGGGCGTTTCAAAATTCGTAATCGCCGCCGGGTCATTTTTCCCCACCCGCGTGTCCACCACCGCCACCGTCCCGCGCGGCGGCGCGTTATGCGGGCAGAACGTCCCCGCCACCAGATACGGATTTCCCGGCACGGGTTTCGCATCCAGAATCGCCTCCGGGAACACCATATTATTCGCGTAAAGCGCCGTTTCATTCGTGCCGTCCGGCAGCACCGTCCACAGGCTCTGGATGGTCAGTGCGTTCTTATCCACATACTCCCAGCGCCCGAAAAGCACCCGCCCGTCCGGCATCACCGCCGGGTCAAACTCCGTCACGTTATTCACGGAAATCGTATGCACATCCGTCCCGTCCGCGTTCATCACATGGAGCGTCGCCACGCCGTTATTCGCACACGGCACCAAGCCGCTGTACCGCGTGGAGCAGAAAATAATCCGCCCGTCCGGCAGGTACGCCGGCTGCACGTCATGATGCCCACCCCCGCCGCCTTCATACGGGTTCCCGTTTTTGTCGAGATTCGTGACTTGCCGCAGGCCCGTGCCGTCCACGCCGATTTCATAAATCACCGAATTCCCATGCGGCGATCCTTTATAACAAAACAGAATCCGTTTCGCGTCATAAGAAAGCGTGGGGTCAAAATAAACGCCTTTCCCCAGCGAATTTTCACTCTCGCCGTTAATCACCGTCCGCACCCGCTGTGATTCCTGTGGATCCGCGGGGTTCTCCAGCACGTAAATACCGCCGCCGGGATGCCACTGGTAAAAGGTGTCATAAATGTGGATTCCCTGGTAATTTCCCTGTTTCGCGAAGAGAATCGGAAACGTCAGCATTTCCCTCTCCGCCTTCTCACCGGTCAGCGGCAGCGCCGTCTCCGCCGCCCGTATTTTCGCCGCAGCCGCAGCGAAACAGCACATAAAAACCAGGGCACATACAAAAAATGGATGAATGCGATTCATATAATATTCCTTTTAAAATAACAGGCTTTCAGGAAGGTTTTTTGGGAAATGTCTTTTTCGATTTTTTATGCGTATTTTTTGCGAAACAGCTTAAGGACCAGCTTCATTCGTTCAGATAATCTTTCGTTGGCAAATTCGACAAATTCTTTTGGGATTTTTTTATAAAACGCCTCGGCGATTCCGCCGGCAATGCAGGCAATGGTATCCGTATCTCCGCCGATGGAAATCGCAAGCTGAATCGCGTGGGGAAAATTTTCGCTTTCCAGAAACGCGATGATTGCCTCGGGAACCGTGTTGCGGGCGCTTTCACTGAACACGTAATCTGGGCGAATTTCGTTTAGTGAGCGACGAAGATCATACGCAAATGTGTTTTCAATATACTCTCTGATTTCTGCCTTCGTGCTTCCGTTTCTCGCAAGGTACACCGCCGCGGCCACCGCTTGCGCTGCTTTTGTACCGTCAGGATGGTTGTGTGTGATTTCCGCAGAGCGTTTTGCTTCCGTGAGCGTTTTTTCCAGTGTGTGAAATGCCCACCCAATCGGGCTGACTCGCATGGCAGCGCCGTTTCCCCAGCTATAATAGGGCTCCTGTTTTCTGGAATAAAACCAGCCGAGGAAACGCATTCCATAACCTGCGTGAGGATGGCTGTGAGCCCATTTATACATGGATGATGTGTAATTGTATGTTCGACCGGAAAACGTCCATCGCAACCAGCCGAGCGACTCTCCGGCAATCAACGCGTCGGCAATGGCAATCGTCAACACCGTGTCGTCGGTGAACCGGCACTGAGGGTTAAGCAAATCAATTTCTTTCGGCTTATCCGTCTTGCAGTTACGGTAAGAGCCTTCATAAATCGATCCCAGGATGTCTCCCAGGATTGGGCCATACAGAAGCTGTTTATACGTTCCATGGGTTACCATATTTATTCCAACTCAGCCATCACATTCACCATTCGCGCAAACGCCGCGGCCAGCTCTTCCGCCACCGGCGAATGACGATCTGTCAGCACCTCCACGATTTGCGTGTAATACCAGAGCGTGCCGTCTTTCCCGCCAGCGAATTTTCCGAGAAAATCCGGCCCTTCCATCCGCAAATTCCGCGTCATGGACGCCATGTTATCAAGCTTATCACAGGCACTGATCAGCGCCGCCCCGGGCGTTGCCACCCGCAGATGCGCCAGGTACGCCTCCTTCCGCTGGCGCCACGGCAACTTTTTTTCACCATTTCCCGCCACGGAATCCGAGCATTCCATCACCATCTCCGCCACCGCGTCCCCGAACATCCGGCGAATGTACGCCGCTGTCTCCATTCCGCCCTGATCCTCCACGGCATCATGCAGCAGGGCAGCGATGGCCGTGTCCTCATCCCCGCCGTACTCCAGCACCAGTCCCGCCACCCGCAGCAGGTGCGAAACATACGGAATCCGCCCGCCGTCGCTTTTCCGCGTCTGATTTTCATGAAGCCGGCTGGCCAGCACCATCGCCGTGTTAAACCGTTCCGTCAATGGTTGCATTATTCTTTCCTTTCCGGCATCGTAAACGCCTTCCGCAGCATGTCCAAGCTCCGCGGCACCGCCGTCCGCGCCGGCTCGCGCCCTTCGAATTCCAGCGAAACGTACCCGTGATATTTCGCGCGAAACAAAATTTCCGCAATCCGCGTGTAATCCAGGTCGAGCGTATACCACGTGCCGCCGCCGAAATAGGTTTTCGCCTGCACGAAAGCGGCCCGCGGCGCCAGTTCCTCGATCTGCTCGTACGTCCGCTCAAGAAAGTTCCCCGTGTCCAGCGTCACGCCCAGCCACGGCGACTTCACCGCGTCCACGATCCGTAGCACGCCCGCCGCCGTGATGCCCAGCCCCCAGTGATTCTCCAGCCCCATCACCACGCCGCACTTCTCCGCCACGGGCAGGCACTTTTCGATACTCTCGATCACCCACGGAAACGCGTCCTCGTCCGTATACCCCGCCAGCGGCGGCTCGACGCCCCGATTCTGCATCAGCGCGTTAAAGTCCCGGCTGGTCTGCCACCGCCCCGTGTTAATGCGGATGGTCGGGATGCCCAGCGCGTACGCCAGCTCGATGCTCTTTTCCGTGATGCGAACATTTTCCTGCCGAAAATCCGCGTCCGGCGACACGAAATGCTGGTGCGTCGACAGTCCGCACAGCGCCATCCCGGTGAGAAACGCCTCCCGTTTCAGTGTCTGCAAATACGCCGCGTCCGTCCGATGCATCTGCTTCTCCAGCAACTCCACGGCATCAAAACCAGTCTCCGCCGCGAGGCGAATGCACTCCTCCATCTTTAACTGCTCCCCGTCCCGGTATCCCCAGTACGAGTACGTGGACACCGCGATGGGCAGCGACCGCCGCGCCCCGCTTCCGGCCGGGATTTCCACCGCTTCCGGGTGGGGATTTTCGACCGTCGCGCGGATTTTCTCGAATTCCTCCTCCGTGCCCGGCGTCTGCACATACCGCGTCTCGGGGTGCTCCGCCGCCACCGCCAGACGCCCACCCGTCAGCGTCACCGCCGCCGCGGCCGCCAAAAACCGTCTCCGCGTGGTGTTTTTCATCCGTCCTTCTCTCCCTTCCGATAAAAATCGAACATACACACAAAACCCTCCCCTCCAGTATATCCTGCTGAACGAATTTCGTCAATTCCCGCGATTTCCCCCGCATAAAACTTGACGCCCGCGACGCACTGCGGTACAATGATGGCAGATTGATCCGGAATCACAAAAATCAAGGAAAATTCGAATGTCCATCCGCCGCCTGTTTTCGTTTTTTGGCAGTAATTTGCGTCATTCCAGCAGCCCGCGAGGCCCGCAAAAACCCCGGCATCACGCCCTGCGCCCCCGGCTGGAGACGCTCGAAGACCGCCGCATGCTGAGCATTTCGCCGCTGGAATGCGCTCTTTTTCAGGTCAACGATCTGGAAACGCCGGGTGCCGACGCGGTGGGTGTGGCGCAAATCGTGGCCCCCACCGTTCCGCAAACCGCCCCGCAAATCGCGCTGCAAGACGAATCAGCGGTACTGCCCACCGTCAGTCTCAGCGACTTCCTGCTGACGATTTCGGGCACGGACTCCGACGACTGGGTGGAAGTCGAGGAGACCGGCGCGGAAATCATCATTCACATGTACGACCCAGCGGGCCAAACGCGCCTGGCCAGCCGGACATTCATCAAAGCCGACGTTTCGCAAATCGCGTTTTTCGGCCACGGCGGTGACGACACCTTCAAAAACTGGTCGCGCGACGCCGGCGCCTGCACCCTGGACTGCACGGCCTACGGCGGCGACGGCAACGATTATCTCCAGGGCGGCGCGGGCCAAAACTTCCTCGACGGCGGCAACGGCGACAACATCATCATCGGCGGACGCGGTGTAAATATCTTCGTCAACGAGGGCTACGGCAGCAGCGCCTTCATCTGGTGCGGCACCGACGACCGCTGGGCCGCGGGCAGTTCCGCCGTCTCCGCAGGCAACGATGACGCCCATCTCTATTTCTACACCACCGACCGCCAGGGCGGCACCGGCTATTCCTACGCCGGCACGCCCTACACTTACCGCGCGTGGGCTGACGCCGAAATCCTCACCGTGGTCGACACCCTGTCCTACGTGCACGACGTTTTCGGCAACTACCGTTTCGCCACGGCCGGGCAGTATGCCGACAAGGCGGTTTACTTCTGCATTTTCAGCGCCGCCACCTCCTTCACGGGCCTGTGCGTTTCCGACCGCGGCATCCATTTCCGCGATCTCCCGACGCAAACGACCGTCATCCATGAGCTGGCTCACCTCTGGAATTATTCCTCGCCGGGCACGTCTTCGGGCAACTACAACCCGTATTTCGCCGACTTTTCCAACATTTCCTGGCTCGCGTCCTCCCAACTGCGATCCGGCGCCGCGGCCGACGATTTCGCACCCCACTACAACAGCGCCTACACACTCTGCGTTTACGGAACCTCCAACGTTCTGGAAGACTGGGCCACGACGGTGGCGTACGTCCTCACCGGACAGTTCCCGCCCACGCCCTCCGCCAAGTGGGATGCGAAGGTCGAGCTGGTCTGGGATTTCGTCGCCTACGTCAACGCCGACCGCGAGGCCCGCAGCGTGATCGTCACGACAGACCTGGACGTCATCGACGCCAACGACGGCCTGATTTCCCTCCGCGAGGCGGTGCTTTACGCCAGCGAAAACGTCGGCACAACGATCACGTTCGCCGAAAACATGCGGGGCAAAACGATTTTCCTTGAAGCCGGGGCGATCAACATCCACAAGAACATCACCGTCGACGCCGCGGGCATGGACATCACGCTGGACGCCTCCCGGGTGGTTCCGCCGACGGGTTCCGCCGACCGCGGTTCGCTGCTGAACACCAACGCCGACCACGTCGCGCTCATCGGCCTGGCCCTCACCGGCGCCACGGGCGGCTACGCCATCGAAAGCCGCGGCGGCCTGACCTTCAGTGACTCCAAAATTTTCGCCAACGACAACACCTCCGCCACGATCCTCCACTGGACTTACAACGTCCTGGTCTCCGCCGGCACGTGGCGCCACTACGCCCGCGAGCTACGTTTCGACGATTGCGATATTTCCCACAACACCACCGGCGACTACGGCATCATTATGATCACGATCGCCGACGGCAGCACGGTCTCCGAGAATCTGACCATCACCGACTCGCTCATTTCCAACAACACCGCGGGCAAAAACGGCATCATCCGCCTCAACCACGCCGGGGAAGTCGTGATCGCCAACACCCTGATTCTCGACAACGAATCGTCGCAATGGGGCGCGATTTACGCCTCCGCCGCCGCGAGCGTGCGGGTGGTCAACAGCGTCGTCGCGGGCAACAACAAAGCCGCCCTGGCCCTCTTCAACACCGACGGCGTGCTGACCAACACGACCATCGCCGTCAACGGCCGGGACGTCGGCACCTCCGGCAGCGTGTACCTCAGCGGCGAAGGCAAAACGCTCGCCGTCAACAATTCCATCCTCGCCCGCAACGACAGCGCCTACGATCTGGTGACCGTCAACGGTGCCAGCGCCGAAATCCATCATTCCCTGCTGGGCGTCATCTACTCCGCCAGTGTTTACCAGGCCGACGCCGCTTCCGTGGTGGGCACGTATTCCCAGCCCGCCGACCCGCAATTCGCCGCCGTCACGCCCCAAGGCACCTGGCTTCAGCAAGACCTCCGCCTGCAGGAAACCTCGCCCGCGCGCGGCACGGCCAGCACCGTCCTGGCGACGGGCATCACCGCCGACATTCTCGGCAATCGGCGCATCAGCGGCGGCACCGTCGACATGGGCGCCTACCAGACCGTCGTCGACGAACCCACGCCGGTCAGCCCCATCACCCCCGTGGTCTGCACGCAGTATTCCGGCATTTTCGCTACCCAAATCCCCACCTCCGCCGAGGCGATTCACGAATGGCAGCCGTTTTACCTTGAGCTCTGGACGGTCGGCGGCGAGTTCCAACAGCAGGTGACCGTCACCTACGACGCAAATCTGTTTCAGTTGCGGCAAACCTCGAGTTCCAATGTGATCCTCACGCAAGGGGAATCGCACGAGGACGAAAGCACCGGCATGACGACCTTCACCATCACGATGAAGCCCAGGGCGACGTACGTCGAGCCTGCCGACGGCGAAGCGAATCTCCTGGCTGTTTTCTATTTCACGCCCGCGACCAAAGGCGTCAGCGCCGACAAGCCGGGCGTGGCTGCCAGCGACATTTACCGCGACGCCGGCACGCAAAGCTGGCTCCGCGTCAACGATACGAACCTCGCGACCGATGTCTGGGCCGTCCCCTACGACCTCAACGACGACGGCAAGATCAACATTTACGACCTCATCCAATTCGCCAAAGCTTACGGTCAGAGCACTGCGACGAACCCCGTGCCGGACTTCAACGGCGACGGCAAAATCAACATTTACGACCTGATTTTATTCGCGAAACAGTACGGCGCGACTCGAGAAAGCGCCGCAAATGTTACCGTCCCGCAGATGATCGCCGCGCTAAACGAAGCACTTCAAGCGGCGCTGCCGGCCATGGAAGAATTGCCGCCGGAAATCGCCGCGATGTTCGGCTTCTCGCCGACGATCGAAACGCCGGTGCTGGAAACGCCTGCAAAATATAACGCGGCCGATTATCACACCGGGCTGCTTTATTGGGTGCCTGAAAAGAACGAAACGGCGGCGTTTTCGCAGAACGCGTTTACCACCTCCGAAGCGATTCACGCCACACAGCCGCTGTGGACGCCCGCGCCGGTGAAAACGTCTCCCGCACCGCAAGTTTCGGCAGAAGACGTTTCCTGGGCCGACTTCCCGGCCTCCGCCAGCGCCGTTTCCGCCGCCGTGCTGGAAAGCGTCACTGCCGTGCAACCGGCCGCGACGCCGGAAGTTTTCGACTGCGTTTTCGCGGAAGAGCCGCCATTGAGCGACTCTCCCGTGAACGCGATTTTTACGGCTTCAGATGTTTTTCGAAGAAATCCGGAATGAACTTCTGCGCGTCCGCGTCCCAAAAGCGCTTCGAGCTGTGGCCGCCTTCATGGGCCTCATAAACGCGTAAATCGCTTTCCACGCCCGCTTTCCGTAGCGCCGCGTCCAGCAGCCGAGACTGCTCCGGCAGCACCAGATCATCCCCCTCCGCATGCAAGATGAGCATGGGGGCCGCCTTCTCCGTCACCTGGAGGTGCGAGCTCATTTTGCGGATCATGTCCGCCTTTTCTTCCTGGCTTCCGCCGAAAAGTTTCTCCGCGGGCCAGAGCGTCCGTGCCACTTCCTGACCTTTCCACCACACCGGAAAATCCGTGGGCCCGCACACATCACACACCGCCTGCACGGCGCTGGACTGCTCCAGGAACTCCCCCGTGTCAAATTCCCGCGTTTCACCCGTGGTGCCTAAAAGCGCGACCAGGTGCCCGCCGGCGGACATGCCCCACACGCCGATTTTCTCCGGCGCGAAATGATATTCTTTCGCGTGCGCCCGCAGCCACCGCAGCGCCGCCTTACAGTCCACCAGCTGCGCGGGCATGGGATCCTGCGGCACGAAACGGTAATTGATCGCCGCCACGGCAAAACCCCGCGGCAAAAACCACCCGGCCAGCCCCGCCGTCCCTTCCTTATTCCCAGCTTCCCAGCCGCCGCCATGAATCAGCACCACCAGCGGCAGCGCTTTTTTCGTGTTTTCATAACCGGCCGGGAGGTAAATGTCCAGCCGCTGACGCTCGCCGCCGTCTTTCACATACGGAATATCGCGAAACGCCGTGAATTGCGGCGTCACCTCTTTTTTCCCCGGCGCGTCCGCCCCCACCGACGGCTCTTCGCCCTTCAGATGACGATCAAAAAACGCGACTGTGGTTTTCTGGCCTTCCTCATTAAAATACCCGGGCACCACGTGGCCACCTTCTCCCGCCGGGAAACGGCGAAACGCGTGCGGCACATTCTTTTCCTTGAGCGTTTCCACCATTTTTTCCGCCTGAATGATCGGCACCAGCGCATCATCCTCCGCGTGCATGAGCATCATCGGCGGAGTTTTTTCGCTGACATAAAGCCGGGGGCTCATTTTCGTCGCCAGCGGTTTCGTCTCGCGAGCGCTGCCACCGAAAACTTTCGGAAAAATAGAGGTAAACGTGATAGCAGGGCGATTTTCCTGCCAAAAAATGAAATCCTCCGGGCCACAGAGCACACACGCCGCCTGAATTTTACTGGCCTGGTTCAGATTTTCACCCGTGTCGAATTCCCGCGTTTCGCCCGTGGTGGCGAGCATGGCCGTCAGGTGTCCGCCGGCGGAAATTCCCCACGCGCCGAATCTTTCCGCGTCCAGATGATACTTTTTCGCATTCGCCCGTAGCCACCGCACGGCCGCTTTACAGTCCAGCACCTGCGCCGGCATGGGATGCTCGGGCGCGAGACGGTAATTATTCGCCGCCACCGCGTACCCCTTTTTCGTGAACCACCGCGCAATACTCGGCATGTGTCCGTCCATCTCTTTATTTCCCTCCTGCCAGGCGCCACCATGAATCAGTAGCACCAGCGGCAGCGGCTTTTCCGCTTTCTCATAATCCGCCGGGAGATAAATATCCAGCTTCTGCCGCGGGTCCCCGTCCGTGACATACGGCACGTCCTTCACCACCACCGGCTCATCCGCCACCGCCGCGCGCGAAATAAAAAACACGCACCACGCAACAAAAAATAACACGCCGATTTTTTTCATCATCATGGTTCTCCCATTTTCATTCAGGATAAAAATAAACCCACGCCGGAAAGCCCCGGCGTGAGTGTGTAAATCTCAAAAAAACCACTGAATCGGCACTGAAAATCAGTCCCGCTCCTCCATGGGCACATAATCCGTGATCGTGTTTCCCATGTAAATCTGCCGCGGCCGCATGATTTTCGCGCCGGGGGTGTCATGCAGTTCTTTCCACTGCGCAATCCACCCGGGCAGTCGGCCGATGGCGAACATCACCGTGAACATGTTCGTCGGAATGTTCATCGCGCGGAGCAGAATGCCGCTGTAAAAGTCGACGTTCGGGTACAGTTTCCGCTCCACGAAATACGGGTCTTTCAGGGCCAGCTCCTCCAGTTTCCTCGCGATGTCCAGAAGCGGATCCGGCTCTTTCATTTTCATGGACGCGAAAACCTGATCCGCGGCTTCCCGGAGGATTTTCGCCCGCGGGTCGTAATTTTTGTAAATCCGGTGGCCGAAACCGAAAAGGCGGAACGGATTTTGCTTGTCTTTCGCCATCCGGATGCAATCTTCCGGCGTCAGCCCGCCCTCATGAATGCCCTTAAGCATTTCCATCACTTCCACATTCGCCCCGCCGTGCAGCGGACCCCACAGGGCACTGACGCCGGCTGCACACGACGCGAAAAGATTCGCCCGCGCGGAGCCCACCGTCCGCACCGTGGCCGTGCTGCAATTCTGCTCGTGGTCGGCGTGCAGAATCAGGATCAGGTTCAGCGCATTCTCCACTTCCGGCGAGATTTCAAACTGCCGGTACGGAATGGAAAACATCATGTGCAGGAAATTCGCGCAGTACCGGAGTTTCGGGTCCGGATAAATATACGGCAGTCCCTTACTGCGGCGGTAAGACGCGGCGGCGATCGTGCGCACCTTGCTGATCAGGCGGGCGGCCATGCCAAGAAATTCCGCGTCATTATCCAGCACCAGGAAATCCCGATGAAAACAGGCCAGGTTACTGAGCATGGCCGAAAGTTGCGCCATGGGCGGCGCGCCGGCCGGGAGGTTCCGGAACTGATACCGCAAATTCTCATGCAGCAGCTCGTTCTCCTCCAGCATCAGGCGGAAATTCGCCAGCTCGTCCTTATTCGGCAAGTGCCCCACCATCAGCAGGTACGCCACCTCGATGAAGTTCGGCGAATCCGTCACGAACTGCTCGATCGGAATCCCGCGGTAACGCAAAATGCCTTCTTCCCCATTAATATATGTAATCTTGCTGTGGCACACGGCCGTACTGCCCAGAGATGGGTCGTACGTCAGCAGGCAATGCTCGTCGTAGAGTTTCGAAATATCCACCGCCGTGTCGCCCTCCACGCCCCGCAGGACAGGAAGCTCGATCCGCTTGTCGCCGACGGTAAGAACCGCTTTTTCATTCGGCATATAATGTCTCCATGGTCATAACTTACGTTTATATATACAGTTCAGCAGAACTTTTCACTGAATATAATTCTACTGATCTTCTGCGTACGGAAAAGCCCCCCCGGCGAAATTGAAGTGAGGAATTAAAAAGGAATAAGGAATTGTGGAATGGGGATGAAGTAAACACGATTCCTCATTTCTCATCCCTCATTCCTTCCCCTCTCCCCCCTTGGCAAAATGTTTTTCGCGGCTATAATACTTTTTCTGATTGTTTTGGGAGTTCCCTCTAGTTAATGAAGGAGATGTAGTATGCCGAAATTAAAGACGCATAAAGGGACAAAAAAACGTTTTCGCCTTTCCGGTTCCGGAAAAGCCATGCATCGCAGCGCGGGCACGAGCCACATTGCGTCGCGTATGTCGCAGAAGCGGAAACGCCATCTGCGCGGCACGACGGCAATTTCCAGTGCGGAAAACACCCGCATTGTGAAGGCACTGTGCGGAAACAGTTATTAATGTCCGGAATCGCGGCGTTTTGTGTCGTTTTGGCACGCAGGCCGCGATTCATATTTGGTCGGAACGGGTAGGAGTAAACGTCGTAGCGGCTGCTGAATCGTGTTCGGACGCCACCGCGGGACCTTGATTCCGAAAATTGTAACATTTGAAACAGGATACATTATCATGCGTACGACGAATGGTGCCGCTCGCAATAAAGCGAAAAAGCGGATGATGAAAAAGGCGAAGGGATTTCGCGGCGGTCGTGGGAATCTGAACCGCACGGTGCAGGAGACGCTGCTTCGCGCGGGCGTTTATGCGTTCCGTGACCGGAAAGTAAGAAAACGCAAGATGCGCGAGCTGTGGATCATCCGCCTTAACGCCGCCTGCCGTGAGCGCGGCATGCGTTACAGCGAATTCATTAACGCCCTGCTGAAGGCGAATATTGTGCTGGACCGGAAAGTCCTTTCGGACATGGCCATCCATGATCCGGCCGGTTTTGATGCCGTGGTCGAGGCGGCGAAAGCGGCCGTCTAAATCGGGTTTCCTTCCCGTAAAAAATACAATAAAACGGTGGTGAAAGCGAGTTTCATCACCGTTTTTTTATGGACTGCAGCGTCACCATTTAAACAGCAGCCGGGAATGAATCGCAGCGCAATGATCGGATTAGAACTGGCGAATACTTTTCCACTTCCGATCCGGTCATTTCGCTGCGCTCCATTCCCGGCTAGAGCACATCCAAAATCGATGCAGCCACAAGAACAGCAGCCGGGAGCGCAGCGGAACGCAGTGACGCGAAGAGACCGGGTAGAATCGTCCGGGTTTTTTCCCACTTCAATCCGGTCTCTGCGCTAACGCTCCGCTCCCGGCTGCTGTTTCCCGCCGTTTATATTGATTTTGGATGTGCCCTATTGTTTAAATGGCCGCTGCTGTTCTCGCAATCTAACGATTGCGGCTCTGCAGTCGTGTTTAAACCCAGCCGCGGAGTTTAATCGCGTTGTTGACCCGGCCGATGGCGATCATGTACGCCGCGTCGCGCATGTACACGTCGCGCTCTTTGGCGAGATTATACACAGCGCGGAACGCCTTGACCATCGCGTATTCGAGTTTTTCGAGCACTTCTTCGCGGCTCCAGAAGTAATTCATGTTGCACTGCACCTGTTCGAAGTAGCTGCACGTGACGCCGCCGGCGTTGGCCAGGAAGTCCGGGATGAGGATGATGCCGCGCTCCTGGATGAGGGGGTCACAGTCCGGGGTGGTCGGACCGTTGGCGGCCTCGCAGATGACACGAACTTTTTTGGAAATGTTCGGAAAATTCTCGGGCGTGATCTGATTTTCCAGGGCGGCCGGAATGAGGATGTCGACTTCTTCGGCGATCCACGCATCGCCGGGCAGGATTTCGTAGCCCAGGGCCTTGGCTTTGTCTTTATTGATGCTGCCGAAGGAATCCTTGATGCTGACCAGCTCGTCGATATCGCAGCCGGCCTTCTTGCGGAAGGTGTAAGCCGTTTTGTCGGCGGCGTCGTAGCAGGAAACGCAAATGACTTTGCCGCCCAGCTCGGTATATAGCTTCGCGGCGTACTCGCCCACGTTGCCGAAACCCTGGAGGCTGGCGGAAGTGTTGCGGATGTCCATATTCTCAGCTTCCAGCAGGTTGTTCAGGACGTAAACCATGCCGAATCCGGTGGCCTCGGTGCGGCCCAGCGAACCGCCGGAGCCGACGGGCTTGCCGGTAATGACGCCAGGATAACGGCCGCCGGCCAGCGTCTCGTACTCATCCATCATCCACAGCATGTGCTGGCCGTTGGTCATCACGTCCGGCGCGGGGACGTCGATCATGGGGCCGATCTGCGAGAAGCACTGGCGGACGAAACCGCGACAGAGCCGTTCCTGTTCGCCCAGGGACATGGTTCGGGGATCGCACACCACGCCGCCTTTACCGCCGCCCAGCGGAATGTCGACCACGGCGCACTTCCACGTCATCCACATCGAGAGTGCCCGCACGGTGTCGGCGGTTTCGTGGGGGTGAAAACGCAGGCCGCCTTTGGCCGGGCCGCGCGCGTCGTTGTGTTTAATGCGGTAGGCTTGGAACACCTTGGTCGTGCCGTCGTCCATCTTGACGGGAATCGTGAAGTGAAATTCCTTCATCGGCGCGCGAAGCAGATCGCGTGCACTCTGCTCAAGATTCACCATATTCGCGACCTTGTCGAACTGGGCCTGTGCATTTTCAAAAGGGTTATAAGCCATGATCAGATACCTCCATAAGTTTGGGGAACATGAAAGAAAAAGAATAACGGGGGATACGGTGTCGCTCAGGGGTGTGTTCACTTAATCCCGCGCAAGATTATACACCTTTTCTTGATGGCGTACAAGGAAGGGAGCGGCAAAAAAATCGTTTTTTTTCGCGCGGGTTGTATTTTTTGAGGGTGTGGTGTAAAATAAAAATGTGTGATTTATTTTTGTTGCCGCGTTATTTTTTGCTATTCCGATGAACGATTCACCTTCTCCACACGCGTATGATGCGCTATTATTGTTGACGTACGGCGGGCCGGAATGCGCGGCGGAGGTGGGGCCGTTTCTGGATCATATTCTCGCCGGGAAGCGGACGCCGGACGCGCGGCGGGCGGACGTCGAGCGCCATTACGCGCATTTCGGAGGCGTCAGTCCCATGAACGCCCACGCCCGGGAGCTCATGGCGGCCATGCAAAAAATGCTGGCGGAAAACGGGACGGCGCTGCCGGTGTATTGGGCGTGCCGGCATTCGCAGCCGCTGGTGGCGGATGTGTTTCGGCGAATGGCCCGGGATGGCGTGCGGCGGACGCTGGTGTTCGTGCCCGCGCCGTTCGGCGGCGTTTTCAGTGACGGGGCGTATCGGGACGCGCTGGCGGAGGCGGCGGAATCGGTCGGCCCGCACGCGCCGCAGTGGGTGAAAATGCCCCCGTTTTATGAGCACCCGGATTTTCTGACCGCCCAGGCGGATGTCCTGGCGCAGGCGCTGCGGGAAATGCCGGAATGGGAGCGGGAACACGCCGCGCTGCTGTTCACGGCTCATTCCGTCCCCGTGGCGCTGGCAGACACGGCCGAGTATGCGCGGCAAGTGGAGACGTGCGTCGCGCGGATGTGCGAAATGCTTGCCGGGATGATTCCACACGCCCCACGGCATGCATACGTGGCGTGGCAGAGTGCCAGCGGTCGGCCGGGGACGTGGCTGGAGCCGGGCGTGAAAGAGACACTGGAGAACGTCGCGCAGCGCCACCCGGGGGCCACCGCGATGGTCGTGCCGCTGGGATTTCCGCTGGAGAATATGGAAATCGTATATGATCTGGACATGGACGCGGCAGCACACGCCAAGACGCTGGGCCTGACGTTCTGCCGGCTGCCCACGGTGGGAACGCATCCGCTTTTCGTGAAGCTAGCGATTACGGCGTCGCAGGCGTGAGATGCAAAACAGCAGCCGGGCATGAAGCGCAGCGGAATGACCGGATTAGAAGTTGAAAAAAGCTTAATACTTCTGATCCGGTCATTCCGCTGCGCTTCATTCCCGGCTGTTGTTTAAAAGCATTATTCCGACAGTCGGCGAATCGCGTCTTCGGCGGCGCGGAGCTGTTCTTCCATGTCGGCGAGTGTGGCACGCTCGGCGGCGACGACGTTTTCGGGAGCGCGGGCCGTGAAGTTTTCGTTCGAGAGCTTCGCGCGCTTGGCGGCGATCAACCCGGTCAATTTCTCGCACTGCTTGCGGTGCTTTTCGAGTTCGGCTTCCACGTTAATGAAGCCGCTGAGGTCGACGGCGACTTCCCAGTTCGCGCCGGTGGCGTTCGAGGAAATGGCGGGCATCTCCACGTTTTCGCCCCAGCCGGAAACTTTCGCACCGGCCATGCTTAAAAAATACGGACGCATGGGCTCCAAGAGCGCTGCCGTTTCGGCGCCGCACTTGACGGCGAACTGAATTTCCTCCTTCGCGGGCACACCCTGCCTGGCACGGATTTCACGCACGGCACGCAGCACGTCCTGGAAAACGGCAAACTGCGCCTCGATGGTCGGGTTGCGGCGCGACTCCGGCAGTTCCGGCCACGCGGCTCGCATGATGCTTTCGGACAGCGGCGTCTTTAACTCCTCTTCGGTCAGCCCACGCACAGGGGCGACCTGGGCCAGCAGGTGCCAGACCTCCTCGGTGAGGAAGGGGATGAAGGGGTGCAGCAGCCGCAGGATGCCGTCCAGGACGTACGCCAGCACGCGCTTCGCCAGCGGCTTGGTCTCGGGGTTTTGCAGGCGGTATTTGAGCATTTCCACATAAAAACTGCAAAACTCGTCCCACGTAAAGTCGTACAGCGCCCGCGTCGCGTCAGCGTAATGGTATTTTCCGTCGGCCAGCGCCTCGGTCACTTGCCGCGAGACAGTCGCCAGCCGACTCAGTATCCAGCGGTCTTCGACATACAGTGCCGCATCATCCACCGGCGAAAGCGTGTATTCCCCCGCCTGCACGGCCGCGAAATCGTCTTCCAGGTGCATCATCGTGAAGCGGGACGCGTTCCAGAGTTTGTTGCAGAAGTTGCGGAACATCTCGAAACGCTCGCTGATGACGGCCCCGCGCGGCAGGGCATGGTCGGCGTCAGCCTCGGCCCACTGCGTGGAAAAACTTTCCTTGCAGTGCGGGCATTTCACTTTCGGCAGCACCCGGTTTTCACGCGTCTGCTCGACGATCGCCCCGCAGTGCGGGCACTCGAAATCCACGGGCAGCCGCACGTCCTGCGTGTCGGTCGTGAGCCACGCCAGGCCCAGACGCAGCGAGTCGGCCCCGAATTTCCGCATGACGTCGATCGGGTCCACGCCGTTGCCTTTCGACTTGGACATCGTGTCGCCGTACTTGTCGAGGATTTTGGGGTGGATGAACACATCGTGGAACGGCACGTCGCCGCAGTTTTGCAGCCCGGCCAGCACCATCCGCGCCACCCACAGCGTGATGATGTCGCGGCTGGTGATCAGCACGCTGGTCGGGTAATAATATTTCAGCTCCGGCGTCTGATCCGGCCAGCCAAGCGTCGAGTGCGGCCACAGCGCACTGGAAAACCAGGTGTCCAGCACGTCTTCCTCCTGCACGAGCGTAAAGCCCGGCACGGCGTCCGCGGCGAGGTCTTTTTCGCAGGCGCAGATCCACCACTGCCCGGACTCTTCGTTCCAGAGGTAAGAAACGTCGTCCCGGCCGTCGAACGCGGCTTTTAACTGCATTTCGGTTGCGGGTTTGCCGCCGTCTTCGTTCGGCACGCAGTACCAGATCGGAATCTGGTGGCCCCACCACAGCTGTCGGCCGATCGGCCAGTCGCGTTTTTCGCTCAGCCAGTCGAGGTAACTTTTCGTGTACCGTTGCGGGTGGATTTTCACGCGGCCGTCGGTCACGGCGTCCATCGCGGACTGCGCGAGTTCGTCCATGCGCACGAACCACTGGTCGTTCAAAAACGGCTCGATCGCCGTCTTCGAGCGGTCGCTGTGGGCGATTTCGATTTCGCGCTCCTCGACTTTTTCCAGCAGGCCGGCCGCATCGAGATCCGCCACCACCACATCCCGCGCCGCCATCATCGTCATGCCACGGTATTTCTCGGGCACGGCGTCGTTGAGCGTCCCGGCCTTCGTCATGATGTTAATCATCGCCAGGTCGCAGCGCCGGCCCACCTCGTAGTCGTTCGGGTCGTGCGCGGGAGTGATTTTCACGCAGCCCGTGCCCAGTTCCGGCTTCGCCCACGCATCCGCCACCAGCGGGATTTCGCGGTTCGCCAGCGGCAGGAGAATTTTCCGCCCCGCCAGCGCCATGTTACGGAGTTTTATGAGTAACGCCAGATGCGACTCCCGCCGCGCGAGGATGGCGTCCAGATCGGCTTGCAGTTCGTCCCTTTCCTTGTCGCTTGCCGCCGCGAGTTTCTCACGCAGCTCGGCCTCCACGCGATTCAGCTCCGCCTCCGGGTCGGGATGAACGGCCACGGCGGTGTCGCCCAGCATGGTCTCGGGGCGTGTGGTGGCGACGGTCACGTGCGTGGGCTCGCCGGGCTGCGGGTTCATGACGGGGTAACGAAAGTACCAGAAAAAGCCGGCCACGGTCTCGTGCGAAACCTCGTCGTCGCTGACGGCCGTTTGCAGCGCGCAGTCCCAGTTGACGAGCCGCTTGCCGCGGTAAACCAGGCCCTTTTCGAAAAACGTGTAGAACGTATGCCGTACGGCACGGGCGCAGACATCGTCGAGCGTGAACCGCAGCCGGCTCCAGTCGCAGCTGCACCCCATCGACTTGAGCTGCCCGACGATGCGTTTTTCGTAAGCGTTTTTCCAGTTCCAGATGCGTTCCACCAGCCCCGCGCGGCCGAGCTCGTGGCGGGTGAGGCCTTCCTCCTCACGCAACCGCCGCTCGACCACCGCCTGTGTGGCGATTCCCGCGTGGTCCGTACCCGGCACCCACAGCGCCTCGAACCCCTGCATGCGGCGCTGGCGGATGAGAATATCCTGCAGCGAATTGTTCAGCGCGTGCCCCAGATGCAGCGCCCCGGTGACGTTCGGCGGCGGAATCACGATCGTGAACGGCTTTTTGTCGGGATTCGGAGAGCTTTTGAACAGGCCGTGGTTTTCCCAGTACGCATACCATTTCGCCTCCGTGGCGTGGTGGTCGTACTGTTTCGGGAGCTCGAAGGTTGCGGGGGTTTCTTTGGTCATGATTTATTGGATTCCTGTACTGAGAGGGACTGACTATATTATATATGGAGATAAGATTATACCCGTTTTTCGGCAAATGTTAAGGAGGGAATGTGTGTTGCGGGCGAGGTGGGGGATGGCTCACTTGGCGCGCGGCAGGTCGTCCCAGTCGGTGGTGTAGTTCGGCGATTTTCGCTCGCTGCGGCCGTGCCACGAGCGCTTGGAGGGGAGCTCTTCGGAGCCGAAAACGACGCTCCGTCCGCCGAGACTGGCGTTGATTTGGTCGAGAACCTCCATCAGACGCTGGCCTCGCTGGGCATCCTGGCCAGGCGTGTTGTCGAATAGGAGGGTTTGCTGGTCGTCGCCACGGGAGGTCAGGCCCAGGAGCGTGACGCCGGCTTTTTTGTAAGCCACCCGCGGATGGTAAAGTTGACGCAGCGCTGCCAGTACCATCGGCAGCACGTCGCGGGTGTTGTCGGTGGCTCGGCCCAGGGGGATCGTCACGCCGTCACTGTAAAACGTGCCGGGAGGGGCGGTGTGGGCCCACTTCGGGACGGCGCTCCAGCCACTGGCCGGCTCGCTCGATGACGGAGGAAGTTGCGCCGCCGGGGCGTCTTCCACTTGCGGCTCTGCCCAGCGGCCGATGACACTCAGATAAACCGCGTTGACCAGTCCGTCCTGCGCGCGAAGCTTTTCCATAGCCCGGGCCGTGAAGGTCGAAACGGGTTTTTCGAGCTCCGAAAGTGCCGTAATACGGTCGGCGAATGACCGCGAAATCTGGATCGACTGTTTCGGCGCGGGAAGCGTTTCCTGCTCCAGGCACGGCTCGCCCTGCAGCTCGCGGACGATCCGCTCCAGGACGACCGAAAACTGCTTCCGGGCCCACAGCGGATCCACGCAGACGAGATCCCACGCGCTGCGAATGCCAAGTTGCGTGAGTTTTTTGGCACTGCGGGCGCCCACACCCCAGATTTCCACCACCGGCAGGGGGGCGAGGATGGCCTGGAGTTCCGCCGAGGTGTCGATGGTAAAAAATCCGGCGCCGCTTTTTTTCGCGACGTGATTCGCCACTTTCGCCAGTGTTTTCGTCCGCGCGACGCCCAGCGAAACGGGAATGCCCGTCCATTTCTGCACCATGTTCACCAGGTCGCGCTGAAAGGCCGGCGTTTCGGCGTTCGGGACGCCCGTCAGGTCGAGAAACGCCTCGTCGACGGAGTAAATTTCCATCCGCGGCGTCCATTGTCGCAGGCACTGCATCACGCGCCGGCTCATGTCGCCGTAAAGATGAAAATTGCCGGAGAAGACGGCGACTCGCTCGTTTTCGCACAGCCGACGGACTTCAAAAAACGGGGCCCCCATGGGGATGCCCAGCCGCTTCGCCTCGCGCGAACGGGCCACCACGCAGCCGTCGTTGTTCGACAGCACGATCACCGGCTTTCCGACCAGATGCGGCGCGAAAACCTGCTCGCACGACGCGAAAAAACTGTTGCAGTCAACCAGGCCACTCAGACGCATGGGAGATGTTTTCTTATCCAGGGAAATGGGAAAGTGAAAGGGTGAGTCGCTTAAGCGCGGTTATCAGGTTCATGTATCCACGAAACAGCAGCCGGGAGCGGAGCGGAACACAGTGACGCGAAGAGACCGGATAGAAGGTTTAATCGTTATGTGAAGGACAGTAGAAATGGAAACACATTCCCCACTTCTATCCGGTCATTGCGCTGGCGCTGCATTTCCGGCTGCTGTTTCTTGAATCCGTTATGCTGGTAAATGCCTTAAAAATAATCCGTTTCCGTCGGCGGCGGGTAATCCATGCTTGTCGTGTCGGGAAGCTGTTCCAGGATCGCGGCGGTCGCTTTTCCCGCGGCCAGGTCGTCCAAAATCCGCAATTCACGGCGCAAAAACACCCACGTAATCACCGCGGCAATGAAGTCCGAGAACGCGAAAGCGTACCAGATGCCCGTAATGCCCCAGAGGATGGGGAAAATCCAAATCGCGGGGATGAGGATCGTGACCTGCCGACTGAGGCTGAGGAAAATCGAAATGCCGGGCTTGCCGACGGCCTGAAAATAATGGGACGCCAGCACCTGAAACCCGATCAGCGGCATCATCAGTAGGCTCACCCGCAGCGCGAATGGCGCAACTTTAACCAAAAGGCGGGATTTCGCAGCTTCCTCCGCTGGGGATAGGGGCTGGAGGATGGGGGATGGCGTGGCGGAAGGCTCGATTTCCTCGTATTCTTCCATGTCGGTCATCGCGGTTTTCGTGAACACCCGCACCACGGCGTCCGTGTTCAGTTGCAGGAAGGCCCAGCAGCAGACGCACCAGATGGTGGCGATCAGGATGGCCTGGAGTGTGGCGGCCTTGACGCGAGGGAACTGCCGGGCACCGTAATTGTACCCGATGATCGGCTGTGCCCCCTGATAAATACCGACGATCACCAGAAAGACGATCATGCCCACGCGGAACGTAATGCCCCAGGTGGCGATGGCCACGTCGCCGCCATGCGCGGGATCATACTGCACGCCATACTTCGCCAGTTGCGTCAGCAGCAGCACGCCCTGAAAACACGCGGCGACTTGAATCAGAAACGGCGCCAGCCCGATTTTCAGCACGGGCTTCGCGATTTCCGGGCGAAAACGGATGTTCCCCAAACGGATTTTCAGGAGGCTCTTCTTGCTGCACAGAAAAAGGATGACCCACGTGCACGCCACGCTCTGGGAGAGAACGGTGGCCCACGCCGCGCCGTTCACACCCCAGCCCAGAACGTAAATGAAGATCGGGTCCAGAATCGTGTTCAGAATGGCACCGACCAGCAACGTCGCCATCGCGACATGCGGATTCCCCTGCACGCGAATGATGTTATTCAGGCCGTACGCGATTCCCGGCAGGACGGCGAACGCCATCGTGATGTACATGTACTGGCAGGCCATCTCCGAAACCTGCGGCGTCACGTCCGCGCATTCGATGAACCAGTGCCCAAAAGAAATAATCAGCACGAAAAGCAGCAGGAAAATGACGAAAAACAGGAACATCGCGTTTCCCAGGACGCGCTGGGCCTCGTCGCGTTTCTCCTGTCCCAGAAGCATGGAGATGACGGCGCAACTGCCCACGCCGACCAGCATGCTGCACGCAGTGCCCAGGACGGAAATGGGGAAGACGAGCGTAACGGCCGCCAGACCGTCCGGGCCAACGAATTGCCCGACAAAAATGCTGTTAACCACATTATAAGAAACCTGCACGAGCATGCCGATTACCGCGGGGATCGCGTAATAGATCAGGAGGCGGAAAACAGGCTCGGTGCCCAGGGCTTTTGATTTATCCATAAACGTAAGTACGTGCGAACAGGCTGGGTGGGGTGTGTCATTTCAGAAAAATGACCATTTTTATTATATCCGCTTTCGGCGGAAAGTCCATGAGGCCGGGGCGCAACAAATGGATGGTTCCGCAAGAACAGCAGCCGGGAGCGCAGCGGAACGTAGTGACGCGAAGAGACCGGATAGAATCCCCGGGATTTTTCCACTCCGATCCGGTCTCTGCGCTAACGCTCCGCTCCCGGCTGCTGTTTCATAATGGAATGAACCTGGTAACCACGCAAATTTTTCTCGCGGCTTGTAAATTTTTTGGAAAAATATATAATAATGGAGTGAATTTTTACCCCGCCGCGGAGTTTTTCAGGTCTCGGCATGACGTTTTCCTTCCAGGCACTCATTCAGCGTATCCAGGCATACCAGGCGTCCGGCATGACGGAAGTGGTCGCGGGGCGTTTTACGGAAATTCTGGAGGCGGCGAAAAAGCTCGGCCCAGCGGATGCGGCTCCCCAGGCGGCGCTGGAACCCGCGCGGCCGCGTGTGCCTGAAAATCGTGAAAATGCGGAAAATGGCGGGCCGGCGAGTCGGACAGTGCCGCAAAACAGACCGTATGATTATGCAGTGAAGCCCGAAATGAAGAAAAAAGAAACGAAAAGCGCGTTGCCGGTAACGGCGCCGCAGACGGCTGGGTGTGAGGATTTGGCGGCGCTGGCGGAGATGCCGGACCGGGTGGAGGCGCTGAAAATCCTTGCGGCGAAAGTTGCCCGCTGCACGCGGTGCCTGGAACTGGTGGCGAATCGCACGCAGACGGTGCTGGGCGTGGGGAATCCTTACGCGGAATTGATGTTCGTCGGCGAGGCGCCGGGTGCGGATGAGGATAAGCAGGGTGTTCCGTTCGTCGGGCGGGCCGGGAAACTGCTGACGGACATGATCGAGAAGGGGATGAAGATTTCGCGGGAAGAGCAGACGTACGTGTGTAACATCCTGCGGTGCCGCCCGCCGGGAAACCGCACGCCGCTGCCCGTGGAAGCCGAGCGCTGCCGGCCGTTTCTGGATGCGCAGATTTCCATCGTGAAGCCGAAATTCATCTGCTGCCTGGGAGCGTCGGCCGCGCAGAACCTGCTGAACACCACCACGACCATCGGCAAACTCCGCGGCGAAGTGCACGATTACCGAGGCATTCAGGTCATTTGCACGTACCACCCCGCGTACCTGCTGCGGAACCCCGCCCAGAAAGTCGCGACCTGGGAAGACCTGAAACTGCTGATGAAGGTGATGGGGATTAAAATTGACAATTGATAATTAACTGCGTAATGTGAATTTTTCGGCCGGTGGCTCGCTTGCGTCAATTATCAATTTTTTTCCCACTCCCATTTCCCGCAATTATAATAAGGACGCATGCATGCAAAATCTCCCGCCTTCTCAAAAATCCTGGCCGCGTGTGTTGGAAACGCTGCTGATTTTCTGCGTTTTTTTTGTTTACGGGGCGTATACCGTGCCGGATGTGAACGAGGCGCATTATCTCGGGAAGGCGGCGGCTTACTGGAACCCCGATTACGCGCCGGGCGACTTTTTTCTTGACACCCCGGACGCGCACCCGGTGTTTTATTTCACGTTCGGCTGGCTGACGCTCTTCTTTCCCATGAACGCGGTGGCGTGGATCGGGCGCGTGCTGACGTGGGGCCTGCTGGCGGTGGGCTGGGAGCGGCTGAGCCGGGGGCTGATGCCGCAGTGGGGGAGTGCCGTCTTGTCGGCCGCGATTTTCACGTGCCTCATGCAGTACGGAACCTTTGCCGGGGAGTGGATCATCGGCGGCGTGGAGGCGAAAAGTTTCGCGTATGTGTTTCTATTTTTCGCGCTGGGCGAGCTGGTCCGCGGGCACTGGAACCGGACGTGGATTCTGCTGGGATTTTCCGCCATGTTTCACGTGCTGGTCGGCGGGTGGGCGATCGTCGCGGTGGGGCTGGCGTGGCTGCTGCTGCGGAGTCTGGATGAGCCCCCCCAGCGGAGTGTGCCCACGCTGTGGAGCATGATGCCGGCCCTGACGGCGGCTTTTGCGCTGTCCATGGTCGCGGTCGTGCCGCTTTTGATGCTGAATGTGGGCGTGCCGCCGGAGCTCTTGAAGGCGGCGAATCACGTGAACGTGGTCGAGCGTCTGGCCCATCACCTGCTCTTGAGCAAAATCGCGCAGAAGCCGGAAATGCTCATCCGTTTCGGGGCCATGATCGTCGTGTGGAATTTTTTCTGCTCACGGCCGCGGTATTCGGACGGCGACATGCGGCTGCGGGTTTTCGTGTACGGCGCGCTGCTGATCGCACTGGCCGGGTGGATCGTGAACATGTTCCTTACCTGGTATCCTGAGCAGGTGATTTCGCTGATGCGGTTTTACTTCTTCCGGCTGGCGGACGGCATGTTGCCGCTGGGCTGTGCACTTTTGGCGGTGGAAATTTGCCGGAATCCCGCACCGGCGACGAAAGACGCATCCGATGAAAAAACACAGGCCGGCGCGAAAGCGGCGTCTAAAAAAGACAAAAAAAATGCCGGAAAAACCTTACGCGGCATACGGCGCAATCGGCCCGAGCAGCCCGCGGTGCGGCGGATGGCCCTGGTGGTGCTGTGCGTCGTCGCGGTATGTCAGGTTTATATGTCCGCCCAACGGATGCTGACGCCGGCCGCGCCGCGCTCGTGTGTGAAGACCGCGGAGTACTGGGCGTGGCGCGACATCTGCGAGAAAGCCCGGGAACACACGCCGCCGGGCGAGACGTTCATGGTGCCGTATAACACGCGGACGTTCACGTGGTATTCGCACCGAAACGTGGTATGCGTCTGGAAGGACAGCCCGCAGGACGCGCGGAGTTTCGTCGAGTGGTGGAACCGCATGAATTTCCTGTATTACGGCCCCATCATCGGCGAGCACGGCGTGCCGACCATCGGGCGGATCAAAAAATTTAACGAGATGCCGCGAGACCGCTTTCCGAAGATTTCGCAGCGTTACGGCGTGCGGTACGTGGTGGGCCCGCGCGGGGCGATCAGCGATTCATTCCCTGTGGTTTACGAGAACCGGGACTTCACCGTCTGGCGCATCGACGGCATGCCGGAACCGCGGTGGGAGTGATTTGCCCGCAGGACGTTTCTTAACCACACCCCACATCCCATCCCCCATATCCTTTTTCCGCAATTTTACGATTGCTGCTCCGCTACTGCCGCCGCTGGAGCACGAACTCGGCAACTTGAGACAGAGCGGTTTTGGCCGGGGAATCTTCAAAAATCGCGAGCTCCACTTCCGCCTGCGTTAAGTGCTGACGGGCCGCCTGGCGGACGTCTTCGTAAACGCCGGACTCCAGGATGCGGCGGGCAATTTCACCTCGTAATTCCGGCGTGAAACAGCCCTGCATCTCGACCGTCAGCGCCGCGCGCTCATGTGGCGGGAGCTGGGCGAGAAGCCGCAAGACGGGCAGCGTGATTTTCTGCTTTTCAAGATCCGTGCCCAAGGTTTTGCCCATGCTCGCTTCCGTGCCGGAGAGATCTAAAAGATCGTCGACGATCTGAAACGCCATGCCCAGATGATGCCCGAATCGTGCCGCGGCCTGCACCAGCGGATGCTCTTTGCCGGGGATGAGCGTGGTCTTTTCCGTCAGCGCCGCGAAGACGCCCAGCTTGCAGGCGCAGGCGAACAGCGACGCGGTTTTGTCGGCGATGATCGAGCGGTATTTTTCTTCCGAAAGGCCGAAATCCCCCCGCGCGCCGACCTGCCGCATCTCGCCCTCACACAGGCGGCAACTGATCTCGGCGACGCAGTGGCTGATGTCCGAATTCTCGAGGGACGTGACCTGCCGAATGGCCCGGGCGACGAGAAAATCGCCGAAAAGGACACTCGTTTCGTTATTCCACAGGGCGTTTACTGTGGGCATGTGCCGCCGCTGATGGGCCTCGTCGAGAATATCGTCGTGCACCAGCGACGCGGTGTGAATCATCTCCAGGGCACTGGCCAGCAGGATGTGCTCGGGCTGAATTTCCCCCACAGCCCGAGCGAACAGGAGCAGGACGGCCGGCCGCATCCGCTTCCCGCCAAGCTGAAAGCCGTGGCTGGCAACACGGTTCGTAAACGCGTCGTCGCAATAAACGACCGTCTCCAAACGCTCTTCGACCAGCAGCATCTCGTCCCACACCGGCGCGTAAAGCTCCCGGCAGGACGCCAGCGGCGAGGTGTTCGGAATCGTGTCGTGCATAATGCCCTCACAGAAAAAGTGACAATAAATCACGTGCATTATACCACAACCACCGGCGGGGAACAGAGGGGGGACAAGAAACAGCAGCCGGGAGCGGAGCATTAGCGCAGAGACCGGATAGAAGTGGAAAAACATTCCGCCATTCTATCCGATCTCTTCGCGTCACTTCGTTCCGCTTCGCTCCCGGCTGCTGTTCTTGCAGCGTCAGTCTTCGCAGATGACGCGGAAGCCGACGTTTTCGACTTTCTGCCACGCTTCGTAGGGCAGCTTCATGCCGGAACGGCAGCGTTTGGGGCGGTCGAGCCACGAGCCGCCTTTGACGGTTTTCAGCTGCGTGCCGTCTTTATAGCTGCTGGCGGTCCATTCCCAGACGTTTCCGTGCATGTCGTGCAGGCCGAACGCGTTCGGGAGGTAAGACCCCACGGGGGCCTGCATGAAATGCCCGTCGTTGACGTCCTTGGCATGCGGAATCCACATTTGCCAGTCCGCGTGTCCGGACGGCTGGGGGTTCACGCCGGTGACGAAAAACTGATGCACGCTCTCGTCGGCCATGTTCGCGTACTTCGAAAAGTCCGCGTCGATGCCGCCGAACGGAAAAACGTCCGCGCTGCCCGCGCGGGCGGCGAATTCCCACTCTTCCTCGGTCGGGAGGCGGAATTTCTTGCCGGTTTTTTCGCTGAGCCATTTACAGAACGCCTGCGCCTCGTCCCACGTCACGCGGATGACGGGTTGGTCGGGCTTTTGGGCCGGGTAGCCGGGCGTGGTGTGGTCTTTCCACCACTGGTCGACGAATCGGCTGTCGTGCTTCGGATCATACGCACTGTAAAGCGAGTTGGTCACTTCCGTGGTCATCATCCAGAAGGGCTTTTCGACCTTCGCCGCGCGGCGGGGGAACTCGTCCGGCTCGCCCATTTCATCGCCCATGACGAAATTGCCGGCCGGGATGAGCACCATCTCGAATTTCTCGCCGCCGACTTCCATCGCCCGACTTTCCGGCTTGTAATCTTCCGGCAGCGTGAACGGGAAGCCCGCGACGGTCGGGGCCGAGCGGTCGACTTCCGGCGCCGGTTCCGGCTTCACGAATTCCGGGCGTTCGGGCCGCTCGAAATGGAAATCGGCTTCCGGGTTTTCCTCGATGTTCGCGTACATGCTCCGCAGCTCCTGGGTGCGCTGGGCCATGTTTTCCACGTGGGCCACGCGGTTGCGGGCCGTGGCGATGTCCAGCCAGTTGGAGTGGTACGGCGCGTTGCAGTCGATCCAGCAGTGAATCCGCTGCCACGCTTCGGCATCGAGCTTCACATTATGATGGCCCTTGTTGAGCTTCTGCACCAATTCGCTGGTGCTGGAATGCCACTCCATGGGGTTGAACATCCGCTGGTCGCTTTCGGGGCCGGGCCGGCGGACGTAACGCACGGCGTTATGATACGAAACGCTGTACCCGGCGTGGGACGGCGTGATGTCGGCGAAGTTCGGAATGTCGGTGTTTTCGCCGTTATGACAGCCGGCACAGTACTTGTCCATGACGGGCTGCACTTCCCGGCCGTAGCCGTAGCCGCGGATGGGGCCGTAAAAGGGCTCGATCTCCGAAACCCGCTGGCGCGAGGCCTCGACCAGCTTCCGGGGCGTGACGCTGTTCTGGTTTTCATGGCATCCGATGCACGAAACGCGCTCGCCGGGCATGCCGACCAGCCACGAGCGGAAGAGTTGCACCGCGGCCCCCTTTTCGTCCAGCGGCTGGAGCGAAATGGGCGTGTTGGCGGGGATTTTGAAGGAGGCCGAGCCGTCTTCGTAGACGGGGACTTCGCCGATGACGCGCTTGGCGTCCCAGGAACTTTCCAGGCCGAACAGGTCGTGGTCGCCGATTCCGCGGTAGCCATACTGGTACGAGAGGATGCGGATTTTCTTGACGGTGCCGCGGGGGACGTTGCTCAGGCCGGGGCCGAAATAAACGTCGCTGATAAACGCGGTGGCTTCTTTACTGCCGTCGACAAACTGCGGCGCAATGACCGGCGGCACGGGTTTTTCCATCACCGGCGTGGGCTCCCAGAGCACGAATTCCGGGCTCTCATACAGCAGCGTCATGTTGTCGAAGGTGTCCACGAGGTACAGGCCCCAGTGGGAATTCGGCGTGGGCTGGCAGTTCACGAGAATGTAATTCTCGGACAGCGGCGTGGGGCTGACGAATTTGGGCCAACTGCCGTCGACGAGTTGGTCGACGATTTTCGCCTCGACTTTTTTGCCCCGGCCGGGAATCTGCTGCACGACGCCATCGGCTTCATGGTCGCCGAGCATGGGGTCGAACACGTACAGCTCGCCGATGCGCGACACGCCGTGGTGCCCGGAGACGATGCCCGTGAATTTCGTCGGGTGCCCCGGCACGGCCTTCGCATAAAACAGCGAGTTCGGCCAGTACGATCCGCTGCCGTAAGACGCCAGCTGCCGCGTGCCGTCGGGGTTCATCGTCATGATGATCCGCGAGAAATAATGGCACATGTCCACATACTCCCAGCGGAGGTACATGATTCGGCCGTTGTTGAGAATCGTCGGGAACCAGTCCTGATCCTGCTCGAAGGTGAGCTGCCGGACGGTCTTGCCGTCTTCCTCCATGCGGAAGATGTTGGCCACCAGCGACGAGCCGCCGATGCACGGCACGCCCATCATCGAGGCGGAAGAGCAGAACACCGTCGCGCCGTCGGGCAGATAACAGCCTTCCGCGTTGTCGATATCCCGACCCATGTCCGGCGTCACCTGGCGGTATCCGGTGCCGTCGATGTTCAGTTCGTAAATCTGCCAGCGCTTGTATTCGGGATTCAGCGCTGTGACGAGAAAACGCTTCGCATCCCAGTGGAGGCAGATGTCGGCCAGCAACGAGCCGTTCGACTCCTCGAAAATCGTCGTCAGCGTCGCGTCCTTCCCGCGAGACTCCGTGGAGGCGGCGGCCAGGTCTTTCATGTTGACCGTCACGAGCTTGTCTTTATACTCCCGGCGGTCTCGGTCGACGGGCGAAATCCAGTTGTTGACGAACGCCCCGTCGCCGGACTGGCGGACGAGAATTTTCTCAAAACTCAAGTGCGGGTTGGCGAAAATCGCCTCGCGGCGGAAGGCGTTAAAGTCTTCCATCAGGGCCAGCAGCCCCTTGGTTTTTTCGTCCTGCGAAACCTCCGGCGCGGCCAGTTTTTCGAAAGCGGCGTTGAATTCCTCCCACTTCGCCATGTATTTCGCGGCGTCGTACTTGCCGGGGAACTCCTTGCCCAGCGAGTCGATCATCAGCCGCAGGGCTTCCATGTTTTTCAGGGCCGAGGCAACATCCGGCGAAATGGCGGCCAGCTTCGCCATGAGCTTCATCATGGCCTGCTTCTGAATCCACTCCTGCTTCGCCTCTTCGGACGCGAAAAGATTCGGATCGTTCGGGTCGCCCATGCACACCAGCTCGAGAACGGAGGCCCAACTGTTGGCCGGGGACGCATTCTTAGCGGGGTCGCCGGCCTTCGAGGGATACGTTCTCCAGATGCGGAATTCCACCCAGTCGGCCTGGCCCACATCGCTGCCGTCTTCATTCACCAGCGTCGAGCAGAACGCGCCGGCGTTGGCGCCGATGATTTTGTCGCCGGAGGTAAACGTCGCGGCACTCGGAAAGTCGGGCTCGCTGCCGGGGTTCTTCGAATTGTCGGCCAGGCGGATTTCCCAGTCCTGATTCGCGCGGGAGTCGATATTTCCCGTCCAGATTTTAATTTTTTGAATTTTCTTCGCCCCGCCGAGATAATACACCACGCGGGAAGGCGTCCCGTCCATTCCCACCCGGCCGTTGCCGCCGAAGGTGCCGATCATGCCGTCGGTCAGGGAATCAGGATTATCCACGCTCGACGAGCGGACGAGTTTCGCGCCAGGCAGCGTCAGCAGGTTCAGCGGGTGGTCCTGCGCCACGACTTCCGCCACCAGCGGGAATTGCTCGCCGCTGAAGGACTCGGTTTTCAGCTCCGCCGCGGATATCGGTGCGGACAGGAAGCACATAAAAGCCGCACAGACGGCGACGCGTTTAAAGGGGAGAAAAAATCGCATAGACATTCCTTTCTTGATAACCATTAAAAATGAATGGATTTTGGGTCGTTTACGCCGTAATTTCGGCCGATTGACTGTAAAACAGAGCGTTCGGGCAGGATATAAGGGCCGGCGGACATGTGT
This sequence comes from Thermoguttaceae bacterium, assembly GCA_031553595.1. GTDB lineage: Bacteria > Planctomycetota > Planctomycetia > Pirellulales > Thermoguttaceae > RGIG3701. The sequence goes on along the minus strand of JAVBLI010000022.1, from coordinate 22,214 downwards.
CCGTGTACGTATACTCTTTTAATTATACGGTATAAAAAGCCGAAGTGCAAGTGTCCGAGGGAAATTTCAGGGCCGTTTTCGTTGCCATACTTCCATTTTTTCGCCAGAACCTCTGGACATGCGTGCGGAAGGGTGATAAAATAGGTAATCATTGTTCTGTTCTGGAAATACGTATTATTATAGGCGAAGGTGTTTTATGATTCGCGTCGCGATTCTTGGAGCCACGGGGTACACGGCGGTGGAGGCGATTACGCTTTTGTTGCGGCATCCGGATGTGGAAATCACGGCCCTGACCACACGGTCGGACGAAAATCTCCACGTTTCGGAAGTTCACCCGGCACTCACCGGGCGGCTCGACCTGCGGCTGGAAAATCTCACCGCGGCCCAGGTGGCCCAGCGGGCGGACTGCGTGTTTTGCTGCCTGCCGCATAAAGCGTCGGCGGAGCGGATTCCGGAATTTTTGTCGGCCGGCTGCCGGGTGGTGGATTTAAGTGCGGATTACCGCCTGAATGACCCCACCGTGTTCGCGCAGTGGTATCAGACCGAGCATCCGGACGCCGCGCGGCTCGGGCACGTCCCGTACGGCCTGCCGGAACTGTTTCGGGAAAAAATTAAAGACGCACAGCTCGTGGCGAATCCCGGGTGTTATCCGACCAGCGCCATCATCGCGCTTGCGCCGCTCTTGAAAGCAGGGCTCATCCGCCGGGACGGAATCATTATCGACTCGAAAAGCGGGGCCAGCGGCGCGGGGCGGACGGCGAAAACGAATCTGCTGTACTGCGAAGTGAATGAGGGCTTCGCGGCGTATGGCCTGGGAACCCACCGGCATACACCGGAAATCGAACAGGTGCTGGAGACGGCGGCCAGCGGCCCCGTGAGCGTCATTTTCACGCCGCATCTGGTGCCCATGGAGCGAGGCATCCTCACCACCGCCTACAGCATCCCCACGCGGGAAGTCAGCCAGGCGGAAGCCATGGCGGCGCTGCGGGAATTTTACGCCGGCGAGCCGTTCATCCGCGTCGTCGACGCCCTGCCGAACACCCGCGACTGCCGCTTTACGAATTTCGTGAACGTGACCGCCCGGGTGGTCAAAGACCGCATCATCACCGTCAGCTGCCTGGACAACCTCGTGAAAGGCGCCGCCGGTGCGGCAGTGCAAAACTTCAACCTGATGTACGGATTTTCCGAAACCGCTGCGCTTTTGTAAATGGTGAATTGTTAATGGTGAATGATTTAAATGCGGACGGCGTTCGGACTATAATGAAATAATTAACCATTAACCATTTACCATTCAACATTCCTCCTACCTCCCTCCCCTGCCATGTCCATGATTGATGAAGATGATTTTTTCAAAGACAGCTCGATGTCTTTTGGGGATCATCTGGAAGAATTGCGTACTTGCCTGATTAAATCGGTGATCGGTTTAGCCGTGGGCTTTTTGATCGGGCTGTATTTCGGCGGGACGGTGGTGCAGATCATTCAGTCGCCGCTGCGGGGGGCGCTGCAGAAGCATTATCAAAAACGGCTGGACAAAGATATTCATGCGCATCTGGATAATTTTTACGAACGCGGTTATGGGCTGGATGTGGCGCTGATGCCGCAGAAGGAAGGGCTGCTGGGGGAGCGTGTGCGGGTGAATCCGGTGGAGCTGGCCCGCGTGCTCGGGATTCCGGAGAGTCAGTTGCCGGAGATTAAGCCGCCCGCGAAAAAGGCGGGGGAGGAAGATGACGAAGATTCTCCGCCCGTGGCTCCGGCGTGGACGATTGCGGATTATTTTTCGCTGGAGAAGTGGGGCGAGGTGAAATGGCCGTGGCAGAAGCTGGAAAATGTGGATGAAAACGTGGCCGACGAGGTGATGGAGGGCGCGGCGGCAGCGGCGGCGAAGCACGCGAACGTGAAAAAACACACCCAACTGGCGGAAATTTACATCTGGCGCAGCGTGGACGACGATCCGCGGGTACAGACGAAAGGCCTGGCGGCGCAAGAGTCGTTCATGATTTATATTAAAGCGTCTTTCGTGGTGGGGGTGCTGGTGGCCAGCCCGTGGATTTTCTGGCAGGTCTGGAGTTTCATCGCGGCCGGGCTTTACCCGCATGAGAAAAAATACGTGCACATTTTCCTGCCGTTCAGCCTGGGCCTGTTCCTCGGCGGCGCGGCCCTGGCGTTCTTCTTTGTGTTTCAGCCGGTACTCGAGTTCCTGTTCAGCTTTAATGAATGGATGAAAATCGAGCCGGATCCGCGTATTTCGGAATGGCTGAACTTTTTCCTGATCCTGCCGCTGGGTTTCGGGATCAGTTTCCAGCTCCCGCTGGTGATGCTGTTTTTGGATCGAATCGGGATCATGTCCGCCGCGGCGTACGCCTCGCACTGGAAGATCGCGATCCTCGTGATTTTCACGATTTACATGTTCCTGACGCCCGCCGACCCGACGAGCCTCATCCTGATGGCCGTGCCGCTGTGCATTCTTTATGTGGGCGGAATCGCGCTGTGTAAACTGATGCCGCGGATCAGGAGCCCGTATTATGAAATGGATAATTGACAATTGATAATTGATAATTACTGGCGCTGCGCCACGCAATTTTCATTGTCCATCGTTAATTATCAATTATCAATTGTCAATTATCAATTAGAGCGCGGGTGTTTCCATGAAAAAAATCATTCTCTGGCCGTTGCGCATCGCGGGATCCATGTATTTCGCGGTGGCGCTGATCGCGATTCTGTCGGTGGTGATGGGGTGGGCGACGTTCGTGGACCGGGAGTACGGCGCGGAAGCGTCGATGTTCGGGATTTATTCTTCGTGGTGGTTCATCCTGCTTTTTGCGCTTTTGGGCCTGAGTGTCATCGTCAGTGCCGCGCTGCGGTTTCCGTGGAAGCGGCATCAGACGGGTTTTCTGGTCACGCACGCGGGCATTATCATGCTCTTGACGGGCTGCTGGCTGACGCTCATGCAGGGAAAATCCGCCACGCTGGGGATCTGGGAGGGCGGCGAGAATGACGTGGCTGTTTCGCGGGCCAGCGTGCTGGTGCTGGAGCGGTTTTCGCAGGATCCGGAGGAAAAATACCTCGCGGATATTCGGAATTACGCGTCCGGAAAGCTGGATTTTGCCGCCGTGACACCGCTGGAGCCGGCGCACACCACGCTGGTGCGGTTTCGGCCGGGGCCGTTTACGTGGAGTTTTTATAACACCGGGCCGGTGTTCGGGTTCAAAAAATCGGATCAGCTTCCGGCGTTTCCGTGGTCGCTGGCCGGCAGTGACCGGGGGAGCGGGGTGATGTATGATCATGAGGGCGTGAAGCTGGAGGTGCTGGATTACCGGGACAGCGTGCGGATGCAGCGGCCGGCGGTGAACCCGGAAATCATTTTCGTGCCGGGTGAAGCGGAAAAATCCGACTCGGCCTCAAAAACCGGCGAGGCGGCGAAAAACGCGGAAGTCATGGAGCTGAACCCGCAGGAGCGGAATCTGTTGGCCGGCGGGATTTCGGTGGTGTATATGAAGACGGAAAACGCGGCGGAAGTGGCTGCGTTTCGGGCGTGTGTGCCGGACATGACGGCGCTGCCGACGGGGGATGATGCGCTGGTAACGCTTTACGTGGCCGGGAAGATGCATGCGTTTCCACTGAGCACGCTGGAAAACGGCCAGCCAGCGCCGCTTGCCGGGACGGACTGGACGGTGCGGCTGCTGCGCGCGGATAAGTATCTTTACATTACGGCCCTGGAGCTGCGGAACACGAAAAATGAAAACGCCCCGCCGCTGATGCTGAACCTTTTCGCGGAGATGCCGGAACGGTGCCAGCAGTTGCCGGGGGAAGGGATTTTCGGGTGGGTGTGGCTGCGGAAACTGGGCGTACTGCCGGAGACGGCGGCGGCGGATTCCCCGGAAATGATGCGAATGGCGCAGACCATCCAGGCTCGGCAGCGGCCGCCGCGGGTGGAGCTGATGCTGGGGCCGGACGGCGTGCTTTATGGGAAAACGTGGCACCGGCCGGTGTGTGAAACCTTCACGCTGACGGAAACAGACCCGGCGGCGATCTTCGCGAAAGATGAAAAATTGGCCGGCACGCTGACCCTGGCGCCGAAAGAAACGCCGGAGCTGGACGGGTATGCGCTGGTGCCGCAGCCGCTGACGAAAATCACGGAACACACGCAGCAGATGCTCACACGGGCCGTGAAAGTGCGGCTGACGGTGGACGGACACGCGGAAGAACGCTGGGTGTGTGGCCAGGATAATAACCGCATGATTCCGGCCGCGCCGCCGCAGGCGCCGGAGGTACTGACGGTGAAAGGCGAAAATCGCTGGGTTTCGTTCTCACTGCGGTACGAGGAAATCGTGCTGGGGTTCAAGTTGCGGCTGAACCGCTTTAATCACCGCCTGGATCCGGGGACGTCCACCGCCGCGGGGTACTCCAGTGATGTCACGCTGCTGGACGCCCAGCATCCGGAGAATAACCGGGATCTGCAGATCATCATTAACCAGCCGGTGGATTTTTATGACGCCCGCGCGAAGCATAATTGGCGTGTGTATCAGTCGAGTTTTAACGGGCCGTACACGCCGGACTCACCGGTGTTTCAGGCACATGTGCCGGCCGACTCACCCCGCCAGCAGCTTTATCTCTCGCTGTTCAGCATTAGTTATGACCCCGGCCGCGGCCTGCTTTACCTCGGCTGCTTCCTCATCATCACGGGCATCGCGGTGATGTTTTACATGCGTGCGTATTTCTTTGGAGCGAGAACTGCGGAATGAAAAACGCGGAACACAGCGATTTTTTCCCTGAATGACTTGTTTTACCACGATATTTGTGTTATACTAGTAGTTGATTAAGTCGATTTCTGCCTGGCGAAACGCCGTCTTCAGGCAGTTCAGAGACTCGACTGGGTAAAATAGGTGAAAAGAAAGGGATTCACATGAAAAAAATACTGATCGCCATGATGTTTTTCGCGTCGCTGGGCGTGATGCCACTGAGCGTAAACGCGGAAGATAAAGAGACTGAAAATCAAAAACCAGCCAAAATCCGCATCCTCTTCCTCTGCACGGGAAATTCGTGCCGCAGCCAGATGGCGGAAGGCTGGGCGAAAACGCTTCACGGGGATAAGCTGGAAGTGTACTCGGCCGGAATCACCACTCACGGGCTGAATCCGAATGCCGTGAAAGTCATGCAGGAGGCGGGTGTGGATATTAGCGGGCAAAAATCGGAAAATATTAAAGATTACGAAAATGTCCCACTGGATTACGTGATTACGGTGTGCCCGAACGCGAATGAAACATACCCCGAATATCTGAAAAAGGCGAAAGTCATTCATAAACCGTTCCCGGATCCGCCGAAACAGGCCAAGGAAATCGCGGAAAAGGGCGGCAGCGAGGCGGAACAGCTGGAATGTTACCGGGTCGTGCGCGACGAAATTAAAGAATATGTAAATTCGCTTCTGGAATCGCTGAAATAGCCGCCTGAATTCATTATTTATCATAAAACGGGAAGTTCGCGGAGAGCAGCTTCCCGTTTTTGTGTTTATGCAGGCTTCTTCTTCGCGTTTTCCTGCGGAATTTCACGTAAAATAGAGAAAATGAATTGACTTTAGTGCCTGATATTATATAATTTAGAGTCGGCTGGCGCGGTTTTTTTGTTTTAACCTAATTGATTTAGAGTCATTATTCCCATGAAACACTTTCTTTTTCTTTTACATTTCACACTCATTTTCGCCTGTGCAAATTTCTGTTCTGCTGGCGAGAAAGCACTTCCGATTGACGTGGCGGCAGAAAGCGTGTACAGAATTGACGTAAAAAGAGGGGGAGCCTGGAGCCGGGGGACGGCGTTTATGGTCCATCCGTCGGGGATGTTGGTGACGTGCCGACACGTGGTGGAGGGCGGGGACGAATTTATTTTGTGCAACAAAAATGACCAGCGGTGGCTGTGTCGGGTGGCTTGGACTGTGCCGCAGTATGATATCGCGTTTTTGATGGTAGACACGGGCAATTACCCATATTTGCGGCTGGTGAACCGCCGGCTGACCGACAAAAATGAGCTGGTTTTCGGCATTTTTAACATGCTCGGGGAGGGGATGGTTTCACTGCGGGGCTTTCTTTCGAACGGTAATTATCGGATTCAGCTGGAGAATTACGCGATTCCGGACGGTTATTTGTTGGACATTCCCACGGAGGGCGGGGCGTCGGGCGGGCCGCTGCTCAGTGCGGACGGTGAGGTGCTGGGTGTGCTTTCCGGCACACGCGGGCGGCAGTCCACGCTGGCGCTGGTGGTGCCCGTGGCGTATGTTGTGGAGGCCTGTCTGCTGACCATGAACCTGAAATCGGAGCGCGGCCTGGCCACCGGCATGAGCCTGGAAACGCGGGAAGACGGCGTGTACGTGACGGGGGTCGAGGACGGTTCTCCGGCGGCTACGGCGGCGATTCGCGCGGGCGATAAAATCACGGCGGTGGACCGCTGGCCGGTGCGGAATCTGCTGGATTATTACTTTTCGGAGATCGCGTTTGTGAATGCGAATAAGGGGAAGCCGGTGCCGGTGGAGATTTTCACGCGCGAGAGCGGAGAGGCGTGGGTGGTGGACGTGGCGCTGGCGGACTGGAAGTACCCGGCGCTGGCCGAGCCGCCGACGGAGCTGAAACAGGGGCTGCGTTTCAGCGTGGCGCTGGCCGAGGACGCGAACATTCAGGGCACGGTGCCGAATCTCCAGTCGCTGTACCCGAAATCTGGGTGTGAGATGACGTATACGGGATTCATTGATTTTCCGGAAGAAGGGATGTACGTTTTCACGCTCCAGCCGGCGGGGCCGGGCGAGCTGAAAGTGGGGGAAGATTTCACGCTGACGAAGACAGACGGCCATCCGCAGATGGAGGTCGTGAAGTCGGGTGTTTTCGCGAAAGGCGTGCACCGTTTCGAGTTGCGGTACAAGATGGATAAAACGGAAGAGCGCGTGCCGCTGCGGATTACGCGTCAGCGGAAGATCAGCCCGCCGGAAGATGGGTGGCTGAAGTATGCGCCGTAAAGAGTTTAGCGGCCGGGAATGGAGCGCAGCGAAATGACCGGATAGAAGTGGGGAAAATCCCGGCTATTCTATCCGGTCTCTTCGTGTCACTACATCCCACTGCGCTCCCGGCTGCTGTTCTTGCGGTAAAACGCCAGTCCGAGCATCCCCAGAACGAGCATCAGCCAGGTTGCGGGCTCGGGCGTCGCGGCATTCCCATTCGTCCCGGTCAGGCCCGTCAGCCACAGTTGCGAGTCGCCGTTTCGCAGTTCGAGCATGGCCCCGCTGAAGTCCACGGTTTCGGAAAGCGAGGAAAACAGGATGTCGGCCAAGCTCCCCTGCGCGCCGGTCGCGTCGACGGTGTCGAACATGCCATCCAGCGTGGCCAGCAGAAATTCGTCGGTCGGGGCCAGGTCGCCGCTGAGCAGATTCAGGTCGAGTGTCAGGCGGTCGCCGAGGGTCAGATTCGTGTCGAGCGTCAGAAAATCGCTGGTCATGTTGCCGGTGCCGTCATCGAAAATATTGAGGCTCCAGACGCTGTCTTCGTTCACGCCCAAAAGCAGCGTGCCGCGGTTGCCGGTTTCTCCGAAGGTAATCTTGCCGGAGCCTGAAAGCTGCTGGAGGTGGATATTCTTGGCCGCCCCCTCCACCCGCAGATCGCTGCCGGCGGTGAGTTCCAGGCCACCCAGACGGACGTTCGGCGCGTTGATGTCCAGCACCGAGTTGGCGGCACTAACCCGGACGTTCATGTCGGTGAAGTCCGGCGTGTTGGCCTGCCCCACCGACCACGTACCGCCCTGGTTGCCGGTACCCATGACGAGCGTTTCGGCGCCGCCGGGCGGGGTGAGAAAAAATTCCCAGTATTCGCTGCCGCCTCGTTCCGAGAAGGAAAAGACCACGCCGTAGGATTCGCCGGCCTCAAGATATACACGCCCGGAAGCGTCGGCTCCGGCGTTGCTGGCGAGGAACACCTCACCGGTATCGTACACCCCATTGCGGTTGGCGTCGATCCATAGCCGGCCTTTATCGTCGGAGCGCGAACGGAGGTTGTAATAGCCGGTGGTGTCCGCGGTGAAGAAGCCGGACCAGACGTACGCGAAATTGTCGGCGTCACTGGTGTTGGCATGATAAAGCTGTGAAGTGGTCACGGATTCTGTCGGGGCGGAGAAGCCGTCGAAAAGCCCGGCCCGCGTGCCGTCGGCGAATTTGCCGACCAGATTGCCGACCTGGTTGGCCCCGTCATAATCATGGTTGGAGGGTTCGAAATAATATTGCCGCAGGCCCGCCTCGCCGCCGCCGACGTATGACTGCCCCATCAGCGCGAGCTTGCCGCCGGCCAGCTCGAACGTGTTGCCGTTGCCGGCCGTACTGCCGTAGTGCTCGTACGTGCCCTCGGCGATCCGGATCGTGCCGCTTTCGCCGGCGAGTTCCGTGATGTTCATCGTGCCGGCGCCACGCTTGGTAACGACCGCCCCCGCCTCCGCCATCGTGAGCTTCGCCAGGCTCAAACGCTGGGCGTGCTCGACCGCCGCGTTGTTGCCGGTCACGTTCAGGGACGAAAGCTGCACGTCCGTCGCCCCGGTGAAAGCCAGCGTGCCGGCGAGTGTCATCGTGCCCAGGCTGGCGATGCTGGCGGTGGAAAGCCGACCGTCCACACGCACTGCGCCACCGTTGCTGATGGTCATCGCCCCGACCGCCAGCGCCCCACCGGACTCCACCGTCAGCGCGCCGTTGACCGTCAGCGAGCCGCCGACCGCACCAGGTGCTGCGACCCGCACCTGATGGCCGTTCTGAACGACGATGAGATCGGAACCACCGGGCACCGCGTCTTTGTCCCACGTTCCGCCCACGCCCCAAACGCCGTCGGCGACGCTGTTGTAAAACAGACTCGCGCCGTAATTACCGATCTGAAAATTATCGAAAAGGCCGCCGCCGCTGTAGGGGCCGATGCCGATATACAGCGGGTCGAAGCCCGAGCCGGCGCCGATATTGAAGCGTTTGTTGCCCGTGTCTTTCCAGAAATCCAGATTCACGACGCCACGCGAGACTTCGTCCAGAAAATACTCTAGCGTATTGTCCGTCAGGTTGAATTTCATCGCGACGTTGTGCCACTGGTTGCCGACGGTCGGCGTGCCGATGGTGTTGAAATATTGGTTCGGCAGGTAGGACGACGGATCGTTTTTCGACGAAATGTTTTGGTCGACGGCGGTGTCGTAAAGGGTCGCGTCGCCGTTGTTGCGATAAAAGATGGAAAACCCACCGGCCGTGTTGTGCCCGTCGTTGGTGAAGGCCGTGCCGATGTTCAGGTTCGTGCGGTCGTTGGACATCAGCGCGTCGAACTGGATGATGAAGACGCTCCCCAGGACATCTTTGTAATTTGCGCCGAAGATGTCGGAAAGATTGATCCTCGCCTGGGAGCTGTTGTCGACTCGGAGTTGGTTGTTTTCAGGTCTCCAGTTGTTGCCCGCGATCCAATAAGAGGACGCGCCGCCGGTGAAATCGTCACCCCAGACGAGATTGGAGAAGATTGAGGATCCTCCCACGGCGACATCCGCGCGGGCCGACTGCGGCGCGAGCGTGGCCAGGAACATCGCCAGAACACAAATGACGGTGGTGCGGGCTTTCATGGGGAGCACTCCTTCTTGAAACCGTTGTAAAAACAACTATAAAGTTTACTATAATTATATAGTTTAGCCCAAATGAAGAAGGATTACAAGACTTTTGAGGATTTTTTTGAAGAAAACGGGGATTCGGGGGAAGAAATCAATGAAAATGCCACGAAACAGCAGCCGGGAACGAGCGGAGCGCAATAACCGGATAGAAGTGGGGAGTGCGTTTCCACTTCTGTTCGGTCATTGCGCTTCGCTCCATTCCCGGCTGCTGTTTCTTGCCCAAAGTTATTCCAAAATACCCTAAAACGCGACTTCCCGATTCTCAGGGCCGGCGGGCACCTCGCGGGCTTCGCCGTTGACGAGAATCTGAAACGCCACGCTTGGAGGTGCCTGAATGACGACTTTTTCGGCGGTGAGTTCCGTGATCCGGAACGGCGAGACCACGCGGTGGGTGTCGGTCCATTTCACGTCCAGGCCGTCGAGTTCCCCTTGTATGCGGAGGCGGAGAAATACCAGGGCGGAGGGGTTGATGTCATAAATGAAGCGGAGGTTGGCCACGGGGTCGACGGAGTCGGGCAGCAGGCCGCGCGAGGGGCCGTCGGGATATATCTGGCGCTCGCCGGAGGTGGTGATGGCGTATGCGGCTGGTTCTAACATGCCGCGGAAAAATGGATTTTTCGAGACGGTTACGACGCCCGTTTTGTCGTTCGTCGCGTCGGCCAGGTCTAAAAGCGCGTAAGCGTATACGGTGCCGATCCACTGGACGGGCCGGCCGATCCACAGCGGGTTCTCCCAATGCGTGGCGCCCAGGACGCCGATATACGCGCCGAACTGGAACGGACGGTCGGGTGTGTCCCACATGTAAATGTACGTCAGGCCCTCCGCGGCCCAGCGATTCGCCATTTTAAGGTGGTCCGGGTCGCCGGTGATGCGGTACGCCAGGGTGTAAGCGCAGATGGCGTGTGCGGCGGCCAGCGGGTCCGGCGTGTGCAGCGGCATCTCCCAGCACTGGGCACCGCGGGCGACGTTAAAACGCTTCATGTACGCCAGCGTTTTCAGCCCGGCGTCCCGGTATTTTTCTTCCCCGGCCACGGCGTACGCGAAGAGCATGTGAAACGCGCGGCTGCCGCACAGCCCCAGCGCCGTGCGCTCGAAATGCCCGGCCGCGAACGGCCCGTCATACGAATACCCGCCCTCCGCGTCCTGCTTCTGGAGGGAGTCCTCGGCCATGCCGCGCCAGTTGTGCATGGCATCCATCGCGTGCCCGCTGACGAAGTAAATCATGTCGTTGGGGACATGCACGCCGCCGCCGACGAATTTCGGAAATTCCGGCACTTTTCCCGTCATGCGGTACAGCGCGGAGGCGATTCCGGCGTACGGCTGTCGCGGCCACTGGGTTTCGATACAGTGGCCCCAGCCGTTTTCGTTGCGGATGCCGCCGGTCTCCAGCGCCTGCTGATACTCGGGAAGGACGGCTTGCGGCACGGGGGCGGCGGCCCGAACTTTCCTGTTCGGCGAAAGTCCGTGCGATTCCACCTGGCCCGCAAAACCCGCCATGCAGAGCTGTTCGGGCGTGGCTGCGCTGATGGTAAGCGTGACCCTCCCGCCCGGCTTGAGCGTGAGAGACATCCGCGCGTCCGGCGTGGCGTCAAAATAATTCGGCACCGCAAACGTCGGCTGCTGAGTCACATCCTGCCACTGAAAACGAAACGCGGCGTCCGTGGAAATAATGCCCATCCACTGCTGCGTGAGCAGGTCCGGCGAAGGACGGAAACGCTTGTGGGCCGGTGTGCGGATGTCCAGTTTCGAGGAACTCCACTCCCCGCCCTCCAGAAGCTCCACCCCCGGCAGCACGGCGTACGTCATGGGGGAGAAAACATGCAGCACTGGCACTTCCACAGACTGCGGCGCGTCGGCGGCGAGAGTGAATGCCAGGGTGACACTTCCCTGGGTGACCTTCGTTAAATGGATGTACTTTCGCAGCGTTTCCGGCGTTTTGTTTTCGATTGCCGCGATGATTTTTCCCTCATCCGAATCGTGAGACTGGATAATGTAATAGACGGATTCATCGGGTGCGACGAAAATCTGGAAACTCGGGGCCCCATTTTTGTCGGCGGATGGGTATTTGCCATTTTCTTTCAGCTTCCGCCATTCGTCCGTCATGGGGACTTTATGCAGGATGGAAATTTCGCGCGTCATTTCAGGGAAGCCGTCCGTTTTCACGCTCCAGCGGAGGCGGTCCACGGGCTTTTTGGCGTCCGAAGTAAGCGGGAAGTCACGCGTTTCACCCGGCGCGAACGTTTCGGCGGCGCCGTTCACGGTGGCGGTGACGGTGTCCGTGGCAGAGGGGTTTTTGACCTGAAGCCGCATGGTCTGGGGCGCGTCGAAAAGAAAATACGCCCCCGGCTGCGGCGGCCTCTGCTGCGTCTCCGCCACCTTCTCATGCGGCAGGAGCGTCATCTCCAGCGGCGGAAACTCCACAGCGTAAAGCTCCAGGGCCTCCACATAAAACGTGCCCGGCGCGCTGCCGAAATCCAGCCGCAGGTGCGTCACGGGCGTTTCCGAATAAAGCGGAAGCCGGATTTCGCCGCTTTCCGGCATCTTCGCCACCATGCGGTGCGTGGCGGCGGATTCAGAAAAATTCGGCACCGCGGCATTCGTCCAGTACACGGAATACCCGCCGCACGTGTCTCCCCGGCCGCGAATCTTCACCATCAGATTCCCCCGCAGCGCCCGGCCTTCCGGGATTTTCGCATCCACCCCCGCCAAAGACGCCATCATGTACGGGTCAGATCCCGTGGACTGAACCACGAGCGTTTTCTGTTCCGCCTGGACGGAAAGCGTGCTGTCGTGCAGCGCGCCCCAGCCGCCCGTATTATCCGGCTGCGAAAAATCACAGCGGTAAAGCAGGATTTCCTTTTGCGGCACGGGCTCCACGTCTGAAATCCAGAAGTGGGCGTCATCCGCGCGAAGGGCGGAGGCCGGGAGGAGAGCGGTGAGGAAAGCGAGAATGATGAGGGGTAATCTTTTCATGACGGGAATGGGGGGAATGAGGAATTAGGAATGTGGAATGAGAAATGCAGAGGGAGGCATTACATGCCGCGTTCCTGTTCATTCAGGAGGATGACTTTATCCATGTAATCCCAGGAGAGAAGCTCGTCTTCCCGGAAGAAAATGGGGATTTCGCGCTCGGCGGAGGCGTGCGAATCGGAAGCGTGGACGAGATTCCGCTGCTGGCTGATGGAAAAATCGCCACGGATGGTGCCTGGTTCCGCGCTGACGCCGTTCGTGGCGCCGGTAAGTTTCCGGACGGTGGCGATTACCTCCGGGCCTTCCAGAACGGCCGCGACCACCGGGCCGCTGGTGATGTACGCCAGCAGACGGGGGTAAAATTCCTTGCCCACATGATCCGCGTAATGCCGGGCGGCGAGTTCCTCGGTGACCCGCATCCATTTCAGGCCGGCAATGAAAAAGCCTTTTTGCTCGAAACGGGCGAGTACCGTGCCCACGAGGCGGCGCTGAACGCAGTCGGGCTTAAATAAAATGAGGGTGCGCTGCATATTTCTGCTCCTTTTGACGGTTAAATTTTACGGTTTTCGTACATTCGCTGGAAATCGCGGAATGGAAAAATGAAAACGTAACACTCATCATAACATATTTTCGCGTGAAAAAAAGCCCTGTTCCGGGAGTTGCCGAAAGCTGCGCGGATGGTATAATTAAGGAAAAGGTAATTATTTAGCCGTTTCAAGGAACCCCGCATTCCAGACAAGAAACCCATTTTTGACGGGATGAACAGGATTTACAGGATAAAACGGGACTGCATTTATTTCATATTTTCCCGCCCGATTTCTCTCGTTTTTAATCCAATTTTAGCCAAAATTTAACCTTATGCCGGACATGTTTCGCGAATTCCGCCGTCTGCTGTTTTCCCGCCGAAAGTCGCGTGGACTGCTGAAAATGCGTACGCTGCGGTGGTGGCTGAAGTATGCGTGGGGGATTAAGACAGGGGTGCTGATTCTGGTCACGGCGGTGATTCTCCTGGCGGTGACACTCGGCGGATACCTGTTTTATCGTGGCGAAGTGAATAAAATTTCGGACCGCTTCATGCGGTTACAGGTTTTCGGCGCGGGAGAAATTTTAGCACTGGAGGGTGGGCTGCATACGTCCGTGGAGCCGGAAGCGGCGAGGAAAATAATGGAGCCGTTTCAGGGGCGGTTTCATGTGGAGACCCGTTCCCCGGCGGGAAATGCGCTGGGGGGGGCGGAAATTCTATTACAGTTCATGCATCCGGACGGCACGGTTTTTTACGGTTACACAGAGAAAACGAACGCCCGCGGACTGCTGAATTTACCGCTGCCTTACGATGAAAAATTCCCCCCACGGGTGCGTTTCCGGGTGACGGCCACGCACGGAAAAAAGACGGAATTTTGTGAGGGCGTGCTCCGGGTGCGCAGCCGGGATTTTTTGCATTCTCACGGATACCATGAGCTTCCGTGGGAGGAGGTGCATCGCGTTTTTCTGGAGCGGGATGATGACGCGGTGCGGGAATATGAAGCGCGTTTCGGCCCGATTTCGGCGGACGTCCCGGCGGCGAATGAAAATGCGTCACGCGTGGAGCCGGTTTCTTTTCTGCTGAATCATGAGCGTCCGGTGGCGGATTCCGGCGTGATGGTGGAGATTCTCCCGGAAATGATGCTCGCCACGGCGGGAGAACCCCTGAAAATGAAGCTTTCGGCCGAGAAAAATGGCGTGCCGGTGGTGGTGGGAGTGTGGTCTCTGGACTTTCTGGCGGGATTTCGGCCGTGCGTGCTGGAAACGCGTCCGCGGGAGATGGAAATTCCGGTTCCGCAAGAATTTCAGGGGATTTTAGCCCTCACGGTGCACGATTACCAGAAATCGCCACCGGAACTGGTGGGATTTCAGCTTTTTTACCGCCATCCGAGGGGTGTTCTTTCGATTTCCAGAGGGCTGGATCTGACGAAAACGCCTTTCGCTTCCGTGGATGAAATGCTGGACGCGGTTTACGCCGGGGTGCAGGAGAAAGAGACGCAGCGAAAAGAGGGGCGCGGTGCGCGGGTGGAGTTCATGCCGCCGGAGCTGACGGCTGAGGGAGAATCGGCGGAAAATACGCCGGGAATGGAAAATGAGCCGGCGGCGGGGGAAGTTCCGGAAGCCGCGAAAGATGATGCGGCACATGAAGCGCAGCGTGACGCCCGGCGTGTGCACGCCATTTCCCGCATTTTGCTGGCCGCGGCAGACTGGAAAGCCGGGTGCTGGCCAGTGGAAAACCCGCAGGAAACCGCCTTCCCGCCGGAAACGTTTCAGAAGCTGGAGTCCGTGATGACGGAAATCATAACGGGAACTCCTGCGGAAGCAGAGGCGAAAACGTGGGAGATTTCAGGCGTGCGGGAACGGCTGGCGCGGGCCGCGCTGAATCTTCAGGCGGAAATTTACCGGCAAAACGCCCGCCGGACGCAGCCGGACGCGGACACACAGGTACGGCACTGGGCGCAGTACCCGCCGCTGGCCCACGCGCCGCTGGTGTATGACGGCATGATACCGCTGCAGGCCGCTTATCGCCAGGATTTACAGGATTTCCAGCAGCGGGTGGTGCGTGGAATGGGGGGAGTCGCGTGCATCATTCTCGGTTTAGCGCTGGCCCTGCTGATGCTGGTGGTGATGATGAGCACCCTGAAAATCCCCGTGGGCAGAAACACCTGGCTGGCCACCCTGGCCGTGCTGGTGTGTGCCGTCCTGCTGGCCTGGGGAATTTTCGCCCGCTCCGATCTGGATGCGGACACCAGAAACGTGATCTTTCAGACATGGATGCCGGGAAGCGGAGGGAACGGGAATGAGGAATGAGGAATGCTTAATGGTGAATGGTGAATGGTAAATGATTCTCAGGCTTCGCACCATCCGTTCTCCTTCTTTTCCCATCCTCTCTCTGTGATCTCGGTGCTCTCTGTGGTGAATAAAATTCGCAGTGAATAAAGAGTTCGCGGTAAGTAAAATCCTCTGTAAATATAAAACGGAGTCCGAAAATGAAACGTCCGAAAATCGCGATTACACTCGGTGACCCAGCGGGAGTCGGGCCGGAGCTGTGCTGGAAGGTGCTGGCGGACGCGGCGGTGCGGGCGGTGTGTGAGCCGATCATCGTGGGGGAGCCGGAAATCCTGCTGGACGTGGCGGATGCCCTTTACGGACCTGAAACACGTGAAAATCATGCCCGTTTTCTGGCCGAAAACGCGGCGTGCGTCCACCGGATGGGGAAAATCCGCCCGGAGGATTTCACGCCCGGTGAAGTCAGCGCGACTTGCGGCGCCGCGGCGTACGCGTACGTGCGGGAGGCCATTCGGATGTGCCAGGCGGGGGAAGTGGCAGCCATGGTCACCGCCCCCCTCCATAAAGAAGCCCTGCATCTGGCCGGCGTGCCGTTTCCCGGGCACACGGAGATTCTCGTGGCAGAAACCCATGCGCCGCGCCACGTGATGATGCTCACGGCGGAGGAAATCACTGCTGCCCTGGTCACCGCCCACGTGGGGTATGTGGACGTGCCGAAAAAACTCACCGCCGAGCGTGTACAGGAAACCATTCTGCTGACGGCGGACGCCATGCGGCGGATTCGCGGCCGGGAACAGGTGCGGCTTACCGTCTGCGGCCTGAACCCTCACGCCGGTGAGCACGGCCTGTTCGGGCGCGGAGAAGAGGAACGCATCATCGTACCCGCCATCCAGGAAACTCTGAAAACAGAGCGGGAATCCGGACGCACCGGCCTGACCATCATCGGCCCCCTGCCCCCGGACACGGCGTTTCTGCCCCGCCGGCGGGCCGAGACGGACGCATATGTGTGCATGACGCACGATCAGGGCCTGATTCCACTGAAAATGCTGGCTTTTGATTCTGCCGTAAATATCACGCTGGGGCTGTCCATCATCCGCACTTCGGTGGATCACGGCACTGCGATGGATATCGTACGCACTGGAAAAGCGGCCATCAGCAGCATGCGTGAGGCGATTTTCCTGGCCGTGAAGCTTGCAAAAAATGAATTTTAATCTAAAAAACAAATTTAACTGATTATCTAAACGCCGCTATTCCCCCTTTCCGCTGCTCGCGCCGGATATTTTTTGCAGGTATTTCTCTTTTTCGTTAAAAATAGTGTTCTGAGCCGACATCTTTAGTTGCGTATATATATTTAGTATGTTAAAATAGACGATGACGGTAAAAATACAGCACCGTTCTTCATAAAACCCTTCCCTTCTCTTATCCCGCCTGAGCCGATGACGAATTTGAACAGAAATGATAATAATAGCAGTGACAAAACGCCGGAAGAGCCCGCAGGGAATGACTCCGGAAGCGAATCTTCACGGCATGGAGAGGATCTGCCCAGTACGAAGCAGGGTGGTGGCGATAATCCGCCCCATCAGCGTGACCGCGAAAAAGCCGCTGACGGGGATGGCGGGGAAGATGCCGGGCGGGGCGTGCGTGTTTTTCGTCAGGAGGACACGCCTCACTGCGCGGAAACGGTGCGCCGTGGCGAGCCGTTTCAGGGGACGCCGACGGATCTTTTGGACGAGGAATATACCCGCCTGATGAGCTGCCGAAAGCTGGCGTTCAGTGAGGATTTAACGCTGCAGCGGATGCTCGGGGTGGGTGGCCAGGGGGCCGTTTACCTCAGTTATCGCATGGGGGTGGACCATTTTCGGGTGCCCGTGGCGTTCAAATTTTTCTCACCCAGCCCGTTTAAATCCGTCGAGCGTTATTTGTCTTCCATGACCCACCACGCGAAAGTCGCGGCGATCGTGAATGAGATTCAGCAGGAAAATCTGGTGAACGTCCACAACTGGCGCGAGGTGAACGGCATTCGCGTGATGGAGATGGAGTGGGTCGACGGTTATGACCTCCAGGAACTGCTGACGTATGACATGTACGACTGGCTTTTCGAGCACGCGACGCCGAAATTGTGGGGGACGCTGACCGACGTGGTCTTCACCCGGGGGCGCACCCGCCCGAGGCTCAAATCGGGCATCGTCATCAAAATCATCCGCGACTGTCTGAACGCCCTGCACGCGCTGCATGAGCACGAGATCATCCACAGCGACATCAAATGTTCGAACATCATGCTCAAGCGCACGGGCAGCGCGAAAATCATTGACATCGGCGGGGCCTTTCTGGTGACGGATTTTTACTCGCCCGAATCATTTACGCTCAGTTACGCGGCCCCGGAGCTTCTGGATCCGCAGGGCGCGGGCGGCGTGTCGGTGCAGTCGGACCTGGCCAGTCTCGGGTACGTGATGATCGAGCTGCTGGCCGGGTGCCATCTTTTCTCGGAGGTGCCGCAGGGTGCGGGCCGGGTGACGGGGCTGGTGCAGGCGAAAAAAACGCTCATTCACCGCCTGGGAGAGATTTTGCCGCCGGACGTTCTGGAGAACGACAAACTGGTGAATTTCTGCCGAAAACTGATTCACCCGAATCTCGCCGTGCGATTCCGGAAAGCGTCGGACGCCATCCTGAACATGGACGGCCTGGCCGAGCTTCATCGCCAGTTGATCCGCGGAAACCTGGCCAGCGAATTCGATTTTGACATCCGCAGTTGGATTAACGCCCTGGACGCGTGGGAGCGTCAGCCGCCGCCGGCCCCGTGAGGAAATACTAAATGCTAAGTGCTAAGTGCTCAATGACGCAGGCGAGCTACAAACCATTTAGCATTAAGCATTCAGCATTAAATCGGAGTTTTATGACACAAAACATTACGCACGCAACGTACGCCGCCATCCTTCGCCATTCCATTCTGCCGCGGGTGCAGACGCCGGGCCAGTATATCGGCGGCGAGCTGAACATGGTCAAAAAAGACCCCGCGGCCGTGCGCGGCCGATTCTGTTTCGCCTTCCCCGACACGTATTCCATCGGGATGAGCTGCCATGGATACCAGTTGATTTACCACCTGATGAACCTGCGTCCCGATTGGTACTGCGAGCGGGTTTTCGCGCCAATGATGGACATGGAGCGGATTCTGCGCGAGGACGGCATGCCGATTACGTCGCTGGAAACATCGTCGCCACTGGTGGATTTCGACGTGCTCGGGTTTACGCTGCAGCACGAGCTGTGTTATTCGAATGTGCTGACGATTCTCTCGCTGGGCGGGATTCCACTGGATGCCAGCGTGCGGACACCGGACATGCCGCTGGTGTCGGCGGGCGGGCCGTGCGTGCAGAACCCCGAGCCCATGAGCCGCTTTATCGACGCGTATATTCTTGGCGACGGCGAGGAATCCGTGCCGGCCATGTGCGACGCGTGGCTGGAAATTCAGGCGGAGTTTAAAAACGCGCCGTGCACGCCCGCAACGCGGCACGAAATGCTGCACCGCCTGGCGACGCGTTTCCCGTGGCTGTACGTGCCATGCTGTTATTCGGTGGAGCATGGCCCGCGCCCCCGGCCGATTTATCCGGATGTGCCGGAAACGATCACGCAGGCCGTCGCGGCGGATCTGAACGCGTTTCCGCTACCCGTGAAGCCGATCGTGCCGAATGTGGGGGCCGTGCAGGACCGCATCGCGATCGAAATCATGCGAGGCTGTCCGTGGCGATGCCGCTTCTGCCAGAGCAATCCGATTCGCCGCCCGGTGCGGACGCGGAGTATCGAAACGCTGGTCGATGCCGCGGTCGCGTCTTATGAAAATACGGGGTACAACGAAATGTCGCTCTTGTCGCTTTCGACCAGCGATTACCCGAAGGTCGAGGTGCTCATGCGGTGCCTGCGCGAGAAGCTCGGAAAGGAGGACGTGGCGATTTCGGTGCCCAGTCTGCGGGTGAACGAGAAGCTGCAGGAGGTCGGCGAGCTGCTCACCACCGAGCGGCACAGCGGGCTGACGCTCGCCCCCGAGGCGGCCCTGGACGACATGCGGGCCATTATCGGCAAGCCGGTGACGAACGAGGATCTGTTGGCCGGGTGCCGGGTGGCGTTCGCGAATAAATTCCAGCGGGTGAAGCTGTATTTCATGATGGGCCTGCCCGGCGAAACCGACGCGGATATCGATGGCATGGTCGACCTGGCCGACCGCATCGCGCTTCTGGGGAAAGAAGTTTCCGGGCGTTTTCCGTCGGTGGTGATCAGTGTTTCGAACATGATTCCGAAGCCGCAAACGCCGCTGCAATGGTGCGCGATGGCGACGCGCGACGAACTCCTTCGCCGCCAGAAATACCTGCGTTTCCGCCGCCTGCCGCGGAGTATTTCGGTGAAATATCATTTCGTCGAGGCGAGTCTGCTGGAGGGCGTGCTGGCGCGCGGCGACCGGCGTCTGGGCCCGGCGATCGAACTGGCGTGGCAGCACGGCGCGCGTTTCGATTCCTGGAGCGACCACTTCACGCCCAACCTCTGGTGGGACGCGTTTCGGGATGCGGGAATCGATGTCGAGCCGTATATTTACGAAGAACGCACGCCGGCCGACGAGTTGCCGTGGGATCACATCACGATTCATCAGGGCCGCGATTACCTCGTGCGGGAATACGAATCGGCCATGGAGGGCGTCCGGCAGCGAACACAAAATTAACCGACGGCGAAACCGATTTTGCCGTTCATTGGAGCATCAATCCAATTCGTTTACTCACAAGAACAGCAGCCTGGAACGAAGCGCAGCGAGAGTGATCGGATAGTAGTGGGAGAAATTCCAACGATTCGATCCGGTCATTCCGCTTCGCTTCATTCCCGGCTGCTGTTTCTTGCGGATATATCCATTTTGCATCTGCGCTAACCATAATCCAAAGGAGAATATCTCATGCGAAAAAGATTCTTATCACGCGGGTTTTACAGTGGCATGACGGCGATGGTACTGCTCTTCGCGGCAAGCACCGCCTTTTGTGCGCCGCGTTCTTTCGTCCCCACGGCCGACACAAATACGGTGACGGACGCCGAAGTGCCGGGTCTGCAGGAGGCGTTATTATCGGATAACGAAGCCGCGCGGGATGCCGCCGCACTGAAACTGACCGCGTTTTATTCGGCGAACCCCGACCAGATATTCCCGAATAACGCCCCGATGGTGACGACCGCCCTGAATCGTGCGCTGGAGCTGCGGCCCGATGATCTGAAACTTAAATCGAGAGCGGCGAAGACGTTCCAGGCCGCGCGGAATTACCTGCGGGCGGCCGAGGTATACGCCGAGCTGGCGGCGGCGATGCCCGACAATCCGATGCATCTTTTGAAGCAGGCCGAGTGCCTGATCGCGGCAGATCAACTCCCGGATGCAAAGAAAACGCTCGGAACGCTGATGAAAAAACACCCCGAGTACATTCCCGGATACGTGCTTGCCGCGACGTTTTCACAACAGACGCTGCAAAAACCGGAGGAGGCCGACGCGATCATCGACCGGATGGTGGAACAGAACCCGCAATCCGCCCCGGCTTACGCCCGCCGCGCGATTTATTTCACGCAGAACCGGCGCGAGACGGAGGCGAAAGCCGATCTCGACCGGGCGCTGAAGCTCGACCCGGATGATGAAGCCGTCATTGCCGCCGCGGCAAACTATTACATCCTGCAGCGGGATTTCGACAAGGTGAAAGAATTTCTCGATAAAATCACGTTTTCGCCCCAGGAAGATGAGAATCTGTTCAATCTGCGGATAAAACTCACGGACGCCGAAAGGGATCGCGACGAGGCGATCCGTCTGTTTAGACGCCGGCTGGCGGCGAACGAGAATTTCGTCATGCGTGTCCAGCTTTTCGACCGCCTTGTCGCCGCAAAAAAGCTGGACGAGGCCCGGGAGATTATCGACGACTTGAAAAAGATGCGCATGAACATGGAAATGGTCGGCTTTTTCGAATCGGCCATCGATATCGTGGAGGGAAAATGGCAGGTCGCGGCGAGGAAGCTCGAGCTCAGCCGTTCCATTTTCATGGCACACCCCGAGACCCTCGCGTTCGTCGACCGGCAGTTGGCGCTGTGTTACGGTAAGTTGCGTCAGACCGACAAACAGCTCGCGGCCTTCCAGCGGGCCATCAAGAATACGCCGCAAAAGGACATCTTGCCCATCAGCATCGCGTACATCCTGGCCCTGAATTCCGCCAACAAAGGCGAGCTGCTCGACGAGGCCATTCAGGATCTGATCGCGAAAATCGGCGAACCGACGTTTATGGGCATCCCCCAATTACGCAACGTTCGCATCGCGCTGGAAATACAGAAAATTTCGCAACTCCCGCCGGAAAAGCAGGACTGGGAGAAAATCCAACGGATGATAAATTCCACTGGCATGGAGGCCGATTCCCTGGAAGCGACAATGCTTGGTGCGAGGTTACTGGCCAAGCAGGGAAAGGCCGACGACGCCCGCAAACTGCTGACCGACGCAATCGAAGCACACCCCGACATTCCCGGCTACGCGTCTTACCTCGCCCTGCTGGAGGCTCAGGAAAAGCATTTCGACAAAGCGATTTCCATCATGGACGGCCTGATCGAAAAGCACGGCCCGACACCTGCCTCTCTGATTCTGAAAACCCGCATTCTCGCTGAGTTGCCCGCAGAAAAAGCCGCGCCGCTGCTGCGGGAAATGGAGAAAACGGTGGACGCGCTGCCGACAGCGCAACAGCACAAGCCGCTTGATCACCTGGTGATAATTTACTTCGGGATCGGCCTCGAGGAGG
>JAVBLI010000018.1:0-81010 GCA_031553595.1 Thermoguttaceae bacterium | reverse complement strand
CATTCCGCGTCACTGTGTTCCGCTGCATTCCCGGCTGTTGTTCTCGTGGAATGCATATCCATCCCCCACCCCCGTTTTCGCAATCTTACGATTGCGGCTCTGCCGTTTTTTCGTCCGCGTCTTTTTTCGGCGCAGGATGGCGGTAAGGCGTTTCCAGAATCAGGATGCCAAGCGAGGTGGCGTAAAGCCGGCCGCCAGGAGTGCTGCCGTGGTCACCCTTCGCGGAGGGCGTCCAACTGCCGAACTCGTGGGATTCTTTGTCGACGATCTGGGCGTCCACCAGCAGGTCGCGCATTTTGGGATACCAGTCTTTCCACGCCTCGCCGCCGACGCGGTGCATGAGTTGCGTGGCGTAATAGGCGTGATAAAAGTCGTCGAGCGTCGGGGCGTTCTTCAGTAATCTCGCCACGCCGCGCTCGACGACCGGCTTGTCGGGCGCCCAGCCGAATTCCAGTCGGCACAGCAGCCCCATGGCGGAGCACGACGAACTGGCTTTCTCCGGGGCTTGATAACTGTAAGACGACCCATCATCGGATTGCACGGAGTCGAGGAACGCCATCCCTTTTTTTGTGGCAGCGGCTGGTATTTTCAGCCCGGCCATCTGTCCTTCCTTCAGCGCCAGCATTTGCAGCGCGGTGACGGAAGTGTCGCCTTTTTGTTGTGGCAAGTACCGCCATCCGCCCCCCCCGTGATCCTGGGCGAAAAGGATAAAATCAATCGCTTTTTGCGAGGCGTCTTTCAGCGCCGGGTCTTGCGTCATGCCATACACTTCCGCCAGACACAGGGTGGCCAGGCCGTGGGCGTACATGGAGCCAGTGTCCATATTTTGGCCGCCGAATCGGCCGTTTTTTTGCTGGCGTCCCAGGAGGCAATTCAGGCCGCGGTAAACGACGGTGCGATACTCGGTGCTTCCATCTTTGTGGGTGATGCCACTGCCGAGGAAGGGCAAAATGGCCATCGCCGTGGCGGCTTCCACGGCCGCTTGGTATGCTCCCGGGTTTTTACAGGCACCTTCACACAGGGGGGGCGGCCCGGTGGTCAAAATTCCACGCACCGTTTTTATACTGATGCTCTTTGAGCCACTTCAGCCCCCGCGCCACCGCCAACTCGCCAGCCGGCATCTCGTCATTTAGCATCGCGGTCTTTTTCCGTGCCTGGCGTTCCCAGTGTTCATTTTTCCGCAAATTTTCCTCTGCGCTTGCCTGGAGGGATGCCTGCGACGGTGAATTCGTGTCGGATTCGCCCATAATTCCGCCGGTTCCCCCCGGGCCGAAAATCCTTTCCAGATCTTCTGTCCTTCCGCCAATCTGCGCATCACACGGCGGCGTGAGCAGAAAAAGCAGCGCCACGGCGAAAGCGGCTGCGGAAACCGCGGGGAAAACGGCTGTGAAACGGTGCGTTTTACGGTGTTTTTTCGGAATCGGCGGAGTTTTTATGGCGATATTCCTTCAACAGAAAGGGAAAAGAGCGATTTTCGCGACTCGTACAGCCACGTCGAATGCCTCTTCCCTGATTTTACCCCCTTCCCGTCCCCGATTCAAGCGCCGCGGGAGGAATTTAGGGGATTCCGGCGAAAAATGTCCTCCACACCTCTGGAAATGGGGCGAATTTTCGGGTATATTGAAATGGTGTGTATTTTTTGAATGGATGGTGTTCGTTTTTAATGGATGCTTGTGATCTGGTGGAAATATGGCGCTGAAAAATTCTCGCTGGCAAAAAGATTTTCGTATTCCGAGCGAAACAGCCGCGGCGAGAGACGTTTTGGAGCAGATTCTGCGGCAGTTGCATGCGTTCCAGTGGGGGCATAAAGACGTTTTCGCCATCCATTTGGCGCTGGAGGAGGCGCTGGTGAACGCGATTCGCCATGGGAACGCGTCGCATCCGCTGAAACAGGTCACGATTTACGCGGAGGTGACGGAAGACCTTTTCACGACCCGCATCACCGACGAAGGCCCCGGCTTCGACCCCGAGAATCTGCCCGATCCGACGGACACCGATTTTCTGGAACGGCCGTGCGGCAGGGGGGTGAAGCTGATGCAGAATTACATGACGACGGTCGCGTTTAATGCCGTGGGGAACGAGGTGACGCTGACGAAAACCAAATCGTCGGGGGCTACCCCGTGAGCTTTTTTTTCTGGGCCGCCGCGCGAGTCCATCAAAACGAGAAACGTATTTTTTACCGATAACCTGGAGGAGGGCTTTATGTCGGATTTTCGGCACATTTCTGTGAACAATGTGGATGACATTTGTGTGGTTCGGCTTCTGGATAACCGGATCGTCGACGATATTAATATTCACGAGCTGGGGAACGAGCTTTTCTCGCTGGTCGAAGGCGGCGGGTATACGAAGCTGCTGCTGAATTTCGACGCCGTGGAGTTTCTCTCCAGTGCGGCACTGGGGAAGCTGATCATGCTTTACAAGAAAATTTCCATGCGCAGCGGGACGCTGAAATTCAGTAACATCACGCCCGACATCCGCGAACTGTTCACGATCATGAATCTGGATCGAATTTTCGACATTCGCCAGAACGAGGCGGACGCGCTGGCAGCGTTTTAAGCTGCAAGCTCCTCCTGCGTGCAACCTGCGCACTCGGCCATAACCGATGATTTATATCGCGAACCTCGTCCCCATTTCCATCAAGCTCCCCCATGTCCGACTGGCGTCACCTATATCCGTTTGAGTCGCACGAGCTGACCGTCGCAGGCCGGCGGATGCATTATCTGGATGAAGGTGCGGCCGAAACGATTTTGCTTGTGCACGGCAACCCGACATGGTCGTTTTATTGGCGGAACATCATTCTCGGCCTGCGGGACAAATACCGTCTGATCGCGCCGGATCATATCGGGTGCGGGCTGTCGGAAAAGCCCGGCCGGTATGAATATCCGTTCACGCTCCAGCAGCGGATGGAGGATCTCTGGGAGCTGATTGAAACCCTTGACCTGCAAAACATCACGCTCATGGCGCACGACTGGGGCGGCGCGATCGGCATGGGCGTCGCGGGCCTGCATCCGGAGCGATTCTCGCGATTCATCCTGTGTAATACCGGCGCGTTTCGGTTTTCGTCGTGTCCGCGGCGAATCGCCGTGTGCAAGATTCCGGTGTTTGGGGATGTGGCGGTGAAGGGGTTTAACGCGTTTGCGCGGGCGGCGACGTTCATGGCCGTCGAGAAACCCATGGACAAAACGGTGAAAGCCGGCTTCCTCGCCCCGTACGACTCCTGGCGCAACCGCACGGCCACCCACGAATTCGTCCGCGACATCCCGCTTTCGAAGCGCGACCGCAGTTACGAAACGCTCATGGAGGTGGAGCACCGTCTGTGGAAATTCAAGAATCACCCCGTCTGCCTGATCTGGGGCGCGAAGGACTGGTGTTTCACGCCGGAGTTTATGTTGCGGTTCCAGGATTTTTACCCACACGCCAAGACGCATCTTTTCGACGATGCCGGGCATTATGTGATCGAAGACAAGCACGCCGAAATCGTGCCGCTGGTGGACGGCTTTATGAATGTGTAATGCGTTGTACTAGCGCCGTTATCAAGTCAATGTGTTCAAGAAACAGCAGCCCGAAGCGTGTGCGAGGGATAAGAATCGCTTAAAGATTTACCCTTTTCATGTGCCGCCACGCTTTATCCGATCGCTTACGCTCCCGGCTGTTGTTCCTGTGAATACATAAATTGGGTAGACGCTCTAAATGATTTATCAGATAATTAAACTTTTTACAACAAAAAGGGGTTCAATATGAACAACATACAAGGAAGAGTCATAGAGGTTCTCACTCGATTTCGGGACAACCGCAACGAAGCATACAGGCAGGGTGGTTTGAACGCTTTTATCATTCAACGCGATATAACGATGGCGTCGAACCTCGCCAATGATGTAGGACTGACGGATTCACTGGACATTGCGGAGTTGCTCCTCGATATACAGGAAGAGTTTGATTTTGACCTCGACGATTCGGAAACTCAAAATCTCACGGCTCCCGCATCCCTCAAGACTGTCGGAGATGTTGTGAGGCAGGTTAGTGTGATACTACAGAGCAACGGTCGTTAAACAACGCGAAAATTCCCATTCCAACGATTGTATCTCGCTTGTTGATCCATCCCATTCAACATTCAGCATTTGGAGAAATTAATGACTTCCGTTCACGACGACGCCGCGTCCGGCAGCCGGATTCAGCAGACCAAAGGCGACCCGGACATCAATAAATTCTTTCGCGCCCTGGTCAAGCTTAAGGGCAGCGACTTGCACATGAAGGTGGATCGGCCGCCGTATATTCGGGTCTCGGGGACGTTGCGCCCGATGAACCACGCGCCGATTAACGACGAAAGCATGATCCGCATGATTTTCGAAATCATGAACGATCGAAACAAAAAAATCTTCGAGGAGGACGGCGGGGCCGACTTCGCGCATGTGGTGGATGTGGACGGCGTGCTGTGGCGTTTCCGCGTGAACGTCCTGCAGCAGCTCGGCCATATCGGCCTGGTCGCCCGCCGGGTGAATAACACGATTCCGGATTTCGAGAAGCTGTACCTGCCCGCGTCGTTGGAAAAGCTGTGCGTTTACAGCCAGGGCATGATCCTGCTGGCAGGCATCACCGGTTCCGGGAAAAGCACGACCATCGCGTCGATGCTCAACTGGATCAACCGCAATTACCGCAAGCATATTTTGACGCTTGAGGATCCGATCGAGTTTACGTTCACGGAGGAGAAGTGCCTCATCAACCAGCGTGAGATCGGCATGGACGTGAAGGACTTCATGATCGGCATGAAGCACGCCGTGCGTGAAGACCCGGACATTATCCTCGTCGGCGAAATGCGTGACCAGGAAACGTTCGAGACGGCGATCCAGGCCGCCGAGACCGGGCACCTGGTGTTCGGAACCATTCACGCCTCGACGGCCCCCAGCACCATCGGGCGTATTCTGGACCTCTTTCCGCAGAACATGCACAAGGCGATCCGCAGCGCCCTGGCGTTTAACATGAAGGGCATCGTCGCGCAGAAATTGCTGCCGTCGCTACTGGAGGGTGTGGGCCGGGTGCCGACGTGCGAGATCATGTTTTTCAGCCCGACCATCCGCAAGCTGATTCTGGAGGAGGAAGACGAAAAACTCGCGGACGCCATCCGTATCGGTTATCAGGAAGGCATGCAGGACTTCACGAAGAGCCTGAAGGAGCTGGTTGAGAAGCGGATGATCGACCGTGCCACGGCGTTCGAAGTCGCTCCGAACGTCGAGGCGCTGAAGATGGCCCTGAAGGGCATCGAAGTCAAAGAGCCGGGAATGCTGTAAAAATGAGGAATGCGAAGTGCGTAATGTTTAATGACGCAAGCGAAGTGCATGCTTGTTTCATTAAGCATTTCGCATTTCACATTTCGCATTAAGCATTGTCATCTGCTGCTGCATGCGGGCGGCGACTTTTTCGCTGTGGGTGACGGTGATGAGAATGGCGTCGACGGCGGCCTGCATCTCCAAAAGCAGGTCGACGATCGTTTCCGCGTGCTCGGCGTCCAGATTCCCGGTCGGCTCGTCCGCCAGAATCAGTTCCGGAGAAAAAATCATGGCCCGCGCAATCGCCACGCGCTGACGCTGCCCGCCGGAAAGTTCGGACGGAAGGAAGTTCGCGCGATCCGTCAGCCCGACCCGCTCGACGAGCGTCGCCGCACGTTCCGTGAGCGTTTTTTGTTCCGCCGCCGGGAGCGTTTCTGCAAGCGTCGGCAGCAGCACATTCTCGGTCACCGTGCACTGCGGCAGCAGGTGATGCTCCTGAAATACGAATCCCACGCGGCGGTTCCGGAAGCGGGCCGCTTCTTTTTCCGTCAGCGCGAACGGATCCGTTTCGCCCAGACGCACCGTCCCGGCGGTTGGCGTATCCATCGCGCCGAGGATGTTCAGCAGCGTGCTTTTCCCGGAACCGCTGGGGCCCAGGATGGCCGCACTCTGACCGTGCTCCAGCGAAAACGTCACATCATGAAACACCACCAGCGGCCCGACCGCCGTGGGAAACTCCTTCCGCAACCCCGTCACGCTTAACATGATTTCGTTCCTCCCGTTTCCCGCTGGGCCTGAATCCGCCGATACTCCAGCTCGTACACGTCATACAGCGAGAACAGCATCTCACGGACGTTTTCCTCATGCTCATGAAACCGCTCCTCCACCACCTCCGGCGGGATGTTCACGGGCGTGTCCTGCAGCAGCTCCTTCACGATCATCTGCGCGACCTCCAGATTCCCGCGCGTGCGGTAAAGATCCGGCAAGTCGTACGGCGCGTGGGCGATGATGATCAGCCCGAACCCCTGCGCCCGGCTTTTATTTTTCAGCCGCCGGCGCGCCCAGTAGGAGAGCTGCTCGAAACCGTCGATGGCCAGCAGCGTTTCGGTGTCCATGCGGGCTATCTCTTCCGGCGAAAGCGGCAATTGCCGCGCGCCATCATGCAATTCGAGGTGCACGACTTTCCGCCCCGCCGTTTCCACCGCCGGCAGCAGGGCCGCCAGCAGCGTGGACTTTCCGGAACCGTGCGGGCCCACGATCTGCCCCAGCCACGCGTTTTCACGCAGCCGCTGGACGAGTGTGTCCACTCCCATGCCCTCCGGAAAGAAAAACGGAATGGCGCCGGGCCGGATTCGCCGCGAACAGAACGGGTTTTCTTCGTAAATGTGCATGGGGGTTAAGTGGGGATTGTGGATTGTGGATTGTGGATGAGGGAGTGAGGGAGTGAGGGAGTGAGGGAGTGAATCTCGCTTGCGACTATCCACCATCCACCATCCACACTTCTCACGTCAGTGAAACCTCCACCGGGGGCAGGTCTCCCAGTAAAAATAATTTTTCCGCCATGATTTCCCGCCCGGTGACGAGAAACAGACGTACGCGCACGCACCAGCGGATCTTCAGCGTCAGCCCATAATAAGACAGCGGCGTTTTCGGCAACGGCACCTGAAACGAATACGTCCGCGAAGTCTGCTCTCGCACGCTTTCCGTCAGGCACGCGGCCCCGGCCAGCACGTTTTCCTCTCCCGCTTCCGTCTCCGGCGCCTGCTCATCCACGTCCCATGAGATGGACTCGAAATGATGCACGCCCATATCCTCATCCCCCTTCCCCTCCGTATACCACAGGACGGAAAACTCCATCCGCCGCAGCCCCTGCGGACGAATGTCCATGAAGCGGAACGTCCCCATGATTTCTTCCCCCGGGCGAAACCGCCGCGCTGGGTCATCGAGCTGGATAATAATGGAAGGAAGCATGAGGAATGGTTAATTGTTAACGGTTAATGGTGGGGGATGAGGGATGAGGGGGCGCGAGTGAATCTTATTTTTTCATTAACCATTAACCTTTATTCTTTCGGGTAGACGATTAGCGGGAATACACGGTTAAACACAGGGCTGCCGACGGCGGCGCCTTCCACGAGAATCTGCCATTTCACCTGATTCCGCGGCGAGACGAAAGAGTGCATGGCGTGCTCGGGCAGTTCCAGGATGAATTCGCACTCGAACGGTGACGAATTCGTAATTTCGAATCCCTCCTCGCAGAAAAGCTGCTTCTGAAACACCCGCTGCACCTCCCGGCGGGTATTCGTGCCGTGCGTGAAAATGACTTCTTCCTCACACACCAGCATGACGTTCAGCCAGTACATTTTCAGGCGTCCGCCCTGCGAGATGAAAATCCGGCACGGCTCCTGCGGCCGAATCGGAAAGCGATCCACCTCGACGAAAGTCTGCCCGATTTTTGTCGTGCTGCGGAGCTCTTTGAGCACGATCCACATCAGGGCCAGCCCCGAGGCGGCGATGGGCAGCGTGTAAACCAGGCGGATCCAGTCCGCGTTATGCTCCACGAAACTGTTCACGGTGGCCACGATTTGCGCGACGACGAAAATATTCCACACGACGCACATCACCACCAGCGTGAAAAGTTTCCACGCGAACGACTGGTCCATGGGCAGACGGTATGCCAGGCGCACGCCGGGACTGTCGGTGATCATGCGTCCGTCCGGGACGTTCGGATACGGCGTTTTTTCGTCCTGCTCTTCCAGGAACGGCGCGATGGCGGATGTCCGCTGGGCCGCGGCGGCGGAGTATTCGCGCGAACCGTACCGGACGTAAAACAGCAGGTGCAGGAGCATCCCGCCTCCCAGGAGAATCAGCGAAATCGGAATCATCAGCGAGAGCCAGTGCTCCCACGTCCAGTAACTGACCAGCACCACCCGCTGCGGATTCGCGGGGTCATACCAGCAGTGATACTGCGTTTCCTTTTTCAGATCCGCGATCATGTGCTGTGCTTCTTCGCGCGTGTCATAATATTTATGGCCCGTGACGGTGTGAATGTCATACGTCCAACTGCGGTACGTCACGCCGTCCACTTCATAACGGATCAGCACTTCCGGCTTATACTGCACCTTATACAGTGAGCGGCGCAAGGTGGAAATCACGCCGCTGGGATGATTTTCCGCCGATCCGCTCGCAGCACCGGCCGGGTTATCCCCTCCAGGTGGCGCGTCCGCCCCGTTCTCCACCGGATGGACGCCCGTAAGCGGAAGGCCGTTTTTTTCATTCTGCGGAAGCACGTTTTCCCCGGAAATCTGGCGCTGCACGATTCGCGTGTCCTCCAGCGTACAGATGGCGTGCAGATACCGGTCATGCACACGCCATTCCGGCACGACGTACGTCATGAAAATCCAGACCAGCCCGATGATCCCGGCCACCAGGCACAGCGAGGCGAAAAGGATTTCCGCCAGGATGCCTGAAATTCGGGATCCGGTTCGGCGTGTGCCGCGTTTTTTGGTGAAAAGCCAGGAGTGCCCAGACAAAAAAATGCTCCGTTAAAATTTCCGTTGGCGTCATTCCGACTGTTTTGATTTTCGCTTAAACCCCAGCTTTTCCAAGGCCGTGTAAACTTCCACAAGCGTTTTTTCGCCGAAATTCGCGATTCGCAAAAGGCGCTCCGGCGGGCAATTCAGCAGGTCGCGCACCGTCAGGATGCCCTCCGATTCTAGGCAGTTCGTGGTGCGGACCAGCAGGCCGATCTGCGCGGTGCTGAGGCTCAGAAGCTCCTGCTGGCGCTGCTGCCGGATTTCCTTTTCGCTCATGCGGATGCGCGTGGTGGGCACCGCGGCCGGGGGCACGGACTGATTTTCCGGCTTTTCGTGGTTCTCCGGGGCTGCGTCTTCCGGGATGGGGATGATCGGTGTGTCTTTCTTCGCCATTTTGAATTCCTCTATGTCCTGTTTAGCTCCGTGAAAACCGGACGTTTCCTGCCGCCCGATCCGGAATTCCCTTTTACTCCCCCATTATAAAGGAATCCCCGGCCGATGGGAAGGCGGGGAATTTTTTCACCGGAAAAATAAAAGGAATGGCGGTAAAAATCCACCATTCCTCTCTTTATGATTCCGTGTTACGTGTGTCGGAAAGACACGCCGCAGCCGGTTCAGTCGCCCACGTACGGCAGCAGGGCCATGAAACGGGCACGCTTCACCGCACGCGTTACAGCATGCTGGCTGGCAGCGGCGCAGCCGTTCTTGCGGCGGCTGAGAATTTTGCCCTGACGATTCGTCAGTTTTTTCAGCAACTCGATATCCTTATAATCCACATAAAGCGGACGCGGACGCTTGCCGTCTTCACCCAGAAGCGGGTCCTTTTTCTTCGTTCTTACCTTCGGTTTCGAGGGCTTACGAAAAGCCATCGCGCCTTTCTTACCTTTTTTAAATCCACCAGGACGTGACATGAGTTATTTACCTTATATTATTCAGTATAACAGTAACGAAAATAAATGATTGAAATGAGCTAGTCATTATAACACGCTTTTCCCCCGCGTCAATGACCGGGAAAAAATTTTTTGGAAAAAGGGAAAAAGTCTCCTGCGGCTCATTTCCCCGCGCTTACGCCCCCCTGGAGAATCGAAATTTCTCCGGCACATGTATCATAAAACACAGATTTTCCCAAAAAAAACGGGGTTTCGCCGGAAAAATGAGCGCGATAAAGTGGAAATCGGCCCGGTTTTCGTATAAAATAGAAGATGGTTATCTGCTTTTCCCCGTTTCCATTTCCCCCGTTCAGGAGAATCAGGATGAAGATGTCCCCGAAATATGCTATTTTCTCTCTTTTTTTAACGTTTTTTTTCCTCGGAAGCTTTCTTTCCCCGGCCGTTGCCGAGCTGGCACCGGAAAATGTGGCGATTATCGCCACGCAGGGCGATGAAAATTCTTTAAAAATCGCGAGGCATTACGCCTTAACCCGTAAAATTCCGCCGCAGAACGTTTTTCTTTTGCGGGATAAGCACGGGGAGTGGATTTCTCGCGAGGTGTGGGAGGACAAACTTCGCCCGGAGTTAAAGAAATGGCTTCAGGAGCGTCCGGAGATTAAGTGTGTGGTCTGCTGCTGGAGTGTGCCGCTGAAAATCGGGGCGGTCACGATGACGTCTCCGCAAAACGAAGCGCGCCGCTATTTATTGGACAGGGCCCGAAAAGAGAATGTGCTTAACGCGAATGTTCTGATCGGGGTTCTGAACGCGATCGGGACGAAAACCGGGACGGGAGAGGCGCCGTCTCTAGCGGAGAATGTGCCGCTGCAGCAAATTGCGGAGACCATGGAAAAAGCGCTCCAGGAATCGCAAAAACGGCTTCTCACGCTGCCGGAAGACCGCAAGAAGGTGGAGGCGCAGCGGATTCAGTATGCGTTTCAGCGGCTGTGCGGCCTGCAGGGTTTCGCGAATCTGCTGGCGCAGCAGGAGAAACTGGCGCCGACGGAGGCCATGGCCAACGACGCAAAAATCCGTTCCACGGTGCTGAAAGTGGAAATAAAGGCGCTCACCCAGATGCTTAAAGCGCTGGCGTCCCTGCCGGAAACCTCGCCGCGGGATGCGGAAATCCTGCTGGTGCTGCAGCGGATGGGGGGCGTCATCGGAACGCTGCAGTGGGTGGATATTCAGTTGACTTTAATGGGAAAAAATGAGTCGTACGCTTCCTTTGACAGCGAGCTTTCCGCGATTTACCAGGAGGGATATCCGCTGATGCAGTGGATTCCGAATTATATGTCGTTTTATGCCGTGACCAGCGAGTTGGCGCCGAAAGAGCCGGGCGTGGCGGGGGAGGCCGGGGAGGCGGCCGCGTCTGCCGCGGAGGCGATTAAATCCGTGCGCGGAGGCGGTGTGGAGGCGGATGATGCGGTGAATGAGCAGGAGGAGGAAGAGGAAGAAGCGGAGGCGGAAACGGAGGACGTGAAGCCCAGATTCTGGCGGGCGCCGCCGCCCCTGAAGCCGGTGCTGATGGTCGCGCGGCTAGAGGCACCGCGGGTGCTGGACGTGATTCGCCTGATCGATGATTCTCAGAAGGCGGAGGCCCAGGGCCTGCAGGGAACCGTATATCTGGATGCGCGGCGTTCGCGCCCGGGAGGGACGCCCGGGATGGGGAGTTATGAAAAAGCGGATCAGTCGCTGCATGACCTGGCCCTGCGCCTGAAAGAGTGCACAGAGATGAACGTGGTTCTGGATGAGAAGGGCGACCTGCTGAAGCCGGAAGATTGCCCGACTCCTGCGGCCCTTTACTGCGGATGGTATTCGCTGGGCGATTATAAACACGCGTGTGAGTGGGGGCAGGGTTCCGTGGGGTACCACATGGCGAGTATGGAAGCCGAGTCGCTGAAAAGCGGGAAATTATGGTGTCCGAGAATGTTGGAGCGGGGAGTCGCCGCCACGCTGGGGCCGACCTTCGAGCCGTACCTCTCCGCGTTTCCCCAGCCAGACGAGTTTTTCTCGCTCGTGCTGACCGGAAAATTCACCATGATCGAGTGTTATTATTACACGAAACCCTTTAATTCGTGGGTCATGACGTATGTCGGAGACCCGCTTTACATTCCGTATAAGAATAATCCCCAGCTGGAAATGGACGAAATTCCGGAAACGTTACAGCGATTTTTTATTAAAAAATGAAAAATACCACGGATTTTTTTCACCGCGGAGAGCACAGAGGTCACGGAGAGATAAGAAGTACGCTTTTTTTCTCTCTGTGTCCCCTATGCTCTCTGTGGTGAAATTTTAATCCTCGCCCGGGAAGATCATGGATTCCATGAAATAATCTGAAAAATGTGTGTCCTGAGAAAGGTCCACGGCGGGGATGTGGTCCGGAATGCGGAGCGTTTCCTGCCGGAAGTGGGGGGATAAAGCCGCCATTTTCGCCCCGTGGAGGGAAGTGTTTCCCAGAAATCGGATTTTCTCCACCGGGATGGCGGCGGGGATAAGTCCGATTCGCCGTACATTTTCCAGACGCAGGTGATGCCCGAATCCCCCGGCCAGCCAGAGACCGGAGAGATCTTTTGCGCCGATTCCACAGCGTTCCAGCAGGATGCGAATGCCAGTGGAGATCGCGCCCGCCGCGAGCTGAATCTGGCGGATGTCGGCCTGTGAGATGTACAAATTTTCGTTCGGCGACAAATTCCCGCTTTGTTTTTCATTCCGTGTCAGGTAAAATCGCCCGTCCGGTGTGTGCAATTTTCCGTCCGGCGTGAGAAGACCGTTTCGCAGCAGCTCGGCCGTGAGATCCACCAGACCGGAACCACAGATGCCGCGCGGGGGAGCGTCCGAAATGGTGCGTAATTCCAGAATTTCTCCATTTTCACCGATTTTTACGTGCTCCACGGCTCCCGGCTGCGCGGTCATGCCGTGGGTGATTTGCGCTCCTTCGAAAGCCGGGCCGGCGGCGGTGGCGCATGCGAGCGTTTTTTCGGGGGTGAAAAGCACTAGCTCGCCATTCGTGCCCACGTCCATGAAAAGCGTGCACCCCGCCTGCTTCAGAAACCCGGACGCGGCGATTCCCGCGGTGATGTCTCCGCCCACGAAACCGGAAATGCAGGGGAAAAGAGCAATTTCCGTCTCCGCACGCAGATTCCACCCGGCGGTCAGATTTTCTCCGAAGCACGCGTCCGCCGCACGGTTTTCCACCTGAAAATCCGCAGCCGGCGTGAACGGAAACCGCCCCAGCGGCGTGACGTCCAGCCCGAGGAAGATCTGCTCCATGACCGTGTTCCCGGCCAGCACGATTTTCGTTATTTCTTCCGGCGCGACGCCCGCATTTTCACACGCTTCCCGGAGCATCCGCCCGAGTGCCGTCAGCAGCACGCCCTGCATTTCCGCCGTTCCGCCGGGGTGTGTGGACGCGTACTGGATACGCGAAATGACGTCTGCTCCGAAACGCCGCAGCGGATTTCCCCGGGCGGCGGTGAATGCCGATTCTCCGTTTTTCAGGACGGAAAGCACAAGTGTTGTGGTGCCCAGATCCACGGCCACGGCTGGCTGCGCATCCTGCGGGAAATGCACAGCAGCGGAGGATTTCAGGTTTTCATGCTCCGCCCACGTGAGAATATATGTGGAATCCGCGTATCCCTGCGAATTTTCCTCCAGCGGCAGCAGCACCGTCATGTCCCCGGTGACACGGGTCTGGCACGCCAGCTGAAACACGCCGTTTTCGCCATTTTCCGTAGCGCCGCCGGAAATGTCCCCGAAAAAAACTGTCACGCCGCATTTTTTGCAGGTTCCTCGCCCGCCACACGCCGTCTGCCAGCGAGTATTTGGCGTAAACCATTCATTTTCCGCCAAAAAATTGTGCAGGACGTCCGAAAGCCGGACATTTTTCGGTACCGTCCGCGTGAGTCCGTGCGGAAGAATATGAACCCGGCAGGTTTCCGGCGTGTTTTCGGGAGAATTTTTTGTGGCGTTCATGGAAATTATTTAATGGCATTCTGCTTTCTATAAACATTTCGTCCCTCTGGGACGGGAACGGAAATTTCGTTGAAATGCACGAAAACTCTCTTTCATTTTACCCCATAAACCCGCATGCGTGAATCCCTCCTTGCCGCGCGGGGCGGATTCCGGTATACTTTTTCGGTAAGTATCTGTCATTAATATTAGGGAGTAAATCCTGGTTAATTGGTAATAGAAAGAAATAAAATGGCGAATCACGCGTTCCAAAAATGTATCGATCCCCGCTGCGGCGCGACTTTTTCGGTGGATGAGACCCTAACGGCGTGCCCCACGTGCGGGAATCTGCTGGACGTGCAGTATGAGTGGGATAAGCTTCCGATGCCGGGGAATCTGGCGTTTTTCGAGAGATACTGGAGTCAGCGGAATGTACCGCAGCGCTTCAGCGGCGTGTGGCGGTTTCAGGATCTGCTGCCGTTTACGGAGCTGGAGCGCTGCCTGACGATCGGGGAAGGCCAGACGCTCTTGCAGCAGGCACCGGGCGTGGCGGAGTATGTGGGAATGCAGGCCGGGAACCTGTTTTTGCAGTATGAGGGCATGAATCCGTCCGGGAGTTTTAAGGATAACGGGATGGTGGCGGCGGTCACGCACGCGAAACTCATGGGGGCCACCGCCGCGGCGTGTGCGTCCACCGGGAACACCAGCGCGTCTCTGGCGCTTTACTGCGGATGCACCCGGCTGATGAAAGCCGTCATTTTCATCGGCAGCGGAAAAATCGCTTATGGAAAACTCTCCCAGGCGCTGGATTACGGCGCGAAAACGCTCCAGATTTTCGGCGATTTTGATGACGCCATGAAGCAGGTGCAGGACGTGTCCAAAAAACTCGGGCTGTATCTGGTGAACAGCGTGAACCCGTTCCGGCTGGAGGGTCAGAAAACGATTATGTTCCGCGTGCTGGAGGCGCTTGGGTGGCAGGTGCCGGACTGGATCGTCGTGCCGGGTGGAAATTTGGGAAATTCGAGCGCTTTCGGAAAGGCGTTTCACGAGCTGAAAATGCTGGGCCTGATAGACCGCATCCCGCGTCTGGCGGTGATAAACGCGGCGGGCGCAAACACGCTTTACCAGCTTTACGAAAAACAGGGCGTCCGGTGGAATGCCGGCAGTCCGGACCGAGCGAAGATAAACGCATTTTTCGCGGAAATGAACCGCCAAAACCGCCGTGCGTCCACGCTAGCAAGCGCCATCGAAATTAACCGCCCCGTGAATCTGGAGAAATGTCTGCGGGCGCTGGAGTGGTGTAACGGCGTGGTGCGGGAAGTGGACGACCAGAAAATCGTGGACGCGAAATCGCAGGTGGGTGCCACCGGGCTGGGGTGTGAGCCGGCCAGTGCCGCGAGTGTGGCGGGCGCGAAACTTTTGCGCGAGGAAGGTGTGATCTCGCCGGATGAGCGCGTGGTGTGCATCCTGACCGGGCATCAGTTAAAAGACCCGGATGTGACCGTTGCGTACCACAGCGGGAATGCCGCGAAATTCGAGGAAAAACTCACGCCGCACGGCGTGCGCACCGCGGAGTTCGCGAACCACCCGATTCCCGTGGAAAATGACGTGGATAAAATCATCGCGGCGATTCGGGGGTAAATGATTCTCGTCCGCCACAAAAATCGCTCTTGCGACAAAATCCGTTTCCGGCTAATATCCCTGCGTAAAACCTGAAATTATGTGGGATACTCACCGATTTTTCTCGCGGAGAAGAAACGAAATGCGATTTTTGCCTGAAAAGATACCGTTTTTAACCCGTCATTCACTCGCTGTGCCGGCGGTCTGTTTCGCGCTGATGGCCTGTTTTGTGCTGGCTGGCGTGACGCATGCAGAGGATTTTCCTTACACGGCCGTCATTAATGATGACAGCGTTTATATTTACAGCGGGCCGGGAAGTACGTATTATACCACGGATGTTTTTCAGCGAGGCGACAGTGTGGAAGTGTATAAACATGCTCCCGGCGGGTGGTGCGCGATTCGTCCGCCGGCTGGGAGTTTTTCGTGGGTGGCCCGGCAGTACGTCCAGCCGCTGGGGGATGGGCTGGCGAAAATCACCAGTGATGACGTGGCCTCCCGTGTGGGCAGTAAACTCGTGCCGGCAGAGCGGACGCAGATCATGGTGACGCTGCGGACCGGGAAAATCGTGGAGCTTCAGGAGGATCTTTCCGCGCAGGGGCAGTGGTGCAAAATTTCTCCGCCCAGTGGCGAGTTCCGGTGGGTGCAGGAGAAATATCTTTCCGCGCCCGCGGCCCGTCAGGTGGAAAGCGGCATACCGGGCGTGAATGCCGGCACGGCGGCAGGCGCCGGCGGTAATGGTGACGGAAAAGGCCCTCAGGTGGGAACAGCCGGCGCGGCAGGCACCGGCCAGCACACTCAGAATTTTATGCGGCATCTGAATTTCCTGGACGCGGATCTGTCACGGATCATGGCGAATTATGACGCAGCTCAGTGGGACACGCCGGGGCTCTTGATGCGTGCGAACGCCCTCATGAACCGCGCGGAGACGGACATTCAGAAAGATCAGGTTGCGCAGGTGCGTGATAAAATTCTCCAGGCGGATACGGTCCGGCGAAAAAAGCGGGAGTTGCTGCGGATGGAGTCGGACGCGCAGGCGGATCGGCCCATGCTTGCCGGCACTTCCCCGCCCGGCGGAGCGATCATCGTGCCGCCGCGGACGATTACGCCTTTTCCGGATGTTCGCACGGAGGAAATCTCGCAGACGGTGGAGCCGCCCATGGCCGCGCCGTATTCGAATATGCCCGGCCGTTACGATTATGAAGGCATCCTGCAGCCCACCCAGCCGCGGGAGCTGAAAGATCTGAGCATGCCGCGGTATGCGCTGGTGGATGAGCAGGGGAATGTCCGCTGTTATGTTACGCCTTCTCCGGGGAAAGACCTGGCGTCTTTCGTGGGCATGCGGGTGGGAGTCGCCGGGACACGGACGTACCTGACCGATCACCGGGCGTATAATCTGGTGGCGCGCGAAATTCGGGATTTAACTTCCACCGCGCGGCGGTAAAATCACTCCCCACTTTTTTTCTGACCACAGATTTATTCACCACAGAGAGCACCGAGATCACAGAAAAAAATTTATTTCAAATATTTTTTTCCTTTCTCTGTGCTCCCTGTGATCTCTGTGGTGAAAAAATTTGGAGTGAATTTAATAATCTTTCGAGTAATCACGTGAAGTGATTATTTTCTGAATTTTTGCTCTGGCGTAAAATTTCATATTTCTCTATAATGCGCGAGAATATTATTAGAGCGCGGCATTCTGCGCATCCGTTTCACTTACATTTCCGCCATTTTCATGAATTTTTACCGCATTTTCTCCACTTTCGGTGTGCTTCTGCTGGTGTTTTGCGCCAGTGTGTGCGCCGGGGCGGATATTCGTGTGCGGGTTACGTGGGGCGGTGGCGAGACGAACGCGTTTTACGGCCAGATCGTGTGCACGTCCGGGCCGGTGACGGAGCTGACGCCGCTGGGAGTGGAAATGGACGCGGCGGGGACGGCCGTTCTGGTGCGCGGGCAGGTGGTGGTTTCTCAGGAAAATCCCAAGAGTTTTAATGGCGCGGACATCACGCTGCCGTGGCGCGAGGACGGGGTGCTGAAAATCCGTTTTTCGCGGGATCCGAAAATGGACGGAGCCCTGTGGATGGATATCCCGCTGCGGAAACTGCTGGCGGAGGGCTTTTCGGCGCCGCTGCTGCCCGGCGGGGGGCGGGATGACGGAAATCGCCTTTCCGTGAAGCGTGTTCCCGGAGATGCGCTGCGGGTGAGGATGCCGCGCGACCATGTGGTTTTTGAGCCGGGCGAGACATTCCGGTGTGAGGTGGCGGCGAATTTTCTGCCGATTTCGGAAAAGACGGAGGTGAAGCTGAACGTCCAGATGCTCCGCGGGCGGGAAACGTATGAGCTGCATAAAAAGCAGTACGCGTTTTCGGCGGGGCATGACGCAGCGGCGCTACCGGTGGAGATTCCGCTGCCGCGCGAGGAGGGCGTTTATGATGTGGTGTTTACGGTGACGGCGAATGCCGTGGAGAATCCGCTGATGAAACCGCTGGTGAAGCCGCTGACTTCCGGCCCGCTTTCCGGCACCGCGCTGGATCCCACAAAAATCGTCCTGCAGCGGCGTGTGCAGCTCATCACCATCAGTCCGGAAGTGCGGGTGCTGGATGATACCGGCCTGATGACCACCACGCGCGTGGTGGAAATTGACCCCACGAGTCCGAAATGGTGGGAGTCGATGAACCGCTCATTCATTCAGTTGCCGCGCTGGGGACGGAATAATACCGGGGCCATCGGCAGCGGAGATGTAAAAATCGTTACCGGGGAACTGGGCTCCATGATGGAACTTCCCGTGAAACAGCAGACGGATGGCTTTTCGCGAACCGCTTTTTCCGCCTTTCCGGAAACGGGCAGCACTGCCACGGAGATGTCCGGGGTAATGGATGAGGCCGGTTTCCCGAAAAAGGACGCGGCGTACTGCTGGGAAGCGTATCCGTTGGCGCTTGAACGGATCGGTATGCCGCACATCCTGGAAATCGAGTATCCGGCGGGCGTGGAGCAGACGCTGGGCATCAGTATTCTGGAGCCGAATTCCGCGGGGGCGATTCTCCCCGTGGGGGTGGATTCCGGAATCGACGTGCCAGCCACGGTGGTAAATTACGCGAAAAATGGCCAGCTCTGGGAACGGCACCGGATTATTTTTTGGCCGAAAAGTAAAACGCCGATTATTCTGCTGACGAATCGCCACACGAAAAAATCCGCGTTTTACGGCAAAATGCGTATTCTTTCCGTGGGGAATCAGTTACCTCGGCTGATGCCGCGGCGCGAGATGGCGGTGAACCCGACGGTGGCGGTGAGGGATCCCGATTTTTTAACGGCCTCCGGCATGAATCCTGGCGGCGTTCCCGGGGAAAATGGAATGTACGCGGGGCAGGGAATTCCGGCGGGGCATGCCGCGCGGGTGGGAAATCCGGCTGCGGGTGCGCATGTACCGCCCCCGGAACGGATGGTGGCCACCATGTTTTGCAGGCCGATTTTCCCGGACTTTTTCTCCGCCACAAAAATGCCCG
The DNA here is from genome assembly GCA_031553595.1 of Thermoguttaceae bacterium. Classification (GTDB taxonomy): domain Bacteria; phylum Planctomycetota; class Planctomycetia; order Pirellulales; family Thermoguttaceae; genus RGIG3701. The sequence continues at coordinate 62,222 of JAVBLI010000018.1, read as the reverse complement.
GCGGCTCCGCGGAGTTCACGCTCAGCGACTGGCTCACATTCCATGACGGCGCGAAACGGATGGTCGAGTACCTGAATTACGTGGGATATAACGGCCTGTTTCTCTCCATTTACGCAGACGGAAGCACGATTTATCCGTCCCGAATGCTGGGTTCCACGCCGCGCTTTGACAGCGGAGCATTTTTTAACACCGGCCAGGATCTCGTCCAGAAAGACGTGGCGGAAATGCTTTTCCGTCTCTGTGACCGGGAAAGTATTACGTTCGTGCCCATGATGGATTTTTCGTCGCCGATTCCGGAGCTGGAAGTGGCGGCGCGATTTCCCATGGCGGATCCGCATGCGGCGCATGAGCCGGGCGTGATTCGCTGGACGGACGCGGAAGGAAATGAGATGACCACTCGGCAGGGTGCGGGAAAGGAAGACATTCCGCGTTATAACATCCTTCATCCGCGCGTGCAGCGGGTGATCCTGGCGTGTGTCGCGGAAGTCGTTCTGCGGTATGAGCATCACCCGTCTTTCGGCGGAATTTCCCTGCAATTAACGGATGAAAGCATTTTCGTGCTTCCGCCGCCGCACTGGGGAATGGATCCCGTGACGATGGAGCAGTTCGTGGCGGAGACGAAAATGAATCTTCAGGGCACGTACGAGCAGCGCGTGAAAACGCTTTCTTCCGGCCCTGGAAAAACGGCGTGGATGCAGTGGCGGGCCGCGAAATTAGCCCTGTTTTACCGCCAGGTGGCCGCCCTGTTAAATCGGGTTCCGCAGGCGAAACTGTATCTCACGGGAACGGATTTTCTGAATGAGGCGAATCATCCGGAACTCCACCCGCAGCTTTCGTCGCAGCCGGGACAGCAGGTCAGCGCCCGGGATATTTTGATGCAGGCCGGGATCTGTATGGAATTTTTGCAGAAGGATCCGAAAATCGTGGTTCCGCGGTGCCAGAAACTGGTTTCCGGGGGGAACCTTTCCGCCAGCGCCGCGGGTCTGGGATGGCAGCAGGCCCCGGGCACGTACCGCACATTTCAGACCCAAAACACGCTGGCCACCGCGTTTTATCACCGCCCGGAGACACTCCGCCTGCCGGCTTTTGACGCCTTAAGTCCGTATCAGCCCACCTTCACGTGGGGCATGTCACACATGACGCCGGCGGGTTCCGCCAATCGGCGCCGTTTCGCGGAAAGCCTGGCCATGATGGATGCGCAAGTCATTCTGGACGGCGGTTGGGCGCCCATGCTCGGGCAGGAAGACGCCATCCGCAGCGCGATTCGGGTCATTCGCCAGTTACCGCCCACGCGTTTCGCCCCCGCGCGGATGAGTAAAACGGATGAGTGGCGGAGTCAGCCCATCATTTTCCGCAGTACCGTCAGCGGAGGAAAAAATTTCATTTACGCGATTAATATGACGCCATTTCCGCTGGAGGGAATGGTGTATTTACAGCCGGACGCGTCCCTGCGTTACGGTGAACCGGCCTCCGCCGTGGGGCGAAACGCGGTGCGTCTGGGCACGCAGCGGGACGAAACGCTCGCGCAGGACGTCCGCGGTACGTACTGGCGTGTTTCGCTGGCACCGTATCAGGTGGAGGCGCTCAGGACGGAAGGCCCGGCCGTGGCCCTTTATGATCCCGTGGCTTCCTTTCCGTCCTCGCTGGAAGCCGCTTTCCAGCAGCAGTCGCTGGACCTTTACGGACGTCTGCACGGCCTGAAAACCCCGCCATTATACATGGGCCTGCGAAACGCGAGTTTTGAAGATGTTTCCACCGCCGCTGAAAGTATTCCGCAGTGGTATGTCAGCGTGCCGAAAACCGCCATGAACGTTCCGCAGGGCAGCGCGCGGCTGGACCGCCAGACGGCGTATTCCGGAAACGCGTCCCTTCACATGCAGTCTTCCGGCGGGCCGCTGAAAATCATGAGTCAGCCGTTCACGACCACCGCCACGGGCCGCGTTTCCGTTTCCGTCTGGGTGAAAACCGGGAAATCGACGAAAAAATCCCCGCTGCGCGTCATCCTGGAAGGCGACCATCACGGCATCCTGTACCGCCGCACGGCCATGATCCATTTTCCGCAGGGAATCATGACGCCCACGCCCCAGGATATGTCCGGTCGCGGCGAGTGGACGCCGTACCTCATTCACGTGAATGATCTGCCGCTGGAAAACGTCACGAACATGCGGCTGGGTTTCGAGCTGACGGACGCCGGGGAACTGTGGCTGGATAACATTCATCTTTCGGACATGAATTTCAGCCCGGATGAACAGCGGGAGCTCGCGCGCCAGCTGGACGCGTTTCGGGTGCGTTTACAGCACGGCGACCTGGTTTCGTGCGTCAATTTTCTGGAGGGGTACTGGCCGCGTTTTCTTCGGGAGAACATTCAGCCCGCGAGCATTTCGCCGCAGGGAATGGAAATGCCGGATAATTCCGCCCTTCCGACGGACGCCGTCATGGCGGGGCATCATGCGCAGGCCGGTTCCCGCGCGCATGTCGGAGAGTCGGCCGGGCAGCCGCGTGGCGCCGGAGGAGCATCCGCTGTGAAACCGGCATCCGCCGCCGGTGAAAAAGAAAACGCGGCTTCTTCGCACGGGCCGAAACTCCCGTCCCTTCCTTCGCCGCCGAATCTGTTTCAGAGACAGCCGGAGGCGGAAGCGCCGCCGCCACCGCCACCGGTGCCCAAACCACCGGAGAAGAAGAAAAAATCCTCGCTGGACAAAATCCGCAGTTTTTTGCATCTGTAAGACCATTTAAACGTCAATTTAAACGTCAGTAATTTTACCACTCCATACATCAGACCCTTTCATAAAGGATATATCATTATGAATGACACCCTAAAACGTATCGTTGGCATTTTGATCGTCGCGCTGCTGCTGGGCACGTTATGCTATTACGGAAATAAAATGATCAGCGAGAAAACGCTGCAGAAGGATGTCGAAAAAACGAATGTTCTTTTCGAGCAGATTCAGACGGTGATGCAGAATCAGCAGCCGCCGGAGACATTTGCCGCGGCGCAGGAGGAAATTGAAAAGATCGCTGCGAAAACGAGTTCGCCGCTTTTAAAATTCACCACTTTAGTGCGTCTTTCGGATGTTTATTTCGCGTGCCGGGAACAGGAAAAAGTGATGAAAGCGGACGCGGAGGCGGTGAGCCTGATGAAGCCGTGCCTGAAAATGCTGCGGAAAGACGAAGAAAAATTCGGCGTTATCGCGCGTCTGGTGCCACTGGTGGGGCGGTATTATCTTTACGGCCAGCCGGAACAGGCGGTGAAACTGCGGGATGAGCTGACGCAGGCCACCGGTGCGTTGGGTCCGGAGTGGAAAATCCGGTTCATGGCGAGCATGATGTCCTTATACGCGAATCTCGTGCTGCTGGACATTAACAGCGCGGAAATTGCGGAAGGATACGCCGCGGAAATGGAGGGGCGCATCGCGAAAATGGATGAAACACAGCTTCCGGAAAAAGCGCAGATCACCCTGGACATCAGCGGCTGCCGTGAATTCCTGCAGCGGGCGAAGGCCGAGTATGCCGAGGCGGTGAAGAAGGCGGAAGCGGCGAAAAACGGCGAAAAAACCTCCCCGGATGCGGAAGAAAAGGCCGAAAAGAAAGCCGAAACTCCCGAAAGGCCCGGCCTGAAATTTTCCATTGATGACATGTAAACAAAAATATGGTAAAATACCGGTACTGGTTACCGGCTGAACCGAAAGCATGCCCCGGTAACGCGGGGCTTTTTTTATGCCGGGCCTGAATTTTCGTTTTCATTTTATCTGAAGGAGTACTCCATGCGCCGCCGTTTTTTTTGCGATTTCCCCCGTTTCACCGGTTTTATATCCGCCGTTTTTTTGCCGATTTTTCTTCTGCTCACCCTGCGGTGCACGCCCCCCGTTTCCGGAGCCGACTGGCTCACCGCCCGGGGAGATGCCCATTCCAGCGGCGTGGCGGCAGGAAAAATCAGTGATGCGCCGAAAGTGAAATGGACATTCGCACCGAAAAATGCGGTTTTTGAGGCCACGCCCGTGGTGGCGGATGGAATCGTTTACGCGGGGAGCCTGACGGGGTATTTTTACGCCGTGGACCTGAAAACCGGGAAAGAAATCTGGAATTTCTTCTCGAAACTCGGCTTTTCCGCTCCCGCGGCCATCTCCGGCGGGCGGGTTTTCGTAGCCGATTCGGACGGTTTTTTCCGCGCGCTGGATGCGAAAACGGGGAAACCGCTCTGGACGGTGGAGACCGGCGGAGCCATGAATGCCGCGCCGGGGATTTATAAAGACCGCGTGCTGGTTACCGCCGAGAGCGGCGAATTATATGCCCTGGACGTGGAAACCGGAAAGGAAATCTGGAAATACACGTCCACGGACCAACTCCGCTGCGGGGTAACCATTCAGGCGGAAAACATTCTCCTGGGCGGGTGCGATAAATCCCTGCAGGTGGTAAGCGCCGAGACCGGCGTGCTGGGCGTCCGGCTAGAGGTGGACGCACAGACCGGCGCGACCGTGGCCGTGAACCCGGCGGGAAACGCGTTTCTCGGGACGGAAGCCGCGGAGGTGATCGCCATTTCGCCGGAACTGAAAATCTTGTGGCGGTACTCCCCGGAAGCTCGTAAAGCGCCGTTTCGCTCGAATGCCGCGGTGACGGACACGCACGTTTACATCGGCGGGCAGAATCGCATGCTCACGTGCCTGGACGCGAAAACAGGAAAAGAAAGCTGGACATTCGCCACACGCCGGAACGTGGATTCCAGCCCGGTATTGGTCGGGAACCGTGTGGTTTTTCATGCCGCGGAGGGAAAGGTGCATATCCTGGACGCCGGCAGCGGGAAATCGGTCTGGACGTTTGAGCCGGGCGGAAGTTTAATCGCCAGCCCCGCCGTGGTCGACGGAAAAATCATCACCGTCACCGGCCAGGGAGAGATTTACTGTTTCGAATGACGAATCGCGCGCCGCGAATAAAGAATCGAGCGACGTACTGCGGCCCTCACCCCGGCGATGATCGCCTTTCACGCGGGTGGTCTAAAGCCGGTCCCGCTCCGCTCCGCCGTCATTTTCACCGAAAATCACTGCGCGCCAGTGGCGGCGCCATGAGCCGCGGGGCATGGAGGTGTTTTCACGCGCCGCATCCTGCTGGTCATACGTGATGGAAAGATCGATGAACCCCGTGTTTTGGTCCGCGTAATGCTCCATCTCGCCATCCGCCTCGGCCATGGTGACCGCCTTCCCCATCTCGGCCCGCTGACGTTTTCGCACTTCTTTCTTACTCAGCTGGTATAAAGGCGATTTCCGCTCGGCTTGCCGCTGCGCTTTTCTGTCGACCGCCGAATGCGCGGAGTCCGATTTCGCAAAAATAGAGAGCCGCCGCCGCGGATCGTCCGTGCCCTCCACCGCTTCCTCCTCGTCCACCTGCGGCCCGTCCGGCGAAAGCGTCACCATCCCCGGCACCGAGGAATCGCGTAAACTGCTCCCTTTCACCGTAATAACCGTCTCCATAAAGCCCGGCGTGCCCGATTCCTGATCGCCCGCCACCTGCTGCGGCGACGTTTTTCCACGGTTTTTCCACAGGCGATCACGGAAACGGAGATATTCGTAAGATTCAGGAACGCCGCCGGGAAGATTCCGCTGGGAGGTGGTTTCGTGCGAAAAATTGAGCGTCACCTGCAGCACTTTCGGACGCCCCGCGACCACTCCCGCCGGCACCGTGGGACGGAAAGCGGCTCCCCCCGCCACCCGAATCGGATTCCCCCGCAGTAATTCATTCTGGTGCTCTTCCATATTTCGTCCGAAATCCATCAGCTCCGTCGTCGCCACCTGCAGCATACGCCCTTTCGCATTCTTCTCGCGCGACACCCGGGAAATCACCCCCCCCGGCACCTGCACCGAGGAAAGCGTCACCGTGTTCACCGTCCGCTGCGGAAAACGTGATTCCGCACGCGTCTGATAACCGTTATAAATCCGACCCAGCGCCACTACCTGCTGATTCATGGACGTAATCTCAGAAACCGTGTATTCCTCCAGGCTGCTGTCTTTCAGATTGATAATCCGAATTTCTTTTCGGAAAATGTACGGCTCACGCGCCCCATTCACCCAGAGCGTTATCGTTTTTTTAGATTTTTCATCAGCGAATTCATATTCCGCGACTTCGCACGCCACCGGCTGGCCGTCCACCACCAGCGATTCGGCGCGGAGCGTTTTATGTTTCGTAAATTCTGCTGCGTCCAGACCATGAAATCCCTGGTGAATCAGCCGCGGCTCCGTTTTTATGTTTTTTCCCGCGAGATTCAAAAAAGATTCAGAAAGCAGCGTTAAATCCGCCGCGTCTGATTTTTGCAGCGTAACGGAGTTTTCCGTACATGTGATGTTATTCGAAGAAACGTTCGACGCGAAGGTTTCGACACAGGTTTTAGACATCCGCCACGCGCCGGGCTCGAACTGTCCCCACGGGTGCATGGTTTTATTGAAAAGAACGGTTTCGGCCTTTCTTTCGTCCGCCACTTTTTGGCTTTCCTGAGCGGATTCGGCGTCGATGACCGCCTGAGAGAAAATGGATGCGGAAAACAAAAAGGATACGATAAACAGACACAGAATCGCCCACGCAAGGAAGGCAGGCCTGGCCAGAAAGCCCACCCGTTGGCAGGGCGACTGACGCAGGTGTTCTGGAATCTGTGTTCGGTTCATGGTAACGATCCGTTTTTCATTTCACAGCAGCTCACGGTGGGAGCGCTGTATCGCAACATACTATATTATATAGTTTACCAGTAAAAATCACTTTTCACAAGAGATAATCTTCATTTTTCCCGTGATTTTAGCGTTAAAACCACGCTATTTCCGTTTTTTCAGCAAAAGTCGGCGTACATTATGCGGATTATTAACATTATCGGCTTTTTTCACAAAAAACTCGAAATTCCGCCAGTACGCTCTTTATGAATTTTGCAGATTATGATAATTCGTAGGTTTTTTGCGTAAAAAAGGGGATTTTACTCTTGCACTTTTGCGGCTTCACGGTTATAGTTTCGGTAACAGCGAGACTGTTTTATCGTGAATTATTACCTATTCAGGAATGATCGCCCATGCTTTCCAGATTTTCATACGCGCCGCTTTTGCTGCTTTTCCTCGTCTTACTGGGGGGGTGCGCCTCGGTGAATCAGACGGCCCACGTCACCGGCGTGCCGCTTCCGGCGGAGCGCATGCGAAACATTCGGGAATTGGGGCAGGCGGCGAGGAGTATACCGGCGGATCGTCAGGGACAGTATGCCAGCATTTTATTCGAAATTATTAAAGAAGAGCCGGATGCGCTGATTCGCCGGGAGGCGGTGGCGGCGATTGCGCATTATCAGACGCCGCTGACGGTTCAGGCGTTAAAACATGCCTCAAGCGACAATGATCGGGACGTTCGTCAGGTGGTTTGCGGAGCGTGGATGGTTTACGGTGGGGAGGAAGCGGTGCCGGAATTGGCCGAGATTCTTGCTTCCGAGACGGACCTGGACATTCGCATCGACGCCATCGAGCGGCTCGGGCAGCTTGCGGACAAGCGGGCGGTGCCGGCCATGATCGTGCCGCTGAGTACGTCCGACCCGGCCCTGCAGCATTATACCATGCTCGCCCTGCAGCAGATTACCGGTTACCGATCCAACGACGCCCAGCAGTGGCTGGCCTACTGTAAAGGCGAAATCGAAAAGCCCAAGGAGCAACTCGCCTGGTATCAGTGGTGAACAAGTGAAAGAGTGCTGGCGTGGTATTACGCCCCTCCTTACCCATTCACCGATTAACCCCGCCCGCAAGTTCCGCTCCCCTCATTCCTTTATTCCTCATTCCTCATTAACTATTCCCGTGGCACATATCCTTCGATTAACCGAGCGGTTCCGGCTTTTTATTGAATCCGCCGTCCGTATGTACGATGAAGTGGACGCGGCGGCGATTTTGCTGCTGGCCAACGGTCCCGGCGACTGGGATCGCGTGAAAAAGTTGATCGGCGACCCCGTTTTAATTGTCGCGGCGGACATCGAGGAACATCTCGAAGGAATCCATGACGGCGAGGAGGGGTTAAAGAAAGTCGTGATCGAGGGCCATTACGAAAACTCGGTTTACGAGCGGCTCATGCAGGCGATTCTCCAGTCGGTGCAGGAAGATCACATCCGGCCGGGCAGCCAGATTGTGGTGCTTTATGGCGGTTTCGACGCCGAAGCAATTAACACGCTGAGTTGCATTAGCCTCAAGGAGCATTTAGACCGCCTGACCAGTACCGAGCTGCGGATGCTGGGCACGAGCGTGCCGCTGGAGACGCTGAAGGTGGTGGTGAATTTGGCGATCGAGATCGGCCGCAGCGGGCGTGAGGGGAAACCGGTGGGCACGCTGTTCGTGGTCGGCGACGCGAAACGTGTTCTGACGGAGAGTCGGCCCGCGGGTTTCGACCCGGTGCGCGGGTACAGCCGGACGGAGCGCAACCTGATGGATCCGCGTGTGCGGGAAGGAATTAAGGAAATCGCGCAGCTTGACGGCGCGATCATCATCGAGTCGGATGGCACGGTGGCGGCTTCCTGTCGGATTCTCGACTCCTCGGCAAGTAACATCACGCTTTCGAAAGGGCTGGGTTCACGCCACTGGGCGGCGGCGGCCACCAGTCGGTCGACGAAAGCCATTTCCATTGCCGTCAGCGAAACGAACGGCACGGTGCGTATTTTTCAGAACGGCGAAGTGGTGCTGCGAATCGAGCCCACGAACCGTAAGCCGCTGATCTGGAAGGGTTTCGAGTACGAAACGCAGGACGATTAAAGGGCAGACGCGGAGCATGTAATGAACCATTCCGTTTCAATCGAACAGCTGCTGGATAAAGTGGAGTCGCTGCTGCCGGAACTTCCGGAAGCGGACGGCACCGGTGCCGGCGCTGCGCATGCATCCGCGGAGACGCACGCGGACGGCGGGCCTCCCACGACGCGCGAGGCGGTTTCGGAGCTTTTTCGTCGGCAGCTGGGCGTCCTCGGGGATGTGCAGCTCGAGGTGAGTGTGGAGCTGGGACGCACGAGCATGTACCTGGAAGACGTGGCCCGGCTGCGGCGCGGGTCGGTGGTGGTGCTGGATCGGTATGTCGGTGAGCCGGTGGATGTGCTGGTGAATGGCCGAATCATCGCGCGCGGCGAGTTAATGGTCGTGGACGGAAATTTCAGTGTTCGCCTGACGGAATTTGTATGAACCGGTAATGCCATGAAAAAAAACGGTCTCATTTTTAACGCACGTCTTTTCTCGCTCATCGCCGGTGTGATGCTGTGGGCGTCTGTCGGTGCCGCGCAGGAGTTTATGCCGGATTATGTGGAACGGCCTTCGCCAAAGCCGGACGCGTCCGCCCCGGCGGTGATTCCCGGCGCGAATCTGGAAATCGCTCCCACAGGTGAGCCTGGCGCTGCCGGTTCCGCGGCGGCTGCGAAAAATGAAGAAAGCGTGGATGGCGACAAAAATAAAAGCGTCTTGCCCGAAGACTGGAAACGTCTGCTGGCGACCGTCGCCGTGGTGACTGGTTTTTTGTTTGTCCTGATGTTCCTCATGAAGCGCATGCGGCCCGACTGTCCACGGGCCATGTCCCGCGAAATTTTCGAGGTGCTCGGGAAGGGCACGCTGGGGTTTCATCAGCAGGTGTACATGTTCCGCTGCGGAAATAAGCTGTTCCTGGTGGCGATTTCCTCGCTGGGTGTGGAGCGGATCGGCGAAATCACGGATCCTGTGGAGGTGGAATTTCTCACGCGTACGTGCCGGGGTGAACTCGTGACGCGGAATATGTTTACGCAGAACACGCCCGCGGCGCAGCATCCTTCCTCGCCGCAAAATTCGTCTGCCTCGCAGTCCGGCGCGCCCACCGGCGGTGGCGTCTCCGGTGCTTCCGGGGATCCGAAAGCCCGGATGTCTTTCGACGAAATTTATCAGCAGGTGGTTTCACGCCATAAAAACGGGTAAGACGCCGAAATGCATAACGCAAGAAACAGCAGCCGGGAACGAAGCGCAGTGACCGGATTTGAAGTGGAGAAATGTCAGGCGGTGTTATCCGGTCATTGCGCTGCGTTTCATTCCCGGCTGCTGTTTTAAACGCAAAAGATCACAAAAAATTGAATGGTTCACGGATGAACGCACGCTTTACCCAGATTCACGTTTTCGCCTGGTTTCTTTGCGCGGGAAGTATTTTTTTCGCCGCGGAAAGTATGGCCCAGCAGAGCGGAGCGCGGGTGGTGCCCCGGGTGATTACGTTTGATGCGCCGCCGTCTGCGGACACAAACGTCACGGTGAAAGCACCGGGTGTGACTGGCGACGCGAAACCGGCGGAGCGTCAGTTTCTCACGGCACTGGATGAAGAAGCGGCGGCGCTGCCCCTGCTTGCGCCCCGTGCGGAGACGCTGCCTGAAAAAACGGAAAGTCCGCTGGAAACGCAGGCCGGGAATTTGTGGAAAACGCTTTCGCCTGGAGCGTCCGAGAATGTGGGGACGGCGGTTCCACTGATCCTGCTGCTGGCGGTGCTGAGCCTGGCGCCGGCGATTTTGCTGATGGCCACGTGTTTTGTGCGGATCGTGGTGGTACTGGGCATTTTACGTCAGGGGCTGGCGGCGCAGGGGCTGCCGTCCACGCAGGTCATCACGGCCCTGGCTCTCTTCATGACCTTCTTCATCATGTACCCCGTGGGCAAGGAAATTTACACTACGGCCCTGGAGCCGTATCAGAATCAGCAGATTTCGGGGAAAGCCGCGTGGGACCGGGGTGTGCAGCCGCTGCGGGGGTTCATGTATAAGCAGATTGTGCTGACGAAAAACACGGACGACATCCGGCTTTTCTGGAGTTACTCCGCCTCGCCGCCGAAAGAAGCGGACATGGAACGCTCCACGCAGGAAGATATCCCGCTGGAAGTCCTCGTGCCGGCCTTCATGCTCAGCGAACTGAAAACCGCGTTTTTGATCGGCGTGCAACTGCTGCTGCCCATGCTGGTGATCGACCTGCTGGTCTCCGCGGTGCTGGTTTCCATGGGGATGTACATGCTGCCGCCACTGATGATTTCGCTGCCGCTGAAACTGCTGGTTTTCGTGATGGCCGATGGTTGGCGGCTGGTGGTGGAAATGCTGCTGCGGAGCTTCGGAGGGTAAAATCATGGATGTCACTGCAATTTCCGATCTCGGGCGTGAAGCCATTTTCCTCGCGCTGCGGCTGGGGCTGCCCGTGTTGCTGGCGTGTCTGGCCGTGGGGCTGATCATAGGACTCTTGCAGGCCATGACGCAGATTCAGGAGCAGACGCTGGCCCTGGTGCCCAAAATCATTATCGTGCTGCTGGTGCTGAGCCTGCTGCTGCCTTCCATGCTGACGACGATGATGGAATACATGCAGACGCTCATCGCCGGCATCCCGGGACGGCTGTGACGCATCTTTTTATTTGGGCTGGCGCAAGAACAGTAGCCGGGAATGAAGTGCAGCGTAGCGAAACGGAATGACCGGATCGAAGTGGGAAAACGCTTGGCGGTGCTTATCCGGTCATTCCGCTGCGCTTCATTCCCGGCTGCTGTTTTAAAGCATCTTCCGCTGGACGGTTTCGTCCTGGTAAATTGGCATGTAGCGGTAATAGACTTCCAGGGTCATGATGGCCATGACGGTGGTGTAAAGCCGGCCGCCTTTCTGGTTATGTGTTTTGTCGGGTTCTTTGAAATACCAGCTTCCGGATTCGTGCCCACGGTATTCCTGCGTGGCGATGAGAAAATCGCGTGTGGCGGCGTTCCACTGCTGCCAGCGATGACCGCCGTAATGCCGTAAGACCATGGAGGCGTAATAATTATAATAAAGATCCGTCGGGGAATATCCCCACTCAGTTAACTGGGCCGTGCCTTTATCTAGGAACTTCGCTTCGCGCGGCGTGCCGGTAAACATTTTCGCGAAAAGGCCGACGGCCGTGGTGGAGCGAATGGGTTCATCGTCCGGGAGGTACGAAAACAGCGCGCCGTCTTCATGGGCCACGGATTTCAGGAAACGTTCGAGTCCGATCATGGTCGGCGAAGGAATGTCGAAACCGGCCATCTTGCCGCTCTTCAGGGCCATCAGCACCCACGTGGTGACGGTCACGTCTCCCGGCTGGTGCGGCATGTAGCGCCATCCGCCGCCCTCTTTATTCTGGGCCCACAGCAGCCACTGGATTGAGCCGCGCGCCAGGTCTTCCAGAATCGGGTCTTTTTTCCGCTCCATGCTGTATGCCTCACACAGGGCCAGACTGCACAGCGCTTGCGTGTACATGTCGCCGCCGGCCCGGAAGTCGTATCCCGGCACGCCCTTTCGGGTGGTGGCTCGCGTACTAAGATAATAAACTCCCCGGCGGACGGCCGACTGAAACTCGCCCTGTTCACGTGTGTTTCCATAACCGAGCATGGCTAAAAGCGCCAGGGACGTGGCGGCGGTGGTCGACGTTTCCTCGCCCGAATTCCCGCACTTCCCGCCACAGCCGGGGCACTGACGCATGTCGAAATTCCAGGAACCCCAGTTTTTCTGCTCTCGGTCGATTTGCTGATGGGCCTCCAGCCACCGCAGGCCGCGTAGCACCGCCAGCTCACTGTCCGGCGTCCCGCCGTCTTTCAGCAGCTCGCCGCGTTTTTCCGGATCCGTCCGGCCGATCAGCTCTCCGGAAGTGGGGAATTTCGGGATTTTCGACTCCGCCTCCGAGCCTGGCTGCATGGAATCGGAAGTGACACGCGGACTGGCCGCCCCCTCTACATCCTCCGTGGTCGCACCCTGATTGCCCGCCGGATTCCGGCCGTCACCCGACTGCGGAAAATCCTCGCCGGGATCCTCGGGCGGATCCATGTCCGTGTCTGGCAGCACCGGCACCAGAAGCGGATCCTGCCGCTGCTCGTCCGTCAGCGCGTCCTCCTGAATTTCATCTTCCCCACTGAGCGGCTCCTTCACCGGCGGTGCATCCGCGTCCACCGGCGGGATATTCAGCGCGCCCGTCTCCCCTTCATCCGGATCATCCTCGACATAAGCCTCCTCCGTAAACCCGCCGTCCACCGCCAGGCCGCGGAACGGACTTTTCTTGTACTCCAGCGTTAATATGGCTAGAATAAGAAAGAGGCACACGTGGACCATCAGGCTGCACACGAAACCCACCAGAAACGGAAACGGATTCGGGGCGTACTCCCGCTCATCCAGCGGATCCACCACGATTTCCGGCAGCTCAAGACGCGGTTTTCGTCGTTTTTTTTTCGGCAAATTTTCGGAGTTTTGCGCACCTTCCCCCATTTCTGTATTTTCTTCAGGCGCAAAAAGATTTTCGAATTTTAATTCTTCCGCCATGAGACGCACACACGATTTGGGGTTACCGTTTTCACCACTTAATATTATATCGTGCCCGGCGCCTCTTTTCCAGAGAAAAAGTGAGAAATGAAAGAATAAATGGGCCGCGCGGGGAGTGCAGCGCAGCTTGAGGAAGGAATAAAGGAGGGACGCAACCTGGCGCCAGTCACTCGTTCACCGGCGCAGCCGCTTCATAATCTGCCCAAATTCCCTGCTTTTCCAGCCACTGGGCCACTTCTGGCGCCGTGCGATTATCTGTAATCGGAAATTGCTCCCCGGAAAACTCGCCCGTTTCTTCCGCATAATACCCACCTGGCGCGGTCTGGGAGCCGGCACTAGTGTACGTAATACAGGAACGGTAAAGCGTATTCCGCATCTCCTCCGTCTCGCGCGTGGAGAGCACGAGTTCGGCATGCGGGAAAAGCAGGCGGAGGGCACAGTAAAAACGGATGAATAATTCATCGGAAACCGGAAACGGCGGCTGAAAGCCCAGCGGTGCCACTCGGATGCGCGGCAGACTGAACGAAATCCCTGTCAGCGGGAAGCGTTCCGTGAGGTTTTTCGCTTGCGCGACCATCCACATCAGCTCCTCACGCGGGGGGGCTAGGCCGAGAAGAAATCCGAAACCGAAAAAGTTGAATCCAGCCTCCCATGCCCGTTCATACGTCCCATGCCGCCACGAAAAAGACGCTTTTGGCCCGCGCGGGTGGTACGTTTTATAAAGTTCCGGGTCATACGTCTCCTGAAAAAGCGTAATCGCCCGGCAGCCGGCCTCCGCCAGCACCCGGTACCCCTCCACCGTCTGGGGCGCGATCTCCACGGACGGGCTCAACCCGCGACGCACCATTTCTTCCGAAATTTGCGCAAAATACTCCGGTGTGCATTTCTGTGGATTTTCGCCCGCCACGATCAAAATATTCCGAAAACCACGGCGCTGGAGGATGTCCAACTCGCGCGAAACTTCCTTGTGCGTCAGATGAACGCGGGGGATGCTGTTATCGTGCTGAAATCCGCAGTACCTGCAGTGATTCACACAGATATTCGCCACGTAAAGCGGCGCGAAAAGTCGGATTCGGCGGCGCGAAGCCCCGATTTTTTCATCGAAAGCCGAAAAGTGCTCCGCCGTCACCCGGGAGGCCTCCGCCACAAGGTCCGGCAGCGGGAAATCGTCCCGGAGGTAATCGGGGGCGGTCCATTTTTGAACAGGGGTATGCATGGCAATATAATTGAAAATCGGAACATAAAATCAGATTATATACCCATTATACCGCATTTTGCCGCTCCCGCAAGGGAATGCCTGACCCTTAATGCGAAATGCGAAATGATTTTGCGCTACGCTTGCGCCCATCCCCCATCCACAAACCCCAAGCCACAATTCCGCTTTTTTCCAACTTTTTTACAAATATCCTCAAACCGGACGCAAGAATCACGGTAAGATTTGCCGATTATATCAGTAAAGCCGATTATAGCGGTTTTATGTTGCATTCCATGGACGGGATTTGCGTGAAACTGGACAATTTAGGTTAAATTCGAGCTTTCAAAGAACACCATAAGTGGACGATAGGGTTTTGTTATGTCAAATTTTCAGATAAACAAGTCGTTTCGTATGAGTCTGCTATTCGTGCTGGCATGGGTCGTGATGCTGGCGGGATGCCGACCGTTTGACAATTACGACGACCCCTTGGGACAGCCGATAGCGCCGGAGATTGAGCCTGCCCGTGAGCAGAGCATGATCTCACTGCCGGCTTATCGTCTTGCGCCGCCGGACGTAGTGGTGATCGAGGTGATGAAGATGGTGCCCAAACCGCCGTATCATCTCGGAACGCTCGACGTGTTGCGGGTGGATGTGATCGGAGCGCTGTACGACCAGCCGATCAACGACTTTTTCATTATTTCCGCGGAGGGCACGATCGACATCGGCCCGGCGTATGGCGCCCTGCGGGTGGAAGGCATGACGCTGGAGGAAGCGCGGCTGGCGATCATCCAGCACTTGTCGAACGTGCTGCGGATGCCGGAAGTTTCGGTGCGTCTGGCGCAGATGTCAGGCATGCAGCCCATCAGCGGCCAGTACCAGGTCGGCGTCGACGGATGCGTCAACCTCCGCCATTACGGCAGCGTTCACGTCGCGGGCATGTGTCTCATGGAAGCGAAGTTGGCTCTGGAGAAACACCTCTCGAATTATCTCAACTCGCCGTCCGTGGCCATCGACGTCGTGGCATATAACAGCAAGAGCTATTACATCGTGACGCAGGGGGCCGCTAACGGCGACAGCATCCGCAAGATGCCCATTACGGGCAACGAAACCGTCCTGGACGCGATCGCCAACGTCGGCGGCATTCCCCAGGTTTCCAGTGGAAAAATCTGGATTTCCCGTCCCGCGCCGGGTACGTTCGCCTGCGAGCAGAAGCTGCCCGTCGACTGGAAGGCCATTTCCACCGGGGCGTGTACCGCGACCAATTATCAGTTGCTGCCCAACGACCGGCTGGTCATCGCCCAGGACAATTTCCTGACGACCACCAACTGGCTGAACCGGATTCTCAGTCCGTTCGAACGCATTGCCGGAGCAGCCTCCTTCGGTGCCTCGACCATCCGCAACTTCAGGAATATCGACTCGCCGTACAGCGGCGGCTACTAGTCTGCGACACCGGGCCCGAGGCATTCAGCACGCCGAGGGCCTCCCACTACCCCATCACCGCACCTTCACACCTTTTTCGGGATTTGCTTGAGGAGTATATTAGAAATGAACAAGAAACATCGTCGGATTCTTCAGCGTACGATCGGCGGCGTTCTTCTGGGAACGTCGATCACGGCGGGTGTGTTGCTGGCGGGGTCGCCGCCTTCACGCCAGACGCCCATGATCGTCTCCAGCGAGAAGAAAGGCCAGATACCGATCGGACGGTGCGAGCTTCCTCCGGCGGTGGGGGGAATGGTCTGCACGCCCAACGCCCGCGATCACGGCTATTATGAGGGCACATGGCGGCGATGGCCCACCCAGACCCGCATGGATCAGTATTTCCCCGAAGCGGTCGGCGCCACCCCCATCACCCCCGCGGCACGCCACGCCGAGGGAACCCTGACGGGCCTGCCGATGATTCCGCTGGATACGGATGACAACAATGGTATGGGGACATTGGTTTCGCCGGATAAGATTCAGACGCCATCGGTGCCCGACTGGCCGAAACAGGGGCCTGGTCCTGGTGGAACGACGGGAGATACCGGAGAGTTTGACATTAATAAAATGTTCCAGGATCCTACCCCCCCGCCTGGCCCAGGGCTTGGTGAGGGGGCTTCGAGTGAGACGCCGAAAACGCATGATGACGGTGGTGTGAAACCGGCGGGTGCCGAGATGCGTGTCAAAGACGTGCTCGGCCCGGCTCCCCAAAAAGGTTACATGGGCAGCGATGATACGGAATTTGAGGTGCCGAAGTATCCGCCGACGATGCCGGAGATGAAGTCGCCGCAGGAGATGGATCGTTCGCTGGATGCCATGCCTGACCAGGAAACCACGGGCCCGACCTACAACACCTACGAAGCGAATCCGCTGGGCGTGACGATCCCCGGCATGGAGACGAACCCGAGCATGATGACGCCCGCGTCGATCAGTACGCCGACGTCGACGACGGTCGCCCCGATTGCCGCGCCGACGGCCCTGGAAGGTTTCTGCCCCGTAACACTGCTTCAGACCGAGCAGTGGACGAAAGGCGACGCGCGTTATCAGGTGACGTACCACGGGAAAACGTATCTGCTCTCCAGCCAGGAAAAAGTGCAGCAGTTCCTCGCCGACCCGCGCCGGTACACGCCGGTGCTGGACGGGTGCGACCCGGTGCAGATGCAGGTCGGGCGGCAGGTCACGGGCCTGGCGGACTTCTGCCTTGTGTATGAAGGCCGGCTGTATATGTTCGCCTCCGAGGATTCCATGAACCAGTTCTCGGCTCAGGCCAAAGATTTTCGCGATTACTCGCTCTACGCCGAGCGGCTCATGCAGGATTAACGATAAACCCTGACGTCTGAATGACGAATCGGCAGGTTGCGAAAGCGGCCTGCCTTTTTTTGTGTTCGCGGCGCGGAAGAGGGGGAAACAGCAGCCGGGAGCGGAGCGTTAGCGCAGAGACCGGATCGAATGGGGAAAAACTCCGGCGATTTCATCCGGTCTCTTCGCTCCCGGCTGCTGTTTTCACGGAATATAAACCGGTTTGTGGTGCGCGGAGGTAGCTTAAAAGATGATGTGTTTATGCAGACGGAAAATCCATTCCGCAATCCGCGTCAGTTCGTCGAATCCAGATACGGATCCTGGCCCATTTCGCGCTGCATCTTTTTTCGCTGCTTCTCGAAGTACATCAGCGCCTTGCGCTGTTTGAAGTGCTTGCGTTCGACTTTATCCTGGGCGCGCTTGAAGAATGCGGCCAGGGCGTCGAAACGGCGGGACGGGGTCTTTTGCCCGAGCGTTTCGTATTTTTTCTGGGCTTTCGGGCCGAACCCGGAAAGGATGAGATCATCGTCTAGGGAGAGATACTGCCGGTACGCTCCGGGATCGCCCTGGCGTCCGCATCGGCCGATAAGCTGGCGGTCGATGCGCGCGGACTCGTGCATCTCGGTGCAGATGACGAACAGGCCGCCCATGGCCTCCACGCCTTCGCCCAGCCGGATGTCCGTCCCGCGGCCCGCCATGTTCGTCGAAACCGTCACGCGCCCCACCTGTCCCGCACGCTCCACGATCCCCGCTTCCTCCTCGACATGATACGCGTTGAGAATCTGATATTCGATTCCCTTCGCGTCGAGCAATTCCGCAAGAATCAGCGACTTGTCGATCGACCGCGTGCCGATGAGAATCGGTCGGCCGATGGCGTGAATATCCGCGATTTCGGAGACGATCGCGCGGTATTTTTCGTCGCTCGTGCCATACACCTGCGTGGGCAGACAGACACGCCGCGGCGGCTTGTTCGTCGGCACCGGAACGAAATGGCAGCGGTAAATTTTCCGCATTTCCTTCGCGCCGGCGGCTGCCGTACCGGTCATGCCCGCGAGATTTTCATACCGCAGGAAAAAGTCCTGCACCGTCACCCGCGCCGCCTGCCCGGTGGCCACGGTCACTTCGATATTCTCTTTCGCCTCCAGGGCCTGGTGGATGCCGTCCCGCCATTTTCGGCCTTCCGACAGCCGTCCCGTGAACTCGTCGACGATCACGATTTCGCCGTCCTGCACGACATACTGCCGGTCGCGGTTGAACTCCCGCTGCACCTTGACGGCTCGCTCAATGAACGTGTACATGTCGAACATCCCGACCGTGTCCAGGTCCGCCGGCTTCTCCAGCATCCGCACCTTCGCTCGGCCTTTTTTCGTCAGCTCCACCGATTTTTTCTCGTCGTCGAATTCGAAATCTTCATCCTCGACGAACTCGCCCGTCACCTCGGCACACCACCGGTACGTCGCAACTTCGATCTTCTGCGCCTCCGTTGGAACGGCACTGATAATCAGCGGCGTGCGCGCCTCGTCGATCAAAATACTGTCGGCCTCGTCGACCAGCGCGAAATACGGATCCCGCTGTACCGGTTTGTCGCCCGAATCGCGGCGGTTTTCGAGCATCGAGCCGATCAGATCGTTCTGGCCCTCGCGAATACGCCGCAGCAGAAGGCGGTCGCGGAGGAAGTCGAATCCGAACTCCTTCGCCGTGCCGTAGGTGATGTCGCAGGCGTACTGCTTCGCCCGTTCGGCGGTTTGCTGTTCGGTCTGGATGACGCCGATTTCCATGCCGACGGCGCGGTAAATGGGGGCCATCCAGTCCGCGTCGCGTTTGGCGAGATAATCGTTGACGGTGGCCAGTTGCGTCCCTCGCCCGGCCAAGGCGTAAAGAAACATCGGGGCCGTGGCCGTGAGCGTTTTCCCTTCGCCGGTCTGCATTTCGACGATCGAGCGATTGAAAACCGCGATTCCACCCAGAAGCTGCACATCGTAATGCCGCATGCCAAGCATCCGCCGCCCGGCCTCACGCACCAGCGCGAACGCCTCGGGCAAAAGCTTCAGCAGCGGCTCCCCACTTCGGGCACGATAACGCAGCGAAAGCCCTTCCTTGCGAATCTGCGCGTCCGACATCTCCATCAGCCCCGGCTCGTACCCCGCAATGATCGGTAGCAGCTTCGCCCACCGCGCAAGTTTGCCCTTCGTCGTCAGTCCGCCGACCGTCGACCAGAATTGTCCGCTGATACCGCTGGGAACGCCACGCATGGGGGAAATGAGGAATGAGGAATGAGGAATGAGGAATGAGGAATGAGGAATGGTGGTATTATAGCAGCTTTTTTATTTACGTCTACACGGATTTTTCGGTTCGCGGGGCTGTAGGGAAGCGGTCGCAAAACAAGAGCCGGGAATGCAGCGCAGCGGAATGACCGGATCAGCAGCGGAGAATCGCTCGGCCATTCTATCCGGTTATTCCGCTGCGCTGTATTCCCGGCTGCTGTTTGATGGGCACGTCACGCGCTGATGTCGGTGGTTTTTTCACCTACCGTTTCGCGGACATGAAAAAAGCGTGGTTGCGATTGCCCCCACGCTCACAAAAATTCAATCCACAATCCACAATCCACAAATCACTGTTTGAACTCATCTTTCAGGGCGGCCAGCGTTTTTTCGCCCTTGTCGGCGGCGACGACAGCGCTGAAGCACACTTCGGACGTGTTGATCATCTCGATGTTAATGCCTTCGGCGGCCAGACGGCCGAGCATCTGGGAGGAGACGTTGGTGTGGCTCCGCATGCCTGTGCCGCGGAGGGAAATGATGTCGACGTTCATGGCCGGCTTCGGTTCCGGCATGCCGAACTCTTTCGCCAGCGCCCGGGCGACTTCCGCCGCTTTGACCGCGTCTTTGCGGGGGACGGTGAAGCTGAGGCTGGTCTGCGACTGCTCGCCCTGACTCTGGACGATCATGTCGACCATGACGTTCGCGTCTTTGATCTGCTTGAAGACCTTGGCGGCCAGGCCGGGCGTGTTGGGCACGTCGGAGAGCGTGATGCGGGCCTGCGTGTCGTCCATTTCGATGTTGTCGATCAAAAGGCGCTCTAACTGCTTCTGCTGCTGGTAAAGCCGCTTGAACTGCTGGAGCTGCATCTCCTGCAGAAGCTCGACGGCCTGCACTTTTTCCTCTTCGGTGACGATTTCGTGCGGCTTTTCGGTTGCGAGATCGGTCGGGGCCTTTTCCAGCTCGAACGCCTTGTGCACCGTCCGCAGCGCTTCCATCGCCACGTCCTGATCCACGAGCACCGAAATGCGAATGGCGCTGGTGGAAATCATCTGGATGTTGATGCCCTTCTCGGCCAACGCGCGGAACATTTTCTCGGCCACGCCCGTCTGGGCCGCCATGCCGCTGCCAACGATGGAAATTTTGGAAAGCTTGTCGCTGTGGTTGATGGACTCATAAGCCGTCGGCTTCGCTTCCTTCACCTCCTGCAGGACGCGCATCGTCGACGCGAAATCGGCCTTGGGAATCGTGAAGCAAATCTCGGCGACGCCCTCGGTGCTGATGTTCTGGACGATCATGTCGACGACGATTCGCTGCTCGGCCAGGGGAGTGAAGATGTCGCTGGCCGCGCCGGGGTGATCCGGAACACCCCGGAGGGTCATGCGGACTTCGTCTTTGACGATCGCGGCACCGCAGACGGCACGGGACATGGATTCGGGCTTGGCAACGATCATCGTGCCGGGGCCGTCGGCAAAGCTGGCACGCACACGCACCGGAACGTTGAAATTGCGGGCGAATTCGATCGACCGGCTGTGCATCACACTGGCGCCGAGGCTGGCCAGCTCGAGCATTTCGTCGTAACTGACCTGGGTCATGCGGCGGGCCTCGGCCAGGATTTTCGGATCCATGGAATACACGCCGTCGACGTCGGTGTAAATGTCGCAGAAGTCGGCATTCAAGACCGCCGCCAGCGCCACCGCAGTGGTATCGCTACCGCCCCGGCCCAGGGTCGTAATATTAAAATCGTCGTCCACGCCCTGGAAACCCGCCGCGATGACGATATTCCCCTCGTCTAGCGCCTGACGCATGCGGTCGGTGGAAATGGACTTGATGCGGGCCTTCGTGTGCACCTGGTCGGTGGTGATGCCGATCTGGGCGCCGGTCATGCTGACGGATTTGTAGCCCAACTCGTGTACGGCCATGGCCATCAGCGCGACGCTGACCTGCTCGCCGGTGGACAGCAACATGTCCATTTCGCGGGAAAGCGGGCCGTCCATGAAATCCTTGGCGGCGGTCGCGAATTTGTCGTCCTGCGTACCCGTCGTCGTCTCAGCCTGCGCACGACCCACTTCCATCGTCTCTTTCGCCAGCGCAATGAGACCGTCCGTGTTTTTACCCATGGCGCTGACGACCATCACCACCTGGTGACCGGCCTTGCACTCACGAATCGCTTTTTGAGCTGCCGCAACAATTTTTTCACTGTTCGCGACACTGGTTCCGCCGAATTTCTGCACAACGACTGACATTTTTTTGATCTTTCATAAAAAATGGTCAAAAGGTAATGGTGAAGCCGCCACGGCTCCACAAAAAGAGCGACCACTATTTTACCGCGATCCGGCGAGATGGGCAGGGGGGGAGGGGGAATGCGAAATGCGTAATGAGAAATGGAGGGCGAAATCCCTCCCCCCATTTCGCATTTCGCCGCGGCGCCCTTGATTCGTTTTGGGAAATGTGCTATAATAGAGATGTTCAGGAATTTACTTGGAGAACTGCCAACACGGAAGGATTACCAAATCGCGGCGCAAAGGGGCCGTTGGTTTTGTAATCTTTTGTGCTTGCGCGGTTCTTTTTGCATGGATGGCCTTTTAGAAAAGAAGGAAAATTGGAGTCATCATGGCACGGGCATATATGACACAGGCGGGGTACGATAAACTGCGGGCGGAGTTGGACGACATGGAGCACATCGAGCTGCCGGCAATCCTCGAACGGCTGGAAAAGGCGCGTTCGGAGGGCGATCTGCGCGAAAATGCCGAATATCACGGCGCGCGGGAGTCGCAGGCGCTGCTGGAAGCGAAAATGAGCGACCTGCGCTATAAACTCAGCCAGGCGGAAATCGTGGACGAAAACGCCTTCCCCTCGGATGAGGTCGCATTCGGCTGCACCGTCAAGGTGGAAAATATGAATTTCGGACGGACAGAGACCTTTATGCTTGTCGGCGAAGGCGAAGAGGACGCCATGAACGGGCGGATTCTGCTAACCAGCCCGCTGGCGATCGGGCTCAGCGGCAAAAAAGTCGGCGAAATCGCGGAAGTGCAGGTTCCGATCGGAATTCTGAAGCTGAAAGTGCTGGAAATCACCCGCGACTGACGGCCGATGGGGGCGAGGTTCGTGGATTGGGGTTTGTGTGGAGATGGAAAAATGAAATGGATGATGCGTGCGGTTTTCTGTTGGCTGGTGATGAACGCCCCGCTGGTGGCGCTGGCGGCAAAGACCCTGGAAGAGAAAAAAAATGACGCGGCCACCCCCACTGCGTGGGCCCCGCCGTACATTCTTGTGGTTCTGGCCATCGGGCTGGGCATTATGATGGTCGTCCGTCCGGTGCGGCGCGACGATAAACGCCGGGAAGAATGATTTTCGAAATGAGCGAACATAAAATCGTGATTCCGGACGGTTATAGCCTGAATCCTGGGGATTTGGATTACGCGCCGCTGGCGGAATTTGGGGAGTTGACGGTGTACCCGCGGTTTACCAGTCGGGCGGAAATGCTAGAGCAGGCGCGCGGCGCGGATATTTTGATCGGGAACAAAATTCAGGTCGGGGAGGCGGAGTTTGCGGCGCTTCCCGGGCTGAAGTATATCGGGGTGCAGGCCACGGGGTATAACGTGATTGACGTGGTGGCGGCGCGGCGGCACGGCGTGACCGTCACGAACGTCCCGGCGTACAGCACGGACGCGGTGGTGCAGAACGCCTGGGCGCATCTGCTGAATCTGACGTTTCACCTTTCGCAGCACGCGGCGGATGTGCATGCGGGGCGGTGGACACGGAGCGTGGATTTTTCGTACTGGGATTACCCGCTGATGGAGCTGGCCGGCAAAACACTGGGGCTGGTGGGTTTCGGGGACATCGCGCAGGGCGTGGCTCGGGTGGCACTGGCGTTTCGGATGAACGTGGTGGCGTGCCGCAGTAAACCGGTGCCTGGAGGGTTTCTGAAACTGGATGGCCTGCCCGGCGGTGGATCCGTGAACATCCCGGCGGTGGACGGCGCGGACGAAATTTTCCGCACGGCGGATGTCGTGAGCCTGCACTGTCCGATGAATGTGCAGACCGCGAAAATGGCGTCGCGTGAAAGAATCGCCATGATGCGGCCCGGCGCGATGCTCATTAACACGGCCCGGGGCGGACTGGTGGATGAGGCGGCGCTGGCGGAGGCCCTGAATGACGGGCGGCTGGCCGGGGCCGGGGTGGATGTGCTTTCCACGGAGCCCCCGGCGGCAGATAACCCGCTGCTGACGGCGAAAAACTGTTTTATTACCCCGCATCTGGCGTGGGCCACGTGGGAGTCGCGGAAGCGGTGCCTGGATGTGGTGATCGAAAATCTCCGGGCGTTTCTTGCCGGAAAGCCGCGGAATGTGGTTTCATGATGGTTTTGCTTTAAAACAGCAACCGGGAATGAAACGCAGCGGAATGACCGGATAGAAGTGGTAATTTTTTTCTGCTTCCTATCCGGTCACTCTCGCTGCGCTGCGTTCCCGGCTGTTGCTTTTTTGCTCGCACACCGCGAATTTTCTTTCCTCGCCTCTTGACTTTTGAGGCGGTTCGAATTATACTAAAATTATCGCTTTACGCTCTGAAAATCTACAACTTTTTCTCGTAGAGTGAGAAATCACACGCCGGGGACAGATTGTGCGCCGATGCGTCGTTCTGTCTTCGCGTGTTATAATAAATTCACGAAATGCGTTTGCGCCTCAATCCATTGGGGAGTGCCCGTATGTGTCTGTGAATTAGGGAAGTTGTAGACCCTCAGAGCGGGATGCGTATCGACGTACTCCCCTTTTTTATGCGCATTTTTAATGTGCCGCACGATTCTTCCGTTCTTCCGCTAAAATGAGGTGCCTTATGACTTTCCGACGTGTTGTTTCTCTGTTTTTTCTTGCGTTATTTCTGTTTTCGCCCTATAATCACCCTCTCTCTGCCGCCGAACCGAAAAAAACGGAGGTGCCGCGATATCTGCTGGCAGTGGGAGGGGATTGTACACCTGAACCGTTAAAAATTTATAACGCTTTAACCGGGGAGTGTGTGAAGGACTTGAGTTCGCTTGACCTCGGGCATTGGCCAATTCGAAATCACACGAAAATTTCTTTTTCAGCTGATGGAAAACGCCTGGTAGTCCCGGCAGGGAATCGCCGAGATAACCCAGATCGCAACGGTCCAGTCGATACTGTCTTCGTGATTGATGTGGAATCGGGAAAAATTCTCAGAGATTTTGGTCGAGAATCAGGAGAGCACGCTGATATTTCGCCAGATGGAAAATACGTTGTTTCCACTCTTTACCACGCAGATGAAAGAGGTGAAAACGAGAATGGTAATGGCGAAAAATACTACCGAAACGACGTAAAATTATGGGATGTTGACACTGGAAAACTTCTGCAAACATGGAAACATCCCAAAGATGGCGGCATACCATTCAAGGCCATCTCTTTTTCTTGCGATGGAAAAAATGTGGTGACTACTCGAGGTGGTGTCGCAGAAATACGAGAAATACCATCAGGAAGAATCGCAGCCACGCTGGATGTTGGCGGCCATAATGTTTGTTTTTCCCCAGATGGAAAATACCTTGGACTCAGCAGAGGAGTCTGGGACATTCAAACAGGGAAATGTTTATATAAGTTTGATACAGACAATACATCTTTTGCCTGGTCACCAAGTGGAAAATTCGTCGTAGCTCCAGGAAAAAATGATACGTTTTGTCTCTATAGTTCACAAAATGGAGAATTGATAAAAGAACTTTCTCCCGGTGGTAAATATGCTCTTTCCGTTGCTTGGTCTCCGGATGAAAAGTACATTGCCTTTGCGCAGTGGTATACGAGCAAATCAGTATCTATTTATGATGTCAAAAACGACAAATTTATCAATCGATTTGGTGGGGGGAGCACCAGTGCCCTGGCTTTCATGCCGTTTCCGCCGGAGCAGATGAAGATCATTGAAAAACAGCGTGTGGCGGATGAGTTGCTGGAAAAGGGGCTGGCGTATTTGAAGGTGGGGCAGAAGGGGTTGGCGGTGGCGGAGTTCAGGAAGGCGGCGACGGCGGACAAGGATAGTTGGGAGGCCGATTTCGTGCTCGGGTTGGTCGAGGCGTATGGGAACAAGAACACGGGTAATGCGTATCTGGCGTTTTCGCGGTGCGAGAAGAAGAGCCAGGACGCGGCGGTGCTGAATAACCTGGCAGTCGCATCGGCGTTGCGGGGGAGGTATGTCGACGCCCTGACGATGTGGGAAAAACTGGCGGAAAAGGAGCCGTCGCCGCCGACTGTCGTGCTACATAACGTTGCGCTGCTGATGGACAAGGTAAATAAACGGCGGATTAATTCCCTGTCCATGGCCCAAACCAAACGCCTGACTGATCTGCACCTGAAACTGCTGAAAATCAATCCGAATGGGCATGACCCCGAGCGTAACTGGCGGCTTATGCCCCTGCCCGGTGTAACGGACGGCAAGGAATACGAGGCGATTTTCATGAAAAGATTCCCTTCCGGCAAGCCCAACGGCGTGGCCTACGAGTGGCGGTAAAAGTTTTATCTAAAACAGCAACCGGGAATGGAGTGAAACACAGTGAAACGGAAGTGACCGGACGGAGGTGGAGAAACGTTCGACGATTCGATCCGGTCACTCTCGCTGCGTTTCGTTCCCGGCTGCTGTTTCTTGTAGCAGTCCCTTTTAATTTCTGTGTGTTTCTTATAAAATAGAGTCTGTTTGTGTAAGCATGTTTTTTACGGGCGACTTTATTTTATGAGCATCATTCCGACGTATATGAACGTCCTGATCCGCGCGTCGGCGGGGACGGGGAAGACGTACCAACTCAGTAACCGATATCTGGGCCTGATTGCGCGCGGCTCGCAGGTGGATTCCATTCTCGCGTCCACATTTACGCGGAAGGCGGCGGGGGAAATTCTGAACCGCATTCTGCTGCGGGTGGCGGAGGCGGCAGCCGAGGAGAAAAAGCGGAAAGAGCTGGCGGCGGCCATCGGCGTGGAGCTGACCGAAGAGCGGTGTCTCTGGATGCTGCGGCGACTGACCGAAAATCTCCACCGGCTGCACATTCACACCCTGGACGGTTTCTTTAATCACTTGGCGTCCTGCTTTCCGTATGAACTGGGGCTGTCGCCCGGCTGGCGGGTGATGGATGACGCGGAAAACGAGATTTTTGTGCGTGACGCGATTCGGCAGGTACTGGCCGAGGACCCGGACGCGGCGATGGAAATCATGTATGGGCTGACGAAAGGCCAGACCCAGCGAAGTATTTATTCGCAGGTGCAGGAACTCATGGGCGAGATGTATGAAAAAACGCTCATGGCGCCGGCGGAAGCGTGGCAGAAGGTGGAAAAGATTCCGCTGCCGCGGCTGCTGGATGAGGCGGAGCTGGGGGCGGTGCTGAATAAATTAACGGCGGAGGCCCAGCGCGTGGCGGCGGATGAACAGCTGAACACGCCGTTCTGGCGGGCGGAGCTGGCCCGGAGTCTCGCGCAGCTCGTGCGGCTGGCGTCCGAAGAAAACTGGAATGATCTGCCGTACTGTACGCTGATTAAAAAAGCGCTGGAGGCGGATAAAGGGGCGCAGCCGCTGATGTACCGCAGTAAGGAAGTGCCCGGCGAAATCGCGCCCGGCGTGACGCAACTGGCGTTTCATGTTTCCGGGCGGCTCCTGCGCCAGTATGTGCAGCAGACGCTGGCCACGCACGCCATTTTGAAGCGTTTTCATGGGCATTATGAAGCGCTGAAACAGGACACGAAAGTCGTGCGTTTCGCGGACATCACACGGCGGCTGGCGGAAT
The DNA here is from genome assembly GCA_031553595.1 of Thermoguttaceae bacterium. Lineage (GTDB taxonomy): Bacteria > Planctomycetota > Planctomycetia > Pirellulales > Thermoguttaceae > RGIG3701. The sequence goes on along the minus strand of JAVBLI010000018.1, from coordinate 34,952 downwards.
TCATGACGGAAGAAACGCAGGCGGCGATGATGCTGCGGCTGGACGCGAACGTGGATCATCTGCTGCTGGATGAATTCCAGGACACGTCCGTGGACCAGTGGAATATCATGAAGCCGCTGGGAGTGCGGTGCACCACGCCGGAGCCGGGGAAGCTGCGGACGTTTTTTTGCGTGGGGGACATGAAGCAGGCGATTTACGCGTGGCGTGGCGGAAAAGCGGCGATTTTTGACGCCGTGACGCGGACACTGGCAGGGATTCAGGAAGAGCCGCTGGACACGAGCTTCCGCTCTTCGCCGGTGGTGATTTACGGCGTGAACCGAATTTTTGAGCAGATGGACGGGGCGCTGGAGGAAAAATATTTGCCCGCGTGGGAGAAATGGGCCGATAATTTTCACCCACATCAGACGGCCCGGACGGATTACCCGGGTTACTGGGAAGTGCGGACGGCCCCGTTTCCGGCAGAGGCGGACGCAGACACGGCGGGTGGCGGCGCTGGCAGTGAAGAGGAAAGCGTGGCGGACGTGTCTGCGCAACTCGACGAAACGTTGAAATTCACGGCCCGGGAAGTGAAAACGCTTTACGAAAACGCCGGCGGAAACATATCCGTGGGTATCCTCATGCGGCGGCGTGTGCCGGTGACGCGGATCATGACGCATTTAAAGCGGCTGGGGATTCAGGCCAGTGAGGATGTGGGAAATCCGCTGACGAATTCCCAGGCGGTGCGGCTGGTGCTCTCCGTCCTGAAACTGGTGGATCACCCCGATGACGCGGTTTCCTGGTTTCACGCGGCTCACAGTCCGCTGGCGGCGGCGTTCCCGGAACTGAAATGGAAAACGCCGACAGGTGAGGACGCAGAAAACGCTGAGGAAGCGGAAGACGCGGCGGCGGCGGCGCTTGCGGAAAACGCGGAGATATTTACCGGTGAAGAGCCGGCAGAGGAAACGCCCGGGACGGCGAAAAAGCTGAGCAGGAAAGTTTGGCTGGCTGATTTACGTGAACGTCTGGTGACGGACGGTTACGGAAAAATCATGGAATACCTGATCGGGCATCTGAAGCCGTACGCGCCGCAGATGGATGTCCGGCGGCTGGAGCAGCTCCAGGAAATGGCGGCCGGGTATGATGCGAGGAAAACGCTGCGGACGGCGGATTTCGTGCGTTTCGTGGAGAAGACACCGCTGGCGGACCCCACCGCCGCGAACATCCGGGTGATGACGATTCACCAGGCGAAAGGCCTGCAGTTCGACGCGGTTTTTCTCCCGGATCTGGACTTTTCGATTACCGGCGGGCACCATCCGAAATTCGTCCTGGGGTACCCGAAAAATGATGAAACGGCGCCGCCGAAACTCGTGACGCGGTACATTCCGGAACCGCTGCAGACGCTTTTATCGCCGGAATTTCAGGAGGCGTTCACGCAGGATAAACTCCAGAAAGTGGAGGAGGGGCTGTGCATGCTTTACGTGGCCCTGACGCGTGCCATTCACGGCCTGTATATTATCACGCCGCCCGAGAAGCCGGAAAAAAAGTTGAGCGTGCGGAACACGAATGTTGCGAAACTCCTGATTCGGACGCTGGCTGACGCGGAAACTTCGCCCCCGGATGAAATTTTGGCTTCCGGCGGGAAACGGAACTGGTGGGCGGAGGCGGTAAAAAAAGCGGAGAAGGCGGAAAGTGCCGGGCGTGCGGAGGAGACGGAGAGATGCGTGGAGCCGGGGGAAATGCTGGAGCCGGGGCTTTCCGCGGAACCGCAGCATGCTCGGCCGCTGACGGCGGTGCCGGGCGGTGAGGCGGTGAAGGAGGCGGGTGTGGAAACGGTCGGGCTGTATGTGCCGCTGCGGCGTGTGGAGACGGAGGTGGTGACGCCGATTATATTCGCGCCGGGGCGAAAACTCGGACGCGGATTGCGTCGTCGGACGCCTTCCCAGGCGGAGGAACGCACGACAATTGATCTGGAAAAAACCATGCACTTCCGGGCCTCCAGCGCCACTCGCGGAACGGTGCTGCACGCGTGGTTCGAGAAAATCGGCTGGCTGGAATACTGCTCGCCGGCGGATGATGAGCTCTGTCAGGTCGCGCGGCAGAACGGCCTGGATGAAGACATGATTCACCGCTCGCTGCAGGAATTTCATAACGCGATGAAGAATGAAAAGATCCGCGCGGTGCTCAGCTGGGAGAAATACCTGCCGAAAATGCGGGAGAAAATTCTGGCCACGGGGCTCCTGCGGCCGGAACAGGTGCCCGTGCGTGCGGCCCTGACGGATGATGGCAGCCAGCAGTACCGCTGGAAGGTGTACTGCGAAAAAGAGCTCGCGGTGCGGACGGAAAAGGAGTTTCTGCTGGGGACGATTGACCGCCTGGTGCTCTTGTGGGACGGGGATGAGGTGATCTGGGCCGACTGTTTCGATTATAAAACGTCGAAACGCCTGCCGCCGGAAATCCTGGAAGAAAAAGTGGCAAAACACCGCCTCCAGCTTCTGGATTACCGCGAAATGCTGCACCGGCATTACCTCATCCCGAAAGAGCAGATTTCGGCACACCTGATTTTCCCCATGATGGGCGTGGTGCGGGAAGTGTGAGAAGCAGAAACAGAAAAATAGTAAGAGTTCTTTGAAAGGGGTGAATTGGCGCAGCCAAGAGGGGAAAACAATTTTGCAAAAATATTTTTCCTTTTATGAGGCGAAATTTTTTCACCATTTATATTATTTTATATTATCTCATTCCATTTTCATTTTTTATGGATTCCATTCGTGAGGTAACACCGGCGGATGCCGCGAGGTTACGGGAAATTTACGGGTATTATGTGCTGAACACCACATTCACCACGGAGGAGGAAGTGCCGTCCGTGGAGGAGATGACCGCGCGCGTTCAGCGGATCACGCAGCGATTTCCGTGGCTGGGTTTCGAGTCAGATGGCCAGCTTCTGGGATACTGTTACGCGGATGTGTTTCGCACACGCATCGCCTGGCACCGCACGGCGGAAGTGAGCGTGTATGTGCAGCCTGGCGCCGTGGAGCGGCAGATCGGCACGCGGATGTATGAGCAGCTCTTCCGCGCCCTGCAGGATAACCACGAAATTCACACGCTGGTGGCCAGCATCACCCTGCCGAATGAAAAAAGCATCCGACTTCACGAGTCTTTCGGATTCATCAAGAAGGCGCATCTGCCGGAGGTGGGATATAAATTCGGGTGTTATATGGATGTCGGGCTGTGGCTGAGGCCGGTGCGGATGAAATGAGAAATAAAGGAATGAAAAATGAGCCGCATGCGCAGCGTAACTTGCGGAACGGCTGGCGGAGCGTGGAAGTAAGAAGGTGAGGGGAGTGAGAAAACGGGGGAGTGAACATGGCTTCCATCAATTTCGGGTGTCCGCAGTGCCAGACGCGTCATGAAGTGGATGCGTCGCGGGCGGGGACGACTTTTCGGTGCACGAACTGTTATTTTCAGTGTGTGGTGCCTGAGAAAAGCACACTTCGGGCGGAAGAACTTCAGGATTTTTACGCGGAAATGGCGGACGGAACGCGAGCCCGTCATGCAGCCGTAGTGGCGGTGTGCCCCGTGTGTCACACCACGATTCCTGGGTATGAAGAAGAAATCGGCATGCGAAAAGAATGCCCGGAGTGCGGCACGCAAGTCGAAATTCGGGAGTCGGACCGAAAGCGACTCGGTCTGAAAGACGGTATTCACACCATGAGCGCGGCAGGTACGGATCCGGAAAATATTTATGATCTGAATGAAATCGTGCCACCGCCGCTGCCGGGTGCGTATGAGAATAATTTTCGTAAAACGCATTCGGGGCGGATTCCGGTGGTGTGTTCTTTGTGCCGGACGCTGATTCATGCCGTGCCGGAACAGTTGGGGACGGAAATCACGTGCCCTGACTGCGGACGCCCCGTGCTGGTGGAGATGATGGAGGAAAAAGAGAACCGGGAGTTAACGCAGCGGCTGGCGGCGCTGGGGACGTACGGCGTGGATGAAAACGCCACCGGTGGGGATGATGCGGGGAATGCGGCTGCCACGGATGCTGAAAACGCCGCGCAAAATTGCCGTGAAGAAGAAAAGGAACGGCATTTTTCGCAGCCGTGTAAATTGTGCGGCACGCTTCTGGACGCCGTCAGCGCGGACATCGGGCGGGAGCTCATGTGTCCGGACTGCGAAACGAAAAATTTTATTCTCCCGCCGGTGCGAAAACAGGATCATGCCCGCGGCGCGGTTTCCCGGGCTCACGAAAAAGCGGCGGTATACACGCTGGGGACGCTGGGCGCGGTGGCGCAGGATGTGGCCGTGAAGCAGGAGCCGCAACTGAAACTGAAATGCATTCTTTGTGGCGAGTTGCAGCGGATTCCGGAAAAGGATCTGGAAAAACTCTGTGCACGGCAGATCATGTGCGTGGAGTGCGGCCGGCCACTGAATCGCACGTGCATTCTGAATCCGTGGAAGACGCCGCTGGTGGAGGAAGCCGGGCCGGACCTGGTGCTGGGGGAGGCGAGAAAGCCCGATGATACTTCTCAGAAAAAAATCCTGCAAAACGCGTTTCTGGAAATTTTCGGGAAGAGGCCGGACAGGCCGCTGCGGGAGCAGTTGGACGAGTATGGCGTGAACGCGCCGGCGCTGCTGGGGGAGGAACCCGTGCGGCGGGAAGTGCTGACGTGGAGCATGGCGAAATTTTTCACCGTGGGTGTGCTGGACGTTCTTGCGCAGGGGCGCGTGCTGCTGGCGGGGTGCATGCTGACAGCCGCGTTATTCGGGTTGTCGCTGCTGCTGCCGCTGGTGGTGAATAATATAAAGACGGAGTTAATGCAGGAAAGCGCTTATCCGTATTATGCCGGAGTTTTGGGGCTGACGATTTTAGGGCCGCCGGTGCTGATGTTCGGAGCGTTACTCTTCTTCCGCATTCTGCTGCGGAGCGCGTCCGGAATCGACCCGGTGGTTTCCACCTGGAAGCAGTTGACGGCGCTGCAAATCGATCATCTTATGATACTCATCGTCCTTTTTCTTGCGTACGCGTGTCTGCCGGGGTATTTAGCTTACGCGCTGCTGGCATTCTTCGCAGCGCCGCCGTTTTTGATGCTGACGGGGGTGCTGCTGGGGGCTATTTTCATCTTTCCCCAGGCGCTGCGTTCCGTGCTGGTGAACGGTTTTAGTGCGGACTGGCCGGAAGATAATGAGCTGCTGAGGTTTCTCTCGCCGGCGAAATATGTGCTGGTGGTGACCGTTCGCCTGCTGGCGCATTATTTGTTGGTGGGGACACCATTTGACGGAAAAATTTGGCGAGATCTGCGGCTGTTTCCAGCGCGCTGGGCGATTTTTTATGTGCTGAGTTTCCTGATAGCCGGTGTGGCGGCGGCGACGCTGATATCCGGGAATTTCCTGACGCTATGGGCGATTTTTCTAAACGTGTTCCTGATGGTGCTTTACTTCCGGATGCTGGGGCGGGTGTGGTTTTATTCGGATGAAATGCGGCGGCAGGCGGAGGCGGAAGCAGGTGGAGATGGAGACGCGGATGCGTGAGTGTGTGTCAGAAGAAGTGCCCCTGTGTGAATCGAAAAAAGAAACGCGGCCGAAAAAAATCGCGATTCTCGGCGGCGGGCTGGCCGGGATGGCGGCGGCGGTACGGCTGCTGGCGGAAACGGATGGACGGCTGGAAGTGCACGTATATGAACAGAGTCGGTTTCTCGGCGGGCGGTTGAGTTCTTTTCGTGAGCCGCGGACGGGGAAAATGCTGGACGCGGTGCAGCACGTGTCCATGAAATGCTGTGACGCCACGGTCCGATTTTTGGAGCGGACCGACCTGGCGGCGTGCGGGGCGTTTCAGGAGGAAATGGTTTTCGCAGCGCCGGTGGATGAAAAAAATTCCGGCGGTGACACCCGCATGACGTTCAGCGTGCTGCGGAATTCCCGGGTGCTGCCCGCGCCGCTGCACCTGCTGGGAAGCGTGCTGCGGATGAAATTTCTCACGTTCCGCCAGCGACTGGAGCTGATTTCGCTCATGGGAAGGATGCGGAATCAGAGGCCCGCGGAAGGAATGACGTTTTCCGGCTGGCTGGATGCGCTGGGCTGCTCGGCGGCTGTCCGGCGGCTGTTCTGGGAAACGCTTACCTTCAGCGCCTTCAGTGACCGCATGGAAAATATTTCCGCGCGGCTGGCGGACACTGTTTTTTCCCGTATTCTGATGGGCCGGAAGGACGCGTGGCATGTGTGGGTGCCGGGCATGCCGTTACGGGAGATTTTTCATGACGGCGTGCTGCGTTTTTTGCGGCGTTTTCCAGCGTTTCATTTTCACCCGCAGTGGCAGGTGACGCGTGTGCATCCGGATGAGGCGTCCGGGCGGTTCACGCTGACGTTTCGCACGGCGGAAAATTCGGGCGAGGCGGTGATGTGTGCGGATTTTGACGCGTGTGTGCTGGCCGTCCAGTGGCATGTGGCGGGCCGCGTGATGCCGGAGCTGGTGGGGCGGGGGATTTTGGAGCCGGAAATGTTTCAGCCGAGAACGATTTCTGCTGTGCACGCGTGGTATGATCGGCCGCTTTTTGGGCCGTGGGAGAATGTGGCGCTGCCGGGGCGGGTGACCCAGTGGATTTTCCGCCACGCGCGGGCGGACGCGGACTTCCCGGTGGGGGATGCGGCGGAGAGTGCGGCGGAGAATACGCTGGAAGACGCGGCGGATTTCGTGACGAAAGCCGGGAGGATATCCGCGGGTGAAACGTGCCGGGGGTTTTATCACCAGTTAATGCTCAGTGACGCGGAGGCGTGCTGCAGCGCCCGGCCGGAGGTTTTACAGCGGGTGATGACGGCGGAAGTGGCGGAGATGTTCCCCGTCGCCCGGCTTCTGCACGCGAAAACCGTGAGTGTGCCGGCTTCTGTTTTTTCGCCGAATCCGGAGGTGGAATGGAACCGCCCCCCGACACGCACGCCGTGGCGGAACGTTTTTCTTGCCGGTGACTGGACCGCCACCGGGCTGCCCGCTACCATGGAAAGCGCCGTCCTGAGCGGAGAAGCCGCGGCGGAAGAGCTGATGCGGGGAAGTGAGGAAGTAAAGGAGTGAGCGTGGGGAAATTTTGCGTCCCCATAAAGTTTTTCGGATTTTCAGACGCCTCTTGCCGGGCGGGAAATTTCGGATATAATAGAGTTTCGTCAAAAGAAATAAATGCAGAAAAACGATAATCGGGATGTTTTTCCATGGAAGAAATGAAACAGAATAATATCAAAGAAATCGCCAGGCAGTGGCTGGATGAAACGGGATGGAAGTATCAGGAAGATGATGAGTCCCCGATTATCCGTTCTGGAATGGCCGGCAAAAACTCCACGTTTAATGTTTTTTTCGTCTGTGATGAGGAAAAACAGGTGCTGCAGACGGTGGCGCTGACGCTTTTCCGGGTGCCGGAAAATTTACGCCGGGAAGTGGCGGAATTCATGGCGAGGATCAATTATTTCCTCTTGCTGGGATCCCTGAAAATGGACATGTCGGACGGCGAGTTGCGTTATGAAGTGGCGATTGACGTGGAAAACGGCGTGCTGACCACCGCCATGGTTCAGCACTGTTGTATCAGCGCGTGTACGTCTTTCGATAAAGCGTTTCCGCACGTCATGTCCATCATTTACGGTGGGAAAACGGCGGAAGAAGCGTTTCTCGCGTGGAAACATGCCACGTGATCATTTCTTTCCGGAGGGTTTCGCGGAATTATTTCCCGCGTTATTCGTTTTCGGCGTCTTCCCGGTGGCGCCGGCCGGCTTACTTTCGCTGAGGAAAGTCTGCATGCCGGTCAGTAAAAAATGCTTCGAGTTTTCTCCGAAAATGTTCCGGTAAATCTCCGCGGCCTTTTCATACTCGCGGATTGCGCCCGCGGCACTCGCAGGATCCTGGTCATTTACGGAATACATAAACCCGCGGTCTCGCCACCAGTCGGCCATCATGAGCGAGTCCCGTCCGTAATTCGCGAGAATCTGACTCCGGAAAGCCGTCATCTCGCCGGGGAGCGTGTTTTGTTTCGCCGCGTCTCCCGCCGACTCATCCGCTTCCGTCACCAGCAGGGACTGAATCAGAAAATCCGTGGCTTTCGCGAGATACTTACCCTGATTGATTTCCGGAATTTCCAGCGTTTCATAAATCGCCAGCGCTTCCTGAATGATCGGGCGGGCTTTTTTCGCCGGCTCTGCGGATTTTTGCAGCAGCGTCATGCGGGCACTGCTGGTCAGCAGCCGGGCCAGGACGGGATGATTCGGGGGAAGCGTTTTTTTCGCCGTCTCCAGCGTCCGGCGGAGCATGGCCTCCGTCTCTTTCAGGGAACCCATTTTACTGTTTTTCGCGAAACGGTCTAAAAGTCGCGCCTCGATAAACCGCGACCTGGCATCCAGTTCCGTTAAGGAATCGGGGCCTAGCCGGGCCGGGGCCACGAGAATGACCGTCTCCAGCATGGCTTCACTGTTTTTCTCCCGCCCGTCCACTTTCATATAATAATCCATCAGGGATAATTGCGTGGCCAGGACCCACGTGGGAATTTTGTCCGCGTCATACCCCGTGTCAAGTTTCGCCCGCTGCTTCTGATTTTCATCCCGCACGGCGTTCAGGATGTCCGCAGCCGTTTTTTCGAATTTCTCGGCGGTGGGGATGGCCGGGCCGGGGAACTCGCTGCGGATGTAATACAGCAGCTGATTATTCCGCAGCAGCGTCCGGAGCATGGAATTTTCCGCCTCCGCCATCTTTTTCAGGAAAGATTCCGCATGCTGGAAACACTCCAGGGGCAACGGGCTGTCCTTCAAAATATTCTCCGCCATTTTGGCGTTTTCAGCCGTCTGGGGGGATTTTTCAGGCGTTTTTTTCGTTTTTTTGTCCTCCGCAGAGGCCGTCTCCGGGGGCATGTGTTTTTCGAAACACGCCAGCATCACCCCCTGCGTGTTCCAGGCGGAGGCCGTGGCCAGTTGCGCCAGCCGCTGTGTTCCCTCCGAAAAATCCGCCTGGCAGAGGTGTTTCGTCAGTTCAGCCTCCCGGTACGCGCCGGCATATGACCCCTGCAGCGCCAGATGCACCACGTGGTTATTATTCACCACCAGAAAATCCCCCTTCTGGAGTCGCGAAGCGTGGAGTTGCTCTTTCGAAATTCCACCTTTCCTGTTCTCCGCCTGGCGGATCGCCTCCAGCAGAGATACCGTTTTTTCACCGCCCGGCTGCGCCACCGCGGCTGTTTCCTTTTCCGCCGTCGCTTTTGACTCCGTTTCCTCCGCCTCTTCAGGATACAGAGAACGGATGTACAGATCCCGCTGCGTATTCCATAATTTAGTCAGATTTTCGCCCGTTTTCTGGAGATCCTTCCCGCGCAACGCGTTAACCAGTAACAGCAGGTGTTCCGTGATAAAATCCTGACCGTGAAAATCCACCGGCATAACCGGTCTTGTGCTGGAATGCATCAGCTCCTCGGCCGTGCTCAAATTTCCGAGATAAAGATGGGCCACCGCGATTTGCAGCGAAATTTCCGGGGAAGTCGGCGGTAAATCGCTGAGGTGTTTCAGGGCGTTTTCATAATCGCCCATCAAAAACAGCGCTTGCGCCTGTCCGCGCGCCACCAGCGGGTCCGCCGCGTCCGGCCCCCCGGTACTCCGTGTGAGCCCGGCCAGGTCTGCCGCCTCTGAATATTTCCCCTGGAAAATCAGCCGATAAATTTTCGTCCCGGCATTTTTCGCGGGAATGATTTTTTCCCAGGATTCCGTCTGAGGAGAAAGCGTCGGCGGCGCCAGCACCGCCAGGGAATCCCCGGCGAGAACCATCATCGGACGCAAAATGTCGCGCGCCACCAGCACAGAAGGATCCGGGTACGTAATTTTCACACCGCGGAAAGGCCCCAGGGGCGTAATTCCCAGCAAAAAAAGCACTCCCGCCGTGATCGCCGCGGGCACGACTTCCTTCCGCGCAGTGCGTTTCAGGAAGGGAAGCGTAATGTAAAGCGCCGCAATTTTCTTAGCGCGTAATGCCACGCCGAAATCCTCGTGGGAAATGGTATTCGGATCCTCTTTCGGCAGCGGACGCCACAAAAACAGGAAGCACACCGCTCCGCCGGCCAGCGCTAGGGGGGAAATGGCGAGTACGCGAATCAGAAAATGGACTTCCGGGTGCCGCGAATAAAGAAAAAAGAGAATCGCAAGCCACGCACAGGCCGCCAGTGCCGCAAAAAAATCAAAAATCCCCAGTTTTCGTGGGGCCGCCGACGGATCTTTTACCTGCATTTTCAGTATCCCGTGTTATATGATATATGAATGAATTCCGGAATGGGAAAAAACCGGAAAATCGGATAAATATTTTTTTGTGATCAGCACATAATCACCTCTATTTTAACACAAGAAATGCGGCGAGACAACGATTATTTACGGCTTTTCTCCGAAAAATCGTGTTTTTATGATTTTTTGCTGGAAAAACATGGAGATTCACGAGAATTTTCACCGCAGGCGGGAGGAAGTGCGTCAGCGGAAGAGTGGCACGCACGGGACACGTCATTTTTTACTTTCGTGCAACAAAAATCCCGTTAGGGGACCACCGGGCTCACACGCCGCGAGACGCTCGGTGGCGCGAAGGCTGTATTCTTCGGAAAGTTCGTACCCGAGATAATTCCGTCCGAGTTTCTTCGCCGCGGCCAGCGTGGTTCCGCTGCCGGTGAAGGGATCCAGAACCGTGTCGCCGGGGTTACTCGAAACGCGGATGATCCGCCCCAAAAGCTGTTCCGGCATCTGACAGCCGTGCCAGCCTTCGCGTTCTTTGAACGTCCCACAGACCCGGGAAAAACACCAGGTGTCTTCTTCTGCCTGAAATCCCAGGGCACCGTCCGGGGCGGTGACGTCCTGCGGGCGGAGAATCCAGGTGTCATCGGGCAGTCGGCCGTGGGGATTCGCACGAGAATCATTATAAATCAGTTGCCGGGCGGAGGGAACGCGGACGGCCTGGTCATCCGCGTTAAAAACGAAATGATCCGGGTCCTTGACCATGTGAAACAGATGCACGTGGGAGCGGTTAAACTTCCGCCGGCAGTTGACGCCAAAAGTGTAATACCAGATCACCCAGCTGCGGCACGTGAAGCCCAAATTGTGCGTCATTTCCACTTTCAGCTCCGCGGCGTATTCGTCGCCGATCGCCAGCCAGAACGTGCCGTTCGGCGTCAGCACCCGCTTCACCTCTTTCATCCACCGCCGGCACCACGCCACATATTCTTTCGCACACCGGGTGTCATGATACACGTCATATTCATATCCGATATTAAACGGCGGGTCTGCGAAAACCAGTTGCACGCTGTTTTTCGGGAGTTTCGCCATTCCGGTGATGCAGTCTTCGTTTTGTACGCCGAGGGGAATCGTCATGGGAACGTGAAGTGAGGGGTGAAAAATGGAAAATGAATATGCCTATTATAGTTTTTTCTGAATTTCCGTCAATTGTGCTCGCGCCACTTGCGAAAAAATGAGGGGCGAGTATATTATACCCGGAACCGCTGAGTTTTCCAACTTGTCCGCTGCTTACCCTCCGGGAAAGGCGGCTCGCTCTTTGGCTGTGAACGGAATTTTCAAGTGGCTTGAGAATAGAAAATTCAGATTTCGCATTTTTGAAGAAAGGCCGATTTATGTCCGCAAAAATTTTCCAGCTCGCCCCGCATGCCGCACAGTCAGACGCCCGAGACGCGGCGGTGAAGGCGCTTTCGGAGGGGGAACTGGTGGTTCTGCCCACGGAAACGGTGTACGGAATCGCGGTGCGTGCGGACTCCCCGGCGGCGGTCGCGCGGCTGATGGCGGCGAAAAATCGTCCGGAATCACATCCGTTTACCGTGGCGGTGGCGGATGCTTCGGAAGCGCGGAAGTACGTGCCCCAGTGGGGCGTCATGGCCGGCCGGCTGGCGCGGCGGTCGCTGCCCGGGCCCATTACCCTGGTGTGTGACGCCGGCTCGCCGCAAAGCGCGATTCACGCACTGCCCGCGGAAACGAAAAAATACGTGGCGCCGGAAAATTCCGTGGGCCTGCGTGTTCCCGCGCATGCGTTCACGCAGGACGTGCTGCGGGCGGCGGACTTTCCCGTGGTGCTCACCAGCGCGAATCTCTCCGGCCAGGCAGACACCATCTCCGGCGCGGACGTCATTCGGGCGCTGGCAGACCGGGTGGACGTGATTTTTGATGACGGGCCGAGCCGGTATAAAATGCCGTCCACGGTGGTGCGAATCGCGCCGGAAACGGAGGAAATCCGGGTGTTGCGCGAGGGGGTGTGCTCCCGGGCCGATATCCGGCAGCGGTGCGAAATGCAGATTCTGCTGCTGTGCACGGGAAATACGTGCCGCAGTCCGCTGGCCGAGGCGCTGGCGAAAAAACTTCTCGCGCAACAGACGGAAACCATTCCGGAAACGCTCCGCGAGCACGGCGTGTATGTCCATTCGGCCGGGACGTCCGTTTATGAAAGCACGCCCGCGAGCATTTTCGGCATCCAGGTCGCCATGCGGGATTACGGCATGAATATGCGTGCGCACCGCAGTCGGCCGGTGACGCCGGGGATGCTGCAGTGGGCGGATTTCGTGTATGTCATGACGGAAACGCACGCCCAGCAGGCGCTACGAATGTGGCCGGCCGTGGCGCCGCGGCTGCACGTGCTGGCGGAGAAATACGGCGGTGTTTCGGATCCCTTCGGCGGCACCCTGGAAGTGTATCAGCAGACGGCGAGGCAGATTTATCAGGAATTGCAGCGGGAATTCGCTGCGCCGGAATTTGCGCGCGAACTGGCGGTGACGCTTGGGGCGATGAAAATACTTTAGCGCAGTTATAAAATTGGCGTAACCACAAGAACAGTAGCCGTTAGCGCAGAGACCGGATAGAAGTGGGGAAATATTCGGCCATTCTTATCCGGTCTCTTCGCGTCATTGCATTCCGCTCCCCTCCCGGCTGCTGTTCTTGCAGCCACACCGCGTCCGTCATTCCCACCCGTGGGCGTCGCGGACGGCGATCATCGCGGCGAGAATGTCGTTCCACGTTTGCGGGGCCGTCATCACGGCGTTCGGGAACATGCAGCCGTCCCAGCAGATGTGGCGGAAGCGGCGGGTGCGCTGGCCAGCGGCGTCGCGCATCCAGAACCCGGCGTAATACGTGATGTCCAGCTTCCCCTTCGGGTCGCGGGCCAGGCAGTGACGGCCGGTTTTATCGTGGTCGCCGGAGCCGTGCACGGTGCCGTCATTTTGCGCGATGTGCAGGTCGACGGTCCACGGCCGCAGCGCGTCGGTCATCGTGCGGTAAGCGGCGTCGAACGCGTCCCGGTCGCGCCAGTCGAAATTCTCCGGCAGCAGCCGATCTTCCGGCGCGTTGTAGCCCATGAGATAAAGCAGCGTGTGGGCCATGTCGGCCTGGAAGCCGAACGTTTCGGGCCGGTCGACCATCTCCAGTATCTGGAGCATGCGTCGCCAACTGTGAATGCCGCCCCAGCAGATTTCGCCCTCGCACGCCAGCACCTCGCCGGCATCTTCCGCGATTTTGGACGCTTCGATGAAAGTCTTCGCGATCCGCTTCTGATTCGCTTCCGGGTCCTCGGCCCACGCCTCCACGCCGACGGACGTGTCCAGTCGCACGCAGCCGTACGGACGCACGCCCAACTCGCGAAGTTTCGCCGCAATCCGGCAGCCCTTTCGCACCTGCGTGAGAAATTTTTCGCGTTCGCTTTCATCGCCCATGGCTGACCCGCCGCCGGTGCCTCCCCAGATGGGGGCGACGACCGTGCCGATGGCCAGGCCGTACGCGCGGGCCTTTTCCGCGAACCGCTCCAGCTCGGCGTCCGACGCGTCAATATTAATATGCGGCTCATACAAATACAGGTCGAAACCATCGAATTTCACGCCGTCGACCTCCGCCGCCGCGGTCATCCGCAGCATGGTGTCCAGATCAATCGTCGGCTCTGCCCCCGGGCTGCCCTTGCCGACCACACCCGGCCACGCCGCGTTATGCAATTTGGGAAACGTGTGCGTCTTCGCATTTTCTGTCATATCATTCTCCTTTGGGTTAATGTTTTAGTTTGTCGCCGCGGACGCTGCCGCGCGATGCTTTTGCCGCTGTTTCTCCAGGGCGTCTTTCAGTTCGAGCATGTGTTCCGCCCAGGTCGTATTTTCCTGCTCTAATCGCCACTCCACCTCGGCGTGGATAGAATCCAGCTTCGACGATTCATCCTCTTCGTCATCATGGATGTATTCTTTTTTTGCTTTCAGTAGCAGCCTCTCCCAAGCTGTTTCATAAACCTGCGCGAACAATTCCAGCGAGGCCTGAGTATATTCCAGACACTCGTCCGGCGTCAGGTCGCACGCCAGCGCCGCCATGATGGCGTCATACGTGAAGTCGTCCTTCCCGGGTACGCCCCAATCCACCGCCTCCGGATTTCGGACGTAATCGTCGGTAATCACCGTTTCCGGATGCCGGCGAATGAAATCGAGCATGGGCCGCAGTTCGTTGATACCGGCGAAGTTGTGAGTGTAATGCCGGATATATTTCCGCGACGCGCCGGTCTTCGTGTTCGTGCGGTTTTCCAGACACGCCTGTACCAGCATAAACCGCCATCGCGGGTCGTTCGCTTGCCGCAAAAAATCCGCCAGCACGGGCGAGTATGTGAAGTAGTCGCGTCGCTCTTTCTCGCTCCACGGCTGCTTGTAATAATCTCTGAAATGTTCTATTGCATCGACAGGTTTCTCGTCTTCCACGTCCTCCGCTTCTTCTTCACCATCACTCCGTTCGTCGTCTTCGTCGTCCGCCTCGTCTTCCGACCACTCCGTGCACTGGGTCTCATCCAGGCGAAAGCCCGCTTCTTTCACGAGTTGCCAAAACGCGTCCATGGTCAGGTCGGGATTTTTGATCTCCGCCAGAAACCGTGCGAATTTGGCTTCGTCGTAGGCCGCCAGGGCCTCGGGCCAGACGAGATTGTTCAGCACGGTGTCCTTCGCGCGATCCGCAAGGCCGCAGGCCATCAATTGTTCCAGTACCCAAAACGACAACGGGCACCGCCACGACGTGCTGACATCAATCGCCAGCGATTTCGCATTTTCGGAACTCCGGTCGGTCGTCAATAAATCGAGCAGCCGCTGAATATCTTCGTCCTCGAGTTTTTCCGGCAAACCAAGAAGACTCACCCCCCGCTCGACGCGATACGTATCCTCATCGGCCAGCCACCGCCGCGCGATCTCCAGGCCCTCCGGCCGACCGCCTTTGATGAGAATGGCAGCCACGGACTCCTCCCCCCGGGGCGACTGCGCCGCGATTTGCAGCAGCTCCCGCCACTGCTTTTCCCCAAGCGGCAGTAACTTCATGTGACAGGATGTAAAAACCAACGCATCCCTGCGCACTTCTTCATTATCCGAGAACCACGCGGCGGACAACTGCTCCACAAATTCTTCCGGCGACGCATACGATTCCAGGATTTTTTGAACCATCTCAGCGTCGCGAATCGCCACACGGGTCGCCCCTGCCATGGTAAAAACAGGAACTCTTTCGGTGATCCGCAGCATCAGCGCTTTGTGCGGCCCGTCATACGCCGCATCCACCTCGTCGGCACGCACGCCGGAAGTCGAGGAAATCAGCACGGCCACGAGGGTGCACAGCATGAGGAAGTTCATTTTGAGGTGCATGATTGTCTCTATACGAGAGATGGTTGTCGTTTTATATCCCACACGTCGTAAATTGGTTTGTTTTGCATGAAAACAGCAGCCTGGAATGGAAGGGAACGCAGTGACGTGCAATGACCGGATCGAAGTGGGGAAACACACGGCGGCGCTTATCCGGTCATTCCGCTTCGCTGCATTCCCGGCTGTTGTTTTTGGGGCCGATGTGCTCTAGTTTTTCGCCGCGCGATGCTTTTGCCGCTGTTTCTCCAGGGCGGAATCGAATTGTTTGCGTTTGTATTCCCAATTTTTACCGGACGATTTCTCGGTCAGTTTCCGCACGGCTTCGGCGTACGCATCGCACGCGTCGGGCGTCAGGTCGCAGGCCATGGCCGCGAGAATGGCGTCGAATGCGAATTGACTCTTATCGTGATCGCTCCACACGACATACGGATTCCGATTCGCCTCGTCAATGACCAGCGTTTCTGGGTGCCGGTGAATGAAATCGAGCATCGGCAGCAATTCGTTTTGCCCGGCGAAGTAACGGATGTAGTTGCGGATGTACTTCCGGGACTCGCCGTTTTCGCGTTTTTCGAAACACGCCTGCACGAGCACGAACCGCCAGCGCGGGTCGCCGGCATCGCGCAGGAGTTCCGCCAGTTGCGGCGAATAAGTGAAATAGTTGCGGAGCTCGCTCTCGTTCCACGGCGGGCAATCATCCGCGTCGGAATCCGCCGCGAGGTCCGCATTATCTTCGTCTGTCTCCCAATCGTCGACTGCATCGTCGTTATCCCACGGCTGATCAGGCTCCAGGATTTCGCCAAGGCAATCGGAAAACTGCGTTTCCTCCAGCCGAAAACCGGCGTCCGCCACGAGTTGCCAGAACGCGTCCACGGTCAGGTCGGGATTTTTGATCTCCGCCAGAAAGTGCGCGAACTTCGTTTCGTCGTAGGCGGCCAGGGCGTCGGGCTGGACGAGATGCTCCAGCACCATGTCTTTCGCACGGTCGGACAGGCCTTTTTCCATGAGCGTATCCAGCACGCGGGCGGCCAGCGGGCGGGGAAATCCTATCGCCATATCCGCCATCATCATACCATGAATGTAAGCCCGTTTGTCCTTCAACAGTTCCACCAGCCGGCGAATATCTTCCTCGGCCAGCGGCGTGTCGGCTTCCTCCAGAAGACTCAAACCGCTCACCACCTTGCGGGCAGTCTCGCTCCCCAGCCACCACCTCGCGATCTCCAGCCCCTCCGGTCGTCCGCCTTTGATGAGAATCTCCGCCACCGTCCATTCCTCATCTGGCCAGGCCCGCGCCACCCGCAGCAACGCCCGCCAGTCGTTTTCCTTCAGCGGCAGCGCCCGGACATGAAACGCCGTGAATTGCAGCGCATTATTGCGATTTTCAGAATCCCTGGAGAACCACGCCGCAGAGAGTTCCTTGACGAAATCCTCTGGCGCAGCGAACGTAGCCAGGATTCCCGGCACCGCTTCCGGATCCTTAATCGGCACGCGGATGTCCGTCATCGTCATGGGGATGGAGTGCCCCGGTTCCGTGATTTTTTTGAGGAATTCATCCTGAGGCGATTCGCCATCGTCGCCGTCATCTTCCTCTTCGTCGTCTTCGGAATCCAGCGCCAGCATCTCTTCCGTGCAGGCGGCCTTGAACACATCCAGTGCCGTGGCGAATGCTTTGTCGAGCGTCCCGCGTGCCCAAATTTCTTTGCCGTCCAGGACGAATCGCTTGTCGCCGAGCATGACCGTGAAAGAATCGGAATCGTCGAGCATGATCGACAATTTGTCGTTCCAAAACATGATCGGTGGATTGCTGCCGATGTCTGTGCCAGTTTTGAAGAAAGTGGCGTTGGGCGACAGCGACGCGTGTGCTTGAAAGGCGTCGGCCAGCACCTTGCGGGTGGCGGCGTCGATGCAATAATCGCGCACCCGCATCGTCTTTTTGGGCGGGTGGGTAACCACCGTACCGACGAGGCCCCGGGCGTTGAGCATCCGGTCGCAGACGTATGCCATGATCTCCTTCCGCATCGCGTCGGACAGCTCGACATCCGTGAATTCGCGGTCCACTTCCTTCGCACCCGGCCATCCCCCGAACATGTTGCCGCCCCAGTTTTTTCGCACGGTGATTTTGCCGAACCGCGGGTGTTGCGTGACCGAAATGATTTCATCCGTCGTCGGCGTTTCTTCCTCCTGCGCCTGTGTGCCGCGGGGGAGAAGGAGCATCATCGCAGCCAGCAGAACGTGCGCCGCGAAAAATCGTTTCGTCGTTTTCATGGCTTATTCTCCCGAATGAAGTGTGTGCGGAGCGTTTTTTCATACCGGCGCGGCGCGTGCCAGCGAGTCCGAAGATCATGCCCCGGCGAGGAGGGTTTTCATTTTTTCCAGCCCGGTTTTCGCCACGGTCAGCGGATCATGGGCGTCCCAGTAAGTGCGGTTAAAGAGTTCCAGCGAGAGGCCGCCGGCGAAGCCGATTTCCCGCAGCGTGGCGAGAATTTCTTTCAGGGGACACACGCCGTCACCCGGAAAGACGCGGTCGGCGTCCGTGATTTTCTCGCGCGATGGCTCGGCGGGGTAATCGTTCAGGTGGAAGATCGGCATCTGCCGCCCGTTAAGCATCCGCATGCACGCGAAACGGTTTCCGCCTTTATACATGTGGAACGCGTCCAGCAGGAGGGCCGCGTCTTCATGCCCGGCCGCCACGGCCACCGCCGCTGCCGTGGAGACTTTACTCAGCGCCGGCGAGGAGCCCCAGATTTCCAGCAGCGGACGCACGCCGATTTTCCTGCCGATTTCCAGAATCACGCGGTAACGCTCGCCCGCTTCCTCCAGATTCTGTAATGGCGCGGACACCCCGGCGGCCGGCGCGGCAATATTTTTGCAGCCCAGCTCGGCCAGGATTTCCATCTCGCGCGTGATTTGCCGCACGCCCTCCGCCCGGCGGGTTTCGTCATCCACCAGCCACGCGGGAAAGCCGATCGCCGAGTCGCACGTCAGCCCGGCGTCCTCCAGCCGTTTCCGCAGGTCGGCCAGCTTCCCACCCTTCTGCTGAAAACGCTCGATGCGCATCATCCACAGCTCCACGCCGTCATACCCGGCCTGGGCCGCCACGTCAATTTCCGCCTCCACATCCAGATCGTACCCGATCAGCGTGCCCATGTTCAGCAGCAGGCGGAATGGCGCTTGCGGCTTTTGCGGCGAAGTTTGCGTTTCCTGCGTTTCCGCGGCGCAAAGGTTACGGGATGTCAGGGCACCGAAAGAAGCGGCGCCGGCCAGGAGGATTTCGCGTCTGTTTAGCATGGGAAATGGGGGATGTAAAATGAGCCGCAAGTGAAGCGAAACGCAACTTGCGGATGGGGTGGTGGCTTGTTAAAAGATGGATTCAAATCGGGGTGCGGACGCGAAACCGTGGATTCAGGCACCCGAAGCCACGGTTTTACGTTCATCATCCCGTCCGCAAGTTACGCTGCGCTACACATGCGGCTCCTCCGTTTTTCCGAAAAACGTCAGTACGTTCTCGGGCGGAGTTTCAGGAAGGATGTTTCCGGAGGTGGCGAGGATGAATCCGCCGTCGCGCGATAGGGCGTAAAGGGCGTCACGGGACATGGCCAGCACTTCTTCTTCCGTGCTGACACGCAGCTTTTCCGGGGAGCAGACGCCGCCCCAGAGCGTGATCTTGCCGCGGAACTCCTGTTTCAGGTCGGCCGGGTTCACGGCTTTTTCGTTCATGTCCACCAGGCCCAGGGCGTCTACGCCGATGGAAATCAGGTCGGGCACCAGCGGCGTGACATTCCCCGGCGACTGCCACAAAAATTTCGCGTGCGGCGCGACCGTTTCCCGAATCGCGCGGATGCCTTTTTCGTAAAGCGGCAGAATCACCTCCCGCACGGCTTCCATTCCCATGTGGGACTTCACCTGCGAGAAATCCTCCTCCAGGACGAAAATGTCCACGGCAGCGCCCACCGCGTTTTTCAGCGGCTCCAGAGACGCCAGCCACAGCTCCAGCCAGCGGTCCAGAAGCGCTAGCGCCCCAGGGTCTTTTTCCATCAGCCGACTCTTCCACGCCGGGATGTCTCCCCGGCCCAGCCCCGCAAAAAACGGAGACGGCGGCCCAGCCTCCAGCATCAGCGCCTTTTCACTGGTTTTCGAAAAAACGGAAGCCGCCAGGCCGAGAAGCTCCCAGTATTTCGGCGTTTTCTCCACGAACATCGCGGGATTCCCCGCCGCGATTTCGGCATTCACCTGCTCCACAGGCATCCCCGCCGCCCCAGGCGCCACCGTCAGCGGCGCATACAAAAATGCACCCCGCGGCAAAAGCGCAAACCGCCGGTCCATCTGATCCCGCAGACACAAATCGCCGTTCAATTCCCGCTCGGGATAATAATCGTTCGGCACCAGCACCGGCGTGGCGTCCTCCAGGGCGTACGGCTTCCACCGCTTCTTCGTCTGATCCATGAGGCACTCCGCCCCCAGCAGGGCCACCGGCGCTGGCAGCCGCAGGACGTCCGCCCCCACCGTTTCCGCCACCGCGTCATCCATCTCCGCCAGGCACGCATACACATCATACATCCGCACCGGCGTGTCCACCCCCAAACACTGCCGCAGGCGGTACATGGCCGGGACGGTCGCCCCGGTAAATCGCGTGCCGCCGAAATCCGCGGGAATGCGGTCCGGTATTTCATGATTCAGCGTGGCAAGGATACGTTCTCGGGAATTCATGATCGACGCTCCGTTAAAGGACGAAAACATTTCTTCCGTTTATCAGCGGAAAAATATTAAATCAGGACATTCAGGATAATTTTAACAAATTTACGCGTCCGACGCAACGCCTTTTCTTGTTCATGACAAAAAAATGGCCGGCGGAATGCGTATAATCGGACGTTTTCTCACGGCTTCCATAGCGCCCGCCAGTACGCCTGGTCGAGCTGGTAAACATCCAGCGGCTGGTCTTCCGGGTGGTCTTTCGGAAGCACGCCGTACCGCTTCATCTCGCGGAGGTACTCCACGCGCGGCAGGAAGCCGGGCATGTCGAAACGCTTAATCTGATTCAGAAACTGCTCTCCGTCCTGAATCATGCTCAGCAGCGTCTGGTAATCGGCGTCCTGCGTGGAGCGGAACGTGATTTCCGGGCACAGTTCCAGTCCCCCGGCGTCTTTCGCCAGCGGCGCTAAAAGGATGAGGGATTTTTCCGGCCGGGAGAGATTATATAACAGTTGCCGCGAGTAGGTCCGGCGGATGTCGTTCGGAGTCAAGTCTTCCCAGGGCGGGCCGCCGATTTCGTCGCTGACGCTTTTCGCCAGCGTGCGCTGCGCGGTATGACATTCATCGCACCGCCGCTGGAACACGCCCTGCGCGGCTTTCGTGCTTTCCCACTGCAAATCCTGGCGGTCCAGAGTGTTCCTGTAATAGCCGCCCACCTGCCCGCTTCCCAGCCCGGCATACGTGCCGATGTACGGTCCGCCCGCCTCCGTCCAGTACCGCACCATGTTAAATTCGTCCGGCGAAAGTTTCACGCCGTAATGGCCTCCGTTCATGAACGTCAGTAGGCGGCTGGCGGAAGAGCCGAGCGTCCGCGGGGCGTAATTGCTCACCGCGCGGTTTCGGCCGTCGGCCACCAGCGTCTTCGCGGTGATGGTGTAATAACTGACGGAATACATGGGCGTGCGATCCCCGGTAAAGATCACGCCGCCGGCCCGCGGCCCGCCTTTCGTGCCGTTCGCCAGCGTGTGGGCGTCATAATCGTGGCATGTCACGCAGTGCTTATCGAGCACCGGCTGCACGTCGCGAGGATAACTGATGACGTCCGGGATGCCGGGAATGGGGGCGATTTTACTCGCGTCCCGGCGCATGGCTTTTACGTTGCGGTGGATGTTAAACTGGGCCAGCGGCGTCAGCGTCCGCTGCTCATGGCATCCCACGCAGGCCGTGACTTCCCCGGGCACCACGTTCAGGAAGCTCTGCATCCGCTTCACGGACATGTCGTTTTCGTCCATGGCCACGAAGAAGAAACTGCGGTACGCGGGCAACTCGAGGTAAGCCGAGCCGTCCTCTTCCACGGGCACGGTGCCCATCACGCGTTCCAGGGTGAAGGTTCCGCCGTAAGAAGTCGGCTCCATGCCGCCGGTGTAATTAATGGGCTTCGGCAGAACTTCCATCACCAGCAGCTTTTTAATCTCGCCGGGCTTAATGCCGTCCATGTTCCGGCCGGTGTAAATGTCGGCCAGCAGGAGTTTTCCGGTCTGGGCTTCCGTCGGCTCCACATCCGGGAGAATGCGCTCGCGCGGCGACGGAATAATCGGGCGCGGCTCATGGCAGCACAGGCCTGCGGCGACTTCCGCCTCCGTGGCGGTGTAAATCGGGAACTCCTGCCCCGACTCATCCATGAGCACCACGGAATGCCCCACGGCGGCCATGAACGCCTTCTCGCTGAAGGCCCACGGGTCGCGGTAACCGTGATGTGTGGAAATCGGCTGCACACTTCCATGATCGTCCGGCCCGCCGCGCGGATCCAGAAGCACCACTTGCCCGGCATGCTCCTGAAGCCCGTGCCAGGGAGAGAAATTCACCACGATTTTACGCGAATCGCGAATCGGTTTCGCGTCGATCATCACCGTGCCGGCCTGGAGGTTTCCATAATAAACCATTTGCCGCGTGCCGTCCGGCGAAACGGTCCAGAGGTGGTGGTAATGCACCTGGCTGCGGTCCACATACTCCCACCGCATGAAGAGAATCTGTCCGTCGGGCAGCACCCACGGCGTGTTGTCCTGCTCGGTGTTGGACGTGACCGTGCGGATGTTCTCGCCGTTCGGGCCGCAGCGGTGGAGGTTCGCCACCTGCGTCAGCCAGCAGTTCACCCATCGCCGGCACCGCGTGGAGACGAAAATGATGTCGCCGTTGGGAATGTAACACGGCTCGATATCGTCGTAATGCCCGTCGGTGAGTTGGCGCAGGCCCGTGCCGTCGGTGTTGATTTCGTAAAGATGGAAGTTCTCGGCGTTTCCGGGCCGGTAGGAAAACAGAATTTTCTTCGCGTCGTAATGCACGAAAGGATCGCGGACGTTCCCGGCCGGGTCGTCGATCAGCGTGCGTACGGCGCCGGTTTTGATGTTCTTGACACACAGCTTGCCGCCGGGGAGGAAGACGAAATTTTTCTCCGCCGTCTCGCGGTCAAAATTGTGTTTCGCGGGATCGCTGGCGGCGTAATACGCGAAATTGGCGTACCAGTGCTCGTCTTTGGCGATCGGCCGCATGGCGAAAACGATTTCCTCCACATCGCGCAGCGCCGGCGCGGATTCGCCCGGCTCGCACGTCGTGGTGAACGTTTTCAGCAGGTCGCGCTGCGCGGCCGTCAGCGGCTCACGCACCGTCCGCAGGGCGAGGTAATCGTAAAGAATCCAACTCTGGCCTTCCAGCCGGATGGTGATGAGGTTCTCGCCGGTTTTCACGCTCGCGGCGGGGATGTCGAAAAAGATGGTCTGAACCTGGCCTCGCTGCGCGGGGCGAAAGACGGCATTTCCGCCGCCGGGTGGGGCGAGTTGCACGGACAGGGCCGCGCCGTTGACGGTGATGTGAATGTCGGAACGCTCGAAGGGGTGGGCGTCGAAGATGCCGATTACCAGATAAAACTTTCCCCCCTCATTGGCGGGCGTTTTTAAGAAAGTTTCCATTTCTGGCGTGCCCATCGTGAAACGGATGTTAAACGTGAAGGCCTGATTGCCGGAGAATGTGTCGCGCTGGGCGGGGTGCAGGAAGGGCCAGTCGCGGGCGGTGCTTTTTCCCACGGTGTAATCGACTTTCCCTTCCGGAAACACTTTGAGGAACGCCGGGTACCCTTCCGCCGCACAGCCGAAACCCCGGCCGGAGGCGTCCGGCGTGCCGATCATCCACAGCGTGTCCGGGGGAAGCTCCGCCACTCCTTCCGCGCGTGCGGCTGCGGATGTCGCGAGGAACACGCAAGCCGCGCAGAATGTCATGAATAATAGACTTTTTCGCATCATTTGATCTCCGTGAAAGGGGATGAAGTGTTTTGTTTTTATGGGTGGAATATCTCTCGTCAGCGTTATCCCGTCGCTCACGCTCCGGGCTGCTGTTTCTTGCTTTACTTTCCGTCGTGGATTAAAAAAATGGAATGTACGGGGGGCAGAGTCAGAAGGACTTCCGTCAGTCCATCCCGGCAGGAAATCGGCTCGGCGGGCGTGATGGTTCCGGTGTGTGGGTCCCACCAGCTTAAATTTTGTATCTCGCCGTGGAGTGAAACGTTGCCTTTCACCTCGGCGTCGGTGGAGTTCGTGATATAATAAACGTCCCGGCCGTGAATCTGCCGGTGCATGTACGTGCATGAGCCGGTGGGCGTGCCGGGGGGGAGGTTGGCGGGGAAGGTGATGCCGGCGTCTGCTAATGTCTCGCCCAGAAAATTGCCTTCGTCTTTCAGCGGTTCTTTGAAATTGAAAGAGAACACGGAAGCCTCGCCGCCATTATCGTTGTAATGGGTTACTTGACTCCATATACCGACCTGGTGTCTCATCAGCGCCTGTGCGGGGATGAAAATTTCCGAGATACTGACGCTGTCACTTTTGATTTTATCGAAAAGCACGCGAATTTTCGCAGTTTCGATCTCAGGGAAAGTGAATGTTTTGGTGCCGTCGTTGCCGATTTCCCTGCCACGGACGATTTCCACCCAGTCATCTTTCGCGGCGTCAAAAGCCAGGACGCGAAACGCCTCCACACGGTTAAATGGCTCCTGGATATTGATTTCGGAAATTTTCTCCGCGTCTGGCAGTTCCATTTCCAGCCACTGTGGCATTTCGCTTTTGTCAGCCGCGTTCCAGCGGGTAAAGGGGTTCATGTCGAAAGCCATTTCCGGGCCGTGGCCGCCCGCCGCCCACTGGGAAGATGCGCGGAAAATGATCCCTGTGTCCAGTTCTTTATAGTAATCCCGAATGCCATCTTTTCCCAACAGCTTTTCAAGCAGCGCACACACTTCCGCATGATCGCCGCCGCACGCCGCGTGGGTGGGCAGTCGGCCGATGAAAAACACTTTGCCGCCGGCTTCATAAAACGCGAAGATTTTTCGCAGCGTGTCCAGCCGGATGGCATGCATGGACGGAATGATCAGCGTGTGGAACGCGGCCGGGTTTTCTTTATTCGCCAGTTTTAACCACGCTTCTTCACCTGCCAGCACATCACCGGTTATCTCACAGCGGTCGCGGAGCGTTTCCGGGTGCAGATAAATGAAATCGCGGCGGAGATGGAATGTCAGGTACTCGCCGATTCGCATGTAATTGTCCTCGTCTGTGGGGACGCCGCCCTCATACGCGGATTTCGGGCCGTTAAAATGATACGTGGATTGCAGGGATTCGATCGGGTACAGAATCGCCACGTCCGCCGCGGTGCCGCCAGGGTTTTGCAGCAGGAGGTGAAGCCGGCCGATGAACCGGTTATACTCCGGCAGGGCAGGGCCGTATTTCGCGTCCCGGTATGAAAGTTCCGGCTGAAACGTCACGCGGCTCGGGTCCGCGTCATACCACACGGCGTGCGGCACGAACATATTCACGCCCTTCACCGCCTGATCCATGGCCTCTTTATAAAGCACGTCCACGGGCATGTTATGAATCCCACCGTACACTTCCGTCATGACCAGATGGCGATCGAAATTCGTCGCGGCGGAGGAAACCAGCTTGTACATGCAGGAGCCGCGGCCATACTGAAAAACCTCGTCCAGGCCGGGGATGGGCTGGTACTGGAAGAATTTGATCACGTCGCCGCTAACGCCGGTGGGGTTCACGACTTCCTCCTGATCCAGGTGGCCGGTCAGTGGCATGCCGTACGGCGCGAGCCAGTCGGCGATGGTTTTTACGTAACTCTCGCTGAAGAGCGCGGCGCGGAATCCGAAAAGAGCGTTGCGGGCCGCGGCGGTTTCCTCGCCGATTTCCATGAACATGGCGGGGTACAGCGGAACGGGATCCGCACCGTGACGCGCGGCATAATATTCATTAAACCGCGGCGTCCACGCCCGCCCGGCACCCGGCGAGTAAAGCATGGGCTCATCATAAAACGCGGCGTCAATCGTCGTGCCGAAATGTTCGGGCATGGCTTTCTGGTACGCGGCGTACGTCAGCGAAATAAACGCGCGGACCGCTTCCGGCTCCAGATAATCCATCAGATTCCGCTCGCCGTCAAGGATGCACACGAAGGCCATGATTTTATAAGGTGCGGTGCTGTTTTCCGGGCGGTGCCAGTGTAAGATTCCGTCTTCCGCCATCGCCGTGATGTTCTCGCGGTGAAAGGTTTCCATGTTCATCGCCACGCAGCCCATGAGCGTGCCGGCAGGGATGGCGATCGCCGCGCCCGGCATCTCCGCCGTGACGTCCACCGCCGC
This sequence comes from Thermoguttaceae bacterium, assembly GCA_031553595.1. Lineage (GTDB taxonomy): Bacteria > Planctomycetota > Planctomycetia > Pirellulales > Thermoguttaceae > RGIG3701. The sequence goes on along the minus strand of JAVBLI010000018.1, from coordinate 8,987 downwards.
CATGTCCAGCCGCTTACAGAGATGCTCCGGAAACTTCTCCCGCATCAGCCCGCCTGCCGAGCCGCTGGGAAACCAGTACTCGTCATACAGGCAGAGCTTCATGCCGAGTTCTTGCGCCGTGTCTGCCGCGACTTTATACTGCGCGAGATACTCCGGGCTCATGAATTTCATCCGGCCCTGGTCGAAAGCCGGGAGAATCGCCAGGCCGGCATATCCGCTTTCCTTGCAGGCTTTCATCTGCGCGACGGTTTCCTCGACCGTGGGAACGGCGTTCCAGAACCACAGCGGCCGCGACTTGTACGCCAGCGGCGGCTCCACGAATTCTCGCTGCATCCGCACCCACGGAGATTCCTCCGCGCGGGTGTTTTGCCCAGCGAACATCACGGTGATGAATAAGAAAAAAATGCGGATGGTTTTCATGGAATGGTTCCTTCTTTTTATTCTTCCGTCGGCGTGATCCTCACCTCCACACGCACTTCCGTCACCGGCTCCGTCAGCGTGATCGCCAGCCGGCGTGCGGTGTCCCGGGCGCGGAAGTCTTCCGTAAAGCCGGCTTCTTCGATTTTCCAGGCATCCGACGGTTTCCCGTCCGCGATCACCGTGATTTTTGCGGTCACGTTCCCGATTTTCAGCGTGTCCGGCCCCGTCTGCCGCCACGCGGACGCGGTGATCAGCGCGGTTTCAAATTTTCGCGGCGAATCGAATTTTGCGTCATCCGTCACCGTGAAACCGCCACGCCCAGTGCGGTCATAATGGAACGTGCGCGTCAGCACCTGGCAAAAATCCAGCGCATACGCGCCGCGCATGTCCAGCTCCAGCGTGTCCCGATCTTCGGTGAACTCCGTTTTCGTGACGGCCGCGCGGTACTGGCCGCCGGTTTTCTGCATGTTTCCGTCCACCAGCGGAACGGGATGCCCCCAGGAGTTCATGAGCTTACTTTCATAACGCTGGTTGCTGAACGTCCGGCGGGTGTATACCTCCGCCCCCAGGTCCAGCAGGGGGGACTCGCCGCGGTAAATCACCACGTACGCCCCCACGTCATTATGGTTATGATGCTCGTTATTATGGCCGCCCTTCATGGCCACGGCCAGCGTGTCCAGCGATTTCACGTTTTCCTGAACGCCCCGCCAGTTTTCACGCGGAAGAATGACCCGCGCCCAGTCATTCGGACGGCTGATGAGCACGCCGGCATCCGGGAAAAAGTCGCGCACCGCATGCTCCACCGGCTGCGCGGCCGTTTTCGCCGGCGGAAGGTCCAGCGTCAGAACGCCCATGGGTGTCAGCTCCATTTCCGGCCCCGGCTCCAGCGGATACGTACTCCACTCGGGCAGGCCGAAACCGAAAACGCGGTTCAGAATGGCCACCGTCTTCGCGTCCGGCACGGCGGTGATGGAACAGTCGGAAAACGGGGGCGTCAGGCCGGGGAGAATCTCGATTCGCACGCCGTAAAGCGCGACGTTCCGCATTTTTTCGGAATCCAGAATCCGGATTTTGCCGTCCGTCGCGCGGCGGAGAATCTCGGACAGTTGAAGGTGATTCCCGAAACCGTAATTCCAGTACCCCACGCCTTCGGAACAGTACCCGTCATCCGTGTAACCGTTTTCGGAATATTTAATAAAATGGCACGCGGCGGCCATAAACCACGCACGCTCTTCGCGCGACGGAATGTTCGCCATGGCCGCACCGGTAACGCCCGCCAGACACACGGCGTTCCAGTTATTCGTGCCCGTCAGCCACCACAGTTTCGGCTTTCCCGTCAGCACGGCGCCGCGAAAGGGTGCGAAACACCGCAGCTCGAGCTGCTCATCCAGCATTTTCCGCACTTCCGGCGAGAGCTTCTCCCCGAATGTCGCGCCGATGGTCGCCAGCTCCCAGCTGAGGGCGGAGGAGGCCAGGTCCACGGTCATCTGCGTGCCGTTAAAATTCGTATTTCCGTGGTCATGGGCCGGGAGCACCCAGCTTTTATCGGCCGAGAATGTGCGGATATATTCCTCAATTCTTGGAATGAATCGGCCTTTATTCTCCAGACACTCCGCCTGCACGAACGTCCGCAGCGGGCGGTTCCGATTCCCGATTTCCCGCTGATAATTCGTGCGATTCCCGTTTTGCGAATACTGGAGATAAAGTTCGTCGGACACCACGGGGATGGGCTTTTCCAGTTCTTTTTCCGCCTTCTGGATGACGCGGGCGAATTCCGGCTTCGCGGCCAGGGCGTCCCAGAATACGCGATCCGTGATGGAACGGCCCACAAAATACGGCTCCGCGGAAAGCATTTCAGTGATTTCGGCCGCGCTGGCGTTCAATTTTTCAGGAAGTGGCACCTCGGCCGCATTTGCGCCGGTGCAGATGATGGGAAAAAACGCGAAAAATGTCAGCGTAAACCAAGAAAAAATGCGTTTCATGGCATAAGTCTCCTGTCAGGCGGGGAAAATAGGCGGGAAAGTTGTCAGTGCAGCCGATTTTCTCCATTTTATAATATGGTGCGTGAAAAATCAACCGTCGCGCAAGAATAATAATGGTCAAAAAAATACCGCGAGAAAAAACGGCAAGAAACAAAAAAAGCCGCGGAGGCGTCCCACGGCTGTGATTTTTTTGTATTTTACGGCAGATTATTCATTCCTCATCGGCGTTTCCGTCGGCGTCCACGTCAGGAGAATCGTCGCTTTCCATGAATTTCATGATTTCATCGCCGCTCATTTCGCTGAGCTTTTTTTCGTCCGTTTTCATGGTGCCGGGCTGGGCGTCCAGAATACTCCGGCCGAAAACCGCCGTGCCGGATTTCTGCGGGGGAACGGGGACATTCGGATTCTTCGGGCGTGTCACGCGCGGGGCCGGCCGTTCATACATGCTTCGCAGCGCGTTTCCACTGGTGGATTCAGAGGCGGCCGCTTTTGGCGTCTGATTTTCCTGATTCATCCGCTCGCGAAGGGTGTTTTGGCGTTCCCGGGCCGACTGAAACAGCCGCCGGGGCTGGGAGGGAGTATCTTCGGATCGCGCAGCGCCGTCAGCGGCCGGGGTGGGCATCTGCGAATTTTCGCCCCCCATGCGGTTTCTGCCTAAAATTCCTCCCGCGGGCCTGCCGTCTTCCAGCACGGAACGCGGCGCGAAAAGTCCGCCCGCAGGCCGGCCTTCCTCCCCTCGCGCGGCACGCCCGGGGGCGCCCAGACGCCGCTGGGTGAGTTCCTTACCGCGAAATGCGTGGCCGTGAAGCGTCAGCATAAGTAAAATCAGCAGCGCGGCACTCCCCGTCCGCAGTACGTTTCGGTGGTGATGAAACATGATACGCTCCCCTGTTACGAAAGTCCAAAACCCACTTAAACTGCTGTTAATACGTGCCGCCAAAACCCACGTTGCCGCCCACGCGACTGCCCATGGGAGCGTTTTGCCCCGCGGCCCGCTGGCGCTGCTGGGCCTGAAGCATTTCCAGCGTGGGCAGTTCGTCGTCCGCTCGGGTGACCGGAATTTCTTTCTGGATTTTCACGAGATATTTTTCCAGACTTTCGTCGAATTTCCGCTCCTTGATTTTACCGCGGATAAGATCCTGGACTTCCATGAACGGCGTGACCCGCTGCTCTTCCCGGCGGGTGACGCGAATGATGTAAAAATGTTCCGCGTCTTCCAGAATACTAGGACTCAGGGCACCCACGGGCTGCGTGAAAATGGCGTTATCCAGTTCGCGCGACGCGAGTTCGCCGGGGTGAATCCAGCTGTTCTGGCCGCCGTCGGACGCCGTCACGCCGTGAGAAAATTCGCGGGCCGTGTCGCCGAAACTCATCTGCTGCTTGTAGACCAGACTCCCCAGACGCGCCGTTTCCTTGTACGCCTCTTCCCGGGAGCGGAAACGACTTTTGTTAATCACCAGTTCTTCCCAGCACGCGCGGGGCTGATTCTCGAAATCCTTGATGTGCGCGTGATAATAATCGAGTAACTCGGCATGAGAAACCTCATAATCCCGCTGGATATTTTGCATGAGCCACTGCTGGCGCAACACGCCTTCACAGTAATACGTTTTCTGCCTGGAGATGGACGTACCCAGCTCGCGGAGTTTGGCCTCATAATCCTCGCGGTTCGCCGCCTCGGCTTTTTTCATCCGGTCGGGCAGTTCTTTCGTTTCGTAAATTTGGTTTACCATTTCCTGGTATTTCGCCACCTGATCCGGCGGAACGCTGCGGAGGAAATCACAGTAAACGAGTTTATCCTGAATCGCCTGCTCCAGCGCCTTGACGGTCTCCTGGAGATAATACTGCTGATACTGCGGCGCCGGTATTTTTTCTTTATGGGGCAGTAATTTCATATCCACTTCGTGGTAAACGTCGGCCGCGAGAATGCTGACGGAACCCACCCACGCGAGCGTTTTGCCCTGCTCGAAAACGCGGATCTGTTCCCCGGCCATGGTCGTACTGTCGGCCTGCATGGCGGGCATCGCGGGACGGGCGGCATCCGGCGGCGTGAATTCCGCATACGCCCCCGGCTCCGGGTACCGCGGCTGAATCGGAGCGGCCGTCCCCACCTGCGGGTGAGACTGCCCGGGAACCGCGGACGGCGTGGGCAGCGTCTGGCCAGGATAATCATAACCACCGTCGGCGGCAAATTGATTTTCCGCATAAGCGGGATTATAACTCGGGCCATCATGCATGGGATCCGCCGCCAGGGTGTTTTGCTGGAAATTTTCCGGCGCGTACTGCCCCTCATTCGCGGGAGTGCTCATCCCCTGATTTTTCGCCAGGTATTCCGGCGAGTGTGGATGTTCCGCGGCGCCGAAAGGATCGATCACCGGATCCGGAACGGCCTCTTCCTTCTTTTTCGACCACGGAAACTTGAACGTGAAGCCTTTACTCTGGGACGGATTTTCCGCAGGTTTCGCGGCGTACGTGTTTGCGGCCGGGGCCTGAGACGCACCGCTTTTCGCCGCCTGCTGAGTCGCCGCATGGGATGCCGCCTGAGTCGCCTGCTGCTGCGCTGCGCCGGAACCCGGAGCCGGTTCCTGTAACTCCTTTTTCCCGAAATTCCACCACCCGGCACCCTGCGCACTGCCACCCAGAAGCGAAATGCCGTCCGTCGCGACGCCCGTAAGCAGGCACTCCGCCAGAAGGACGCACGCCGCCGCCGTCAGCAATTTTTTCACGCGGCCGATGACCACGCAGCAAAAACGATTCTTTCTTTTTTCTTGACTCACGGCACTCACCTGTTAATTAATGAAAAAAGGATGAATTCTTTCGAATTCTCTGTGACCGGAAAATGAAATTCCATGAAATGCGTGACGTGCACGCCCGCGGCTTCTCTCCCATCATAATTTTTGTCGTACGGAAGTATACGCAAAAAATCATAATTGACGCAAGAGCAATTCCGCATATTTAATGATTTTATTCGTATTCGCCCCGGCCTGGAGCGTTTCCTCGTCCAGCGGAAGGTACGCGCTGGAGGTATCCGCGATCCGCAATTTGTGTCCCAGTTTACCCACCTTCACTTTCGCCAGTGGCTCCACCGCCTTCTGCGAATAAAAATGGAACACCAGGTAATTTTCCTCCCGGCGAATGGCATAAATCAGCCAACGGTGCGCGAGGATGCGCAGTCGGGCCAGTTCCAGCAGCCGTTCCACCTGCGGCGGGATTTTTCCGAAACGGTCTGTGATTTCCACCACGAAATCGTCCACATCCGTTTCCTTCACCACCCGCGCCAGCCGGCGGTAAAGGTCAATCTTCGCCCGCATGTCCGGCACATAACTGTGCGGAATATACGCGATCACAGGCAGATCCACATCCACGTCCACGGACTCTTTGGCCGGCACCTTTTTCGCCTTCCGCACGACTTTATCCAGCAGGTCGCAGTACATTTCGTATCCGATGGCCGCGATGTGCCCGCTCTGGTTGATGCCGAGGATGTTTCCGGTGCCGCGGATTTCCAGGTCGCGCATGGCGATTCGGAATCCGCTGCCCAGGTGGCTGTATTCCTCGATCGCCCGCAGGCGTTTCGCGGCATTCGAGCCGAGGTGGATTTTCGGATCCAAAAGCAGGTAACAGTACGCCCGGTTCTTATACCGCCCCACCCGGCCGCGCAACTGATGCAGGTCGGCCAGCCCGTAATTCTGGGCGTCATCGATAAAAATCGTGTTCGCGTTCGGGATGTCCAGCCCGTTCTCGACGATCGTCGTGGACACCAAAATATCACACTCGTGCCGCACGAACGCCAGCATTACCTCTTCCAACTCGCGCTCGTGCATCTGGGCGTGCCCCACACGGATGCGGGCTTCCGGCACCAGTTTCTGGATTTTTTCCGCCACGTGGTGGATATCATACACGCGGTTATGCACGAAATACACCTGCCCGCTGCGGTCCAACTCCCGTTCAATCGCGTTTTTAATGAGGCCCGGGTGTGACCGCGCGACGTGCGTCTCCACGGCCATGCGGTCCGGCGGCGGCGTCTCAAGACTCGAAATATCCCGGATACCCAGCAGGGACATGTGCAGCGTCCGCGGAATGGGTGTGGCTGTCATGGTGAGGATGTCCACCGTGGCGCGGAATTTTTTCAGGGTCTCCTTCACCTCCACGCCGAAACGCTGTTCCTCATCAATTATCAGCAGGCCCAAATTATGAAACCGCACATCCTGACTCGCCAGGCGGTGCGTGCCGATGATGATGTCCACCGCGCCGCTTTCCAGCCCCCGGAGCGTTTCCGCCTGTTCCTGGGGCGTGGCGAAACGGGAAAGCCGCGCGATGTTCACGGGGAAAGTCGCCATCCGCTGATTAAATGTCCGCAGGTGCTGCTCCGCGAGGATGGTCGTGGGCACCAGCACCGCTACCTGATACCCGGCCTCCACCGCACAAAACGCCGCCCGCATGGCCACTTCCGTCTTCCCGAAACCCACGTCCCCGCACAGCAGGCGGTCCATGGGCCGGGGCTGATGCATGTCACCCTGAATCGCGTGGATGGAAAGATCCTGATCTTCCGTTTCCGTGTACGGGAACATTCCGGCGAACTCCGCCTGAAGCGGCGTCTCGGTGGGGAACGCGATTCCCGGACGCGAGTGCCGAATGGCCTGAATTTCGATCATTTCTTCCGCGAAATCCTGGATGGACTCCGTCACGGCCCGCTTCTGGCTCTCCCACTTCTTCCCGCCGTACACGGAAAGTTTCGGCTTCACGTTCCCGCCGCAAATATATTTCTGCACCAGCGCGATTTTTGAGGCCGGCACGAGTAACTGCGTCCCGCCGCGGAATTCCAGCACGAGATGCTCCTCCGCACCGGCACGTGCTTTTTCCGCACCCGGCCCGGACGGCGATTTCTGCCCCGGCTGCAATTTAAACGGCTCCAGCAGTTTCATGCCCTTATAAATCGCGATTCCGTGCGCCACGTGCACCACGAGGTCTCCCTCCTGGAGTTCCGAGAAGGAGTCAATTACTTTCGCCATCCGCCGATGCGCCGTCCGCCGCGCGGCCACTTCCTCGCGCTGCAAAAGCGCCGCCGAGCTGAGCACCATCTGCCGGGCGCCGACCAGCCGAAAACCTTCCTCGATAAACCCTTCCCGGTAATACAGCCGCCCGTCTTTCGCCGGCTGGGTTTCAGCGAAAACCTCCCGCAGGCGATGAATCTCCGCGTCATTCGGACACACGACGAAAATTTCCTGCCCAGAGCCGAACATTTCCAGCTCCTGTTTCACGCGGGCCAAATCGCCACTGAAACGCTCCACCGTCTCCAGCGGCAGGCGGAGCGTCTGTCCGAAAGCGAGATTTTCCAGCGAAGAAGCCGTCACCAGCGGGAACTGCATCACCCGCCGCAGAACGTCCTCCACCGTAAAAAACGCTTCCGGCTCTTCCTGCGTTTCAATAAACCGCCGGCCCTGGAGCTGAATGTCTTCCGGGTCCAGCAGGAAAAAACACGCGTCCGCGGGGAGGTAATCCGTCAGGCACGCCCGCTGCGTTTTCGGATGCTTTTCCATCAGGGCCGTGAACGCGGTCACGCTGACGGACTCCCGCCGCGCGAGGCTCCGCTGACTGGCCACGTCAAATTCCCGCAGCGCGTCAATTTCATCCCCGAAAAAATCCACCCGCACCGGGTTTTCCCACTCCAGCGCGAAAATGTCCACCAGCCCGCCGTGCGCGGAAAACTCGCCGGGCAGCTCCACGGCCGGGGTGCTGTGAAAGCCGTGATCCACCAGCCAGGATGTCAGCGCGTCCAGTGAAATGTTCTCCCCCACTTTCAGGCGGAGCGAATTTTCCGCGAGCGTTTCAGGCAGCGGGTCATATTTCATCAGCGCCTGCACGGGCGCGACGATCACGCGGCTTTTACTTTTTCGTTTTTCTGCCTTTTCCGCTGGGAAAATTTTCGCCATCTCTGCACACGCCATCAGCGCCCGCAGCCGCTGGCCCACCGCAGGGTCCGGCAAAAATTCCGTGCCCCACCGTTTTTTTGTCGGCAAAACCCCTTCCGCCGCGCCAGCATCCGCCGTCCCATCCTCATCTTCCGCCACCACATACTCCAGCGGCGGCATGAACCACGGAAAAAGCAGCGTTTGGGTCTGCGAGAAATTTTTCAGATCCGCGACGAAATTCTCCGCCTTCCGCTGCGTGGAAGTCAGCACGACGAACGTTTCTCTCCCGGCGTCCGCGCTTTCCAGCCCCGCCAGAACCGCCGCGGCCGCGCTTCCCCACACGCCTTCAAAATGCGGCGTCCGATGCTCCCGCATTTCTTCCCGCGCAGCCGAAAATCCCGGGAATTCGCGGAGACTGGCCACGATTTCCGGTAACGGCACCGAAATGTGATTCTCAGAAACGTTCATAGAAAACACCAGCCCGAAGCGTGAGCGAGGGATAACGCCGCGGACGGATATGGGGGATGGAAAATCACCCGGCAGCGCTCATCCCTCGCTCACGCTTCGGGCTGCTGTTTTAATCCCGGCCGCACTCACTTCCGTCCGCGTTTATGCTCATCCAGCAGCTCATAAGCCACCGCCTCCATCTGGGTGCGGACACTGGCCAGCGTGGACTCCC
>JAVBLI010000023.1:0-112618 GCA_031553595.1 Thermoguttaceae bacterium | reverse complement strand
GCAACGCCCGCAACGCCGCGAGCTGCTTGTTCGTCAATTGAAAATTTTCCATAACCCTTTTTATTTCGACGCATTCCGCTAAAAAATTTAGCCCGTCTCAAAAAATCATCCACCAGGAATTTTAAAGTGGCGGGGGTATATATTTCTTCCCAGCATTGCTCGCTTTCAGGACAATCTTCAGGAAATTCATTTTCCAGTTTTTCATATAAATCGCTATCGAAATCATCGCATTTTTCCGTATACGCCATGATTGTTTCGGCAGAGCGCGTGATCTTGCGAAAATCATCAGGCAGCGATTCACCGACATTCCAGAGTTTATCGCTGAGGTCGTCGCTGAGCACGGCCCAAATCTGATAGTCGTCCCAATGGGTTCTTTTTCGCTCTGGGCACAAATACTGTTCACCTAGGGCGTTCATCGATTCTTCCGTAAGTTGAAACAGCGTTGCGTCGCCAAAATTCATGCAGTAACTGCCAAACGTCAGGGCATGCCAGTGAATGAGGCTCGTACCTTTGGCTGGATCACCAAATGCCATGTTTTTACTCGGTTCCCACAGTTGAAAATCAATCATTCGTTTCATCATTTACACTTTCTATTCCAGTGATTTACCATCAAAATCGAGTTTGTATTCATTGCCGGCCCAGTCGGTGGCATAAATATGATCATCGTTAATGGTAAATATGCTTGTGCCATCTAAATTGGTAAAAATGTCGCCACCGTGGTGCTGCCATAAAATTCTCCCCTCGTGACTCACTCTTGAAATGGTCAGTTCTCCGTGGGTGATATAACCGTCGCCATGCTTGAAGATTTCAAAACAGCACCCCGGGTCGACGGCCGTAGCCCACAACAATTGTAGTTCCGGCAACGTGAGGCAGAACAACGTGTCGGTGCAACTTATCACGATGCGGTCTTCTTCGATAATGACAGAATGTTCATTGATTCCACAATAAGCAGCGTTGGAATAAATAACGGCACTGCGAATCGGGGCATCGTCTTGAAAGACCCGAATCCCAAAGAAGACGGCGGTACCTTCTTCTCGCATCAGGTGGTGATAGCTTACATCATAGTTGTGGACGTTATCAGCCGAACGCGGGGAGTAGTCAACGTCCCTAACAATTTCGATTTGATATTTGCCTGAATGAAAAAACATGCTTTTAAATTTGGTTTTGTCGAGCCTCCACGGCTTACGCCGTACACGCTGACGCGGCTAAACAGGCGGTGTGCGGTGTATAAATTTTTCCCTAAATTCATTATACTGCCCGCAAAATCCCCGTTCAACCCACCACACTGGCAAAATCCCACGCTTGTGGTATAATGGTACCTTGTCTTTTTGTTAATTCACTGCCATTTCAGAAATCATACACGCCGTTAGAAATCATGCTTCTATTATCCGTCGATTCCGTGAAGAAATATTATGGCCCCGAGCCCGTGCTGGCGGGGGTGACGTTTGATGTCCATCCAGGGCAGAAGATCGGGCTGGTCGGGCCGAACGGGACGGGGAAGAGCACGATCATGAAAATCCTTGCCCGGAAAGAGGATGCGGACGCGGGAACGTGCGTGTTTCACCCCAGCATCCGGGTGGGTTATCTGGAGCAGCGGCCGGAGGATACGGGGCGGACGCTGTGGGAGGAGGCCCATGATGCGCTGGCGGATCAGATCACGCTCCAGCACGACGCTCAGGCGGTGGCCGAGGCGATGGCCGTCGAGCGGGATGCGGAGGAATTGCACAAGCTGGCGATCCGTTTCGACCATCTCCAGCAAGAGCTCTTGCGGCAGGACGCGTATAACCTGGACTATAAAGTGGAGCGGGTGCTCGAGGGGCTGGGGTTTCTCCAGAGCCAGATGAAGACGCCCGTTTCCGCACTCAGCGGCGGTGAGCAGAACCGTCTGATGCTGGCGAAGCTGCTGCTGGCGGAGCCGGAACTGATGCTGCTGGACGAGCCGTCGAACCACCTCGATCTGGCGGCGACCGAATGGCTGGAAACGTTTTTGGCGGAATCGGACGCGGCGGTGATCGTCGTCAGCCACGACCGGTATTTTCTGGATAAGGTCACGAATCGGACGCTGGAGCTGCTGCACGGGACGGTGGATTCCTACGCGGGCAATTTTTCCGCGTACCTCCGCCAGAAGGAGGAGCGGCTGCTGGTCGAGCGGCGGACGTGGGAGAAGCAGACGGAAGAAATCGCGAAAATGGAGGATTTCATCCGGCGAAATCATTACGGGATGAAGGCCGCCCAGGCCGAGGACCGGCGGAAGAAGCTGGAGCGGATCGAGCGTGTAGACCCGCCGCGGGAAATCGCCACGCCGCCGATGGGGCTGCCGCCGGCCGAGCGTTCCGGGGACATGGTCGTGCGGGCGAAAGACGTGACGAAAGGATTCATTCCCGGCAAGCCGCTTTTCGAACACGTGACCTTTGACGTCGAGCGCGGCCAGCGCTGGGGGCTCATCGGCCCCAACGGCTGCGGAAAATCGACGCTGCTGAAATGCCTCGTAGCCCAACTCTCGCCCGACGCGGGGCGGATCGCGCTGGGCCAGGGCGTGAAAGTCGGGTATTTCGACCAGCAGTTGGAGTCCGTCGCCAGCGACTCTCTGGCGGTGGATGCCGTGCGGCCGTCCGGCGGGCGGGAAATGGACGAACCCACCCGGCGAAGTCTCTGCGCACGCTTCGGCATCACCGGCGACATGGTTTTCCAAAAAGTCGAAAGCCTCTCTGGCGGCGAGCGCTGCCGGGTGGCCATGGCGAGACTCTCGGCCGAGAACGCCAACTTCCTCGTGCTCGACGAACCCACGAACCACCTCGACCTCTGGGCCCGCGAAGCCCTGGAGAAAACCATCCAGAAGTTCGAGGGCACCGTGCTTTTCGTCAGCCACGACCGCTATTTCATCAACCAGGTCGCGACGCACCTGCTGATCATGGAGCCCGGCGGCATGCGGGTTTTCCCGGGGAATTACCAGCAGTGGGTGCAGTCGGCGGCGTTCGCAAAATCCACCGGCGGGAATGCAGCGGTAACAAAAAGCGTGGCTGCGCCCGCGAAAAACATGTCGACGCCTGCGAAAAATGCCCCGGTGGCGAAAAACGCTCCGCCTGTAAAAAATGGCAAGCAGGAAAAAGCCTCCGCGAAAGATGACCTGTGGAAACAGTCGAACCTCAAAAAATCCGGCAGAAAACCGCTGCCGCCGGCCGAAACATCGGCTGTTTCCGATGAAAAATCAGCGAAACCGGAAGCCGAGGCGAAGGACAAGCCGAAAAAGAAGCGGAAGTACCCGTACCGCAAAGTCGTCGAGCTCGAGGATGAAATCTTCATCCGCGAGACGCTCGTGAAGGAAATCGAGCGGCAGCTTCAAGACCCGGCCGTGCTCCGCGACGGGGAGCAGGTGAAGCGTCTCCAGGCCGAGCAGCTGCAGGAGCAGGCGGTACTCCAAACGCTTTACGAGCACTGGGAAGAGGCGACGGAGCTGAACTGGTAAGCAGAGTGTGATCATTAAACAGCAACCGGGAACGAAGCACAACGAGAGTGACCGGATTAGAACTGGAAAAAATTCGGCGGTTCTAATCCGGTCACTGCGCTAACGCTTCGTCCCCGGCTGTTGTTTAAATGGTCACGTATTGGTCGATCACGTGCGGATCAGCACGACGTACGCGTATTTCAGCGTTTTGGTCTGGCCGCTGGGCAGGTCGAACTCCCACTGGGCCTCGTGCTTGCGGTTGACGCCGCGGAGGTCTTCGTTCAGCAGCCGCACGGTAGCGCCGTCGATCGGGTTCTCCAATTCGCCGGAAAAGCGGCGATTAACAATCATCTTCACCGGCTCGGCCCGGCGGTTGACAATCGTCAGCTCCACATCGATGATCGCTTCGCGGTACGTGTCGCCATCGCGTCTGACATAACTCAGCGAGGCCTGCTTACTTTTCGTCGGGGCCGCGTTGGCCTGGTTGCCGACTGGCATCGGTTCCGCCTCAGAGAACGCGGGCACCACGACGCGCTGCGCCTGATCGCCGCCACGCTCGAACTCGACGGCCTTCACCCGCACACTCATCGATTTCGTGATCGGGAGCTTCGTCATCTCGCCCGGCCCGGCCCAGTAACTCGTGTTCTGTCCGTAAAACTGGTTGTTGGCGATGATCGTCGCGGGGGCCGTCGTCATCGGAAATTTCAGCGGATTGCGGAACCGCAGCATATCCCACGGGTCGGTTTCCTGCTGATTTTCATCCCGGTTGGAATAACGCCCCCAGACGTCACGGCGGTCGGGAATCGTCCACTCGACGATCCGCTCATACTCCGCGGTGGCCTTGCCCGTCGACAGCGACAGCGAGTCGCCGATGCTCATGCTGCGTTTGCCGATGGGCAGGAAATGAATGTCGGGGCCTTCGCCGGAAACGGTGACCGCGGACGAGCCGTCGTCCGAACCGAAAGTCGTCGGAGAGTTATACGCAATCGCCTGCTGCGTCATCACCGGGTTTCGGCTGCCACGCCCGCGCGCGGCCAGTTGCTGAAAGAATGCCGAAAGCGAACTGCTCGGGCTGAATGGGGCGTCGACGTTTTCGCACTCGATTTTCGGGAAACCGCTGATGAGGGAAACGTTGGTATCTTTCAGTTCCCGCAGCTCGTTGACGACGACGGCGGTCTGCTCGACGACAAGCCGCTTGGGGTCGGAGATGTCGATGCGGTAGGACGGGGCCCACGCGATCCCCTTGGTGAGATAAAAGAGACGGATTTTCGCCGGTTTCTCGGCCTTGACGTCGAACAGCATCACGTTGCGTTTCCGCTGGACGGTTTCGATTTTCTTCTCCACGTCGACGCGATAAATTCCCTCGCCGGTGAGGAAGGTTTGGCCCGCAGCGGTGTCGAGCGTCAGCGATCGGTCGGAGGAAATCACAGGCCGAAAAGCGTCATGCGATATGGAGGGCATCGCGGCGTAATCGGCATACTCCGAGTACCCTGAACGGCTGTAAGCCCGCGAGCGGCCGATCATCCGATTCGGGTCAGCTTCCGGAATCGCTGTGACCGTGCCTTCGACCGGCTCCGTTTTGTCACCGCTGAGGTACACCCGGACTTTCCGCCCAGCCAGGTCTTTTTGAAAGTCCACGACCTGCCCCTCGTCCAGCGGCTCGGTGATGTTCCGCTGCGTGACGGTGGTCTCGACGACCGCGTCGCTTTCGAGGAAAAACGTGCCGTGGATGGGGACGGGCACCTGTTCGAGCATGTAACGACCGCCGCCGGGAACGCTGATTTCCTCCTGCACGACGACGACGCCGTTTTTGAAGAGGCCGACCGACTGGACGGTGCTTTTAACCGCCGTCTCCTGGGCGAATGCCGCCGTGGCGGTCGCGAGGATGGCGAAGATGGTGAAAATTTGCCGCATGATAATCCCTCCTGTTAGCGTGAAAAGAATGAGCCCGCCGCTTGCGGGTGCCTGTCATTTATTATAAAACAGGGAATCCGCGGCGTCAATCGTTCGGAGAAAATATACTCACCTGCGTAATAAATAGGCCTTTCCGAAAAAACAGCAGCCGGAAATGGAGCGAAACGGAATGACCGGATTAGAAGTGGAGAAACCTCGCGGCGACTCTATCCGGTCTCTTCGCCATACTGCATTCCGCTTCATTCCCGGCTGTTGTTTTGAGATGGCGAACTACTCCGCCGTGGCGTCTCTGAGGTTCGTCAGGGCGTTTTCGATCCACTGCAACTGGCGGACTTTGAAGTCGTTCTCATACGTCAGGTCGCGGCGGACGACGTTGCGCATTTTCTCCAGGTGCCTGATCGCCAGCTTCGGGCGGTTGGTCTGGATGTAAAAACTGCTCAGCGAAAAAAGGGTTTCCAGATTCTCGGGATAGGCTTTCAGGGCCTCGCGGTAGGCCTTCTCGGCGGAGGCGTTGTTTTGCAGCATTTGGTAGGTCTGGGCCCGGGCTAAAAGTTTGGACTCCTGCGGTAAGGCGTTTTCCATGTCTTCCATGGCTTCCTTCAGTTGGGCCGTGGCCGCGCCGCGCTCCTTCATGGCAAGGATTAAATCGTACCACCGCTGCGGCGTTTCCGGCTCCTCGTCCGCCATTTTTCGCAGATCGGCCCACCGTGGATCCACCGGCTTCGGCGCCGGCTTCTCGATCTTCGCTGGTTCGGTCGCAGGCTGCTTTTTGGTGGACGGTTTTTTACCGGATGGCTTTTTACCAGACGGCTTTTTCACCGGCTGCGTCGGCTTCTCCGGCTCCTTGGTCGGCTGCTTCGTTTCCCCTTCCGTCTGCTGCGCGGCAGACGGTTCCCCGGGCTGCGGTTTATCGCCCGTCTGAGGAACATCGGCCGGCACTTTCGGCGCGTCCGCGTTCGCAGACTCCGGCGTCGGCGGCACTTCCGGCGCGTTGGGAGCGTCCGGGTCACGGGACGAACACTGAATGACCGTCGGATTCGTGCCCTTATCGGCGAGGATCCCCTTTTTCGCATTCCTGAAAACAAAACATTTCGCGAATCGGCCGAAACCCCGATCCTGAATCAGCGCGCCGGCGTCTTTTCCGTCGAAAATCCGACAGCCGCTGAGGCTCGGATTGCCGGTGCTGCGGACGAGGACGCCAGCGCCCTCGTTTTCGAAAATATCGCATTTGTAGAACGTGCCGACACCGTTTTTCTCGACGAAAATGCCCTGTCGCTTCCCCTGGTAAAATTTGCATAGTGAAAACATGGGGTTCCCGGAGGTGGTGATGTATACCCCGGCGTTCTCGTTGGCGAAAATGTCGCACTCGCGGAATTTCCCTAGGCCGTTGGCTAAGACGGTGATCCCCACGCCCCGGCCCTGCATGATGCGACATCGCCAAAACACGGGGTCGGCGTACGAGGTGATGATGATGCCGGCGCGCTGGTTGGAATAAAATTCGCACTCGTCGAATCGGCCTTTTGCATGATCGGAGGCTTGCAGGCCCATGTTGAAGCCGTCGAAAAAGCGGCAGTTTTTGGCTTGCAGCGTCCCGCCTTCCTGGATGTCCATGCCGGCGCCGAGGTTGCCGTGGAAGTCGCAATCGTCGAAGGTTCCATCGCCGCGAATGCCGATCATGACGCCGGGGCCCTTCCCGCTGCGGACGATACATCGCCGGAAAATCGGGTCGCCTCCTTCTTTGATCTCCACACCGGATTCGTCGTTTCCGAAGATTTCGCAGCCTTCGAAAAGCCCGCGGCCGTGATTCAAAACCCACACGCCGAAATGCTTGCCGTTGCGGATGGTGCAGTTTCGCACCGTGGGCTGGCTGCCGTCGCTGACGATCACCCCCTGGAGGCGGTTAATGAAAATCTGGCAGTTCAGCAGCGTGCCTTTACTGTTGCCCTGAATCAGCACGCCAGCCCCCTCGCCGCGGCAAATCGTGCAGTTGGTGAGCGTCGGATCCGATTCGGACGCGATTCCCACCCCGGCTCCCTCATTGACGGAAATCTCGCATTCGTCGAAATTCCCCTGGCCGCGGTTGAAGACGGCGAGTCCGCCCTGAGCGCAGCCGGAAATCCGGCATTTTTTCATGGTGGGATTGCTGCGGTTCGAGACATTCACGCCCACGCCGCCACAGTTGGTAATTTCGCAGGAAAGGAAGGTGCCTTTGCCCTGCGTCTGCACGACCACGCCGTGCTCTTTCATGCCGGTGATCGTGCATTCGGTGAAGACGGGCGACGCCTGCTCGCCGAAAACCAGCACGCCGCTGCCTTCGCCGCTGAACCGGCAGCCGGTGATGCGGGGCATGCCGGAAAGCACTTTCAGAACGTAAATATTTTCGTTGAGATACTGCGGAATCTCGTCTTCCATGTAAGAAATGTTCTCCAGCGAGAGATTGACGAGCTTCGCTTTGGGCGCGGTCAGGATGAGCGTGCAGCCGCGTTTGCAGGTGATGCGAACGTCGCGGGGATTGCCGGTGTCACTGATGATGGAGACGTTTTTATCGATTTCCAGCGGGGCGTCGAGCTTGTAGAGCCCCGGCTGAAGGCGGATAATGTCGCCGTCGCCGGCTTCGGAGTACGCGCTGAGCAGCTCCTGAACCCGATTCACTTCACCCTGCGAACAGCCCGCCGAAAGCAGCAGCGGCAAAAGGGCAAGCAGCATGAAACAGCCGTGGAAAACGCCTTTTTCACGCAGCCCGGCCGCGGCACTGTGGTTTGTGATATACCGATGAAACATCCGAAAATAATAATGCCCTGGGAAACGCAGAGGAGAAATTTTGAACATAAAGCGAATCGCCGGAACACGGGGCGCCGGACGTCAGCCTACTTATTTAATATCATTAGATACGGAAAGTCAAGCACATTCGCTCACGAAAACGCTTGAAAAAAACCTGGCGAAACATAAATAAGCCGGCCGTGTGGGGAATTAAGTAAAATGGGGCGAAAATCACGCTTTTACGGCACAAAAAACGCCCCGTCGTTAGAGCACATCCAAAATCAATATAAACGGTATGAAACAGCAGCCGGGGGCGGAGCGTTAGCGCAGAGACCGAATAGAAGTGGGAAAAATCCCGGCGATTCTATCCGGTCTCTGCGCGTCACTACGTTCCGCTCCATTCCCGGCTGCTGTTTCTATGGCCGCACCCATTTTGGATGTGCTCATATATCCATCATTCGGCTTTTTCCGTACTGAGAATCTGAAAACGAGTCAGGCGGGTCCAGCATTCGTCGCCGGCCGGGCCGTGCCAGCACTGGATGGCGATTCGGTCGTCGTCGTCATTCCGCTGGGGAAGCGTCGCCTCGCAGACGTGCTGAAATTCGGCGGCGCCGTCGGGCTTGAAAAAACCGGTCACTTTCTCGCCGTCCACCACCAGCCGCAGCGTCACTTTTTGCGTGGCCAGGGGCTGCTTGCCGGGGAAGACGAAAAGCTCGTCGTCGATGAATTCCTTGACGAATTTGAATTTCACGTCGTCGCCCTTCATCCAGTACAGGCCGACTTGCTGGAATTGGCCGGAAAACGGCTGGTCGGAGTCGACTTCCAGCTGAATAATGACGGGCCCCTCGGCCATTTCCGGGACACCCCGCACGAGGATGTTCCGGATGCCGTCGGCCGGATTCGGCTCCATGCAGATTTCCAGGCCGCCGCCTTCCGCGAAACGGTGCTGCGCGGGGACTTCCCGCACCCACGACCAGCCGGGCTGTAACGCGCCTTGGAACGTTTCGTCAAAAAGAATCGCGTCCTCGGCCCGCAGCGGCGAAACCATGACGGCAAACAAAAAAAACAGGATGGGGGCGTATTTCATGATTATTCTCGCGGTTAATGGGATGAATAAATTCTCTCACAAAAACAGCAGCCATTAGCAGAGCGTTAGCGCAGAGACCGGATTGAAGTGGGGAAAATCCTGGCGATTCTATCCGGTCTCTGCGCGTCACTGCGTTCCGCTCCGCTCCCGGCTGCTGTTCTTACGGCTACATTCTTTTACGGCAACAATTCCATGACACCGATTTTATATCGCCGCTGGCCGTCATCGCCCGGCAGGGGCAGCGCGATCTGCGGGGTGCCGTCCGGCCGACCGACGGAAATGAACACATCACACGTCCCCGGCCGCGTGGTGGGCGCGATCAGCCCCACACGAAATTCGCTTCGCACGGCCTGCGATTCCGCCTCCCCCGGTGGCGCGACGGGCAGCGTTTTCACGTTAAAACCGTCCTCCACCAGCACGGACACGATTCCGCCGTCCGCGTCTTTAAGGGTGATGGCCGGGTGACCGCCGGCATAACACGGCGCGACCCCGGCGTTCGCCCACTGCCAGCACACCGGAAACGGCACGCCGATTTTCACGGTTTTCGGGTAACGCAGTTCGCGCAACTGAAGGCGGTAACCCAGTCGGCGATTAATCCGCGCGACCGCTTCCCGATTCGCCTCAAAAAACTCCCACGGCCAGTGATGAATGGACATGTAACTGGCGTGATACTCCTCCACGGATCGGCAAAACAGCTCCGCGTCCCACGCTTTTTTATGCACGGACGCGCCGTAATGCTCGTGCTCGAGAATGACGGGCAGCGTGGGCCAGAACTTCTCCGCCATTTCGGCGTGATACCAGTGATCCGGGGCCGGCTGCACGAGAATGCTGTCATCCCGCAGCGCCACGCCCTGCGACAGAGCGTAATCCATCCCCGGAAACGGCCCCTGCCGACGATTCGCGCCGGAAATGTCATCACTGACGCACAGCAGCGTGGCGGGGAAGTGCTTTTTATGCAGGTCGATGTGGATTTTGGACATCCGGTCCGTTTCCTCCTGCGAAAGGCGGTTATCGAACCCCGTGTGCCCCTCGCCCCACATGCCGAACGTGCCCACGTCAATGAACGCCACGTCCGGGTTTCCGTTATACCGTTTCGCGGCGGCGACGAGGAAATGCTCCAGCTTTTCCAGGAACACGGGGTCATCATACACCGGGGCCCAGAGTTTACCGTCTTCCGCCGGACCTTTTCCAAAATCGTAGCGCACGCCCTTCGCACCGGCCTCCGCCACCCACCGCGGCACGGCCCACTCCAGCCAACTTTCGCAGCACGTAAAGCGGAACGCCACACGCTTCCCCCGCGCGATCCAGCGCTGGGCCGGGGTGTCAAGAATCGCCCAGTTAAACTCCCCCTCTTCCGGCTCAATCATACTCCACGGCAGCCGCAAGTACACCACCGAACAGCCGGGAAACCAGTCCAGCGTGTCCACCGGCGCGAGCCCGGAGCCGTAATTGGCCGGGATGTTCGAGTAAAAATGCATGGTCCAGCCCATGCCGGGATTCAGCAGCGTCTCTCCGGTGTCTTCCGGGCGAACCGTCACGGTCTCTTCTTCCGCACACAGCCTGGCGGGCGCAAACGCCATCATCACCGCCAGCGCCGCCATGAAAACGAGGAAAACGCCGCAAAAATTATTCCTCATTTCTCATTCCTTATTCCTCATTTTTCTCGCCGTCTTCAAAAAACAGGTACGTGCCCATGCGATTTCGAAACGCCGGCGTGCTCAGGTGCAGAATGGTCTGGTGTTTCGGGCCCACGTACGGGTTCACGTTCACGCCCTCCACACGGTCACGGAATTCCGGCAGAATCAGGTTTCTCGGCGGGCCGCATTTTCCCAGCGCTTCAGGCCCCCCCCTCCCGCCATACAGACGGGGATAAAAATGCAGCGCCCGGTCATCCGGATTATAAAGCACCAGGATTTTCTCAGCGATTTTCGGGACGTCCGCGTTCCGATATTTTTCTCCCAGCGCCGCATAATCCGTGGCCGCCCCCATGAGCACCATCCGCACATGCAGATTCTCCGGCATGCTGTCCTTCAGATTTTCCACCGCATCACACGCCACCCGGGTGCCGAAACTGAACGCCACGAGCGAAACTTTCGTGTCCGCCGGCAGCGATTTCAGAAACTTCGCCAAGTACTCGGCATTCGCCTGCGCGACGTAAATCTTTCCCCGGATGTCATTCCCCAGCCCACCCGTCACCCGCTCGGACGGCCAGTTCCAAAACACCGTCCGCGCCGTCCGGCCCGGGCCGTAAGCGCGAACCATGCACATGCCAATACTCACCAGGTCATCCATGGTCGTGGTGTACCCGGGCACATAAATCACCAGCGGCACGTCTTTCGAAAGCGTTTCAGCGAACGCCGCCGCGTCTTTCCGCTGCCACCGATTTTCGTCAAGCTGGGTGTACGTGATTTTCGCATACGCCTCATCCGTCGCGCGCGTCCAGGAGGCGGCATGCGAGTCCACGATCCAGACGTCCTGCGCCGCCCATGCGATTTGCACCGCGAACACGCATAAAATGAAACACGTCATGAGGGCGAAAAAACGGTTTTTGCAGGGAAGCATGATGTCACCTCCGCCAAACTTAAGCTTTTATGGAAAACAGAAAAAATCTGCATGGATCATACCGCATGATCCACGCGAGGGGAACGCATAACCTCATTATGAACCTTTTCCTCGGAAAAATCAAGAATCCCGGGGACGAAACGCCGCGAAAAAACCTGTTCCCAGTGGCGGGTGCGTATCTTGAGGAAAATGGGTAATGCGGAACGTGATTTTTTTCATGACGCCGCGTGGGCTGGGAGTGTTTTTTCCAAAAATTTCGCTTTTTTTCAAAAATGTTGCCGTTTATTCTTGTAATTGTTTTGCGGAAGGAGTATCCTTATAATAGATGGGGTCTTTTCACGGTGGGTCGGCGAAACATCCGCTCCGCCGGCTTTTCCATGCACGCTTTTCTGAAAACAGGATCGGAGGTCCAAACATGTTTGGTACACGCAAAATGTGTGTCGTCATTCTCATGGCGGCTGTTATTTTCTCCCTGAACCTGGCGGCGTGGGCCGGGGAGCCTGCCAGAAGTACGGACGGTGCAGCGGAAAGCGCAGTGGTAAAAACACCGGTCGCGCGGGAAGGGAAAACGCTCCAGACGGCGGTGAAAGACGCGCAAAAACGCTGGAATAAAGTAAAACCCGAGCAGGCAGAGGACGCCGCCCATGACTTTCTGCTGCTGCACGACGAATTGCAGGCGGACACGAAAATCGCGGATGCGGAGAAAAAAAAGCTGCAAAAAACCGTGCGAGTGAAGCTGGCTGCCCTGTCCCGGCAGATCGCGAAAAATGTGGAAAAAGAGAACGCCGCCCAGAACGTGGCTTCCTCGCAGTCGGCGGCGGAGCGTCCGGAAACGGTCAAAACTCCGGAAAATAAACCCCAGACCGTGGCGGCCCAGCGTCTCGGCGGCGGCGGACTCTCCGGCGGGGATAACGAAGAACGCATGACCAGAACGGACCGGCTTGCGCGGATCGGCGGCGAGCAACTGGTCGAAGTCATTCTGAAAACTATCAAGCCGGACTCCTGGGAGGAAAACGGCGGCCGCGGCACGATCATTTACTGGGGAACGCAGCGTTATCTGATCATCACCCAGACGGATGAGGTGCACGAGCAGATCGGTGGTCTGATGGGCCAACTGCGGCGATAAAACACGAAAAAAGAAGAATAAAAAAAAGCATAAAAGTTTTTTGAAAAAGGGGTGAATTCGCGCAGCGAAGAGGGGAGAAACAATTTTTCAAAAATGTTTCTCCCCTCGAAGCAAATCTACATTTCCCATCAAAAATGCTCTTTTAACGTTTCTATCCCCGTCGCCGCCGAAACCACATCAGCCCGATCAGCCCGGCCAGCAACATCCCCCACGTCGCCGGTTCCGGAACCCCCAGCCGCAGTGTGCCGTCCATGGGGTTAAAATACCAGAATAGGTCGGAATCCAGCTGTCCGGCAGACCAAATGATCGACGAAAAATCGCCCACGCCGGCATAATCGTCGCCGAAAATCTTCAGCGCCACGCCGTTTTTATAGTCGGCATACGTCCACAGTTCGTTCAGTAGCAAGGTGAGCGTGCCGTCCAGGCTGAGCACATCCTCGACATTCAGCGAGTCGAATTCGTAATTGCCGACGGCATTCTTCACCACCTGGATATACAGATCGGCGTCCGCCTCCTGGAAGTAGCTGCCGCCGATGTAGAATTTATTGACGCCATCCGCGGAGTTCACCAGATCCAGTCGACCGCCGGAGTTCGTCAGCGAATGATCAAGCGTTCTCGTTTCATTCGAAATCAGCACCGTTCCGCCCTGCAGTTTCACATCCGCGGCGACGCTGCCGGAAAAAATGAGCTCGCCTGCTCCGGTTTTGGTGATAACCTGGTTGGAAGTGCTGCCGGCCGGGTTGACGATGTCGGCGGTGATGTTCAAAACGCCGCCAGCCGCGATGGCGAACGTACCACCTTTGCCGATTTCAATTTCGTAGCCGGAGATCGTGGAATCGCCAGTCGTGTTCGCGTTGACCGTCACCGCACCGTCGAAAATCAGGCGGCTGGTGTTCGGAATGCTGATCGAGCCGGAGGTGAAAACGATGTCGCCCAGATTGTGGCTCGACCCGCTGTCGGTGTTGAGCGTTCCTTCGTTGAGGATGAGCGTCGGTTTGGGCGTGATGGACGTGTCGCTGCCGGACAGCGCGCTGGAACCGGCCAGCAGCAGCGTCCCATCCGCGTTGACGGTAATGCTTTGCGCATTGGTCGCGGCATAGCGTTCCACGGAAAGCGTGCCATCGTTGACCGTAATGGGCCCGGTAAAGGTATTCGTGTCGCCGTACGCGCTGGCGCCGGTATTCCATCGGCTGAGGAGCATCGTGCCGGTGCCGGTTTTGGTGAGTCCGCCGTCGCCGGTGAGGAAACTGCGGACGGTGATCGCGCCGCCGGAGGTGTCGAAGGCGGTGTTGCCGATAAACTCCGCGGCCACGTCCACGTTCCACTCATAAGCGGCCAGGGCGCCGATCGTGCCGCTGCCGAGTTTGATCGTCGCGTTGCCGGCACCTTTGGCGACGTTCGACCCGATTTTCACCGTGCCGCCGTTGAGCGTAAAGGTTCCGGTCGTGTTCGCGGCGGGGGCCACCTGGAAGGTGCTCGCGTTCAGCGTACCGCCGTCCATGGTGTAGATGCCGACGTTTTGTGCGCCGATGTTCACCGTCGGCGCCGTGATCGTGCCGCCGGTCTGGTTGATGATGCCCGTCGCATTCGTCTGGCTGCCGAGATTCAACGATTGCCCGGCAGCGATGGTCAGCGAGCCGGCCTTCATGTTCAGCGTCCCATGGGTCGTGGTCCCATTGTTGCCACGGCCCAGATGCATACTGCTGCTGATGTTAACCACGGCGGTAGAGCCGTCGATGGTCATCACGCCGGTGCCGCGGCCGCCGATGATAATTTCGGGGGTAGTGATCGTGCCACCGGTGAGTTCGTAATAGCCGGTCGCGTTGCCGTTGCCGTTGTTGTATTCGCCGCCGATGGACAGGATGCCACTCGTGATCAGGGCGCCGCCGGACTGTTTCACGGTGCCGCCGTACTGCGTGATGACGCCGTCCGTCCAGGTGCCTTGGGTGTTGAGGGCCACGATCATCGTCCCGTTGACGGTGGTGGTTCCGCCGTTGATGTTCATCGTGCCGATGCCGTTCTGGCCGACTTCCACCCGCGAGATGTTCAGCGTGGTCTGCGCGTCGCCGCTGATCGTGTAGGTGCCCACGCTGTTGGCGTACGTCGAGATATTCAGCTGCGTGGCCGCCACTTTACCACCGGTTTGCGTCATGACGCCGACCGCGTTATTATTGTCGCCAACATTAATCGCACTGGCGGCGGTAATGGAGCCGGACCTCACGTTGACCGTGCCGTTGGTCGCATTGTTGTCGCCCCGGCCAAGCCGCAGCGCCCCGTTGCCGATGATCACTTCGCCGCCGTCGACGGTCAGCACGCCAGTGCCCTTGCCGCCGACGATCAACTCATGCACTTCCAGCTTGCCGCCGGTGGCTTCGTAATAGCCGGTCGCGCCGCCGTCACTGTTGGTGTAATAGCCGCCGATGGCAAGGATTTTCGCCACGGCCACGTTGCCGCCAGTCTGCTTCACGGTGCCGCCATAAACGAAATCGCTACCGACCGTGCGCCCTGTGGCATTGTAGCCCACGACGAAGTTCTCGGTGATGTTCAGATCGCCGCCAGCCATATTATATAAGCCGGTGCTGCCGCCGCCGGTGCCCACGCGCAGATACGCGGCGTCCACCTTGCCACCGGTCTGCGTCATTGTGCCGCCGTAAACGAAATCACTGCCTACCGTACGGCCCGTGGCAACGTACCCCACATGGATCGTGTCTGTCGCGTTGAGCCAGCCGCCGGACACGTTCACGTCGCCCAACGCCCCGGCATTGTTGCCCACCTGGACGTTGGCGATGTTCATCGTCGAGCCGAACGCGTCGTCCGTCTTCGCGATATTCAGCGTGCCGTGCGAGACGTCGTTGTTCATGTTGCCCAGGATGAGCGTTCGGCCCGCCGCGTTGATCGTGCCGCCGTTGAGCGTGAGGATGCCGCGGGCGTGCTGGCCAACGCTGAATCCGCCGGTCACGTTGAACACACTGTCGCGCGACATGGTGTAGGTGGCGACGATCGCGCCGCTGCTGGGGTCGTTCAGGACGTGATAATTCTGGTCCGCGAAATATACTTCGGACGCGTTGATCGTGCCGCCGGACTGAACGATCGTGCCGTCGGCATGCCAGCCGACATAGAAAATGATGTTGCCGCCCCCCGAATTTTTGTCGGCGTTGATCGTACCGCCGGTCATGATCAACGTTCCGGCCGCCTCCCGACCGACACTCATCTGGTCGTAGGCATAGATGGTGCCGCCGGTCATTTCCACCGTTCCGGAGCCAGCACCGCTGGAGCCGACTTGTAATTGACCGTAGGAGTAAAAATTCCCGCCGTTGACCACGATTTTCCCCACCCCGCCGTCTTTGCCCACGCGGGTGGTTCGGGCCGCCGAGGTACTGCCCACATGCACATCGCCGCTGTTGAGGGTAAACGTGCCGTTGCTGCCCGCGAGGTCGCCGATGAGGAAATTTTCCCGCATGGTCAGCGTGCCGCCGGTCATGTTGACCTCACCCTTGCCCTCCCGGCCGACGATCACGTAGGAACTCGTCGTGACGTCCGAGCCGGTGAGATTAATGACGCCGTAACTGCCCGCGGCAAACCCCGCGCAAAGATACCCGGCCGTCACGTTGAGCGTCGCGCCGTCGACTTCCAGCAGCGCCCGCTGGTTGTTGTTCGCGCCGCTGGTGCCGACCCGAAATTCACCGGCAACGTTCGTGACCGTCCCGGCCGCGATTTTCAGCGTGTTCGTGCCCGCGCTATTGCTGGCGCCATCCACTTGCACGATACCCATGTTGTTCGGATCGGTCGCATTGCCGCCGCTGAAAGTGGTGACCGTGTTGTTCGTGCCGTAGACCCGTACCTGCTTCGTGCCGAGATTCAGTCGCCCGGTGATGTCGATTCCCGGATCGGAGGCGGTGATGTTCAGTGTGCCCCCGGAAAAGTCGCCGGAATTGATGTCGCCGTAGGTGCCGTCGCCGGTGAGGTTGTCGCCGGTGAGAATGACGGCCGCGGAAGCTGCGGAGGCAAAAAAGGCCAGAAATGCCAGCGAGAAGATGCCGGCGGTGAGGTTCTTTAAGATTTTTCTGTTCATTATCATTGTCTCCGGGAATGCGGGAAAGGGTTGTCGTCAATAAAAATCCATCGTTTTCTATTATATCCTATAACCCCCCGGTGGCAATGAAAAAAATGGAAAATTTTCCCAAAAATGCAAAAAAGACATCCCCGGGGGCAAAAATTCCGCCATTTCGCAAAACGCGGGCGTCTTGAACGCGGTCGGCGGAGGAGGTATAATCGGTTTAGAGTGGTTTTTAATGGATATATCCGCAAGAACGGCAGCCGGGAATGGAGCGTCAGCGGAATGACCGGATTGAAGTGGGATAAACCTCGACGATTCTATCCGGTCTTTGCGCGTCACTTCGTTCCGCTGCGCTCCCGGCTGCTGTTCTTGCGGATACCCCATTTGCTACCTGTCCCCGTCCGTTGCCCCCCATTTTCAGGAGCATTCCCATGAAACGATTCCTGCTGAGCGTTATTCTGGTTCTTTTAGCGTTTCCGGCGGCCGCGGCGGAGAAACCGGCGGCGAAATTACAGTTGTGGTTTTATTTTCCGACGAATTTTCTGGTGGACGAAAACGTCGACCGCGGGATTTCACTCCTGGAGCGGGCGGCGAAGGCCGGGTACACGGACGTGCTGATCACGGACTCGAAATTCATGCGGTGGGACGACATGCCGCAGCGGTACTACGATAATTTAACGCGTTATCGTGAGGCGTGCCGGCGGGTGAAAATCCGCTGTCATGCGGCGGTGTGCCCGATCGGATATTCGAATGATTTATTGTCGCGCGACCCGAATCTCGCAGAGGGGCAGCCGGTGATGGACATGCCGTTCACGGTGAAGGACGGAAAGCTGGTGCCGGAGCAGCCGGCCGAGCCGCTGGTGAAAAACGGAGGGTTCGAGGAAAGTCGGGGGGACACGCCAGGCGGGTGGGCTTTCGTGGACGGCGCGGGGAAGTTCAGTTTCATGGACACGGCGGTGAAGGCGGAAGGCCGTGCGGCGCTGCGTTTCGAGAATATCGGCCCGGACGGCCCGGCGAACGGCCGCGCGATGCAGCCGCTGGCGGTGAAGCCGTTCCGGTATTATCACGTCTCGGTGATGATGAAAACGGAGGATTTTGACGCCCCGGCCTCCCTGAACATCCTGCTTTTGACGCCGGAAGGACAGGTGCTGAACCACCACATGCCCCGGCTGGAGAAAACGCAGGACTGGACCCGGCTGGACGTCACGTTTAACAGCATGACTTACGAAAACGTGAATCTTTATATCGGCGTCTGGGGCAGCCGGCGCGGGAAACTGTGGCTGGATGACGTGCGGGTGGAGCCGGCGGGTTTCGTGAACGTGTTGCGGCGGGAAAGCACGCCCGTGAAGGTGAAAAGCGAGGACGGCAAAACGGTGTATAAAGAAGGAAAGGATTTCGAAAATATCACGGATCCGAAACTCGGGAATGACCCGTGGCAGGGGTGTTTCAGCGCCTGGCACGAAGAACCCGCGGTGAACGTCCCGGCCGACAGCCGTCTGAAGGAAGGGCAGCGCGTGCTGGTGAGTTTTTATCATACATCCATCATTTACGGCGAGCAGGTGGGCTGCTGCATGAATGAGTCGAAAGTGGCGGAAATCCTGCGGTGGCAGGTGCGGCGGGTGAAGGAACACGTGAAGCCGGACGGATATTTCATGTCGCACGACGAAATTCGCCAGGGCGGCTGGGACCCGACATGCGTGAAAAGCGGGAAAACACCGGGGGAAATGCTGACGGATAACGTGGCTGCGTGCGCCGCCATGATCGCGGAAGAAGACCCCGGGAAGCCCGTGGCGGTGTGGTCGGACATGTTTGACCCCACGCATAACGCGCAGAAAACGGGGTATTATTATCTCGTGAAAGGGGAAGGCCCGTGGTACGGCGCGTGGGAAAAGCTGCCGAAAAACGTGACCGTGGCGAACTGGAACATGAACCCGGACATCCGGAAAGAATCGCTGGCGCACTTCGCCTCGCGCGGGAATCGGCAGATTCTGGCGGGATATTATGATTCGGAGCCGGTCGGGCCGCCGATCCGCGCCTGGATGCAGGACGCCGCGGCAGTGAAAGGCGTGGCGGGGGTCATGTACACCACGTGGGAAAACCGGTATGATTCTCTGGAGGATTACGCCGCCGCGGTGAAGGAGGAGTGGGGAAAGATAAATCAGAATACCTCAAAAAGTAAATGATGTTTTGAACGCCTTTTTTATTTCACCACCGAGAACACAGAGAGGTTTTTTCAGCCCATTTTCTTTATCTCTGTGTCCTCTGTGCTCTCGGTGGTGAATTTCAAAAAATTAAGAATAAATAAAGGAAAAAACAAAAAATGACGGATTATTCTCTAATCGTTTTAGGCGGTGGTGTGGCCGGGTATACGGGTGCGATTCGGGCGGCGAAAGCCGGGATGAAAGTGGCGATTTTCGAGCGCGAGCATCTCGGCGGAACGTGTCTGAACCGCGGGTGCATTCCCACGAAAACGCTGCTGCACAGTGCCGAGCTTTTTTCCTCGGCGGGCGCATGGGCCGAGATGGGGATTCTCGCCGAGAACGTGCGGCTGGATGAATCCGCCGTGTACGCCCGAAAAGACGCGCTGGTGGAAAAACTCCGCGCGGGCATTCAGACGCTGATGAAGGCGAATAAAATTGACGTTTTCACGGAAGCCGCGGAATTTGCGTCTAAAGATTCCGTCACAGCGGGCGGGAAGACGTACACCGCCGAGCATTTTTTGATCGCCACAGGTTCTTCGCCAGCCGCCCTGCCCATCCCGGGAATCGAGCATACCGTGAATTCGGACCGCGTGCTGGAAAAACCGCTCTCGGGCGAGCGTATCACGATCATCGGCGGCGGCGTCATCGGCGTGGAATTCGCGTCATATTTTGCAGATGCCGGGCGGCAGGTGACGGTCGTGGAAGCCGAGGATCGCATCTTGCCCATGCTGGAGAAAGAGCTTTCCCTGCAACTGGCGGCGGTGCTCAAAAAGAAGGGCATCACGCTGAAGACCGGGGCCGTGGTGGAGCGTTTCGTGAAGACGGACGCGGGTGTGGAAACGCACATTCTCGTGAAGGAGAAGCCGGAAATCGTGCCGGGGGATCAGGTGATCGTCAGCGTGGGGCGGCGTGCGAATCTCACGGGGCTGGGCCTGGAGAAGCTCGGCATCCTCACCGGTCGGGGCATCATGACGGATGAGCGGATGCACACGGGCGTGGGGAATATTTACGCCGCGGGAGACGTGACCGCGCGGGTGCAACTCGCGCATTACGCCGCCGCCAGCGCCACCGTGGCCGTGGAAGCCATGCTCGGCGAGCCGGCGTCCGTGGACTTAACCACCGTGCCCGCCTGCGTTTACACCTCGCCGGAAATCGCGTGCGTGGGGCTTTCGGAAGCCGAGTGCGCCGCGCGGGGGCTGGAGGTGGAAGTCGGAAAATACCTCATGGGCGGTAACGGAAAGTCCATGATTGAAGGCGCGGATCGCGGGTTCATCAAAACGATCGTCGAGAAACACACCGGCCGGATTCTCGGCGCCACCGCGTTCTGCTGCCGCGGTACGGACATCCTCGGCGAGCTGGTGCTGGCCGTCAGCCAGGGCATCCAGCGCGAACAGCTCCTGCGCGTCATTCACGCCCACCCCACGACCATGGAAGGCGTTTACGAAAGCCTCGAAGCCAGCGCCGGGCGGTGCATTTACACACGGAATTAGGAATCTGGAGTGAGGAATCGGTCACTCGAAAAACCGAGGCATCTTGAAATTTGTTTTTTGTGTCGGCGAAAATTAGGGCACATCCAAAATCAATATAAACGGCGGGAAACAGCAGCCGTTAGCGCAGAGACCGGATTGAAGTGGGAAAAAACCCGGACGATTCTATCCGGTCTCTTCGCGTCACTGCGTTCCGCTGCGCTCCCGGCTGCTGTTCTTGTGGCTGCATCGATTTTGGATGTGCTCTAGGCTGACGATTTATTCATTAGACTTGTTCATCCGTATCTGGTCACTGCGCTGTGGGCGTCTGTTTTCGCCGTCTTCCTGTTCCGTCTCCCCTTTTGCTTGACGCCGTTGTCGCCGTCTGATAAAATGAGGGGAAGTCCGCCAAAAGTGCGGCGTTTTCTCCCGTTTTTCCTTTCACGTCTTTCCCTCCATTACGAAAGGTTCTCGCCATGAACGAACATGAACATGCCAAGTGTCACTGCTGTCCGCCGTCTGTGCCGAAGATGTCCGAATCCGCGTTTCGCCTGAATCGCCGCACGTTCCTGGGGGGCGTTTCCGCCGCGGGTGCGCTTTTGGGAGGCCTGTCCCTGACCTCCATTCTTCAGGCGGCCGAGTCGGACGAAATCCCCATGCCCGCGCCGCGTGTGCCGTTGCGGGTGAAGCCGATTCTGGTGCATGATTTGCCCGTGCGGCGGGAGCGTGGCTCGTGGCGAAGCTGGGGCGGAGTGGATTCCCCGGAGACGGCGGCGGAAGAGGTGGCGCGGATCGGCCGGGAATTGGCGGGAATCGGGGAAAAGGCGGATTTTCCGGTGGAATTCATGGAAGTTTCGGCGGTTACGGACATGGGCCAGATGCTCGGCCATGCGGACGTGGAAGCCGCGGATATGCTGATCGTGTACGGCGCGGGCCATAATATTGACGCCCTGAAAAACATTCCGAAAGACGCCATCATCTTCCAGCGCTGGAAGAGCGGGCCGGTATATTTGCAGTACGAAATCGTTTCGCCGCGGTTTTTACGCCAGCACACGGATCACCTGGCCGTGCCGCACATCCGCCCGGAAGACGTGGTGACGGACTCGCTGGAAGAACTCACCTGGCGTTTACGCGCCCTGTGCGGCCTGAAAAACACCCGAAACACGAAAATCATGACCATCGGCGGCGCGTCCGGGTGGGCGCAGCCGGTGGGCTCGGTCCCCGAAATTGTCGAGAAAGTCTGGGGGTTCCAGTATCACGACATTTCGTATGAGGAACTGGGAAAACTACTGGAAGCGGCGAAGCAGAATCCCGCGGCGATGGCCCTGGCCGAGAAACGCGCGGAGGCGTACCTCGCGATTCCGAATACGAAACTGG
Source organism: Thermoguttaceae bacterium (assembly GCA_031553595.1). Taxonomy (GTDB): domain Bacteria; phylum Planctomycetota; class Planctomycetia; order Pirellulales; family Thermoguttaceae; genus RGIG3701. Next base: position 90,623 of record JAVBLI010000023.1, on the reverse strand, counting down.
AAACCTCGAAAGAATTCGTCGTCAACTGTTTCGTGCTGGATAAGGTGTTCCGCCATCTGATGCAGGAGGCGGGGTGCCGGAACATGACGATTAACAGCTGCATGGGCACGATCATGGAAGTGGCACGCACGGCCGCGTGCCTGACGCTCAGTACGCTCAATGATGACGGGTATCTCGCGTTCTGCGAATCGGATTTCGTGGTCATTCCTTCCGGCGTGCTGTTGGCGAACATCTGCGGAAAGCCGGTTTTCCTGAATGATCCCACGTATCCGTATGAGCAGATCATCACGCTTGCGCACTGCACGGGGCCGCGGAAAATGGACGGGAAAACGTATGCGCCGACGCGCGTCGTGACGCATTTCGAGTCGGATTATGGGGCGTCGCCGAAAGTCGAATATCCGCTGGGCACGATCTGCACGAACATCGCGCCGGACTTCGAGTCACGGCGGTGGGTGGGCCTGCTGGGCGAGGTGGTGGACACGCCGTTTCGCCCGATTTGCCGCACGCAGCTCGACATCCGTTATCAGTGCCCGTCCTCGCTGGTGGCGGAAAGAATGCCGGGATTTCACTGGATGTTCAGTTACGGCGATTATTGTAAAGAAGTCGGTTACGCGCTGCGCCGGGTGGGAATCCAGTGGGATAATCTGGATGAAGTGCCTGTGGCGCAGACGTCCTGGAAGTGATCTTTTCATTAAGTGTTTTTGCAAAAAAGGAGATGATGATGAAACGTTCGATGCTTTTTTTACTCGTGTGCGGAGCGCTGCTGACGTGCGTCGCGCCGGTGGCGGCGGATGAAGACCGGGACTTTGCCGGGATGGCAAAAGTGAAAGTGCTTTACACGGACATCACGGACGGAGACGCGACCGTGATCGTCGAGTTTCTGGCGGTGGACCGTGCGTGGAAGCATAATGAAGCCGGGGATGCGAAGCACCTGGTTGGGAAAAAGTTTTTACTCATGGCCGATGATAATCGCCACCAGCAGGCCGTGAAGAAAGTCCTCGCCACGCTGAAGGTGGGGGATGTGGTCGTCGTGGATGTGGAACAGGAGGACGAAAAAACCCTGGAGCTGAAAGAGCTTACGGAAGAACAGCGGAAGAAAATCTGACGCCGCGGCGGGGGAGGAAACAGCAGCCGTCAGCGCAGAGACCGGATCAGAGTGGAGAAAGATCCGCGATGCGATCCGGTCATTCCGCTGCGCTTCATTCCCGGCTGCTGTTTTTTTGCCACCCCCTTAATAAATCCGCAGCACGCCGTCTTTTCCCGGGCGGACGTGAACGTTTCCTGGGAAGTCGCGGGTCGGCAGTGGGGTGCCGGCGAGCATTTCCGCCAGCGCGTCCCACTCGTGTTTTCCCATTTCCTGCATGGGCCAGCCAAGTTGCGCCCAGATTTTGCGCAGGAGTTCTTTTTTCAGCAGCGGAGCCGTGTCCTGGCATGCGTCCAGCCGAATTTCCACGGTTTTTTCACCGGAAACGTCTGAAATTACACGCACCGCCGCGTCATAAAGCCGCTGCATTTCGGCGTCCAGAAAATCCTGCGTTTCGCGCGCGAGCTCTGCAAGCCGCAGCAGGGCGTCCTCCACGTGCGGGTTAAACTCCGCCTCCAGCAGGGGCACGAGCGTCCGGCGGATGCGGTTCCGTGTGAACGTGAGGGACGCGTTACTGGAATCTTCGCGGAAGGACTGGCCGAGTGCCGCCAGGTACGTGAGCACCTCCGCGCGGGTGACATCCAGCATGGGCCGCTGAAGGGTGACGCCTGGCAGCAGCGGCCGCGTTTTCTGCATTCCGGCCAGCCCCGCCAGCCCCGTGCCGCGCAGAATGTGATGCAGGACAGTCTCCACTTGGTCATTCCGGGTGTGGGCGGTGAAGAGGTACCGGGCGCCGGTTTCCGCAGCCGCGCGGTGAAAGAAAGCGTACCGCGCGCTGCGGGCGTCCGCCTCCGGGCCGTCCCCCGTTTTCTGAATGTTCAGCCGCTCTACGAAGCACGGCACCCGGAGCGTTTCACACAGCGCCGCCACAAAATCGGCGTCCGCGTCCGACTCCGCGCCGCGCAATCCGTGATTCGCGTGCACCGCCACCAGCTGGCCGGGACGCCCCGCGCCCACCGCATTTTCCGTATCCGGCGTTTCCCGCCAGAGCGTCACCGCCGCGCGTAAAAGCGCCACGCTGTCCGCCCCGCCGGAAACGGCCAGCAGTACCGTGTACCGCCGCCACGGGGACTCCACCAGTGCCGCACGAATTTTTTCTTCCAGGAAAAAATTTTCCGTCATGATGTATTAACCATTCACCATTAACCATTCACCATTTCCCACTCACGTGTTCCTCAGGATCAGCCAGTCGCCCAGCCGGGGACAGATCTGGCAGAGTGTGAAAAGGATGCGGGCCTTCCACGGCATGACGAGTTCCGGCCGGCCGAGCTCCGCCGCGCGAAGGATGGCGGCCACTAGCTTTTCCGGCGGAATCCGCTTCACTTTCACGCCCGCGCCGGGCCGGCGCGCGGTTTCCGGGAGATCTTCCAGGCCCTCCAGTGGGTACAGACGCTCCGCGTCACGCTGAATGGGGCCGGGGCACACCAGCAGGGTTTTCAGGCCGGCGGTGCCAAGCTCCAGCCGCAATTGCTGAGAGTACGCCGCCACGGCGTGTTTAGACGCCGGGTATCCGCCCGTCCACCGGGAAGCGGCTTTTGACGCCAACGAGCCGATATTTATCACATGCCCGCGCGACTCCAGCAGAAGCGGCAAAAACGCGTGCGTCACCCGCACCAGGGCTGTGAAATTCAGCTCCATGACCTTCTGGAAATGCTCCGCGGTGCACTCCGCCACCTTCCCACGGTCTGTCCGCCCGGCAGCGTTTACCAGCACGTCCAGCCGCCCGAAATTCGCGTCCACGTACGCACGCAGGGCGAGCACGTCTTCCTCCCGGGTGACATTCGCCGCCAGGCCGTGTACCGTGTGCCATGTTTTCCGCATTTCCGCCACGGCCGAGTCCAGCATTTCCGGCTCCAGGGCCGCCACGATCACCGTCGCGCCGGCCTGCAAAAATCCCTCCGCGATTTCCCGTCCGAAACCGCTGGACCCGCCGGTGACGAGGACGATTTTTTCTTGCCAGTAAGTATTTTTCATATTTTTCCCGTCCGCGGGGTGTGTGAACTGCGGCCCGCAGGCCGTGGCGAGGTGTGCTCCGTTTACCACGGCATGAATGCCGCGGTTAAAATGCGTCCTTCGGACAATGATTTAAATTTAACATAATCTCAGAAAAAACCAAGTCGTCGCCCACGTTTTTCCGATTTTTCAGGGAAATGACGGAAACGCTGAAAATTTCCTCCAAAAACACCCCGCCTACCGAATTTCCGTCTTTTATTCCCGCGCGGGTGTGATATAATGAAGGATGAGAAAAGTATGTTTACGAACGTACTGATTTTTACGTAAAAAATAAATGTTCCTGACCGTCTTTTTTATGAGGAGAATGAATAATGAGTGAAATGATGATTGCCGTTCTTGTGATTCTTGGCATCCTGCTGGTGATTTTCTTCGCCGTGATGGGAATTTATAACGCGCTGGTGACGCTGCGGAACCGGTTCAAAAATTCGTTTGCGCAGATTGACGTCCAGCTCAAGCGGCGGTACGACCTGATCCCGAATCTCGTGGAGACGGTGAAGGGATACCTGAAGCATGAGTCCGAAACGCTGGAAAACGTGGTCAAGGCGCGTAATCAGGCGATTTCCGCTGGACAGGCGGCCTCCGCTGACCCGGCTGACCCCGCGGCGATGAATAATCTCGTGAAGGCGGAAGGCCAGTTGGGCGGAGCGCTTTCCCGGCTGATGGTGGTCGTGGAGCAGTACCCAGATCTGAAGGCGAATCAGAACATGATGATGCTCCAGGAAGAGCTGACGTCCACGGAAAATAAAGTCGCATTCGCCCGCCAGCAGTTTAATGACGCCGCGACGCTTTATAACACGAAGCGCGAAACGTTCCCTTCGAACATCGTGGCCGGGATGTTTAATTTCCAGGAGGCGACGCTGTTTGTGGTGGACACGCCGGACGAGCGTGTGGCGCCGAAAGTGAGTTTCTAAGGAAGCGTGAATCGCAAGAAACAGCAGCCCGAAGCGTAAGCGAGGGATATAAACGCAACGGTGCCGGGGAATGGTGAATCGTTTGGCGATTCGTATCCCTCGCTTACACTTCGGGCTGCTGTTTTAAAGACCACCAAAATAGAAAACTTTTTGAAGGTTCCGGCTTATGAACTTTTTTGAAATGCAGGATCGTGCCCGGGCGCAGACGCGGTGGATGGTTTTCGCGTTTTGCGTGGCGGTGATTTTGACCGTGACGGCGATTAACGCCATGGTGCTTTACGGTGTTTCGGTCGCGAAAGCGAATGCCCGGCCGGCGGTGGGCGGGGAGGCGCCGGCTTCTTTGTCGCAGGAGGAATACATTCATATCACGCTGTGCACCACGGCGATCGTGCTGCTGGTGGTGGGTGCGGGGACGCTTTATAAAATGTGGCAGCTTTCCGCCGGCGGCGAGGTGGTGGCGCTGATGATGGGCGCCCGGCCGGTGGATCCCGGAACCACGGACCCGGATGAGCGACGGCTGCTGAACGTGGTGCAGGAGATGGCCCTGGCCAGCGGTGTGCCCGTCCCGCCAGTGTATATTATGGATGACGAACACTGCATTAACGCGTTCGCAGCCGGGTTTTCCATGGATGACGCAGTGATCGCCGTGACGCGAGGGTGCCTGAATTTACTGACGCGGGATGAATTGCAGGGCGTGATCGCGCACGAGTTCAGTCATATTCTGCACGGGGACATGAAGCTGAATCTCCGCCTGATGGGCCTGCTGTACGGCCTGTTCGTGATTTTTCTCGTCGGCTGGATGATCATCCGGAACATTCGTTTCGTGGACACGGGTAACAAGAAAGAGGGCGGCGGCGCGGTGCTGGCCATCCTCGCGTTCTCGGTGGGGTTGATGATTATCGGCTCGCTGAGCTGGTTCTTCGGGCAGATCATTAAAGCGGCCATCGCCCGTCAGCGGGAGTATCTCGCGGACGCCTCGGCGGTGCAGTTCACGCGGTTTCCGGACGGAATCGCGGGGGCGCTGAAGAAAATCGGTGGCATGAATTCCGCGGCCCGTGTGATGATGGCCCCGGAAGCGCCGGAAGCCAGTCACATGTTCACGGTCTCTCATCTGGGTACCACCGGCAGCAGCCTGCTGGCCACGCACCCACCGCTGGTTTCGCGGATTAAGCGGATTGACGCGAGTTTTAACGGCGAGTTTCCGAAAATTTCGTCCCGGGATTATTACGGCGGTCAGCGGGAAGACGTCCGTTATCGGTACGGGGATTCATCGCAGGATGGCGGTCAGCAAAAGTCGCCGCTTCATGCCGCAGGGGGGATTTCGGGGCGGCAGATCGCCGTGGCGTCCGCGATTCTTGCGGCGCTGGATGCTCCGCTGAAAGAGGCCACGCATAACGCGTTCTCGGCTCAGGCACTAATTTACGCGGTGCTGCTGGATCGGGATGTCCCGGAAGTGCGGCAGAAGCAGATGGAAACGCTTAAAAACAGCGTGGCGCCGGAAATTTTCGCGCATCTGCAAAAAATCGTGCCGCTGGTGGACGCGACGGACGTGCTGAAATTGCAGCCGCTGGTGGAACTGGCGGTGCCGGCGCTGAAGCAGATGAGTGAAACGCAGTACGCCGCGTTTCGTGCCAGTGTGATTCAGCTTATTTACGCGGATAGCCGGGTGGATTTGCGAGAGTACGCCCTGCAGGCCATGCTCTTCCGGTTTCTGGATGTGCATTACGGGAAGCGGCCGCAGACGCGGACGAAATATTATGGCTGGGGCGGCCCGATTCTGGAAGACGTGGCCCTGGTGTTCTCGCGGCTAGCGTGGTCGGGCAGTGAGGACCCGGCGGAGGTGCTGCAGGCGTTCGTCGCGGCCACCACCCTGCTAGGATTCCCGCAGATGGCTCTGATGCCGCAGGAGGCGTGCGGGCTGAAAAATTTTGACGCCAGCCTGAATCGCATGGACGCCGTTTCGCCGAAACTGAAACGCGCGTTCCTGGAAGCGTGTTTCGCGTGTGTGAATGCGGACGGCGTGATCGTGGCGGATGAGGCCCAGCTGATGCACGCGATTTCCGCCATGCTCGGGGTACCCACGCCGCCGATGGAGGTGGGCGTGAAAGGGGCACCGCCCATTCAATAAAAAAATGAGGAATAAAGAAATAAAGAAATGACGCAAGCATACTGCAAACATTTCTTTATTTTTTTATTCCTTTATTTCTCATTTCTCATTCCGCCGCCACGTGCACGAGCGTAACGGGCAGGGCTTTCGATAAATCCTGCGGCGAAATCTTCACCAGCAGGCCGCGGTGCCCGGCGTTAATGTAAATTTCCGGCAGGGCGAGGATGCTTTCTTCCACATAAACAGGCATGGCGCGTTTCGTGCCGAAAGGGCTCGTGCCACCGACCTGGTATCCGGAATGCTTGTCGGCCACCGCCGGCGCACACGGCTGGACGGACTTCACACCCAGATGCCGGGCCATGTTTTTCGCCGAAATTTCGCGATCGCCGTGCATGAGCACTATAAACGGCTCGTGCGCGTCCGTCTCCATGACGATCGTCTTGATGCAGATGTGCTCCGGAATACCCAGCGCGTGGCTGGAGGCCGCCGTGCCGCCGCGGGGCTCGTATTTATACGCGAAAACCTCGTGTGAAATGCCGTGCTTTTTCAGCTCCCGCAGCGCGAGCGTTTCAGGATGTTTTTCTTTTTTGGTCATGATGGTGTTATGGCTCTGTTAAAAAACCCCGCCAAGAACGCCCCGGCGAGGTTTTAGTGTGAAAACGTCAAAATGCCGGGGAATTAATCCACGAACATGTAACGGTTGATCACGTTTTCGAAAAGTTCCTGCCGGCCGCTGTCCAGCCCCTTGGCGTCCCCGGCTTTCAGGGCGAACGCGGAAAGGCTCTTGAAATCGTGCTTGCCGGCCTCGATTTCCGCGCCGATTCCGGAATCCCACGAGCGATAACGGTGGGCGATCATGCTTTCCCACTCGCCGGACTTCCGGATCGCGGCGGCGATTTTCAGGCCCTTGGCGAACGCGTCCATCCCGCCGACGTGGGCGTAAAACAGATCCACGGGCTCGAAACTCTCGCGGCGCACTTTCGCGTCGAAGTTCAAACCGCCGGTGGTGAAGCCGCCGTATTTCATGATGTAAAGCATCATTTTCGTGGTCATGTAAACGTCCGTCGGGAACTGGTCGGTGTCCCAGCCCAAGAGCAGGTCGCCGGTGTTCGCGTCCACGGATCCCAGCATGCCCTGCATCCCGGCGTAATCGATTTCGTGCTCGATCGAGTGCCCGGCCAGGGTCGCGTGGTTCGTTTCCAGATTCATCTTCACGTTATTTTCCAGGCCGTAGGCACGCAGGAAGTTGATGCAAGCCGCGGAGTCGAAATCGTACTGATGCTTCGTCGGTTCTTTCGGTTTCGGCTCGAAATAGAACTGGCCGGTGAAGCCGATTTCCTTCGCGTAATTGACGGCCATGTGCATGAACGCCGCGAGATGGTCGATTTCCCGCTTCATGTCCGTGTTCCACAGGCACTGGTAACCCTCGCGGCCACCCCAGAACGTGTACCCGGAACCGCCGAGCTCTTTCGTGATTTCAATCGCCTTCTTCACCTGCGCGGCCGCGAACGCGAAACTCTCGGCGTGGCAGGTCGTGGCGGCGCCGTGCATGAAGCGAGGGTTGGAAAACAGGTTCGAGGTACCCCAGAGAAGCTGAATGCCGGTGCGCTGCTGCTCGGCTTTAAATACGCTCACCACTTCGTCCAGATTTTTCTGGAAATCGGCCAGGGTCTCGCCCTCCGGCGCGACGTCCCGGTCATGGAAGCAGTAGAACGGAATCTGGGCCTTCTCGCAGAATTCGAAAAACACCTTCACGCGGTTCTTCGCCTTCTCCAGCGGGCAGCAGATGCCCTGATCCCAGGGGCGGAACATGGTGGACCCGCCGAAAGGATCGCTGCCGTCGGCGCACATCGTGTGCCAGAACGCGCAGCTGAACCGCAGATGCTCGGCCATGGTCTTTCCCTCGACCACTTCTTCGGGATTATAAAAACGGAAGGCCAGCGGGTTTTTCGAGGCGGGGCCCTCATACTGAACTTTGGAAATTTCGGGAAATGCCGACATAAAATCATCCTTTCATTTTTCGTGAGGTGAACATGCATTCAGGGGAAATCACATCCGCGCCGTCCGGCCGCCGGATGCCATGATATTATCCCCTATCGTATCACATCCGCCGCGGCAAGTAAAGAGAATGGACGGCTTTCGGAGGAAATTTTTCAAGATTTTGCTGGGGGAAGATGATAGAGCCGCAATCGTAAGATTGCGGGAGAGACGCTGGAAATCCGGAAAAATTTTCACTGACGGAAAATCCATTCCGCAATTTTACGATTGCGGCTCAGTAAAAAACAACAGCCGGGAATGGAGCGGAATGCAATGACGCGCAATGACCGGATAGAAGTGGGAAAACGCTTGGCGGTGCTTATCCGGTCATTCCGCTGCGCTTCATTCCCGGCTGCTGTTCTTGGGAAACCATAAATTTGGTAAATGCGCTCAGCCCGTTTTCCGCAATTTTACGATTGCGGCTCTGCCGGCGGCTTGAATCCCAGCGGCTTGCCGTCCGGGGTGTCCAACGTTTTGTGTTTCAGGAGATAATCCACCAGCGCGTCCACCTTGATGCGCGTCCGGGCCGTGCTGTAGGGCTCGGCGGGCGTACTCATGGGGTCGAAATCCACCGTGCCGCCAGTGCGGGTGTCTAAAAAGAAATGGTACACAAACTGGTTGTTCGGCTTTTCGATTTGTACAGGCCGAATCGTGTGCAGATTCAGTTTTTGCCAGTCGCTGCCGAAATCGGTGACGATTTTAGCCGCCTCCTGCACGATCACGTCATTCCAGATCGCGCCCGGCGCGGTGCTGACCATGCCGAAATCACAGTCTTTGAGCACGGGCAGCGCGTTTCGGTATGCTTCCGGGATGTCGCTTTTTTTCAGGACGCGCAGATCCACGTCCATGGGGACGACGGCCGTGACCTGTTTCGTCTGCGGGTCGCGGCGCTGGACCATCATCACGGGCTTCCGATATTCCAGCACGACATCCATGCGGGCGGGGCGAAATTTCTGGATGCGGGTGACGCTCCGCACCCAGGGGTGGGCCGTCAGGGCGTTATGCATGTGCTCGACCAGGCTGGGCTCCAGGATGGAAAGCTGCTTCAACTCGCCGGAATCGCTCATCAGCCGCAGCACATCATACCGGATGTCGTATTCCAGCCACGGGGGCACGTCGGTCGAGAGGCCGTCGGGCGTCTGCTGGAGAAAACGGATTTTGTCGACCGTAAACCAGTCGCCGTCCGGATCCGTCATTTTTCGGGTCAAAAGATAATTTTCCCGCGTGAAAAGCTGGTCTTTCGCATGATAAAACAGGAAGATCAGCCCCGCCAGCAGCAGGAGGATAATAACGCCCAGCGTGCCAAAAAAACCGCGCCCGGGAATGAACTCCGCGACGATCGTCCTCGCTATTTGGTCTCCCGCCATCCGGTATTCCGGCACCGCATCCGTGTTTTCATGCGATTCAGGAAGATCGGCCCGGTTCATGCTCACCACACTTCCAGCTCCAGCTCCAGCTCCAGCTTAAAACGGTCGGCGACCTGCTCGCGGATGATGTCCACGAGGCGCAAAACGTCGGTGCTGGAACACTCCGGATCCGTGACGATGAAATTCGCGCTGCGGTCACTGACGGCGGCGCCGCCGATGCGCGTGCCCTTCAGGCCGGCCATTTCGATCAGCTCCGCGGCACTGTAACCGGAGTCGGCCGGGTTCTTAAACACCCGCCCAGCACACTGGTGACCCATGGGCTGCGCCGACTTCCGCATGATCCACTGCTTCTGCATCCGCAGGGCCAATTCATGCGGATTCTCCTCCGGAAACGCAAATTCCGCCTCCAGAATGATGCCGTCATCCAGACTGCTCTGGCGGTATCCGAACGAAAGCTCGGCGTCCTCGCGCGAAACCTCGCTGCCGTCTGGCGTCAGCACCGTTACCCGCTTGACGAATTGGCCGATGGATACGCTGTCCGTGCCGGAATTACCGCGCAAAGCACCGCCGACCGTCCCGGGAATACCCACCAGCTCCTCCACTCCGCCCAGTCCGGCCCGCACCGCCGCCGCAATCAGCCGGCCCAGCGAAATCCCGCCGCCGCACGTGATGCGATTCCCTGAAATTTCCAGCCCCGGCGTCAGCGCCTCCGTCATGCGGATGACCAGCCCCTTTACCCCCGCGTCGCGCACCAGGATGTTCGAGCCCCCCCCCAGCACCCACAGCGGCACACACGCCTGGGCACTGCGCGCCACCAGCGTTTTGAGCGTTTCCTGGTCATGCGGCTCCGCAAAATACTCCGCATTCCCGCCCAACTGAAACCACGTGTACATGGCCAGGGGCTCATCCGTCTGAACGATTTTTTCCAGTCCTGAGGTCCAAGTCATTTTTTAAATCCATGAATGAGTAAATGTGCCACGTGCCCCATTAAGCATTTCGCATTAAGCATTTAGCACTATTTTAGCTCATCCCCGTCAAAAGTCAATGTAAACCGCGACGCAAAAGGGGGATTATTCTTGTGCAAAACGGAAAAATGGCGTATAATCTGTGTGTTTCCCGTAATCCCACCTTTTTTTGAGGAGCCGCAAAATGTCAGACGACCATTTTACCGCCGCAGGCGAAAGCGTCCGATGTACCCTCTGCCCGCGGAGATGCCGACTGGCGGAAGGCCAGCACGGGTTCTGTTTCGCGCGTAAAAATCTGAATGGCCGGGTGGTTTGCGCAACGTACGGCCTGTGTACCGGCCTGGCGCTGGACCCGATCGAAAAAAAACCGCTTTATCATTTCTTTCCCGGCTCCAGTGTGCTGTCTTTCGGGACGATCGGGTGTAATTTGGAGTGTAAATTCTGTCAAAATTGGACCACGTCGCGCTGCCGGGACGTGGCGGCGCTGCAGGTGCATGCTTCCCCGGCGGAAATCGCGACCGCGGCGGCCGGGCACGGGTGTAAAAGTGTGGCGTATACGTATAATGAGCCGATAATCTGGATGGAGTACGCCCTGGACACGGCGAAGGAATGTGCCCGTCGGGGGATTAAAAATGTGGCGGTGACGGCGGCGTACCTCGCCCCGGAAATGCGTGAAACCTTCTGGCCCGCCATGGACGCGGTGAATGTGGACCTAAAAGGCTTCACGGAGGCGTTTTACGAAAAATACTGCCGCGCGACGCTGGCGCCGGTGCTGGAAAACCTGAAATTTATCGCCCAGGAAACAGACGCTTGGCTGGAAATCACGAATCTCCTCATTCCCGGCGCGAATGACAGCCCGAATGATATTCGTGCCATGTGCGACTGGATCGTGAAACATCTCGGGGCGAACGTGCCGCTGCATTTTTCGGCGTTTCGGCCATGTTACCAGATGGTGGACCGGCCGCCGACGCCGCTGGCCACGCTGAAACGGGCGTATCAGCTGGCGGTGGATGCCGGGCTGCGGTACGTTTATCTGGGAAACGTTTCCGCGCCGGGGTATGAGTCCACCCAGTGTTCCGGATGCCGGCAGGTGGTGCTGGGGCGCAACGGTTTTCACATTACGTACCGCGCCATGACCGGCGGCGCGTGCGCCTTTTGCGGCACGAAAATCGCGGGAGAATTTTAAATGTGTAATACGAAATGCGTAATGCGAAATTACTCAAGCGAATTGCAGGCATTTTCATTTCGCATTATCCCGATCCGTCTTGCCAAAATCATCGATTTTGAGTAACATTTACAGAAGTTTTACATAACTTTTACATTCATTTTCTGTTTGAAACGCTATTTTCACGATAAAATAGGGAAGGCTTTTTGCCTCCCCCGTGAGGAAACGCAGTTTCGGCAGTGCTTTTGCTTACATACAATATAATATTAAGAGAAAACGCATGTCGGATCCCCAAATTTCAGAGATCGTCACGGAAGAAAGTACGCAGAATGCGCAAGACGTCCCGGCGGACAAGCCGCGGGGGCTGTTTTCGTTGAGTTTTCTCGGGCTGCTGATTACGCAATTTACGGTTTCGCTCAATGATAATATTTTCCGGTGGTTAATCGTACCGATTGGAAGTGCCACCCTGGGGGCGTATTTTCTGAGGGCGGACCTCGCGTCGGTGACGGATCAGGCCGTACTGAAAGCGGCGTTTGAAAAAGGGCAGGACTGGACGCTTTCGCTGGGTGCCATCCTTTTTTTATTGCCGTTCGTGCTGCTTTCGGGTTATGGCGGAATTTGTGCGGACCGCTTCAGTAAGCGCTCGGTGATGATTTGGTGTAAAGTGGCGGAAATCGTGATCATGATTTCCGGTGTGACGTTTATTTACATGGGAAATCTGTGGCTGCTTTTGATTTCGCTTTTCGCGATGGGCTGCCAGAGTGCGTTTTACAGTCCGTCGAAATACAGTTCCATTCCGGAAATCGTTTCGGAGGAAAACGTCGCGAGGGCGAACGGAATTATCGGCCTGACGACCATGCTGGCGTGCATTTTCGGCGCGGTGATCGGCATGGGGCTTTACGGGCTGACCACGCTGCCGGGGGCGTATCAGAAATTCATGACGGCGGCCCCGGGGCAGCACAATCTGTGGATTTCGGCCAGTGTGCTGATCGGCGTGGCGGTAACAGGCCTGCTGTCCAGCCTGCTGATTCAGCGGCTGCCCGCGCGCGACCCGGGGAAGGCGTTTCCGGCGAATCCCGTGGGGCAGAGTTTCCGGGACGTGGCATTTTTGTGGTCGTCCGGGGCGCTGTTCCTGGCGGCGGTGGGCAGCGCTTTTTATTGGGGCCTGGCGAATCTGGCCCAGATAAATATTCAAAAATTCGCGGTGCCGGAAATCGTGCCCAGCCAGGATTATGTCAGTCCGCTGATGGCGCTGATGACGCTGGGGATCGCGGTGGGATGTTTTGTGGCCGGGTTTTTGACGAAACACGGCCGGGTGAATTTACGTTACATCCCGGAAATGGGCCTGGGAATCGCGTTTCTGGCGGTGATGCTGTTCCTCACGCCGCAGGGAACGGGCGAGGTGCCGTCCACGGCGTATACTTACGCGGCGATGGTGCTGTTCGGGCTGGGGATTTTCGCGGGCATTTATGACATCCTGCTGATGACCTTCCTCCAGCAGGAAGGCGAGCAGAAGCACCGCGGGCAGATCATCGGCGGCAGCAATTTTTTGAGCTTCACAGCCATGCTGCTGGCCAGCGGGCTTTTCGCCCTGTTCACGATCACGCTGAAATTTTCGGCGCGGGATATATGGCTGATGGCCGGGCTGGCGACGATCGGCGTGGCGATCATTTCGCTGGTGTTCGTCCGGCTGAAAGAATCGTCGTACATCCTCGTGATGGGATTTTTGAAGCTGTTTTACCGTTTCGAGTTTCACGGAATGGAAAACCTGCCCAAAGACCGCGGCGCGGCCCTGCTGATCGGCAATCACGTCAGTTTTTTGGACGGGCTGATTTTGCTGCTGATGCCGGACCTGGGGAATCATCCCGAGACGGAGGAAAATCGGCCGACGAAGGAAGAGCCGGTGCTGGACGAAAACGGCATGGTGCCGCTGGAGAAAATGCGTGGACGGCGTTTGCCGCGGATCATTTTCTGGGCGGCGTATTTGAAGCCGGCGCTGTTAAATAAACTTGCGAAGATTTATCGCGGGATTCCGGTGCAGCCGGGAAAAATGGCCCTGCGTGCCATCCGCGAGGCGAATCGCTGCCTGAAAAACGGGGAAGTCGTGGGCATTTTCCCGGAGGGCGGCATCACGCGGAACGGAACCATCTGGCCGTTCCAGAGCGGCGTGATGCACATGTTAAAGGACATCCCCGAGACGCCGATTATTCCGTTTCATATCGGCGGCCTGTGGGGCAGTATTTTCAGTTTTAAACATGATAAATTTTTCTGGAAATGGCCTGAGCGGCTTCTCTGGAGAAATATAAAGAACCTGCAATTCCGCCGGCATGTGGTGGTGACGTTCGGGAAGCCGTTTTACGCGCCGAAGGATCGTTACGAACTGCGTCTGCCGGTCAAGGAATTGGAGCGGGAATATGTGGAAAAGAACGTTATGGTTGAAGGCAAAAACTCAGATAATTTCCATCAGGATCAGATTCCGATCCGCGGTTTCGTGAAGTGGACGCGCAAGCGGGGCAAAAAATTGCAGCTTGCCGACTCCACCGGCACGGAGCTTTCCGGTTATAAAACGCTCATCGGCGCGATCGCCATGAAGCGGCTTTTCCGCCGGGAAGTGTATGGGAAGGATCCCACGGAGCAGAATATCGGCCTGCTGGTTCCGCCCTCCGTGCCGGGGGCGCTGGCGAATGCCGCGATTACGCTGGATCTGAAAACCGTCGTCAATCTGAATTATACGGTCAGTTCGGACATTATGAATCTCTGTATCCGGACGGCGGATATTAAGCATGTGATCACCAGCCGGCGGGTGATGGAAAAGATGAATTTCAACCTCGAATGCGAGGTGGTTTATCTGGAAGACCTGCGGAAGAAAATCACGACGTGGGATAAAATCGTCGCGGCGTTCATGACGTTTTGTCTGCCGCTGTGGCTGCTTTATCGGGTGCTGGGCCTGCATAACATGAACGCCGACGACACCATGACGCTGGTGTTCACGTCCGGCTCGACAGGCATTCCGAAAGGCGTGATGCTGACGCACAAAAACATCGGCGGCAACATCTGTTCGTACTCGGATTTTTTGCATATTAACAGCAAAGACAGTGCGTTGGGCGTGATGCCGTTCTTTCATTCATTCGGGTATACGACCATCCTCTGGACGGTGCTTGCGCGGGGACTCGGCGGTTATTATCATTATTCTCCGCTGGAGGTCCGGCCGATTATCGCGCTCTGCCAGAAATACAGGCCCACGATTTTCGCCGGCACGCCGACGTTCCTGCGGATGTATGCGCGGCAGATGAAGCCGGAAGATCTGGCGAGCCTCCAGATCCCGGTCACCGGCGGCGAACGCTGCCCGAAATCGCTGATGGACGAATATCGCAACCGTTTCGGAGTGCGGCTCATTCAAGGGTACGGCATCACGGAATGCTCGCCCGTCATCGCGGCAAACATCCCCGAATTGCGGCATTTCAGCGAGTTGGAGCCCGGCCAGAAAGACGCGTCCATCGGATTCCCGCTGCCCGGCGTTTCGGTGAAAATCCTGAATTTGGACACCGGCAAAGAGTGCGGCGTGAACGAAACCGGCATGCTCTGGGTCAGCGGCATCCTCGTCATGAAGGGTTATTACGGCGACCCGGAAAAAACCGCCGAGGTGATCAAAGACGGCTGGTACTGCACCGGCGACTTGGTTTACACCGACGAGGACGGCTTCATGTACATCGCGGGGCGGCTGAGCCGATTCTCGAAAATCGGCGGCGAAATGGTGCCGCACGAGGGCCTGGAAGAAAAGCTCAACGAGGTGCTGGGCAACAGTCCGGACGAGGAGCCAAAAATTTGTGTGACCTCCGTCATGGATGAGAAAAAGGGCGAAAAGCTGATCGTGCTGTACACGACCCTCAACGACAAAACGCCGGAGGAGATTAACCGCCTGCTTCTGGATCGCGGGTTCCCGCCGCTGTGGATTCCGGGGCTGGACGCGTATTATCCCATCGACCACCTCCCGCTTCTGGGCACCGGCAAGCTCGACTTGTACGGCATGAAGCAGACGGCCGAGAGGCTCGTCGCGGCGAAGTAAAAACAGCGGTACAAGAAACAACAGCCGTTAGCGCAGAGACCGGATAGAAGCGGGAGAAATCACCGGTAATTCTATCCGGTCTCTGCGCGTCACTACGTTCCGCTCCGCTCCCGGCTGCTGTTCTCCGCCCCGTCTCCATAATCTTACGATTTCGGCGATGTTTCTTGCGGCGGTTACTCTTGTTTTCGCCTCCGCGGGGTGTTAAAATGGAGGGTAGAGAGGAAGTTCATGCACGCCGATGAAAAAAATACGAAAAAAAACCGCTCTGGCGGCGCCGACCGGTCCTGACACTGGCGCTGGTGGCGGCGGCGCTGTGGGGGTTAAGGCATTTTGGCGAGGAGAGGAGCATTTATTTCGACGTCAATTCCGGGCGGGAGCGTTATAAGGTAACCGTTTGCTACATTCCAATAAAAAATGAAATCCGCGAGACCGACCTGTCTCGGATGCTGGCCGAGGAGGGGCTGATTCCGGACAATCCGCCGCGGTGGGTGCTGTGCAGTTCGTTCGATAATGGCTTTTTTCGCAGCCACTCGCCGCATTATATCAATCACGGCATTCGGTCGCGGGCCAGCGATATTCCTCTCATGATTCAGCTTTGCAATGAATTTTATCAGCGTCACGGTGATCCATCCCTCCTCATCGAGAGCGAAACAAAAAAGCGGATGCTGCAATTTTTCATGGAACAGTTCCAGAATTATCCTGAAACAAAATGGCGGGGTGACTGGCAGATGCAGGGCTCGCACGACGACTGGAGAGCGTTTATCGCCCGTTTTCGCGACCCGCCGCCGAGTGAATAGCACAAAATCGGATGTTTTTCCACGAACATGACGCCCCCGTCGGGGCTTTTTTTCATTCTTCCCCCATTTCTTGCCCATGTTCTTGCGCATCTGACAAATTCGTGTATTCGCAAGAAACAGCAGCCGGGAACGCAGTGACGCGAAGAGACCGGATAGAATCGTCGGAATTTTTCCCACTTCCATCCGGTCTCTGCGCTAGAATTCCGCTCCCGGCTGCTGTTCTTGTGAGTAAATTAATGGAATGACTGCTCTGCTGTTCTCCCGCCCCCGTCTCCATAATCTTGCGATTTCGGCGTTGTTTCTTGCGGCGGTCACCCTTGTTTTCGCCTTCGCGGGGTGTTAAAATTGAGGGTGGAGGGGAAGGCCTGAAGCGTTCATTCCATAGTTCACCATTCACCATTTACCATTGACTATTTTTGAAAGGATTTTCTCATGACGAACTGTTCATGCTGCTGTAAAAACCGTTCCGTGACGGTGGCCAAAGACAATGTATCCCAGGTGCTTGCGCAGGCGATGGAGGCCGGGGAGGGGATTTTGCGGCTGATTCCGAACTGGGTGCCGCGGAGTTTTTTGCATCCGGGCAAGCGGATCAAGCTGGCCTCGACCGACTGGTACGCGCTGGGCGTGCACCGCGGGGGGATCGACGAGCGGTGGTTCGGCAGCACGACCGAGGCCGCGAACGACAACCGCGCGGACGACGAGGGGCTGAGCTACGTGAAATTCAACGGCCAGAAGTTCCTGCTGCGCGACGCGGTGGCGGAGGGTATGGGCGCGGTGGTCGGCGACGAAATTTGGGCGAAGTACAAGCGTTGGCCGGTGTATTCCAAGTTTTTCGACAACGCCGGGCCGATTCCCCACCACATGCACCAGATGACGGATCACGCCGCGAATGTCGGACAGGACGGCAAGCCGGAGGCGTATTATTATCCGCCGCAGCTCAACGCCGCGGAGAATCATTTCGACTACACGTTCATGGGCCTGGAGCCGGGCACGACGAAAGACGACGTCAAAAAATGCCTTGAAAGCTGGAACAAAGGCGATAACGGCATCCTCGACCTCTCGAAAGCCTACCGCCTGAAGCGCGGCACCGGGTGGGTCGTTCCGGCAGGCGTGCTGCACGCGCCGGGCTCGCTGTGCACCTACGAGCCGCAATGGGGTTCCGATGTGTTCGGCATGTTCCAGTCGCTGGTCGAAGGCCGGCAGGTGGGGTGGGATCTGCTGACGAAGGACGTGCCGGCGGACAAAAAATTCGACCTCGACTACATCATCGGCATGCTCGACTGGGAGAAAAACGTGGATCCGTACTTCGGCATTTCGAATTACGTCGAGCCCATCGTCGACCAGTCGCAGTCCGGCGAGGGCTACTGGGACAAGTGGATCACCTACGGCCAGATCGACGGCAAGCAGCTCTTCACCGCGAAGGAGCTGACGGTCATGCCGGGCGTGACATGCACGATCAAAGACCCCGGCGCCAGCAGCTGGATTTTCGTCCAGGGGTGTGGTAAAATCGGGAAACTGGCGGTCGAGACGCCCGTCATGATCCGTTTCGGCGAAGAGCCCAACGACGAGGTTTACGTCACGGCGAAAGCCGCCGCGGCCGGTTTCACGGTGGAGAACACCGGCAGCGAGCCGCTGGTGGCCCTGCGCTATTTCGGCCCGGAAACCCACGCCGTCACGCCGCAGATCGGCGATCACCGGAAGTAAGGGCGGGCACAAGAACAACAGCCGGAAATGGAGCGCAACGGCATGACCGGATAAGCACCGCCGAGTGTTTTCCCACTTCTATCCGGTCATTGCGCGTCATTCCATTCCGCTTCATTCCCGGCTGTTGTTTTCGTGTAAAACAAACCGATTTGCGACGCGTGGAAGTATAGCGACGATGATCAAGTGATAAGTGCTCTGCAATAAAATCGAACTATGAAAACAAATCCGACATCCACGTCCGTTTTTTTGCTGCTGCTGATCACGGCGGTGTTTGCGCGAAATATCGCCGACGCTACGCCGCAGAGTGTGCTGCACAGACAGGAACCGAAAGCGGACGCTACGGCGCCGCTACATGAGGCGGTGCTGGAGGAGGATGTGACGACGGACATGATCGAAACCATCCTGGAGAGCGAGGTGGCGGTCGATGCCAGAGACGGCGACGGCATGACGGCGTTAATGATGGCGGCGTGTTATAACCGGGTGGAGCCGGCCAGGTACCTCATTTTCCGCGGTGCGGATGTCAACGCGAAGTCTGCCGACGGGTGGATGCCGCTGCATTACGCCATGTCGGCAGTGGGGCGGCTGCTGGTCGAGGCCGGGGCGGATATTCATGCCAAAACCGCCGACGGCGTCACGCCGCTGCACGTGGCCTGTCATCCGTGGTATGCCGACGCTGATTTTGTGGAAATGCTGCTGGATCGAAAGGCGGACGTCAACGCGAAGGACGACCGTGGGCGAACGCCGCTGGTGGCGGCGCTTTCCATGAGCCGGGCGTTCGGCGCCCGCCGTCCGGATAAGGACGTCGTTCGGCTGCTGATCCAGCATGGTGCCGACGTGAATGTGCGGGATCCCGACTGGGGTTCCGACTTCCGGTGGTCGATCGGCAAGGAAAAGTCGGAGCATCCCGGCCGGTCGGCGGTGCATCGCGTGCTGGAGAAGATGCCGGAGCTGTTCATGCTGTGTGTGGAGCATGGGGCCGACCTGAGCCTGACGGGCGAATGGGATGCGTCGATGCTGCATTATGCCGCCCGGCAGAGCGTCGAGGAGGTGGAGTACCTCGTCAAACATGGCGCCGACCTGCACGCGAAAAACGAATTGGGCCACACGCCGCTGCATGAGGCCGCCCTGCATTCGCTGGCGACGACGCAGCGGCTGGTCGAGCTCGGGGCGGATGTCAACGCGAAAGATAGTTTGGGAGGGACGCCGATTTTTATGGCCGTAGGGAACCCGTTTTCTTGCCGGGCCGTGATAGAATACCTGCACCAGCACGGAGCGGATTTGCACATGACACACTATCACGATAATACGCTGCTGCATGAGTTGACGGGGGGTTTTGGGCCCGTGAACGCCCTTTCCTACCTGCTGGAAAACGGGATGGACATCAACGTCCGGAACACGAACGGCGATACCCCGCTGCACATGGCGGCGGCGCGGGGGCTCAACGGCGAAATGGCCGAGGAGTGCCTCAAGCACGGTGCGGACGTCGACGCGCGGAACAAAGCCGGGCAGACCCCGCTGCACAGCGCGGCGGGTTCTTCGGGCTCCCAAGGCACGATCGCCATCCTGCTGGAGCATGGCGCCGACTTGCACGCCCAAGACAACCATGGCCGCACGGCCCTGCATTTTACGGCCGAAAACTGCTCCCGCGTGGAGGAAGTCGACATGCTGCTGGCCCAGGGGTTGGATCCGCTGGCCTGCGACGCCGACGGGCGGACGGCGTTACATTACGCCGCGGAGACCGGTTCCAGCGACCTGCCCGTGGATTTGCTGCCGTGCCTGCTGGATGCGGGGCTGGACATCAACGCCCGGGATAACGACGGCAGTACCCCGCTGCACACGGCGGCCTGCCGCGGGAGAAGCGGCGTCATCGAAGCGTTCCTCGAGCGCGGTGCCGACCCGAACAGCAAAAACAACGCCGGTCAGCCGCCCGCCGATCTGACGCATTATCATTGTAAAGAATTATTGGAAGAAGCGATGAAAAAACCGTAGCTGCCCGGTGAATGTATTTTGTAGCTGAAGCATAATAATCGAATCATGCAAGCGAAATTGCCCACCATGTCCGTTTTTTTGCTGCTGGCGATTTTCGCGGCGGCGATTGCGTGCCACTCGGCCGAGTGCGGCGCTGCGCCCGTGGAGTCGACGCGGAAGGCGGAAAATCGGGACGCGAATGGCAACACCCCGCTGCTAAACGCCTTCAACGACTATTTCGGCCATGACCGTTCCAAGCCGAGCCCGGACGTGGTGTGGTTGCCAATCGCGCACGGGGCGGATGTCAACGGCCGCAACGGTATCATCAGGGGAGGGGCCTCGCAGCTGTCGGGGTGGCGTTATGTCAAGGTGAATCAGCGGCGGGCGTACAATATGGGCTACACGTCGGTGCATGAAATCATTTCGCAGATGCCGGAACTGTTCCTGCTGTGTGTGGAATATGGGGCCGACCTGGATATGACGGAGGAGCTCGGGAAGTCGCTCATCCACTACGCCGCCGACAGCACGCCGGAGTTGCTGGACTGGTTCATCGACCACTGCGGCAACATCCACGCGTGAGATTTCCTGGGCTGCCGGCCGCGGCCTGTCATTCGCTGGAAAATGTCCGATTCCTTGTGGAGTGTGGGGCCGATATCCATGCCAAAGACGACACCGGTCGCGCGCCGATTTACTATGCCGCGTGGCATTACACGACCAAACTCGACGTCCTGCGCTACCTTCACCAGCGGGGCGCGGCCGTGGATGTCGTCGACAGCGACGGCATGACGATGCTCCACCGCGTGGCCACCAACGATGGCAGCCTGGCGTGTGCGATGTTCCTGCTGGACAAGGGGGTGGACGTCAACGCGAAAAACAACGCCGGCGAAACCGCCCTGCATCGCGCGGCAGAAGCCACGCAGAAACTCGACATGGTGAAGCTCCTCGTCGAGCGAGGGGCCGATGTGCATGCCCGCAACGTCCGCCAGCAGACCCCGCTGCACAAGGCGGCAATGGAGTCGGACGACTGGGACAAGATACCGTTCCTGCTGGAGAACGGGGCGAACGCAATGGCCGTCGACGTCCACGGGTACACGGCGATTCATTTCATCATCCGTTGCGACGGGGACCTCGAGCGTGTGGAGCAGTTGCTTGATGCCGGGCTGGATATTCACGTCCGCGACAAGGCGGGCAAATCGCTGCTGCACCACGCGGTGCTGATGCGGTACACATACAACCGGCAGGAGATGGTGAAATACCTGATCGACGCGGGGCTGGACATCAACGACCAGGACGCGGCCGGCAACACGCCGCTGCACGACGCCGCGACGCCGCAAACGGGGTGGGCCGACATGGACGACGACTTCAGGCGTGGTCGAGGTGTCGATTCGGCGGAAACGGTGGGCGAGCTGCTCAAGCTCGGCGCCGCCCCCTACATTAAAAACAACGACGGCAAACTCCCAATCGCCATGAAACCCACCGTAAAATGCAAGCATCTGCTGGAGGACGCGATGCTCCAGGCGGGCGTCGACCCCGCCGCCGATTCCCCATGATTTAACCCCGGAGAGAATGCGATGATTCGCTGTTTGGCAATTTGTTTTTTATTGATCCTGATCGGAACGACCGGCTGCGACAAGCGTCGACGGGCGGAAGATATCGATTTTTTTGCCGACGCGAAAGCGTATGTGGCGACCCACGGCGCGGTGCCGCTGACCGAAACCTAAAAAATCAGGAGTATGGATTCAGTTTTCAGTACCCGGCCACGTGGCGGCAGGGCAGGTTCCCGGGACGTATGCTTATTTTCATGGTGAGCCGGTGGATGGGTTTGCGCCGAGTATCAGTAT
The DNA here is from genome assembly GCA_031553595.1 of Thermoguttaceae bacterium. GTDB lineage: Bacteria > Planctomycetota > Planctomycetia > Pirellulales > Thermoguttaceae > RGIG3701. Next base: position 68,538 of record JAVBLI010000023.1, on the reverse strand, counting down.
TACCATGGTTTCGTACAGCGAAGAGGCGTTTATGACAGACGGGAAGGAACTGCTGGAAGCCCTGAAAAAAGCAACCACGGAAAAACAGACGGACATAAGAGCCGTGGATTTTGTCAAGGAGGCGAAAAAGCGGATGGCCAAGTCCGGCGACAACCTGATGACGGTTTCGCTGGGGAATCTGGAGAAGAACTTCGCGTCGACGCAGTGCCTGTTTGAATCCATCCTTGCCAGCATGCGATTCTCCGGCGATCCGCTCGTGCCCATGCGTTCGGACAAGGCGTCGAAAACAAAAGACCCGGCGGAGGAGAAAGATTTCGTCAGGCGTTATTCCGGCGACCTCCGAATTACCGACCCGGAAGACCTGTCACTATCACCGGCCCTGCGGATAAGGACGGGGTGAAACTGTCCCTGTGCCTGACGCGTATCGTAAAACAGTGCTATCCAGAGAATCGCCATGGAAACGAGCCTGAAAAAAGGAGGCCGACAATAATAAGGACATGCGTCGCCTGAAATCCGAGAGAATTCCCGTCGGTAACGATAATGTCCATTTCGAGGTTTTCATGGATGTCAGCAACAAGCAAAAGCAGGCGGAAGTCTGGGAAGGCAGGGTGAATTGCGACGGGAAGTACGCCAGGATTCGCTACCGTGTCGGCCGCGCGACAGCGGAGGAATCGGCTGTGGTGTTTGCCGCGATCATCCAGACTTTCCAAGAGAAATAAGGATGCCGGTTGTTATTCCGGTGTTTGCGTGGAATATCAATTTTCACAGGAGATAAAACGATGAATCGAGTTTATGGATTATGCGGCGTGCTGGCGGTGTGCGCCGCGATGTGCGGGGTGTGTCGGGCGGAAGAAGAATCGAAAGCCGCCGAGGCCCCGGCCGTCGAGCTGACGCAAACGTATGACGACGCCCAATACGGCTTCAGCTTTCAATACCCCGAAAACTGGACAAAGAACGAAAGCGGCATCATGGGAATGCGTGTGTTCGTGTTCACGGAGCCGGTGGGCGGGTTTGCCCCGAATGTGAACGTGGTAATCGTCCCCAAGGGAATGGAAATCGCGGCCATCAAGGAGGAGGACATCACGAAGCCGCTGGGCACGGTGTTTCGCAATATCAAAATGAAGAAATTCGAAATAACGAAATTCGCGGGCGAGGAAACGCTTACCTTACATTACACCGCCGTGATGGGGGAGAACAACCGTCTGGAGTTGATGCAATATAGTTTCAACCGTGGCGATAAAAATATCACCCTCACCTGCACGGACACGGCCAAGCATTTCAAACAAAGCCTCCCGGCCTTCGAAGCGATCACCGCTTCCTTTGTGCTGAAAGAACTCCCGGCCGACGACGGCGATGATGAATCGGACGAGGAATAACCCTTAAAACGGTCTTCCCACCTTACACCTTACACCTTACACCTTTAACCCCCATTACTGCCATGCACACACATTATCTCGCGATTGATATCGGGGCCTCCAGCGGGAGGCATATTTTGGGCTGGCTGGAGAACGGACGCATCCGACTGCTGGAGGTGTACCGTTTCAAGAATGCCATGGTGGAAAAAAATGGCCGGCTGTGCTGGGATCTGGAGCGGCTTTACGAGGAAGTCGTCACCGGGCTGCGGCACTGCGCCGACCTGCAAATCACGCCCGCGTCGGTGGGAATCGACACCTGGGGCGTGGATTACGTTTTGTTGGACGAGTTCGACCAGATGCTGGGCGACGCCGTGGCGTACCGGGACGGCCGCACGCAGGGAATGGACGCCGAGGTGAAGAAACGCCTCAGCGAATCCGAGCTTTACGCGCACACCGGCATCCAGAAAATGCAGTTCAACACGATTTACCAACTCATGGCCCAGAAGCTCGCGGAGCCGAAAATGCTGGAGCGGGCCGCGAGTTTTCTGATGATTCCCGAGTACCTGAATTTCCGCCTCACGGGGGCGAAGATGAACGAGTACACGAACGCCACGACGACGCAGTTGGTGAATGCCGCGAACATGACGTGGGACCGGCAGCTGATGGAAACGCTGGGGCTGCCGACGGAGATTTTCGGGCCGTTGTACCGTCCGGGGACGTTCGTGGGCTACCTCATGCCGGAGCTGAAAAATAAGCTGGGGTTTACCACGGAGGTCGTCCTACCGGCCACGCACGACACGGCGTCGGCGGTGATGGCCGTGCCTGCCGAGGACGACGACGCGATTTACATCAGCTCCGGCACGTGGTCGCTGATGGGTGTCGAACGGTCGGCGCCCGATTGCTGCGAAATGAGCCGGCAGAGCAATTTCACCAACGAAGGCGGCTACGATTACCGCTTCCGCTACCTCAAAAACATCATGGGCCTGTGGATGGTGCAATCGCTGCGGGACGAGTTTCCGCAGAAATACACCTTCGTGCAGATGGAACAAATGGCCCACCTGCGGCTGGATTTTTCGTCGCTGGTGGACGTCAACGACCCGAGTTTTCTCGCCCCGGTGAGCATGGCCCACGCCATCCGCGCGTTCTGTCTGAAGACGGAGCAGCCGATTCCGGAAACCGAGAGCGAGCTCCTGGCGTGCACGTACCGCAGCCTGGCGGACTATTACGCCCAGACGGCGAATGAAATCGACGCGCTGACGGAAAAAACCCACCCGACGATTTACATCATCGGCGGCGGATCCCAGGACGTGCTCCTGAATCACCTGACAGCCCGGGCGTCCGGAAGAACGGTTTATGCCGGCCCGGCCGAGGCAACGGCCATCGGAAACATCCTCGCCCAGATGCTGCGTGCCGGGCTGTTCGAAGACCTCGCCCAGGCCCGCCTCGCGGTGCGGGAGTCGTTCGAAGTAAAGAAAGTGTAACAATGGACGATGGACAATGTAAAGTGATGTAGCGCGACGCTTGCGCTCATTGTCCCTTCCCCATTTCGAAATTTATCACAACCAAAAAAACTTCAACAGAAAGTGAAGACGATCATGAAAATACTAGACGCCCCGTTTTTGCAGGGTTTTGTCCGCCTGACCGACGACGGGTTCCGCAAGGGCTGGCACGAGCGAAACGGGGGGAACCTGAGTTACCGCATTCGCCCGGAGGAGTTGGCGGAGGTGGAAAAGAAGCTCCGCAAGCCGCAGCGGTGGGTCTCGACAGAGGTGTGCGTGCCGGATTTGGCCGGGGAGTATTTCCTGGTCACCGGCAGCGGCAAGTATATGCGGAACGTGATTCTCGACCCCGAGGCCAATCTCGCGATCGTGAAAATCGACGAAAAGGGAGAAAATTACAGCATCGTCTGGGGTCTGGCCGAAGGCGAGCGCCCGACCAGCGAATTCCCGACGCACCTCATGAACCACGCGATTACGAAGCGGCGAACCGACGGTCGGCACCGCGTCATTTACCACGCGCACCCTGCCAATGCCATCGCGCTGACGTTCGTGCTGCCGCTGGAGGACAAGGCGTTCAGCATGGAGCTGTGGTGCATGGCGACGGAGTGCCCCGTGGTGTTTCCGGACGGCGTGGGCGTTGTGCCGTGGATGGTGCCCGGCGGACGTGAAATCGCGCTGGCGACCGCCGAGTTGATCGAAAAATATAACATCGTCTTCTGGGCCCACCACGGCGTTTTCTGTTCCGGCACCGACTTCGACGAAGCCTTTGGCCTGATGGACACCGTCGAAAAATCTGCCGAAATCGCGGTTAAGGTCCGTGCCATGGGCGGAAAAAAACAGGGCATGGTTTCGCAGGATCTCCGCGACATGGGCGTGGCGTTCAAGGTGAAGATCCGCGAGGAATTTTTGGATTGAGAGATGTAAACGGATGATGTTTTTCACGCGATTTTTATTGACCGCCGTGACGCTGGCGGCAACGGCCCCGGCGGCGTGGGCGGACGTGACGCTGTCGGCGATTTTCACGGAAAATATGGTGCTGCAGCAACGGATGCCGGTGCCGATTTTCGGGTGGGCCGCGCCGGGCGAACGGGTGACGGTGACGTTTGCCGGGAATTCGGCGGAGGCGGTCGCGGCGGCCGACGGGCGATGGCTCGTGCGCCTGCCGGAGATGGAGGCGTGTGCGGAAGGCAGGGAGTTGACCGTGGCGGGGACGAATACGCTCACGCTGGCGAACGTCGTTGTCGGTGAGGTCTGGCTGTGTTCCGGGCAGTCGAATATGGAGTGCCCGCTGCATTCCAGCGATATCCCGGCGGATGATGCGCGGGACGAACCGCTGATCCGTTACGCGCGGCTGTGGCGGGAGGATTACGTCGAGCCGCCGCTGGACGTCCGGCTGGATTCGCGGACGTGGATGCCGTACACCGGCGAAGCGTTTCGTCACGGCACGGCGGTGGGGTATTTTTTCGCGAAACGGTTGCGTGAGGAGCTGGACGTACCGGTGGGGCTGATCGACAGTTCGCGCGGCGCGTCGAATATCAATTCGTGGATTCCGCGCGAGGGGTTTATTGGGCTGGAGGAGGTGCCGGAGCTGGCCGACGAGTATGCGCACTCGCAGCGTTCGTTGCGGGAATACCGGCAGCGGATGCTGGAGTATGCCCAGGTGGTGGGGCCGTGGGCCGAGGCGGCGAAGCGGGCGCACGCGGCGGGCGAGCCGCTGCCCATGTGTCCGCGCGTACAGCATTTCAGCAATGCCGGCGCGATGTTTTACGGCAGCGTGGCCCCGATTATTCCCTATGCCGTCCGTGGGTTGCTGTGGTATCAGGGCGAGTCGAACGCCCAGGATCGCGAGGCGTATTATTTCAAACAGAAAGCCATGATCAACGGTTGGCGGCGTTTGTGGAATCAGCCCGGCGACGCCCACGACTTTCCGTTTTATTTCGTGCAACTGGCGAATTACGAAGCCGCCACGGACGACCCCGCTCAGGAGCAGCACTGGAGCAAAATCCGGGACGCGCAGACGCAATCGCTGGACATTAAAAACAGCGGCATGGCGGTGATCATCGACGTCGGCGACGCGAAAGACATTCACCCGCGGAATAAATATGACGTCGGGCATCGGCTGGCCGCGTGGGCGCTGGCGAAAGATTACGGCAAGCACGGCGAGTATACCGGCCCACTTTACGAATCGATGCGCGTCGACGGCGATAAAATCCGCCTGAAATTCACGCACACCGGCAGCGGCCTGATGGTCGGCGTCAAAGACGGCATGCTACCGGTGGCCGCCGATGCAACCGGCCGGCTGAAGCGTTTTTCGATTGCCGGCGAAGATCGGAAATGGCACTGGGCCGACGCGGTGATCGACGGCGACGAAGTCGTGGTGACGTGCCCCGCCGTCCCCCGGCCCGTGGCGGTGCGCTACGCCTGGTCAAACAACCCGGCCGGCTGCAACCTTTACAACCGCGAAGGCTTTCCCGCAGTTCCGTTCCGCACGGACGCCTGGTGAGATTTTTTTAACGAACATACATTTTCATTTTTCTAAACCCTGGAACCCGAAATTTTATGGAAACGAAAGAACCGTCCACGTGGACGAAAACGATTGTCGCGTCGATGACCAGTTATATTGATGCCGGGTCGATTGTGGCCGGCGGCGCGGCGTTATCCCTGTGGGAGAAACAATTTGCGATGGAGCCGGAGCAGGTCGGCATGCTTGGCGCCTTCGGACCGAATTGCATCGGCGCGGCCATCGGCGCCTTCATCGGCGGCCGTTTGTGCGACCGTTACGGCCGCAAGCTGATTTACACCTACGACCTGCTGTTTTACATGCTCGGCCTGCTGCTGGTCATCTTTTCGGTGAATTTCGAGATGCTGATCGTCGGGTATTTCATCACGGGCATGGCGGTCGGCGCCGACGTCGTGGCGTCGTGGACGCTGATTGCCGAAAACGCACCCGCCGAGAATCGCGCGCGGCATTGCGGCTCGGCGCAAGTGGCATGGGCACTGGGCCCGGCGGTCGTGCTGATGCTTTCCGCCGTCCTGAAATATTTCGAGTTCGGTGCGTTGGGAAGTCAGTTGGTGTTTGCCCACTTGATTCTCATCGCGTTCATCACGTGGGTGTTGCGGCTGCGGATGCCGGAATCCGACAGTTGGGTGACCAGCAAGGAAAAAGAGGAGGAGATGATCGCCCAGGGCGTGTGGCACAAGCCGAGATTCACTGACTTGCTCAAGGGCGAGAATCTCAAGGGAATCCTGTTCTTGCTCGGCGTCTACACCGTCTGGAATCTCGCGGCGGGCACGTGGGGATTTTTCATGCCGTACATTTGCGAGAAAGTCGGCAACGTCAGCGACGCGACCGCCAGCGGGCTGGTGATGACGTCGTTCATCGTTTCCTGCTTCGCGACGCTGTTTATTTTCATGGCGTTTGCGGATCGCGTCAGCCGACGGCTGATTTTCGGCGTCGTGGCCGGGCTTTATGTGATCGCGTGGGGGCTTTTCCTCTTGCCGGCCAGTTACATGTCGCTGGGTCTGCTGATCACATTTGTCGTCCTGGCAGGCATCAATAACGGTTCCGGCCAGCAGGCCTTTTACCAGATGTGGGCCAGCGAGCTGTTCCCCGCCCGGTATCGCGCCTCGGCCCAGGGGTTCCTGTTTTTCGTCGCGCGCGGCTGCGGAGGCCTCTGGAGTTATTGCTTTCCCCAAATTTTCAAATACGCGGGCATGCAGGCAGCGGCCGGATTCCTCGTCGCCTTCGCCCTGATCAGCATGCTCGTCGGCACCATTTTCACCCCCGACACGTCCGGAAAAACCCTCGAGCAAATCGAAACCGAACGCTACGGATGAATGGATCATTATCAATTATCAATTTGACTTACATTTAGCACACCAACCCTAAAACTTTAACCCCAAGGAGAGCCTCATGGCCTATCGACTGATTTTGAATGAAACGAGTTATCACGGCGCCGGCGCGGTGAAGGAAATCGTGACGGAAGTGAAAAACCGCGGCTTTAAGAAGGCCCTGGTCGTGACGGATGCGGACCTGGTGAAGGTCGGCGTCGCGGCGAAAGTGACGGGCCTGCTGGACGCCAACGGCCTGGCATACGCGGTGTATGACGGCGTGATCGCGAACCCGACGATTGCCGTGGTCAACCGCGGCGTGGCGGCGTTCAAGGAAGCCGGCGCGGATTACCTCATCGCTGTCGGTGGCGGCTCCCCCCAGGATACCGCCAAGGCCATCGGCATCATCATCAACAACCCCGAGTTCGCGGATGTCGTGTCTCTGGAAGGGCTTGCGCCGACGAAGAACAAGAGCGTTCCGATGATCGCCGTCGCCACCACGGCGGGGACGGCCGCGGAGGTGACGATCAATTACGTCGTCACCGACGTCGAGAAGCGGCGGAAGTTCGTCTGTGTCGACCCGCACGACATTCCGATCGTCGCGATCGTCGACCCCGAATTGATGGCGAGCATGCCGCCGGGGCTGACGGCCGCTACGGGGATGGACGCCATCACGCACGCCATCGAGGGTTACCTCACGAAGGGCGCGTGGGAGTTTGCCGACTTCCTGAACCTGAAATCGCTGGAGCTGATGGCCCGTTCGCTGCGTGCGGCGTGCAAGAATGATCCCGCCGGCCGCGCGGACATGGCGCTGGGGCAGTACGTCACGGGCATGGCGTTTTCGAATGTCGGCCTGGGCCTGGTGCACGGCATGGCCCACTCGCTGGGCGCGTTTTACGACACGCCGCACGGAATCGCCAACGCGGTGTTGCTGCCGTATGTGATGGAGTTTAACGCGGCGGTTTGTGGCCCGAAATACCGTGAAATCGCCCGCGCGATGGGTGTGGCCGGCGTCGATGCGCTCTCGGAAGCTGCGGCGGTGCAGGCGGCTATAGACGCCGTCAAGCAGCTCTCCAAAGACATCGGCATCCCGCCGACCCTGGCCGAGATCGGTGTCAAGGAAGCCGACCTCCCCGCCCTCACCGACGGTGCCGTCGTCGACGTGTGTGCAGGCGGCAACCCTCGCGAAATCACGTGGGACGCCGTGCTCGAGGTTTACAAAAAAGCCTTCGGCGCGTAGGTATCGCACCGTAGAGGTGGATGCGATCGTTTGCAGAGCCGCAGTCGTGAGATTGCGGGAGAGAGGCTAGTGCATCTACCAAATGAAAGTATTCGCAAGAACAACAGCCGGGAGCGTAAGCGACCGGATAAACCGTGACGGCGCCGGAAAATAGAGAATCTTTTAGCGATTCTTATCCCTCGCTCACGTTTCGGGCTGCTGTTTTAGCAACTCATGCATTACCCCTAAAGGAGCATCTCATGACGGACGAAAACAAGTGCACTCAGTGTGGCGAGGCGACGGCGACCGGCGATTTATTATGCGGCGGCTGCCTGGAGAATTTGCGTGTGCCGCCCGATGTTGCCGAGGCCGATAAACCGCGTGTGGAATATAAACCGCCGGTCGATACCGACTATTTTTTGCAGAACCCGTACAGTTCGTTGCTGTTTTCCGGGTTCCTGGGGTGTGTGATTATCGCGAATGCCCAGATCCCGAATCCCGAGGTGGCGATGGTCGTCGGTTTGCCGGCGGTCATGCTTTGCGTTTATTATTACGCGGCGATTTTCGGCTTTATCGCCGACCGTGTGTTTCACCTGGAGATCAATCGCTGGTTCGCGATGAACCTCGTGTGCCTGGCAGCCGCCATTCTTTTCCTGGCCGCGAGTGTCGTCAGCACCTATATTTTTGTCCCCGTCCCCGGGGCGACTCCGGCCGATTTGAGTGAATTGCGGTGGAAATACACGCTGCTGATGATAGTTATGAGCCTGGTTGTTTATAGTTTTGTTTTCGGAAAATGCCTTTTCGTCGACGCGAAAAACACACTCGGCCTGAAAAAAGGTGTTTTACTGACGCTGATGAGTTTCTTGCTCAACGCGGTCATCGCCGGTATACTCGGCGGCATCGTGTATTGTACTTTGGTTTGAGAATGATTTGAAAACTTTTTGTTTGACAGAAAGGACGTGTAGCATGGCTTATCGATTGGTTTTGAATGAAACGAGTTATCACGGCCCGGGCGCGATTCAACAGATCGTGCCGGAAGTGAAATCGCGGGGTTTGAAGAAGGCCCTGATTGTAACGGACAAGCCGCTGGTGGAGCACGGCGTGGTGAAGAAAGTAACGGACATGCTCGACGCAAACGGCATGCCCTACGCGATCTTCGACGGCGTGATGCCGAACCCGTCGGTGATGTGTGTGAAGCGAGGCATGGAGGTTTTCAGCACGTCCGGTGCCGATTACATTCTCACGATCGGCGGCGGCTCCCCGATGGATGCGGCCAAGGCGGTGGCCATCATCGCCACCAACCCGCAGTTCGCCGACGTCGTGTCCCTCGAGGGCGCGGTCGTGACGCCCAACGCGTGCGTGCCGCTGATTGCCGTGCCGACCACAGCGGGCACCGCGTCCGAGACCACGACGTATTACGTCATCACCGACGAGGCCCGGCGGCGGAAATTCATCAGTGTCGACGCCCACTGCATCCCGATCGTCGCAATCATCGACCCCGATATGATGGCGTCCATGCCGCAGGGGCTGCGGGCGGCCACGGGGATGGATGCGCTGACGCACGCCATCGAGGCGTATGTCACCAAAGGCGCGTGGGTGATGTCCGACTTCCTGTGCCTCGAGGCGATCCGGTTCATCAGCGGCTCGTTACGTGGGGCGATGAAGGGCTGCCCGGAGTCGCAGAAAAACATGGCCCTGGCGCAGTATATCGCGGGCATGGCGTTCTCGAATGTCGGCCTGGGCCTGGTCCACGCCATGGCCCACCCGCTGAGTGCCTTTTACGACACTCCGCACGGTGTGGCGAATGCGATTCTCCTGCCGCGGGTGATGGAATTTAACGCCGCCGACAGCGCCGCGGCCCACAAATTCCGGGACGTCGCCCGCGCGATGGGCGTGGCCGGGCTGGATGACATGGATGACGCCGCAGCAGCGAAAGCCGCGATCGACGCCGTGAAAAAACTCGCGGCCGATGTCGGCATCCCCACCAGTCTCGCGGCCGTCGGCGTTAAACCCGAAGACCTCCCGGCCCTGGCCCAATCCGCCATGCAGGACGTCTGCGCCTCGATGAACCCCCGCGACTGCACGACCGAACTCGTCCAGGGCGTCTATCAAAAAGCCTTCGACGGCGGCTGAGCGGCAGCGCGTTTCTAACCTGACGGGTGAGCGGGTGAACGAATGTCCCCGCTCGCTCGTATTCTTCTTTTTTTGTGAGGTGAGATATGCGCATAAACCTGATTGCAGTGCTATTCGTTTTCCTGCTGAGCGTTTTTTCTTCGCATGTGTTGCGCGGCGACGATTTCATTCATAAAATTTCGCATTACGAGATGAACCCTCAGTGGCCGGTGGTGTACCCCGATGCGAATTCGTTGGCCAGGGCGATGGCCGATTACGATTCACCGGAAGCGTTCATGGCGGAGTTGCGGGATGCCATGCGTGCGTGCCCCGAAACCAATCCGGTGCTTCATCGTGCCGCGTGGGAGTTCGCTCGGTACCAGTGCCGGCGGCTACCGTTTACCGAGAAGGATTATCAGTATTTCATTGCGTGCTCGAAAATGGAGAAAGTATATTATGAGCGCAATACGTCAATTGAGTGTCTCGCGGCGGCGAAACGCGAGGAAATCCTGCCAGTGCTTCGCCAGTGGTTGGATTCGGAGCATACCAGGGAAGTGATATCCGCCTTGAAGAAATTAGGGGAATACGGCGACGCCTTGCCGGAACCGGATATCGACCGGGTGATTCAGCGTCTGAGCGACCTGCGTGAGGATGCGTATTTGGAAAAATGCGATGGCAGAATATATAATGACGGCGACTGGTTCATCGCCTATTATGCCATGAAGGCAGTTCAGAATATCGGCCCGCGGGCGGCACGGGCGTATGACGCGATTATTGAAAATCTGGTTGACAAAACGTATTTTTCAGACATTTATGATGAAACGAAATTCGCCGCGTTTCTGGAGAAAATCGGGGATCCGGAATTGACGCCGGATGGTTTCTGGAAGCTGATGGACGACGCCGGGCTGCGACCGACACGGAAATTTTCAGATCACGAAAATTTCATCTACACGATAACATACCAGCAGACGCAGGGCAAGGAGGCCGGTAAAGATGCCAATGAAAAACCGATGGGCTACTCCCCTGAGACGGAAGCGAGTGTGGCCAAGGCGTTAGCCGGTGGGACGAAGTATGAAACTTACGACGCGGAAAAAATCTCCGGACATACGCCGCGAGAAAAAATACATTGTTGGTTCAATACGAATCCGGCGGTGGGGGGAGCGCTGCTGAAAATCGATCCGAATGACCGTCGTGGCCAGTTTTTGCTGATGCAAACGATGCTGGTGAAGTATGAGATCACGAACACCGGCGAGCCGCTGAAACGGGTGGACAATCTGTGGTGTTTAAACGATAGCCGGGTGTTTTTGCCGATCATCGACCTGCTGTTGCGTCATCCGGAGATGATTGCCAAAGAGGAAAATAATGAGCGGTTTCTCCGCATGCCGGGTGACCCGCCGGTCGAAGACGACAAATCCGGAATGACTGATGAAGAGCGGATAAACGCAGCCCGACTCGGCGGTCTTCTGGATGTGCTGTTCATCGCACTGGAGGGTGATCTGACCGAAGCCGAGTGTCTGCGGTATGCCAAGCAGTATTTGGATTTGCCCCAAAATGCGGAGATGTATTCCCTCGACGATCCGGTCTGTGCGCTGGTGGAGCATCAGCAGAAACATCGCGTGGCATTGGACGCGCTGATGAAATCACGCATGGCGGCGGCGCCGGAAGATTCGGCAGCGTACTGCCGCGCGGAAGTGTATTTAGAGGAGGCGGAAGCGGCGTCACAGCCGTGAAAAGCCGGTCTGTTATTCCGGTGGCAGTGTTTTAAATGGAGAGATATCATGCGGCGAAAAAATCTTGTTACGTTGCTGTTTATGCTTTGGGCCGCCTTTCTTGTATCGCCATCGCGTGGAGACGAAATTCGGGATTTGGTCGATAAAATCACGTGCCGGATGGATGTGGGTTTTACGAATCGCTCGTGGACGGTGGTATGTGGAGAACGTGCGAAAGCGATTATCGCCGCCGCTGATTCTCCCGAGGCGCTTATGGCGGTGCTGCGGCGGGCGTGGCTGGTCGCGCCGGACGCTGACGACGATTCGCCTGATCCCGGTGTATATCTCCCGATATGGGAATTTACCGAGCTCAACCGCAATCTGCTGCCGTTCAGCGAAGAGGATTACCGATTTTTCGCGGCGACGGCCAAAGCGACGGATGGGTACAAACGCACAGCGGCGATCAAATGCCTGGCAACGGCGAAGCGGGTGGCGTATTTGCCGGCCTCTGCGCATTGAGCTTGCCGTAGCATGGGCGATGACCGGCCTCTCGAAATACGGCCTCTGGGGTCCCGAGAAAGAGGAAAATTACGTGCCAATGCGGGAGCAGCTAAAACGCTGGTATACCTACGATTCGATAACGGGACAGACACTGCTGAAAATCAAGCCGGACGATCACCGCGGGCTGCTCCTGCTGCTGAAAACGATGCTGGTGAGGCACGAGATTACGAACACCGGCAAGCCGATCATGCGGATCACCGACTGGTGGAATTTGAGTGCAAGCCGGGCGTTTCTGCCCATCATCGACCTGCTTATCCGTCACCCGGAGATGATAGACAATGAGACGTTCAACGAACCTTTTCTGCGTATGCTGGGCACTCCCGCAGACCCGCAGCGGTGGTATGAGGAAGAGCCGGAGGCACTTGAAAGCGAGCGTCAGGCGGCGATTTCGGAGATGCTCCGCACAGCACTGACGTGCGACGACCTCACCGAGGCGGAGTGTTTGCGTTATGCCCAGGCGTATCTTGATTTGCCGGAAGACGTGTGGTGGTATCCCTCGCAGAATGATTTACTGGTGGAGCATCAGCAGAAACACCGCGCGGCGCTGGTTGCGCTGATGAAGGCGCGCATGGCGGCGGCGCCGGAAGATTCGGCAGCGTATGGCTGCGCGGAGGCGTTTTTGGAGAAAATCAGAGAGGAGCAGTAATCGCGAAAACAGCAGCCGGGAATGGAGCGTAGCGGAATGACCGGATAAGCACCGTCGAGCGTTTTCCCACTTCTATCCGGTCATTGCGAGTCATTGCATTCCGCTTCATTCCCGGCTGCTGTTTTTTATGCGCGGTCGCGATCAAGGCGTCCATTCTTCACGCGGGGCGTGGAGGATGGTGCGCGAGGCGGGGATGGTGCGGATGAGGTGATGCGTCTCGGCCACTTCCGCCGCGGTGTGCAGGATGCGGAAACGCAGCGTGTGCGTGCGCGATGCGCCAGGAGCCAGGGGCATGACGCGACCGTGAGATTTTTCGAAACTGCGGTTGTTCGGGAGGTTGGTGGCCGGCTCGATTCCGCAGACGTATCCGTCGGCGTGGGCCATGCGGCACTTCCAGAACGAGAAATACGGCAGCTCGTCGGGGCGGAAGGAAAGCAGCAGGCCGCGGGTTTTGTCGGCGGTGGCCAGCATCGCGTGGCAGAGGCCGTCGGCGTCGGTCGCGGGTTCGAAAAAGAAGACCACTTCCTCGCTGCCGGGCGATTCCGGGCAAAGCGTGTCCCACGTGGGGAGGTTCGCGGTGGAGGCGGGCGTCCGCGGGGCCATCGTGTGGAAGGGCACCGTGACCGTGCCGCCGGGAGACGCGAACGGCATGCCGGTGTTGATGTGGTACAGCAGTTGGAACTCGGCGGGCGTGGCGGAATGGTTGGTGACGGTGTCGCGGACGGTGAATTCGCTGGAGCCGACCTGCGTGGTGAGTGTGGTGGTCAACTCGAGTTTCTTGAAGAACAGCTTCGTTTCGTGGACGCGGCCGGTGAGGGAAATTTCACCCGTTTCGCGGTCCACGCAGAGGGACAGGAAGTGGGACGGGAGGTTGGCGATTCGGCCGTGCAGGGGGTAACGGAGCCGGCCTTCGGTGTCCCATTCGGGGGAGCCGTTGCTCTCCAGGCCGCAGCGAACGAGCCACTCGGTGAAGCCCTCCAGCCAGCCGAGTCCGCCGGGGTCGGTGACGGGAACGTAGGCGGGATGCACGGGGCCGGCGGTGGGCGAATCCCATTTCAGGTGGACGTCGCCGGAGGTGACGCACTGGATTCCCATGCCGCGCGTGGGCAGCAGCGTGATGCGGGTGCGGCCGTTGTCCACGTCCACCACGTCCACACCGTCGGAGACGCCGCCGCGTAAACGCCGCCGGGTGATTTCCACGGGGTACATGGTCTCGGACTTCGCCGCGGCCAGCGGCTCCGCGAATGTAAAGGTTTCGTCGTCGGTCAGCGACCAGAGGTCTTGGGGCATGGGAGGCTCCTTGGGGCTAGTATTGTATTCACTCGTAAAAATCCAGGCGGATTTCGGTGATTTGCTGGTCGTGCTCCTCGCGGCCGACGATTTCGATTTCGTTGGGTTGGCCGGGGCGGAGCCAGGGGGTGATGTTGAGGTGTGTGGTTTCGGAGAGGTCGTGATGGTGGCGGCGGAGGTAACGGCCGTTGATGATCACGCCGGTCAGACCGGGCCGCGCGGCGGTGTAGCGGATGTAAACCTGCGTGCTGTTTTGGAAGGCCGGCATGGTGAACGTGCGTCGCGCGAAGCGGGCTTTTTCGGGCCACGGGCCGGGTAGCGCCGTGGTGTCGGCGGACCATCGCAGGGCGTCGGTGGAGGTGCTCCAGTCGCCGGCGAGTGAAAACGTTTTCGCCGGGATGGCGGTGCGCCAGAGCCAGATGTTGCCGGATGGGCCGCAGACATCGCCGGTGCCTTCGCAGTAAATGGTGACCTGGTAAGTCTGTCCCGGTTTCGCGCCGGTGAGTGGAATGCCGCGGTAGGGACGCTGAATTTCTTCGCCGTCGAGCCAGAATCGGCCACGGCCGCCGATGAGGTACGGGTTGTCGTACTGGCCTTGATAATACAGAGTCACGTCGCCGTCGCGCCAGGCATCGGGCACGCGGACGGTTCGGCGGAAGACGCGGCGCTTGGACGGGGAGTCTTCCGGCACGGTCCAGGACTCCAGCTTGCCGCGCTGCCAGGCGGAATCGTTGAAATTCACGGCGGTGCACGCTTCCGGCTGTTGATCGTCGGCCAGCGGGAGGAAGGCCCAGTCGTCGTTGAACGGGCACGTGTTCGGCTGCGCGGGCTGGCCGAGCAGCGGGGTGTCGGCATCCGGTTTCCACGCACCCTGCCACCACGCACGCTGATGCTCCAGCCACGCGAGTTGGGAATCGGCGATTTCGGCACGCGGGGCGGTGAAAATGCGGGTTTCGTTGCGGGCCATGGAGATGGTGTCGGTGGTGTACGTGCCCTCGTCCTGACGGGTGAGTGGCCAGCGTTTGCCGGTACACACTTCCAGCAGCTCGGCCGGGGCGTCGTGCAGGAACGTGATGCGCGTTTCGCAGTCGGGACGGTCGTGGTTGGTGAGCGTCCAGACGTCGTGCAGGAAATCGTTGGTGACGGAATGCTGCAGGAGCACCCGCTCGGCCCGCGCGGGCAGTTGCGGCATATTGTGCCACTGGAGGATTTGCATAAAGGCGGTTTTGAAGCCCTCGTTGCCCCACCAGATGACGTGGTCGCAGAACTTCGCGCCGAGATGGATGACGTAACCTTTGCCCAGGGGACGCATGCCGGCGGCGACGGTGCCGTCTTCCCAGTACAGCAGATCGGTGCACTCGGGGGCGACTTTCTCCAGGGACAGGCCGTTGGCGTGCTTCTGATGTTCCGGCCAGTCGGCTTCGCGGAACACGGGCTGGTCGGCGGTGAAACGCAGCTTCCGCCACTGGGCCTTGCCGTCGGTGTCGTGCGGGTCGATGTGCGTGACGCGGTAGCCGGTGAGTTTGGAGATGGGCCAGGCATCGGCCACGTCGGGCAGGTGCCGGCCGGTCTGTACGTGGGTGACGAAAACGCCGCCGTCGCGAACCCAGCGCTCGATATCCGCGACCTGCTTCCCGGTGAGGATGGAGCAGTTGGTGTCGATGATCACGCGGTAGTCCGCCAGGCGCTTTTGTTCAGCCGCCTCGAAATCGTAAAGTGTGACGTTGTCCCAGTGGTACTCCTGGAGGAAGTAGCCGGAGACGGCCCATCGGCCGGGATCGTGGCGGATGAAGACGTTTTCGTTGCCCATCAGGGGGAAGTCGGTGAGGTTGCCCACGCGGTCGTCCATGAGGGAGGCGATTTGGCCCTTGGGGATATGGTGCCGGCCCATGAATTGCGTCTGGGTGTGGAGACGTTCGAAAAGGCCGCGGATTTCGGGGTGCCAGAAGACGGAGCCGATATGGATGAAATAATGAATGGAGTTGAGGCCCTCGATGGCCCAGAGGGAGGTGAAGCGGCGGAGCTCGGGCGGGTCGTTAGCGGGGCCGCCGGGTTCCAGCGTGCAGGCCAGGCCGGCGCTGCGCATGAGGGCGGGGAGCGAGAATCCCAGGGTGCCGGACATGCCGCCGGTGTCGTGGAAGTGGCCGCCGTAGGTGGCGCAGAGCTCGCGGATGCCAGCGAAATAACTGTAGGGGGACATGCACACGATTCCCTTGTCGGGCTCTTCCTCGCGGATCATTTCCATGCCCCGGCGGACGGCGTCGATGCGCGACCACCGCCACCATCCGGCGAAATCCACCCAGCGGCGGTTTTCGGTGGGGGCCAGCAGGGGGTAGGATTGCGGGGCGTGCGGCGAGAGATAAACCTTGTACGCGAGGAAGCCCTCGGCGGTGCGGACGGCCACGGTGTTTTTGCCCGCGCGGAGCTGGTCGGTGACTTCGAAGACCATGACGTTGTTGCGCGGGTGCTGGATTTCCTGCTGACCGACCATCGTACCGTTAAGCCAGACCTGTTCGGGATGGCCGGAAGCGCGGTTGAGGTCCCAGACGTAAATCCAGACGCGGTCGTGCTTGCGGCGCCAGTCTTCGGGCACTGTCACGTCGCGACGGAAAACGGCGGGGCGGCGGTTGTGGACGAACATGATGCGGTCGTGGCCGGGGGCGGGGATGGCGGGCCAGGCGGAGTCGTCGAAACTCTCGGAAAACCACTCGGCGGGGGCGCGGACGCCACGCTCCCAGGCTTCTTTGGCCATGTGGTTACGGTGCCGCACCTGATCGTCGCTTTGCGGCTCTTCCGGCACCGGCGGCTCGCCACGCGGCGGCTCCTGCTGCACACGCCAGTCACCCTTGAGGTCCAGCGCGTCGGCGTTCCATCCGGCGAAAGACGCGATTTCCGGCACGCGGACGTCGTCCCAGGAACGCAGCGCGGCGGGGTCGTCGTGCCAGCGGCGGGAGACGGCGGAAAGATCGCCGTTGTATTCGCGGCGAAGATAGTCGCGGAAACTGGCGTCGGCCACGGGGCCGTACTCAAGATAAATGTCGCTGTTGGCGTGCCGCAGCTCGCCGTGCGGCTCAAGATACTCCACCACGTTTTCCACGTGGCGGGTCTCGCGGACGATTTGCTGAAGCGTCGCGAGAATTTGGCTCTTTCCAGCCTGGGAACCCCACGAGAGCGGCCGAATGCCGGCATGGCTGGTATCAGCCACGCAGTAAAATGCGCCCACGAAATCGGGGTTGCCCATCATCGTCTCGGCGGCGAAACGGTTCATGTTCGCGGACTGGTTGTCGGTCAGGCTCGTGTCGACGATCACGGGCAGGTCGCGCCGGCCGGCGGCACGGATGGCCCACTGGATGGACGGCAGCATCGTCAGCCCCTCGGCGTTGTCGTTGGTGGCCACGTTGCACCAGTCGCTGAAACCGGTGCCCATTTGTTTCGCCCAGTCAAATTCCGGCAGGAAACGGTAGTTCTCGGGGCGGACGCCTTCCGGGAACTGGTTGAACCAGTAATAAAAGCGGAAAGGATTGTCGTTGCGAGCACGGATGTAAAGCGGGACTTCGGTTTCGGGGGCGAAATGCCAGTCGATTTGGACGGGGAACACGGCGGCCTGCGTGGCGAAGAGCGTTTTCAGGTCATCGGCATTCGCGGCGGTGAAGAGAAAGATTTGCCGGACGGTGTACGCGGCGGTGAGGCAGCCCTGGCCGGGGAAGTCGTAATACAGCACTTGGGGGTCAGGCAGCTTTTTTTGCATGCCGGGGAGTATTTTTTTCGCGGCGGCGTTCTGGAGGTACAGGCCGCAGAGATTCAGGTCGTGGAGGTATTTCGCGTGCAGCAGCTTCGCTTTTTCGGGCGACTCGGCAGTGATGCACAGCACGGACGCGGGGCGGGCGTCCGGCGTTTCGTACTGCGTATAAAAAGCGCTTTGCGCGCCGAAAGCGCGGATGGCGGTTTCAGGGAGCGTGGTTTTGCTGGTGATTTTCCAGCCGTCGGGCGCGATGGCCTCGGCGGAAAGCGTGAAGACGGTGAGGAAAAGGAACGCGAGGCAGAGGGTTAGGCGGGGCATGGGGAGGTGTAGGGTGAAGGGTATGTTGAGTGGGAGAAAAACGGAATACCCCCATTATAATAGATGGAATCGCCGGGGGCAAGAGGCTTGTGGGAAGGGTGGAGAGATGGTATACTGGGATGAACGGGCGGTTCTCGCGGACTGAATTTTTTTGTGGTTTTCAATTTTTAATGAGGCGGAAGATGAAAGTGCGGCATTTTGTGTGTGCGGCGGTAGCGCTGGCGGGATTGTTGTGCGGCGGACTGCTTTCGGCGGCGGAGGCGGGGCCGGCGGTGGTGAAGGTGACCGGCGGGCCGGGAACGTTTCAGCTGACGGTGGACGGGAAGCCGTATTTCGCGTGCGGAGTGGGCGGAAGCATGTCGCTGGAAACGCTGAAGGCGTGCGGCGGGAATTCGTTCCGGACGTGGGGAATCGATCATGCGGCGCGGGATTTGGCGAAGGCCGAGGCGATGGGGCTGACGGTGACGCTGGGGTACTGGATGGGCCATGAGCGGCACGGGTTTGATTATTCGGACACGGCGGCACTGGAAAAGCAGAAGGCGGAAGTGCGGCAGATGGTGGAAAAATATAAGAATCACCCGGCGCTTTTGATCTGGGGCTTGGGAAATGAGATGGAGCTGGAGGCGAAAAACCCGGAGCCGGCGTGGCGGCAGGTGAATGTGCTGGCGGAGCTGATTCATGAGCTGGACCCGAATCACCCGGTGATGACGGTCGTGGCGGAGGTTACGCCGGAGAAGCTGGCGAAGCTCCAGGAGCTGTGCCCGGCGGTGGACATTATAGGCGTGAATGCGTACGGCGGCGCGGCGTCCATCGGTGACCGGTGGGTGCAGATGAAGGCGAAAAAGCCGTTCATGCTCACCGAGTTCGGCCCGGTGGGGCACTGGGAAACCGGGAAGGTTCACGGCGCGGCGGTCGAGGCCAACAGCTCGGAAAAGGCGGCGGTGTATGCGGACGCGTATAAAAAAACCGTGGCGGCCCAGCGCGGAAAATACTGCCTGGGGTCTTACGCGTTTCTGTGGGGACATAAAATGGAAGGCACGCCGACGTGGTTCGGGATGCTGCTGGAAGACGGCTCAAAACTCGCAGCGGCCCAGGCAATGCAGGAGGCGTGGGCGGGAAAACCGCTGCCGGCGGGTGTGAACCGTGTGCCGGAAATTAAGCCGCTGGCGGTGGCGAAAACGGAAGGCATCCGTGAGGGCGAGGAAATCGCCGCGAAAGCCGAGGCGCGGGATCCGGACGGGGATGCGCTGAAATATCAGTGGACGCTGATCGCGGAAGTCGGGTACAGTGTGGGTGGGGATGCCCAGAATGACGCGCCGGAGTTTCCGGAAGCGATCACGGCTGGACAGGGCACGGCGAGTGTGAAAGTGAAGCTCCCCGGCGGCGGCGTGTACCGCCTGTATGCGTATGTGCGCGACGGCCACGGAAACGCGGCGTATGCCAGCCAGATTCTTCAGGGGGAGGGCGATAAGCCGGATTTTACGCTGCCGGCGGTGAAGCTGCCGTGCGTGGTGTATGCGGATGACGTGCCCGTGCGGTGGATTCCGTCGGGGTACATGGGCCAGCCCCAGGCGATCAGCATGGACTCGGGCTGGGAGAAAAAACCGCACTCCGGCGCCACGTGCATGAAGGTGACCTTCAGAGCCAAGGAAGGCTGGGGTGGCGTCTTGTGGCAGTCGCCCGCCAACGACTGGGGTGATAAACCCGGCGGATTTAACCTCACTGGAGCCGGCACGCTCGAATTCTGGGCACGCGGCGAAGACGGTGGTGAAATCGTCACCTTCCAGGTCGGCGGACTGGAAAATAAAGCATTCTCCGACTCGATGAAAACCCAGAAACGCGAGGTGACGCTGACGAAAAACTGGACGCGGTACCGCATCACGCTCGACGGCCTGGACCTCACCTGCGTGAAAACCGGCTTCGGCTGGGTGACCGTTTCCCGCGGCCAGCCGACCGTGTTTTACCTGGACGACATCCGCTTTACGGAAGAGTGAACAGCTGTAATGGTTCTCAAGTGGTGAAGCTGGAAATGTGAATTTTATGATAATTGCTGCCATTTAGAGCACATTCAAAATCAATGTAAACACTGGCGTGTTGCTATCCTGCGGAGCCGCAATCGTAAGATTGCTGGAGAGACGCTGGAAATTTGGGGGGACTTTTCACTGATGGAAAATCCATTCCGCAATCTTACGATTGCGGCTCTGCCATTTCATGTTTACACTGATTTTGGATATGCTCTAGCGCACATTCAAAATCAATGTAAACGGCGGGAAACAGCAGCCGGGAATGAAGCGCTAGCGGAATGACCGGATAGAAGTGGGAGACCTCTCGGCAGTACTTATCCGGTCATTCCGCTGCGCTGCATTCCCGGCTACTGTTTTGGGGAACAAAAAAACGGACGCAAAAATCTTTGCGCCCGTTTCATTTTTCGGTCATCGCGGGATAAACCACGGCGGGGATATTTCGGATTAACGGTGTGTCTGACGTTTCCGCGACGCGCGGCCATAACCGGCCATCGCCACGACTCCCAGCAGCAGCAGCACCCACGTCGACGGCTCCGGAATTTCATTAAAACCCAGCAGGGAAATGCTCGTATTATGGGAATCATTGAAACCGTTAAGATCCCAGGCGAAGTAGCCGTAGCCGGCCGTGCCCAGGTATCCCCCCGTCAGCATCAGGCTGTTGGCATTACAAAGGCTGAAATACAAGCCGGAAGTTTCCTGCCCCTGATTGAGGTAATCGGCCAGCAGTCGGGCCGTCTGCGGGCTGTCGATGCCGTCGAAAATCGCCTCGAGGTAAGTATAGCGGCCCTCGACCATCATCGTTCCGCTTACCTGCCCACCGCCCTCGAAACGGAACGTGTCTTCCAGGTCCCAGAACTCTTCCGGCCGTTGCACCATCAGGCGAAGCGTCGCCATATCATTCACGTAAGTCATCGTCTGTCCGATGGTGTATAACGTTAAATTATTCGCGTACGGCTCATTCATCGGCTGCTTGCCGTAACTGATCAAATCCATCGTATTCACCCCCAGCGACATGAAGGCGGACGGCGCGTCGAGATACATCGGGCCCCCGCCGCGGTTCGTATACTCCGCGGATACCTTAATGGTGGAAGTGCCGTGCACTCCGGGATAAAAAGTGACCCGGCCGCCGGTATGCTGGAAGGATGTGAACTGAATATCCGACCCGGAACCGTAAATATTAAAGGCGCCGGCGCTATCCGTCGAGAAATAAGTCGACTTCAGGCTGCCATCGCGGATCAGCAGTTCGCCGTTTTGCAGGGTCAAGCCATTGGTCGAAACACTCCCCTGGCCGGTAATACTCAGCCGGCTGACTGCCGTATTCAGCAGCACGGGCGACTGAATGTTTGCATTTCCTCTTGACGAAACGTTAATCGCTCCGTCGAGATACAGCGGGTACGCCCCCCCGTTATACGCGAAATTGGCGCCGCCGCCGGTGACGTTCACCTCGCCGCTGATCCGCGGCATGGACATCCCCGCAGCGGTGGTTTTCGTAATTTTCACCTGGCCGCCGGAGTAGATGTTGACCGTTCCGCCGAGATCGAACTCCGTCGCGGAGGTGCCGTCATGGGTATGGACCCAGGCGCCGCCGTTATTGACGTTTAACGTGCCGGTCCAGCCGCTGACCGAGCTTTGAGGCGTCAGCAGGCGCCCGCCGTCCGAAAGATTCACCGTTCCCCCGGCGATCGCGAACGGACTCTGGCTCACTTTGAACACCGCACCGGCCCCCATGACATTCACACGCCCCGCGATGGAGGTCGTGCTAGTGGTCGTTTCAAAAGAAGCACCGTCGTAAATGTTCAGCGTGCCGAAACTCCCCACGGTGGTGACGCTCGGGTCGCCCGCCTGATTGCACAGCAGCCTGCCGCCGAGACTCAACTCGGCCAGAGCGGTGTTACCAAGCTCCAGCGCCTGGCACTGGGCAAGTTCCGCCCCCGTATAAATCCACCCCTGAGTGGAAACCACTTTGTCGTTGATCGTGGGCACCCTGGCCGGGGACCAGTTGCTGGAAACGTTCCACATTCCAGAGGTGTAATTATTCCAGGTCAGGGTGTCGGCCGACACGGACGCGGTGAAAAAGTGCAAGCCAACCAAAACCAGAAGGGATGCCGCTGCAAAGGTTCGAATCATTTTACGCTCCAGAGAAATCGAAAAATCCTGCCATTAACTTTTTTTGTATTCATTAATCACGACCGTTTCGCGGTCCCCATCCGACACCGTTTTTTTGCTGCGTACATGAAAAGGCCTATTTTCATAGCGCATATATTTAAGCATATCCTATTTTACCTTCAAAATTTCCTTCACACAAGCGAAGATCATGGGAAAATATGTAAAATGTTGATTTTACGAAAAATAATGGCGTTCATACCGATTTTCCGGTTTATTCCGATTACGGCGACTATTCTGAAAGTGCAAACAAGGGCATTTATTTGGTTAATGCGTCCGCAAGAACAGCAGTCGGGAATGAAGCGCAGCGGAATGACCGGCTTGAATCGCAGGATTTTTTTCCACATCAATCCGGTCATTCCGCTGCGCTACATTCCCGACTGCTGTTTTTACCGTCATTCGCATTCCGCTGCCAGCGCGTAAATTTTCCGCGTGCGGCGAAGATCGTCGTGCATCTGCGCGACGAGCGTTTCCTGATCCGGAAACGTGACGACGGGGCGGAGTTCCTCCAGAAAGTCGACTTTCAGCAGCTTTCCGTAAATGGATTCCTGAAAATCCAGGATGTGGACCTCCACTTTCGGGATGTTTTCGTGGAAGGTGCTGTTCGGGCCGAGGTGAATGGCGGCGGGGTATGATTGGCCGGCGTAAATCGCGCGCCCGGCGTACACGCCGCTGCCGGGCATGAGAGTGTCCACGGCCTCCAGATTCGCCGTGGGAAACCCCAGCTTCCGCCCGCGCGCCAGCCCGTGCACCACCATCCCGCGGATGCGGTACGGCGTGGTCAGCAGGGCGTTCGCTTCCCGAAGCCGGCCTTCCGAAATCAGCCGCCGCACGCGGGAGCTGGAAACCGTTTCCCCGTCTCTCACCACCGGCGCAACCAGCTCGCACGTCATGCCGTGCTCCTGGCACAACCGCTCCAGCACCGCAGTGTTCCCGGCCCGAGCGTGCCCGAAATGGAAATTCGTCCCCTCCACCACATGGCGGGCATGTAAGAGATCACACAAAAACCGCTCAAAAAACTCTTCCGGCGTCCAGCGGAGAATCGCGGGGTACGTCGGGCACGCAATCACCGCATCCACGCCCAGTCGGCCCAGCAGTTTCGCCTTCCGGTTAATCCACGTCAGCGGCTGCGGCGCACGCTCGGGATGCAGGACGCCGGCGGGGTGCGGATGAAAGGTAAAAACCACGGCCGGGACACGCTCACGCTGCGTTTCCACCGACCGGCAGTACGTCAGCAGGCGGGAAATGAGCTGGGCGTGGCCGCAGTGGACGCCGTCAAAATTTCCGATCGTCACGGCGCCGTGCTTGAGGCTGGGCGGAATCTGGTCCAGATTTTCGATTAAAAGCATGGAGGGGAATGAGGAATGAGGAATGAGGAATGGAGAATGCATGAAATTATACGTTAATTTTTCCATTCCGGCAAGATACTTGCTTTTTTTTGTAAAACGACGTATAATATTTAGATGTAATAATAGGGAATAAAAACAGCAGCCGGGAATGAAGCGGAACGAAGTGAATCGCGATGACCGGGTGGAAGCGGGTGAGCATTTGACGCTGCTTATCCGGTCACTCCGCTGCGCTGCGTTTCCGGCTGCTGTTTCCGTGATAAACAAAAAAATTGAAAAAAACATGAAAATAAAAAATAAACCGAAGCGCGACGAGCTGCCCGAGGACGCCGATTTATGCACGTACTGCCAGGGGAAGTGCTGCCGTTATTTTGCGTTGGGGCTGGACGAGCCGGTGGACTGGGAGGATTTCGAGCACATCCGGTGGTACGTTCTGCATGAATTCGCGACGGTTTTTACGGAGGACGCGAACTGGTTCCTGCTGGTGCACACGCGCTGCAAGAATCTGGACGCCCAGTACCGCTGCGCGGATTATTATAATCGTCCGAGTATTTGCAGGACGTACACCACAGCCCGGTGCGAGTATGACGACGACTGGGTTTATGATAAATATTTTGAGACGCCGGAACAGGTGCAGGAGTATGCCGAGGCGTTTCTCGGGCCGCGCGAGGGGGATCAGATCCGCAGTGGGAGGTGAGTCGCCGCATTCGCGGCTGGTGAGGTGGGGTGAACGCCGTTTTTTGGGGACAGCGTAATGTTAATCGAGCGTTTTTTACAGATCGCGGTCTGTGTCACCGTGATTCTTAGCGCGACGCTGCTGGGAATGGGGCAAAACGAGCCTTCCCTGCCGGTGATGGTCAGTTTCTTTACCATGCTGGCCCTGCTGGTGACGGACATTTTTCAAATTTTCTCCTTGAACCGTGTTTTCCAGAATCTCGTCACGCTGGGGGCCATGTTCGTGGCACTGGGACATTTTACCGTCCGTTTCGCGGGCGTGGACCAGATCGTGGCCATCGCGAACCTCCTGGTTTATCTTGAAATCATCCTTTTATTCCGGAAAAAGGATATTCACACATACTGGCAGCTCGTGCTGCTGAGTTTTTTGCAGGTGGTGGTGGCCGCCGCGTTTCCGCAGACGTTTACGTTCGGCGTGCTGCTGGTGATGTACCTGATGCTGATGCTCATCACGGTGGCGCTGCTTTCCGCGACGAAACGCCAGCAGCGGATGGCGCGCGGCACCCCGGAACGTTTTTTCCGAAAACCCCCGCCGGAAGAGGTGACGGAAAGCGCGAAAAATAACGCCCGCGTGGCCCATGACCAGGAAAAACACCAGATTTTGCGATTCGAGTGGCTGCGGCGGCTTTTCGGAATCGGTATGTGCTCCGTTTTACTGGGGTTAATGGTCTTTTTCCTGACGCCCCGGCGAGGGGAAGCGTTTACATACGGCATGCGCGGCATGACGCCCCCGGCCACCGGCTTTTCCAACTCCGTTCAGCTCGGCCACCTGGGCACCATGCTCCAGGACCGGAAGGAAGCCATGCGGGTGAGCCTTTCCGCGTTTCTGGAAGCCGGGGTGCCGGATTATATAAAGCTCCAGGGAATTTACTCCACGCTTCCGCGTATCACGCTCACCGAGAAAAAAGTCCCGATGACGCTGTATTTGCGCGGCACGGTCCTGAATTCGTACGAAGACGGAAAATGGAAGATCACCACCATGAAAGACCTTCCGCCGAGTAACCCCACGCTGCTGGGGCAAAAAATTCCGCAGGCCCGGGAAAACCCGAAAGTTTTGTATCCGCCGCCGGAAAACACGCCTCTGGAAACGCTCACGGCGGTGGAAATCACGTGTGAAACGCTCCAGCAGCGCGAGCTTGTCACGGTCAGTCCGTTTTACATGCTGCAACTGGCGCAGGATGAGTCCATCCGTTACGACCCGGGGGGAAATCGGCTTTACTGGGACAGGCCGGTTTATGAATACACGCTGCTGACGCGGGCCATTCAGCGGAATGCGCAGGTGCCGCTGACTCCCTGCGAGGAAACGCTGGGCCCCCGATCATACCTCCAGCTCCCGAAAAATAAGATGCCGGACGGCACGCTGCGTTCCACCGTTCCCACACTGGAGGCGGTGGCGGCCCAGTGGCGCAGCCAGCTCAGTGACCCCGGAGTACAGTACACCACGTACGAAATCGCGACGCACCTGGCCCGGCAATTTCACGTAATCGACGATTTTCGTTACAGTCTCAGAGGGCGGGCCCGTGACCCGGATATGGACCCGTGCGAAGATTTCATCCGGAATAATCGCGTGGGGCACTGTGAGTATTTTTCCACCGCCCTGGCTCTGATGCTCCGCGCGGAAGGTATTCCCGCCCGCGTGGTGGTGGGTTTTTGCACCACGGAATTCATTTCGCAGGGGAATTTTTACGTCGTGCGGAATTCGGACGCGCACGCGTGGGTGGAGGCATGGATTCCCCGGAAAGATATTCCCGATTACATTTTGAAAGATTCGCCGTGGGAGGAGGCGTACTGGAAGAATGGCGGCTGGCTGCGGCTGGAGCCCACACCGGACACGGAAGAAGAAGTCGGCGCGGTGACGAAAGTTTTGGATTCCGCCGGCGGCTGGCTGGACTGGTATGAGGTGCTCTGGAATACGTACGTCATAAAAATGAACGCTTCCCGCCAGATGGAAGCCGTGTATGACCCGATTAAAAAAATCGGCCAGGAAATGTGGGATTCGCTGGCGAACACCGCCGCGGCTGCCAAAACACGGCGAAGTTTCATCGCCTGGGTCAGCAGTACCCGCGGTCAGGTGACGCTCCTGGCCGCGGGCGTTTTCCTTGCCGTTTCCATCATTTTCTGGAAGCGGTGGTGGCGTTTGCGCCAATTACGCCGGCTGAAAGCGGGAAAATTGCGGAAAATTCCGGGCGGCATGAAGAAAAAATCCTGGTTCGGCTGGACGCGTGAGGAGAGCCCGGTGGATTTTTACCTCCATTTCGAAATGCTGCTCAAGAAAAAAGGCGTTTCCCGTGGGAATTCCCAGACGTCACGCGAGTTGGCGAAAATGGCGGAGGAGAAAATGCCGCCGGAGGTGCTCCCGCCGGAAATCGTGGCGAAAATCGTGGAAACCTATTACCGCATCCGTTTCGGCCACCAGACCCCCACGGAAGAAACCCTGGGCGAAATGCGGCACTGTGTGGAAAAACTGGCGAAATGAGAAAAATAACGCGTTTTTTACCGATTTTTATTGCCGCGGCGGCATTTTGTGTCTCCGCGGAGGTGAGTCATGGAGAAAATGCGGCGTCGGAGGCGGAAAGCGGTGAAAATATTCAGCGTGCGGAGAGGGTGAAAGCCGTGGAAGACACCGCGCTGGTGGAAGACGCCACGCTGCTGGAGGAAACCTCGCTGGCCGAAGACGCGTACATTTACCTCCAGGCAGTGCTGAATTACCAGAAAACGTGGAATCGCCTCCAGGAAGACGGCACTCCGTGGGAGACGTATGGCGTCCGCGCGGCCATGGATCACGCCTTTTGCCTCGCCGCGGCGGAAACCTTTTTTCGCCGACACCCGGATTTACTCCCGGCCGTGGATAAAATGTCCGAATCATGCCGGGAGCGGATTTTCGCGAAAATCGAGGAAAACAGCATGCCTTACCCCCAGCGCATCCCGGCGGATCGCATCCTCCGCCTGCTGGAGCTGACGCGTGAAATGCAGATGAAGGAATTTCGCAGCCCGGATTTCGGCAATTTTCGCTGGTATTTCGGTCAGCCGGGCGTGGAGGACTGGAACGCGGTGGAATTCGTGTGCCAGCGGGGACTGCCCATGTGGCTGGAATTCCGGGACGTGCTCACGCCGGAGGAGCAGACGCTGCTGAGAACCATCCTCATGGACGCCGCGGAGGGCTGCCGCCGCCATCAGGTGCCAAGCGCGTACACGAACATCGCGCTGGTGAACATCACGAATCTCATCCTGCTGGGCGAAGTCCTGGAGGATGAGCGGGTGTTAACGGAGGGCGTCTGGCGGGCGCGACGGTTTTTGCTGTGGACCTGGAAAAACGGCATTACCGAATACGTTACACCCACGTATTACGGCGTGAACCTGGAAGCTCTGGAGCTTCTGCACACGCACGCGAAAACCCCGGAGGCCCGGCAGTTCGCCGCCGCCATGCTCGAGCTGCTCTGGACGGACATCGCCGCGAATTACCACGCCCCGTCCGGCCGGCTTTCCGGCGCCCACAGCCGGTCATACAATTATATTTACGGAACGGACGCGTTTACGGAGGGATACTTCCAGAAGTGGAAATGGGACCGCGCGCCGCTGCCGGTTTCCTGCGTTACGCTGGTTTCCGCGTGGCAGGCGAAATTCGCTCCGGATGAGCGTCTGTGCCGCCTGAACCGCACGTATCCGCGGACGGTGGTGCAAAAATGGAGCGAAGAGATGGACGCCTGGCGCACCGCGAGGATTTATGAGGACATCACACTCAGCACGTCCACGGCGTTTTATCGGGCCGCGCAGAACGCCATGCTCGCGGTGGACATTCCCCGGCGGGAGCATGAAATGGCGGCGGGAAAAACGCGGCCCCGGGCGTATTTCATTCCGGACGGACGGGATGATCCGTACGGCCTAAACCGTTTCCAGACGAAAGAGGGCCACCAGAAAGCCCTGCACATGAACTGTTTCTGGCGGGCCGCCCAGCGAGAGAATGATGCCGTTTGCCTGGCGATTTACCGCCCGAAAGACGTCGCGCAGGAGCGTGTGACGGACGTCAAAAGCCGTTTCGTGTTCCCCGTGCCGGACGAAATGTGGCTTAACGGCACGCTGGTTTCGCTGGCGGAAACGCCGAATGCCACCACGCAAAATCCAGCTGACGCCGCGCAAGATTCCGTCCATACCCTCATCCTGCGTTACGGCCCGGCCATGCTCGCCCTGCGCGTACTGTGGTCGCAGACGCAGGACGGCACGCCGGCGCGGGTGTCCATCACGCCGCCGCAGGGCGGGGACGATTTTATGTGCCTGACGGTGGAGCATTGCGCGACGCCGCTTCAGACGCATCCGCCGAAACGCAGCCCGGCCGTGGCCCTGCACGCGCGCATCGGCTCGGCCCTCACCACCCCGGAAGCACAAAATGCCTGGCGGGAATCTTTTTTGAATCCCGAAACGCCCCCGGTGGTGGAAATCACCGAAAACGCCATAAAACTTGCCGTTTCCACCCAGACCGGCCCCGTGGGTTTAACCGTGAAAGAAATCGCGTTCACCGCAAATTTTCCCGAAAATCAAAAAACCGCGTTTATTCCCGGCCATGAACCCGGTATCCTCCGTATTAATGGG
Source organism: Thermoguttaceae bacterium (assembly GCA_031553595.1). GTDB lineage: Bacteria > Planctomycetota > Planctomycetia > Pirellulales > Thermoguttaceae > RGIG3701. Next base: position 39,401 of record JAVBLI010000023.1, on the reverse strand, counting down.
GAGGAAATAGGCCGGCCGATCCTTGAAAAACGAATTGACTTTATCCGAAAATATGCCGAAGAGTTCAAATAATCCCGTTTTCGTCCTTAACCTCTTGGGGAAGTTATGAAAAAACATAAAAAAACGCTCAAAAATCACTGCTTTTACGTTTTCCGCCACGGCTTCACGCTCATCGAGCTGCTGGTGGTCATCAGCATCATCGGGATTCTCATGTCCCTGATGCTGCCCGCGATCAACGGCGTGCGCGAGGCTGCTCGGCAAGCCAGCTGCAAGCACCACACCATGCAGCTCGGTATCGCAGTGCAGAGCCACGTCGCCAACAACAACGGGCGGTATCCCAGCGGGGGGCATTATTGCCGCGCTTACGGCGACAGCGACAAAGGGACCGACAGCACCCAGCCCGGCGGGTGGATTTATAACATCCTGGAACAATTGGGCGAAGGCAACATCCGCAACGCGGTGCTGGACGAACGCAAGAATGTGCCGCTGGCGGTGCTCTACTGCCCCTCGCGGCGCAAGCCCGAATTATATAACGCCAGCGAGCGCGACTGCGAAGTCGACGGCAAGACGCAGAATCTCAAGTCGCCCTGTGCGAAATCGGATTACGCCGGCAACGCCGGGTCCGCCGGGGCGATCGGCACGCTCAAACACGACCCCAACAACCCCAGCAACGAAGACAAAGTCGCCTCCGAGACCGGCATCTTCTACCCGCGCAGCACGCTCTATGAAGACGCCATCACCGACGGTTCCGCCACGACCATCATGCTTGGCGAAAAATACATCTCCGCCAACGTGCTGCAGGACGGCAGTTCCCAGAGCGACGGCGGCGACGACGACCTCTACACATGCGGCCGTAATCACGACACCTACCGATGTTACGCGCAAAACCGCCCCTACCGCGATCAGTACGGCATGGAATACTCCAGCAATTTCGGCTCTGCCCATCCCCAGGGCATCCACGCCGTCATGTGCGACAACAGCTCCTCGACGATCCGATACACCATCGATGCCCAGGTGTATTACCGTCTGCTGAACCGTGCCGACGGCGGCCTGGTCGGAACGTACTAACGCTTTTTTTTCATTATTACAAACAAGAAACAGCAGCCGGGAGCGTAGCGAAACGCAGTGACGCGAAGAGACCGGATAGAATCGCCGGGGTTTATCCCACTTCGATTCGGTCTCTGCGCTGACGCTCCGCTCCCGGCTGCTGTTCCATCCACCATCCACAATCCCGTGAATCATTACCAAATCGTCGACACGCCTGCCAAACTCGATACCTGGTGCAAAGCGCACCGAGGCACAGCTTGGCTTGCCCTGGACACCGAATTCATCTCGGAAAATCATTACCAGCCGCTTTTATGTCTTGTGCAGGTGGCCTCGCCGCGGGGGTATTTTTTGTTGGATCCCATGACGGCCGGGGATCTCATGCCGTTTTGGGAGCTGCTGGTCGAGGGGCCTCACAAAACGATCGTCCACGCCTGCCAGAGCGAGCTGGGGTTCTGTTATCGGCTTACGGGCCGTTTCCCGCGAAAATTGTTTGATGTGCAAATCGCGGCCGGTCTGGCGGGGTACGAGTATCCGGCCGGATACACGAATCTCGTCTCCCGGCTTCTCGGAAAAACCATTCCCGGCACGGAGTCTCGCACCAACTGGAAAACCCGTCCCCTGACATCCCGGCAGGTGGAGTACGCCCTGGACGACATCATGTACCTCCGCGAGCTGGAGACCGCCCTGAAACGCGAAATGCGTCGGCTTGGCCGAAAAGACTGGTTCCGGGAAGAAATGATGTACCAGATGGCCGAGCATTACCGGTATTATTCGTCGCCGCAGTGGCGGAAGCTGGTGCGTAACGCGACGCTGGACAGCGCTGCGCTGGCGGTCGTGCGTGCGCTGTGGCACTGGCGGGAGGGCGTGGCGAGGCGGAGAAACTGCATGCCGCGCCGTGTCCTGCGGGACGATTTGATCATGGAGTTCGCGCGGCGGAAGCTGGCCGACGTCCACGCCCTGCGCAACATCCGGGGGATGGAGCAGCCCGACATGCAGCGGGTGCTGCCCGAAATCGCCCAGTGCATCAAAGAAGCGCTCGGCCTGCCGCCCGAAGCATGTCCGAAACGGAAAATCTCCCGGAATTACTCCCAGCTGGCCGTCTGCGGACAACTGTTATACTCCGCCCTGGGGAGCGTCTGCGACCGTGAAAAACTGGCCGTCGCGCTGGTCGCCTCCCCCACCGACGTCAAAGAATGGATCGCGTGGCGGCTGGGCATCCACCCCTTCGAGACCGCCCCCCGCCTCGCCCACGGGTGGCGTGCGGAAATCCTCGGGCCGCTCTTCGACGACCTGCTCGCCGGCCGCACTGCCATTCGCATCTCCGACCCGCGCAGCGAGTCGCCGATCGATTTCGTGCAATTCGAAGACGAAACGTAATTTCTTTCCATTCCGCGCCGCCACAAAAACAACAGCCGGGAATGCAGCACAGCGGAATGACCGGATAAGCACCGCCGGAAATATCTCCACTTCTAAAGCAGATCCAAAATCAGTGTAAACACGAAGTGGCAGAGCCGCAATCGTAAGATTGTGGAATGGATTTTCCGTCAGTAAAAAGTTTCCCAGTTTTCCAGCGTCTCTCCCGCAATCTTACGATTGCGGCTCTGCCATTTTCCCACGGGTGTTGACTTCCGCGCTTCTTTCATTTAAAATACAAGTATGGTGCGTCTTTCTTTTTTTCTGACGAAATATATTCCCTTTCAAATATTACCCGGAAAGCAGGTGCGAAATGAGAAAAAACATTCCTCATACAAAAAAATGGCTTTTTCCCGTGTTATTTTTGTCGTTTTTCACGCTCGTGTACGGCCTGAGTAACATTCCCGCGTTCCGTCCGTCCGCAGCCTCGGCCCAGGCGGCAAGTGCGGAGGAAAAAGACGAAGAGGAAGAAGCTAAAAAACGGCCGATCGCCAAGCCGATCGAAATCCCGCCGGAAACACTGAAAACGAAGGACGGCGTGCGTCTCTCGGCAACGTATTACCCGGGCAATCGTGGGAACAAGACCGTTCCGCTGATTCTCATTCACGGCTGGGACGGCGACCGCAACGATTTCGCGACCCTTGCCCCGTACCTCCAGCAGCAGGGTTATGCCGTCCTGGTGGCCGATTTGCGAGGTCACGGCCAGAGCACCGTGCGCGAAAAGACTCCCGACGTCACCCAGAGAATCGACCGGGAAAAAGACCAGGTCAAACTTTTCGCCGATATGCTCGAGTACGACCTTCCGTTGCTGAAAGCTTACCTGCGGCAAAAAAATAACGACGGCACCCTGAACATCAACAAACTGGGGCTCATCGGCGTCGACTCCGGCGCCATCCTCGCCGCGGCGTTCGCTGCCGCCGACTGGAACCCCCGCGTGCTTCGAACCGGAAAAGCGGATCCCCAGACCGGCGACGTCAAGGCAATCGTGCTCATTTCCCCGCCCAAAGTGAAATTCGGGATGAAAGTGCAGGATTATCTCACCGGCAAAGGCGCGAACCCCCTGTGGAACCGGAGCCTCTCGGCCCTCATCCTCTGCGGCACCGGCGGCACGGTGGACACCCCCGACAAACTGGAAAAACAATTCATCACCGCGATCAAAAAATCCGGCGGCACCGAAACCGTCGTCGCTTACGACGCCAACGGCCAGGAAATCAAAACCGACAAACCGGAAAAGAAGGTGTACGCCATCACCTCCAAAAGCAAATTGCAAGGCGCCAAACTCATCGCGCTGGAAGGCGAGGCCGAGCAGCAGACGATCGACGTTTTCCTCCAGCGGCGCCTGAAGACGCCCTTCTACCGCTGGAATGAGCGGAAATAAAATGCCCCCGTGCTTATGAGAAAAATCCCGGAATTTAACGTGTGTTGAGTATCAAATCATGTCACGCAGACGCAATCAGGACTGGAATAATCCGTCGCGGCGACGCACCACCGTGCGGATCGTTTTTCTTATCGGCATCCTCATTTTGCTGGGGATTGAGGGATCGAAGCCGCACAACTGGGTCTGGCTGGAGGCGTTCATGAGCCCGCGGATAGATGCTGCGGACGAACTGGACAACCTCAAGAAAGTGGAGCCGCTGCCGGGTCTGGACATGACGAAGCTCGCGGCGGTGGACGACGAATCGCGGATTTTTACGACCGAGGCCGACGCCTGGAATCACCTGACCACGCTGCTGAACGAAACGCCCGAGGAAACGCTCCGGGCCCACAGCGTGGGGCGCGTTTTGTTCCAGCAGTTGCTCACACAGCCGGAGGTGTATCGCGGCAAGCTCGTCCGCAGTCGGGGCGTGGCCAGGGCGGTGGAAAAAGTCGGATATCTCGGTTTCGAGCAGAGCGTGCCCGACATGTACCGGGTGTGGTATGCGCCGGAAGAAAGCCCGGAGGAGCCGACCATCGTGTGTGTGATTTCTTTACCCGAAGGTTTCCCCGTGGGGCCTGAAATCAGCGAAAAAATCGCCTTCACCGGCTTTTTTTACAAGACGAATCCGTATATTACGCAGGCCGATGTGCCGCGTTTCACCCCCCTGCTGCTGGCGAAGACCATCCAGTGGACGCCGCGGGTGGAAGTGAAGGAAACGCCGTTCCCGGTCTGGATGATTCTGCTGTTTTCGCTGCTGATGGCGGGACTTGCGTGGACGGTTTTTGAAACCATTTCCCGCCGCTCCATCCTCCACGAGGAGCAGACGTTGCCCGAGGAATTTACGATGCCCGGGCCGCCCGCGGAAGCGCCCGAAAATGATGAAATATCATCGCCGCCTGAAAACGCATAAGCTGTTTTCGCGGATGTTCCATTTCCGTTTTTCATGTTTTATGTGAAGGAGAATCGTTATGAGTATGTTTTGTTTTCAGTGTCAAGAGACCCATAATAACACCGGCTGTACGCGCGGGGGCATGTGCGGCAAGAGCGTGAGCACCGCGAATTTGCAGGACGTGCTGATGGAGCGTCTGAAGGAAATCGCCGTCGCGGCTGAACAGTCGGGCATGATCGACGAGTCCGAAACGCTCGACGAGGTGGGCCTCTTCCTGGCCCAGTCCATGTTCATTACCATCACGAACGCGAATTTCGATGACGCTGCGATTCAGGCGCAGGTCGATAAAGCGCTGGCTTGGAAAAAACGTCTCGGCGTGAGCGTGCCCGACGCGCCGCGGGGCGTGCTGGCCACTGAAAACGAAGACGTCCGCTCGCTGCGTGAGCTGCTGATTTACGGCATGAAAGGCGTCTCGGCATATACCGACCACGCCGCGGTGCTGGGGAAAACCGACCCGGCCATTTTCCGATTCCTCATCAACGGACTCTCCGCCACGACACAGGAACTAACCGCCGACGAACTGACGGCCATGGTGCTGGAGTGCGGAAATATTGCGGTCGCCGCGATGAAACTCCTGGACGGCGCGAACACCAGCGCGTATGGAAATCCGGAAATCACGAAAGTAAAACTCGGCACTGGCACACGCCCCGGCATCCTCATCTCCGGCCACGACCTGCGCGACATGAAAGACCTGCTGGAGCAGACGCTAGACGCCGGCGTGGACGTTTACACGCACAGCGAAATGCTGCCCGCGCACTATTACCCGGAATTCAAGAAATACTCGCACCTCGTGGGCCATTACGGCGGCTCATGGTGGCATCAGAACCAGGAATTCGCGAGCTTTAACGGCCCGATTCTCATGACCACGAACTGCATCACCCCCGTCCGCGGCGAGTATAAAGACCGCATCTTCACCACGGGCATGGCGGGCTTCGCGGGGGTGAAACACATCCCGGACCGCGTGAACGGGCAGCCGAAAGATTTTAGCGAAATCGTGGCGCTTGCGAAAACGTGCCCCCCGCCGACGGAACTGGAAACCGGCGAAATCACCGGCGGTTTCGCGCATGCCCAGACGCTGGCGCTGGCGGAGAAAGTGATCGCGGCGGTGAAGACCGGGGCCATTAAGCGTTTCGTCGTCATGGCGGGCTGCGACGGCCGGCATCCATCGCGAGAATACTTCACGCATGTCGCGGAAAAACTCCCCCAGGATGCCGTGATCCTCACCGCCGGGTGTGCGAAATACCGTTATCTCAAGCTCCCGCTGGGCGACATTGGCGGCATTCCGCGCGTCCTGGACGCCGGCCAGTGCAACGATTCGTACTCGCTGGCCGTCATCGCCCTGGCCCTGAAAGACGCCTTCGGCCTGGATGACGTGAATAAGCTGCCGCTGTCCTTCGATATCGCGTGGTACGAGCAAAAAGCGGTCGCCGTGCTGCTGGCCCTGCTGGCCCTGGGCTTCAAGAACATCCGCCTCGGCCCCACACTCCCCGCCTTCCTCTCCCCGGCGGTCGCGACCGTGCTGGTGAAAACCTTCGACATCAAACCCATCACCGCCCCGGACGCCGACGTCGCCGCGATGATGGCGGGCAAGTAAAATGAGCCGCACGCGGAGCGCGCGAAATACTAACGTGCTGCAAGAAAACAGCAGCCGTCAGCGCAGAGACCGGATTGAAGTGAGAAAAATACCGGCTATTCTATCCGGTCACTGCGTTCCGCTGTGCTCCCGGCTGCTGTTTTTTCGCTGCGCTCCACGTGCGGCTCATTGCGTTCACTGCGTATAACTGGCGGCACAGCGGGCCGTCTCCCATACGCGCACTTCGCTGACCGGGAGGTTAAATTCCCGGGCTTTCTCGAAAATCAGCCGCGCGAGATTCTCGGCCGTGGGGTTCTGATCCAGAATCACCACGGGCTCGCCCTGCTCCGTGAGCACCGCCACCAGCGGGTCATGCCGGTTCAAGAGCGTGCGGTGATCCAACTCCGCATCCACCCACGCCTCGAGCGTCGCGCGGATGTCGCCGAAATCCATCACCATACCCAGCTCATTCTGTGTTTCCGCCTGAAGCGTAACTCGCACGCGGGCGTTATGGCCGTGCAAAAAGCGGCACTTTCCCTGGTGTCCCAGGAGGCGATGGCCGTATGAAAAATCGAATTGTCGCGAGATTTTGAACATGATTGTCTCATTCTTTATAAAAAATCACCACAGAAAACACAGTGGACACAGAGAGAAGAAAAAAGGACTGGGAAAAATAATCCTTTCGCGGGCCATTTTATCTTTCTCATCATACCGCATTCCATTTTTTTGGCAACTCCCGGCAAAAACGCGAAACTGCTCTTGTAGAAAAAACCGGAAAAAGGTACACTGGATCATGGTTTTTACGGAACTCGCGAGGCTTGTGTTTCGCGGGGCGATGTAATTTTATGCGTATGATGAATGCCAGGGGGACACATGAATCGTTATCCGTTCGGGAAAAATTGGCCACGCTCACTCTGCGGGTTTCTTGTTTATTCTGCGGTTTTTATGGCGGGCGACGCGGTTTTTTCGCAGATGTATCATGAGGAAAACTGGTATGCCGAGACGCCCCCGGCCCAGCGTGCCGACTCCGGCACTCGGGTTTCGGACGTCCTTTCCATCCGCACCCCGGCGCGCGACGCCTCTATTCCCACCGCGCCGGCTGCGCGCGTGCATTCCGGTGGAGTGTCCCAGGCCGGTTATAACGCCCCCGTCAGTGCGGGTGGTGCTGGTAACGCCGCGGCCGCCCACGTGACGCCAGCTTCTCACCAGGAGCCCGTCCGAACCACGCCAGCCACCCACCCGAGTGTGGAAACCGCGATGCGAAGCATGCCCGCCGAACTTTCGCCCGCCCCGGGTGAAGGCATGCCGAAAAATCACATGCCCGCCAGCGCCGACGGCCTGATCGCGTTTCAGGAAGTGCTCGCCACGCCCACCGGCAAGGTGCAGCAACTGACGATCATCGACCCGAAACAGCGTTCCATCTGCGTGTATCACGTGGACATGAGCACCGGCCAGATCGAGCTCCGCAGCGCCCGCGATATCCAGTGGGACCTCCAGATGAACAATCTCAATTCGAAAAAACCCCTGCCGCATGAAGTGCGGGGAATCTTGCAGGGCGCGAAAAACTAAAACGGCTTTCAAATGCACTCGGATATAAGAAACAGCAGCCGATAGCGGAGCGAAACGCAGAGACCGGATAGAAGTGGGAAAAATCCCAGTTATTCTATCCGGTCTCTGCGTTCCGCTACGCTGTCGGCTGCTGTTCTTATGTCACTGCGTTCCGCTGCGCTGCTGGCTGCTGTTTTTATGGCTGCATGGATTTTTCATCCGTAAAAAAAGCCCTGCGGCGGCGGAAAAGCGGGGGAGCTTTTCACGCCGGCACAGGGCACCGTGCATTCCCGTCCGCGAGGGGCGGGAGATGCCGGGAAGGATTACGACTGCGGCTCGTCGGTTGGAGGCCCGTTCCGGTAATCGGAATACACATCTTCCCAACTTCGCTGCGGGGTATCCGAGGGCGACTCCATGGCCGCGTCCATTTCCAGAGGTGAAGTCGGTTCGGAAACGATCTCCACCGGCATTTCCGCCAGGGCGGCCGCTGTGCTTTGCGCCAGTAAGCGATTTTCTTCCGCCAACTTCAGCTTGCGCCGCAGTTTCGGCTGGAAGAACTCCCGCGTGTACTCGAAAACGGCATAAAGTCCGGGCACCAGAACGATTCCCAGCAGCGTCGCGACCAACATGCCCCAGCAGGTGGTGATGCCGATGGCCCGCCGGCTCCCGGCTCCCGCTCCCACGGCCAGCGCCAGCGGCAGCACGCCGAGAATGAACGACCAGGCCGTCATGAGCACCGCGCGGTAACGCAGCCGGAAGGCGCTGACCGCCGCCTCCGAAACCGTCATGCCCGACTCGCGTTCTTCCTGCGCGAACTCGACAATCAAAATCGCGTTCTTACTGGCAATACCGATGAGCATCAGCAGGCCCAGCTGCGCATAAATGCTCAGATCCAAGTGGCAGATCAGGATGCCGTACATGGCCCCCAGCGTCGCGACCAGCACCGACAGCATCACCGGCAGCGGGATCATCCAGCTTTCATACTGGGCCACGAGGAACAGGTACGCGAACGTTACCGACAGCATCAACAGGAACACGATCTGCCCCTCGTTGTTTTTCTCCTGGAGACTCATGCCCTCCCACTCGATCTGGAAATTATCGGGATGCTTGATGTCGTTTTCGATCATCCGCATATACGTTCCTGAACTGGTTCCAGGGTTTGCGTTGGCGTTGACTTTGGCCGCCAGCATCTGGTTGAAACGGTTGATGCTCCGGGGCCCCACCGAGTATTCGATGTCGCCCACAGCCGTGAACGGCACCATTTCGCTGCGGACGTTCGGGACATAAATGTTATTGATGTCCTCCATGATACCGCGACTGTCCGCCTCGGACTGAATCTTAACCTTGAAGTTATAGCCTTGAATATTAAAGTCGTTGACGTAGTACGACGCCAGCTTGCTTTGCAGCGTATTGAAAATCGAACTAATGGGCACGCTCATCATCTCGGCCTTGTCGCGGTCGATCTTCAATTCCAGCATCGGCGTGTTCGCGTTGTAAGTGCTGAACGCATACTGCGTGGGGAACTTGATCCCCTGCTGCTGGTAGACAGGCGACATGTTCATCAGGATACCCAGCAACTGCTTGGTCTCCATGTCCAGCTGCTGCGGAGTGACGTCTCCCGTGGCACAGTAATAAAACTCCGCTCCGCCGGAGGTGCCGACACCCATGATCGCCGGGGGCACGAACGTCAGGATCCTCGCTTCAGGCACCATGGCACAGATTTTATCGATCTCCGCCTTGATGGCCTGCAATTGCAGATCTTTGGTCTCTCGCTTGTCCCAGTGGTCGAGCTTGAAAATGGCCATTCCCACGTTTTCGCCTTCGCCGCCCATCATACTGTAGCCGTTGACGATCATCACGCGGTTGATGCCGGGGATCGCCTGGGCCTTGTCGGAAAGGTAGCGGGTGACTTTCTCGATTCTCGCCAGCGAAGCGCCGGGCGGCAACTCGATGTGCGCGAACAGACCGCCGCGGTCTTCTTCAGGCAGGAAGGAGGTGGGCAGCGTTTTGAACAGGTAATAGTTGCCGAAAACGATGCCGGCGAAAAGGATGATCGTTAAAAATATCCGGCGGACAAGCAGCTTGCTCATCAGCGAGAAGCCGTTACGCGTTCCGTCCAGCGCCATGTTGAAGGGCTTGAAAATCGAAAACCGCGCCGGCCGATGCTTCTTCAAAATCATGGCACACAGCGCGGGGCTGAGCGTCAGGGCGTTGACCGCCGAAAGCACGATGGAAATACTCATCGTCGCCGCGAATTGCAGGTAAATCTGGCCCACCATACCGCCGTAGAAACAGATCGGGACGTAAATCGCGACCGTCACCATGGTCATGGCGATGACCGGGCCCGTGATTTGCCCCATGCCGTTGACGGTGGCCGTGTGGGGGTCTTCGCCCTTCTCGATGTGCGACATGACGTTTTCCACGACGATGATCGCGTCGTCGACCAGCGAACCGATGACGAGAATCAACCCGAACATACTCAGCGTGTTGATCGAAAAACCGAACATCCACAGGAAGGGGAACGTCCCCAAAAGCGACACCGGAATGGCGATGATCGGAATAATCGTGGCCCGCCAGTCCTGAAGGAAGAGATACGTCACCAGCACCACCAGGAGCACTGCAATGACGAGCGTCTCGACGATTTCATACATCGAAATCTCGATAAACTCGGTCGGGTCGAACGCGGTTTCCCAGGTCATACCTTCAGGAAAACGCTCCGCAAGTTTCGTCAGCTCAGCCTTCGCCCGCTTCACGGTGTCCAGCGCGTTGGCGTCGGAGTTACGGAAGATAGCCATTACGACCGCTTCCTGACCGTTGGCAGTCGAGTAGCCGGAATACTTTTCTGCACCAAGCTCCACCTTGGCGATGTCCTTGATTTTGACGACGTTGCCCATGCCGTCGGAGCGGACGATGATTTCCTCAAACTCGTGGGCCTCCTTCAAACGCCCCTTGATCGTCAGCTTGAACTGCATATAGGCGTTGCTGCTTTCCAGACCGATAGAACCCGCCGCGGCTTGAATATTCTGCCCCTGGATGGCTTGCGAAACCTCATCGGTGGAGATTCCCATGGCCGACATCGTCTGCGTGTCCAGCCAGATACGCATGCTGTATTCCCGGTTGGCGAAAATCTGGACGTCATTAATGCCATCCACGCGCGCCAGGGGGTCACGAACATACATTTTGACGTAGTTGCCCAGCGTCAAGAGATCCATTTTGTCCGAGTCAACCTTAAACGCAAACAGCGAAAGAATGTCGGCGGAACGCTTGATGATGTTCACGCCATACGCCTTCACTTCCACGGGCAGCACGGACTCGGCCCGCTTGACCGCGTTCTGGACGTTAACCTGCGCGATGTCGCCGTTGGTACCGTATTTGAAGTATACCTGGAGGGAATACGCGCCGGAGTTGTCGGACGTGGAAACGTAGTACAGGAGGTTTTCCAGGCCATTGACCTGGGATTCGATGGGGGCCGCGACGGAGTCGACGATGTCCTGCGCGGTGGCGCCGGTGTAAACCGCCGTGACCATCACCTGCGGCGGCGCAACTTCCGGGTACTCCGCAATCGGCAACGTGGCAATGCTCAAAATTCCCGTCAGCACCATCACGATACTGATGACGAACGCGAATTTCGGGCGTTCGATGAAAAATCTCGACATTATTTGGTCTCCTTCTTCGCTGCGCCCGATTTCTCAGCGGCCTTCGCCTCTTCGGCAGCCTTCGCAGCCGCACGATCGTCCTTCACTTGTTTCAGCTCGACGGACGCTTCTTTTGCCATCGCGTCGCGTGCGGCTTCCGTCATGGGAGCGACGGGCAGCGTCTGCATCTGGCCTTGCGCATTAGGCAGCGTCATGATTTTATGCATACCGTCGATGATAACGGTCTCGCCGACCTTCAGGCCGTTGGTGATCGCGCGATAGACGCCGCCGGAGTCCGTCGCGCCCAGCGTCACCGTCCGCAGCTCGGGAACGTCGCCCGGGCCCAGCACGTAAATCTGCGTGCCCTGCTGCGTGAACATGATCGCCGAAGATTTCACCACGGGGTACTCCGTTGTGTCCGTTTTCGTCAGGTGCACCCCCGCGATACCGCCGGGATTGAGGCGTTCGGTCGGGTTTTTGAAGGACGCCCAGATGCTGACCGAGGAAAGGCTCGTCTTCACCGCGTTGTCGATGAACATGATCTCGCCCTTCATCGGCGCATCGTCGCCGTTCTTATAAAACGTCCCGTCGGCCAATTGCAGCACCACGGTCGCCGTTTTTTTCAGGTTGTCCACGTTGCCGAACATCGAAATGAAGTCTTTTTCGCTCATCGAAAAACGAATATAGATCGGGTCCATCTGCACGACCGTAATCAGCGCCCCGCTTGCCGGCGTGACGTAATTGCCCTTCGAATGCGGCAGACGCCCCGCGCGGCCCGTGATTTTCGAGTAGATCTTCGTGTTTTGCAGGTCGTCCTTCGACAAAATCAACTCGGCCTCCAGTGCCCGCAACTCCGCTTTCGCACTGGCCAGCGTACTGGCGACGCTCTCTACCTCGTCCTCGGAAACGCCCGTGATTTCCTTGTAAAGCGTCAGATTCCGCTTGTAAGACGCCTCGGCATACTGAATCCGCGCCTTCACCTGCTCGATCCGCGCCTCCGCCGACTTCACCGTCGCGGCATAACGCACATCGTCGATTTCGAAGAGCAGCTCGCCCTCTTTCACCAGGTCGCCTTCATGAAACGCCACGTTCATGATGTCGCCCGAAACACGCGTCACCGACACGACCGTGTTGATCGCCTCAATAACGCCGACGTATTTTTTGTCGATCACCGACGGGCGGGAAAATACCTTCTCCACCAGCACCGCCGACTTCGGCATCATCGGCTGTCCAGCGCCTGCATCCGCTGGCTTGTCGCCCGGTTTGCCCGCAGGTTTCTCGGCCGCGGGTTTTTCCGGCGCTTTCTCGGCCGGTTTATCCGCGTGTTTATCCACAGCCGCTTTCGCCGCAGCGGGCTGATCCCCTTTTTTCTCCTGGGCCGAGCTCACCGCCGGCAAGGAAAACATCATTCCCAGCATGAGCGAAAAGATAAGCATTTGTTTGATCATTCGTGTTTTTCTCCTTGAAACGAGGAAACCGTGTTTTGTGTTATTTCCGTGCCGGAGCCCCGGCGGCAATCGTTTTGGCATGAGCCCGGCAGCGGCGGACGGCGATTTGGACGGGATACGCCCCCCTGGAGGAAAACGTATTTCGGAGTCGCCAAACCCATCCATCCGGCCGCTGCACAACGCGAGAGAGTGCGTTTTTTATAAAAGTTTTCGATTCTCCATATAATCTTCGTGAAAAAGCTGCTCGAAAATATGATGAACCACGCCGCGAAACGTCTCCCGATCCGCGGCGGAAACGTCGGCGATGAGATTTTTTGTGATGAGCTTCACCTGCCCACAGCAGTTCTCGAAAATCTCCTGCCCCTGCTGCGAAAGCTTGATACACACCGCCCGGCGGTCCGTGGCGCTAGGAACACGCGACAAAAGCCCCTTGCGCACCATGCTCTCCACCAAAACAGACGCCGCCGGCACCGTCATGTGAAGATGTTCCGCCAATTCCTTCAGCGTCACCCCCTCCGGCTTCGTGGCATTTAACCGAGAAACCACAAAAAGCGATTTCTCCTGCCGCTTCGTCAGCGATTCCACCAACGCTACCTGCGTTTTCGAAGAAGTCGACAAAATCAACTGCTGGATGCGATCGACGATCATCATCATCTTCACAAACGGCTCGACATCTTTGTTTTCAAATTCTGAACTCATGATCGATCGGGTCTCATTTCATGGCCTAACCATTCTCACAGCAAAAATCGAACTATTAACAAGCAATAAACATTCACTTCAGTGAACATTACATCATTCACAACAGTTATGATTTTATAACTATTGGCCGTTTTGTCCAGACCAGTTTCAGCCATTTCAGAAAAAAAAGACTTTTTTTTAGAAAAAAGAGAAGCAGCAAGCCGGTTTCCACAGAATAAACCGGCAACAGATTTCCGCATGCAACAGACGCGGCTATTTTTCCTCTCCCCAAAACCCCGGTGGGCTAAATCCCCCCAACCGGGATGTCAACTTCACACCATCAGGCCCAACGATTAACGCCCTTCCAGCTCGTCCAGCAGCCGGCCCAACGCGATGTCCATTTTTTCATCCGTATCATACGTGCCGGCCATAATCTCCGCACGGACACGGTTCACCAGCTCGTGACGGATTCCGTCCGGCGAGGCGGCATCCGCCGGGCGCGTGCTGATATCCTGCGAAATTTCCAGCTTATCCTGCACCTGAGAATCATTCTTCGGCGCTTCCAGCACTTTTTCCCCCGCCCCCTGCTGAGGCGTCTGTACCCGCTGGACATTCGAAACGTTGCCGGGGCCGCTCATTCCATTCACTTGCATTCTTGTTCACCTTTCCTCATGCGTGGTGCCTCGCGACACCCGTTTCCACCCGCCGCGATTCGAAGAATTCCCTTCTCCAGAACCGAAACGGTGGCAAGCCATGTTTTCCATCAAATTAAATCGCCTGCGTTTTTACTTTAGCAAAAATTCGTCTGCGTGCAAATAGCAAAAAAACAAAAAAGTTAAAAAAACCGCTAATTTTCCCTTTACGTCTTTATTATACACCATTTCCAGCGAAATGCAAAAATTTTTCTCAAAATTTTTAGAAATTCCGTTTCATACGGGAAAACCAGACAAAACAACGCATTTCTCTTGCGCTGTGCATTCTGTGTTATTCGGCTATTTTCACACAACAGTTTACTTAATATACGCAAAATAAAAAGATATTTCATATTGCAAAACATACGCAAATAAACAATAGATGCGAGATCCTTTTTCTTGCGTCTGTATACAATTATATATACGCTCGGAAACGCGCGCTAGAGCATCTATCAATTAATTGACTCACAAAAACAGCAGCCGGGAGCGAAGCGGAACGCAGTGACGCGAAGAGACCGAATAGGGTCGCCGGGATTTTCCCACTTCCATCCGGTCTCTGCGCTAACGTTCCGCTCCCTGCTGCTGTTCTGGTGAATACATAAATTGGGGAGATGCTCTAAAAAACCGCCATCACCGCTTCCTCACCACTCGACGAAATGCATACGCCGGGTTCTGATTCATGGTCGAGGTGGGGAAAATTCGCTCGTCCAGAAGGTCAAACTCGCGGAATAGCGTGTCGATCCAGGCTTGTTCATGATGCCGCAGGGTGACGCCTTCCGGAAGGTGGAAAATTCCGTACTGCAGCGAATCGCGGTACGTCGGGTCGTAACGGCTGGCCCGCAGCGGATCCTGCTGAATCGGAAAATCCATCACGTAAAGCACGCCACCCGGCTTTAATTTTCGCTCCAAAATTGATAAAAGTGCCTGCTGGCCCACGTTTTCCGGAATACACGTCAGCACGGCCACCAGCAAAACGCAATCCACCGTCCCGTCACCGGCGGGGATTTCACGCGGATCTGAAATGTGCACCAGCGGGAGCTGCTCACGCCGCCCACGCAAAACCATGTTCTCCGAAGTATCATACCCCGTCACGGCCGAGAAACCCGCCGCCAGCAGCGGGGCCACCGTCCGCCCATAACCGCAACCAAAATCAATAATACTCGCCTTTTTATCCACAAATTTCGAAAAATGCTCCACATCCAGCGGTAGCGAGAACGTTTTCTCCTCCGCCACGCGGTTCCAATAATCGTTTTGATTGTTTAGATCCATTCCGTCTCCCCTTTCTGTCTTGGCCAAATATCCCGGACACACGGTATATTTTACGGGAAATGACGCCATGTGAAAAGTGCGATCCAGCGGAAAAGTCATTTTAATTATATGGTTTACCTGATTTTATGAAAAAAGAGCAATAAAAATGATCTTTGAATAGAAAATTCGCCTAAAAACTGCCATAAAATTTCTCCTATTTGCCTCATTCTGCCAATATTTTTTAATGTTTTCTCTAAAAAAGCGAAAATATCATATCGAGGTGCATAAAAATGAGACATCCCTGCGTTAGAGCTCTATGCGAGTGTTTTTTTGCGCGGGTGGTCTGCGCTAATAACTCACCTAAAGTGAAGAGGAGTGAAGTATGAAAAGATGTTTTCTGCTGTGTGCTGCTGCGGTGCTGCTGGCGTTCGTCGCGAATGCCATCTCGGCCGGAGAGTCCACAAAAGAAGGGCCGAAAAGAGCCCCGGGTGGTCCGGGCGGGCCTTTCGCCGCGAAGCTGGAGAAGGACGGTTTCATCAAAATTGATGATGTGACCGAATTCCTGAAGAAGGTGGACACGGACAACGACGGCAAAGTGACCAAAGAAGAATTTCGGGCGTTTTTCCAGAAATCCCATCAAATGTGGATGGAAAAGGGCGCGAAAGCTTCTCCTGCCGCGGCCGCGAAGAAATTCGCTGGCAAAAAGCCCGGTAAGAGTGGCCCCAACTTTGACGGCAAGAAGCCCGGTAAGGGCGGCCCGAAATTTGACGGCAAGAAATGCGGCAAAGACGGCAAAAAATTCGCTGGCAAGAAACCCGGCAAGGGCGGCCCGAAATTCGCTGGCAAAAAGCCCGGTAAGAGTGGCCCCAAATTTGACGGCAAGAAGTCCGGTAAGGGCGGCCCGAAATTCTGCGCCAAAAAATGCGGCAAAGGCGGCCCCAAATTCTGTGGCAAAAAGTGCGGCAAGCACGGCCCCAAATCCTGCGGCAAAAAATGCGGCAAGGGCGGCAAGAAGTCTCATGACAAAAAGCACGGCAAACATGGTCATAAAGGCCATGGAAAATGCCATAAATGCAACGCGTGCGGCGATAAATAATCGTTTTCCCGCGAATGCGTGATCTTTTTTCGGGGAAGCCGCGTCGACCGGCTTCCCTTTTTGTTTTCTTGCCGATTTTCAAAAAAAATATTCGTTTTTTTTGCAATAAACGTATTCCGGGCGGCGTTTCAGCTAATGTTATCGCAAATAGGATGCTTTTCGAAAACGGAAGCGTGTACCCTCGCGAGAACGATTACAAATGTGCAATTTCAAAGGATGCCGCGATGTGTACCGGCGTTCATCAACAACCCCAAAACTGGAGGAATCGTCATGAAAAAATGGATCGTTATGTTCGTCGTCGCAGTGCTGATGGCCACCCCGGCGTTTGCCCAGGAAGAGAAAAAAGGCGAGCGGCGTGGCCCGCGCGGCGAATTCTTCCAGAAGCTGGAAAAAGATGGCGCCATCAAAATTGCCGACTGTAAAGACGAAAAACAAGTGGAATTCCTGAAAAAAATCGATGCCGACAATGACGGCACGGTCACGAAAGAGGAATTCAACGCGTTCCGTGAAAAAATGAAGGCGGAATGGGAAGCGAAGAAGGGCGAAGGCAAGAAAGACGACGCCAAGAAGGGCGAGGGCAAGAAAGAACGCCCCGAAGGTAAGAAGGGCGAAGGCAAAAAAGGCGAGTTCAAGAAGGGTGAAGGCAAGAAAGATCGCCCCGAAGCCAAAAAAGGCGAAGGCAAGAAAGAGCGTCCTGAAGGCAAAAAAGACGGCAAGAAAAAGGGTGAAGGCAAGAAAAAGGGCGACGCCAAGAAGGGTGACTGCGAAAAAGGCGAGTGCCCCAAAGAGGAAAAGAAGGACTAACGATTTCTGTTATTCCTGATGGAGAGACAAGAGATGGAAGCCGGCATTCAGGTTTCCATCTCTTTTTTTAAACGTACCATCCGGGAGACGCATTTTGCCGCCTCCACGGTGTCCGGTACTCCCATGGCGAAAGCCGCTTTTTTATAAAATTCTCGAAAAAACAGGTAAAAAACGCTCCACCACTCTTTTTTTTCGCGGCGAAAAGGATTATGATAGAGGGGAACGGCGTCCCGTGTCAATTTGGGTCGGAATGGAGGGAGAATCCCATGGAAAAATCACGTTATTTCATGCATTTCGCGCAGCTGTCGGTCTGTGCGGCGGCGGTCGTTTTTTTTATGGCGGCGGACGCGCATGCCCAGCAGCGGTCGAAAAATCGGCAGCCGCAGAAGCAGGGCGACGGGCAGGCCGCGCCGATTGACCTGGAGGGCACGTTCTCGGCGGCGCGTGCGGGGATCTTCGAAATCGAATCGGCCATCGGCGAAAAATGGCAGTGCAAGCCGGCGGCCAACGCCGTCATCATCGCCAAAGCTGAGGCTCCGGAAGATTTTCTCCAGAAGGGCGCGTATATTTCTTTCACGGCGGACGTGAACCTGAAAAAGGCGTCGATCGAAGAGCCGATCAAGGAAGTCACCATTTTCGCTCCCATCGGGCAGTGCCAGCCCGGGGTGTTCCTGGCCGAGCACGCCGCGGAGCTGTATGTTTCCCGCGAGGAAATGAAGCTCAAGCAGCAGATGGCCAAGGGTGGCGGCATGGGAGGCATGGGCACCGGGGGCATGGGCGGCATGGAGCCCGTCGGCGGCGGTGCGAAAAAGCAGAAGAAAGAGAAGCCGCCGGAAAGCATGGAGCTGGTGGTTCGGGGTTCGATCAAGAGCCTTTCGAAAACGGGCGTCATGGTACTCACCGTTCCGCAGAACGCGTTTACAAAAACGTCGATTAAATGCAAGCTCGCGGAATCGCCCACGATCAACGCGGTGCTGACGGGGCGGACGGTGCTGGAATACATTAAAAAAGGCGATAAAGTTACGCTTGCTGGCAACGAAATGACGCAAGCCGGGCCGAATATGATGCAATTGAATTATATGGACGTCGAGTTTTCCGGGCCGCTGGAGAAGCCCGGAAAGAAAAAGACGACGAAAAAGACGAAAGAGGAAGAGTGAGCAGGAAATGGCAGAGCCGCAATCGTAAGATTGCGGAATGGGTTCTTCGTCCGAAAGAAGTTTCCCTGATTTTCCAACGTCTCTCCCGCAATTTTACGATTGCGGCTCTGCAGATGATTGCATCTGTGTCGTTTATATTAATTTTGGATATGATCTAAAAATTGCCGAACCTGTGTAAATAAAACAAAAAAAACTGCAACCTCTTGAACAGAACCGACAAATATGTTAACATATTAACATATGACAAGGATTTACACTTGAAAAACAAAAAAGCAGGTGTCTTTCCGCCTCTGTGTGGTTTTGTTCCAACTGAGTTCTCGAGAATGGGGAAAATTCCATGTTAAAAAAGCGTTTTTGTTCGATTTTTCTATTAATTTTTGCTCTTTACGCGGTCCTCGGCGGCAGCGTTGCGCTGGCACAAAAGAAGGCAGCCGCCTCGACGAAGGGGGAAATCGCGAAGGTCAGCCAGGATGTAGTGGTCTCCATCTCCAGCCTTGGGGAAGTGAAGGAAGCCCTCGGGATTCTCGCGCAGAAGGTGAGCCCGCTGCTTGCGATGGCGTCCACCGGGTTGGGGGAGATTTCAAAAGAGGTTCCGTCGAAAGGAAGCATTGGCCTGGTCGGCAACGCGGGCAGTGGTGGTGACGAGGTATTCAGCGACTACCTGATTCTCCTGCCCGTGAAAGATAAGAATTTCAATGAAAAATCGCTCAAAGCGCTGATGCCCGGTGCCGAGAAAATGAAGGTGAAAGTGCAGGACGGCGTAGCGCTGATTTCGCCCGAAAATGGCAAAATGAAGGCTCCCGCTTCGCCGGCTTCGCTGCTGGACACCTTGCCGGGGCGTTATCTGTTTGCCGTGCAAGTGAAGCCGGCTTCGTTCATCAAGGCGATGGAAGCCAGTGCCCAGACGGGCATGGTGCCCGTCGACGGCGAGGCGATCTCCGCGGCCGGGAAAGCTCTGGAGCAGACGGACGCGGTGCTGGTGGGTATAAACGTCGACACCAGCGGCGACGTTCTGGTGGATCTGGTGGTGCAGCCCACGGCGGGCTCGGATGAAGCGGCGAAGCTGGCGAAGTCCGTCGCTGTGAAGTCGAAGCTCGTGGGATTTTACGATCCGGAAGCCGCTTTTGGCATTCAGGGTGCGGGTTACGCTCCCGAAGATACGCTGAAGATGATGGCGATGTTCTTTCCGGAGGACCCCGACAGGCCGGTCGCCTCGCTGCTGGCCGAGCAGTTTCTGTCGGTGCAGAAAGTCGACGTGGCCCTTTCCCTCAGCCCGCTGGGCGGCGACGAAGACGCGACCCTGAGCAAAGGCTTCATGGCATTTTCGATCAAAGACGGCCCGGGCCTGAAAAAAGCCCTCCAGAAGCTGGCGGATACGCTGGCCGACGACGATGAATACAGCTTCGAATTCGACGTGGACACGGCGGTCAAGGGCGTTAATATCCACCACATGACGCTGCCCACGCTGGGGAAATGTGCGATCGCGATTGCGCAGGGATACGCTTTCCTGTCGCTCAACCAGGAAGACAACGCCGCGACGCTCAAGAAGATGGTTCCTGCGACGCTCAATGCGCCGGCGCCGAAAACGCAGTACCAGGCCCACATTCACGCCGCGAAAACCGGAAATCGCGACGCGAAAGGCAGCATGTATGTGAAGGGATATTTCAGCGAGCAGAACACGCTGGTGACGATCCGCCTGGAAGCCTCGCTGCTGGCAACGCAGATCGCCCCGATGGTTCAGGGGATGGCGCAGATGTTCTTCATGGGGCCTGCCAGCGGAATGTCTCCGGGAATGATGCCTCCGGGCGGAATGCCCCCTGGTAAGATGCCACCGGGGATGATGCCTGGAATGGGAACACCGCCGGACGGAATGTCGATGCCAGTGGATGATGACGACATGGACGACGCGTTTTAAAGGAATGAGCATGAAGTGGATTTCGGGCGAAACGCAAATGGCTGGACGCCCGGATTCGGTTTTTTATCGTTTTGCAGGAGAGATGACATGAAAAAATTAAATTCCATATTCACGGTTTTTGCGGTCCTGACCGCGATGCTTTTCGCCATGGCGGCTGGGGTGCAGGCGGAAGACAAAAAAGCGGCGCTGGACATCAACAAGCCGGTCGCGATTATTTCCCTGGCCGGTTATGACGCGTTTTTCGGCGATTTGAGAGCGGTCGGCGAGTTGGCCGACAATACCGCCATCGGCAGCAGCCTGGAGCTTCCGCTGCAGATCTTTTTCGGCGGAATTCTGCGCGATCTGGACAAAACGCTGCCCGCGGGCTGTCTGGTGATGTACGACGGCAAGGATGTCGGGGCGGTGATTTTTGTGCCCTACAAAGATCTGGACACGCTGCTGGAATTCGCCCAGCAGCAGGGCATGGACGCGGAAGCCGAGGCGCGGGAAGACGGCATGACGGTGCTCTCCCTCGGTGGCGAGCCGGTGTATATCAAGCGTGGCGGAAAGTATCTTTACTTTTCGACGATCGAATCCCTCGTCAAGGACGTGCCCGAAGACGGTGCGAAACTCCTGGCCGGGATGGATGAAAAATACACCCTGGGCGTGCGGGCGATTGCCGACAATCTGAATCCCGAAGTCGTCAAAACCCTTTTCGCGGCCCTCGACGAAGGCATGAACGCCGCGTTCGAGACGCAGCTCCAGAATCTGGATGAAGAGCTCGAGGAGATGGACGATGAAAACGAAGAGGAAATGAAAAACCTGCGCGACATGATGCAGGCGTCGATCGAAAACAACCGCAAAACGCTCGAATACCTCAAATCGATTCTCGGCGACTTCTCGGCCCTCGAAATCGGATACGCTTACGACAAGCAGACCGACGAACTGAAAATGCATTGCGTGCTGGAGGTGAAGGAAGGCTCCGATCTTTCGAAGAGCATCGCGAAAAATAAAGACCTGAAATCGCGGTTCTCCGGTTTCGACAAACTCGACGTCATCGCCACGGGCTACAGCATTTCGTATCAGGATGAGAAGGCCCGCGAATATGGCAAGTCGGCACTGGAGAACGCCGGAAAGATCATCGCGCAGGCGAGGAAAATGGTGGCGAAGGAAAACAAAGCCGCAGAGATATACTTCGGCCTGCTGGAAAAAAGCTTTCCCGAGCTTGCCACGCTGGTGGACGCCGAGTACACCGACAGCGGCATGGCGTTCGACATGAAGCCAGGCAGCGTTACCTGTGTCGCCACCGGCACCGTAACGGATCCGAAGCCCCTGGACAAACTGATCAACGACTTGATCGAGAAGCTTGTCGACGACGGATGGGTTCGTAAGGAGTGGGTGAAGAAAGACGTGGCCCAGTGGGAGGGATTCACCTTCCAGCAGGTGACCATGACCGTCCGCGACCTGGCCGATCTGCTGGGTAATGCGGTGGAGGAAGACGCGATGCAAAAAGTCGAAACGCTGTTCGGCGAAACGCTCGTATTCACCTACGGCTCCTCGAAAGACGCGTACGTTGCCGGTTTTGGCGAAGACGTGATCGAAACCTTCAAGAAAGGCGCGAAGCCCGTCGATGGCATGCCGGTCTTGAAATTCCGCCTCTCGGCCGTGAAAACGCTGGAGTGCATCAAGCAGTTCACCGAGTCCGTCGTCACACGCCGCGATCGGGAAGACGCGACTTTCAAGCAGAGCATGTATATTTTCAATCTGGTGATAACCGCCCTGAAAGAACTGCCCGGCCAGGATAACCTCACCGTCGTCGCCGTGTGCGAAAGCGACACGAAAGTGCACGCCATTTACACGATGGAAAAAGGCGTCGTGCGGCTGCTGGGTTCCCTGCCGAACATCGCGACGCTGGCGCAGATGTACGATCCGGACGACGACGACTGGGATGATGAGGATGCCAACAACGACGAGGAATAAATCGTTTTCGCGATGATGTTTTGGGAATGGAAGCCCGGGGTGCGCGCGTGGAAGCATGTGTTTCCGCGTGTGTGTCTCGGGCTTTTTTTGAATGTGTCCGCGGGGACAACGGAAATAATATAAAAAGGGGAAAATCATGAGGCGTTTTGTTTCGGTACTGACCGTTCTCGCGACGGCGCTGGCGGTGTGTTTCGGCGGTGCGCTGCGGTGTGCGGCGGAAGAGGAAGCGGCGGAAAAGCCGGTGCCGTACCTGCCCGTGCTGAAAGTCGCGTTCGCCGGCGTGACGGCGGTCGAGGCCGAGCTGAAGGCCGTCGGCGAGTTGGCTGAGGAACCGGCCCTGGCCGATTTAGTGCGTGCGTACTACCAGGATAACTTGGACGAAATGTTCAAGCTGGCCGAGAACGGCGGCCCGATGGGCATCTGCTTCATGATGAAAGGCGAAGACGAATACGATTATATTTTCTTGCTGCCGCTGACCATCGAGGAGCTGACGAATTTCATCATGGACAACTCCAGCTCCGAAATTTCCATCGTCGAGAACGAAGACGGCACGGCGTCGATCAACACCGCCGGCGAGAATCTTTATCTCAAGCAGTGCGGCAGCGTTCTGGTCGGATGCATGAAAGAAGAACACCTGAAGCTCATCCCCGCCGACGGCGTTTCGTTCTGGGAGGGTCTGCATGATCGGTATACCGTGGGCGTAAAAGTGTATGTGAAGAATTTCCCCGAAAAATACCAGCGTGAGGTTTTGCGGCAGATGATTCCCGGCGGGCAGGAAATATTCGCGCCCATCGGCCGCGATACAATCGAGGACGAAGATGGAAACATAGTGCAGGTGGAGGTGCGGGGAGAGGACGACGAGAATGCCGGCGAAAATGCGGACGCTGCCGCGAAGCCTGAAACGGCTGAAATAAAAAAGGCTCCCGAATCGGATGAGTCGGTGGAAGAGCGGGAGCTGAATGAAAAGATGAGGGCGGCAGGGAAAACGTTGGAGGCGTATGCCAACAGCGTCGAGACGGTCGAGGCGGGGTATAAGCTGAACCTGGAAACGTGCGAGGCGAAAGCCCGCGCGGAAGTGACGCTTGCCCAGGGCAGTGAATTATCGGCCCTGATGAAAAAATTGCGCGAACAAAAGCCACAGTTCGCCGGCGTGCGGCATATGGACGCCATGCACCGCGCGTACTTCATCGGCATGCAGGAAGATTTTTTACGGAATCTGGAGCCGGTGTATCTGACGCACATTCGCATCGGAATGCCGGACGCCTCGGACGAGGATGATGTGGCGACGATGCTCGTGAAGCAGGTGCTCACGCCCGCGATTGAGTTGGTCGAGAGCGTGCTCGATCAGGACGTGCTGGAAATGGCGGCGGCGACGGATGTCGAAATCGGCGGCATCAACGCGTTTTTCGTCACCACGATGAAAGAAAACCAGGCCTCGGCGACGCTCCTGAAAACGGCCCAGGAAATGATCGTGAAATACCCCGAGCAGACGAAAGACATCCGCCTGGAAATGAACGTCGAAAACTGGAACGGCTTCCAATTTCACCGCGCGACGATGCGGTTCGAGGATCTGGTGAAAGCCATCAAAACGGTGAGAAACGATAACAGCAAAATCGACGACGACCTGAAAAAAGTCATGCGGGCGTTCGGCGACGACATCCGCGTGACCGTCGGCGTGGCGAAAGACAAGTTGTTCATCGGGTACGGCGACAAGTCGGTGGAGATGCTCAAGCAGGCCATGACGCCGCAAGACAGCACGGTGACGGAAGCCGTGCCGGTGGGATTCGCGAATTTCTCGCTGGAGAAGTGGATGCCGTATTATGTCGGGATGTATGACATTTTCGCGGGCGTCGGAGATGAGTTAAGCCGGAATGACCGCCGTGAGAAAAACGGCTTCCGCATGTCCGCCGATGTGCTGGCGTCGCTGCCCGGCCAGGGCGACATTTACCTGGAGATCCGTCCGCTGAGCGACACGCGGATGGAATATTCTCTGACCGCTGAGAAGGGCGTCATGAAACTGCTGGGCTCGCTGCCGACGATCGTGAATTTTCAGGAAATGCACGACCAGGCGAAGTCTCAGCGGACGTATGCTCCTTCGGACGACGACGATGAGTGACAATGGACGATTGACAAGGGACAATGATTTTGCTTCTCGCTCGCCAAGCGATTCCACAGAACACTTGCGTCGTTGTCCCTTGTCCACTGTCAATTGTCCATTGCCACACGAACAGCGTTCAACTTTTCGATCGCCGCGCCGGAGTCGATCGTGTCGGCAGCCAGCCGGATTCCACCATGTAAGTCGTCCGCCATGCCCGCGGCGACGAATGCGGCGGCGGCGTTTATCAGCACCACATTCCGGCACGGCCCGCGCTGCCTGGAAAGCACGGCCGTCAGCATTTCCGCATTCTGCTGGGCGTCTCCGCCAAGGATACTCTGCGGGTCCGCGAGTTCTTCGAAATACATCTCCGGAAACAGGTCATACGTCCGCAGCCGCCCGTGCGTCATGTGCGTAACGCGAGTCGCCGCGCAGACGGAAATCTCGTCTAGTCCGTCATGCCCGTGCACGACCATCGCCCGCTGAATCCCCAGCAGGTGCATGGCCTGCGCGAACAGCTCCGTCAGATCCGCGCGGAAAACGCCCACGACCTGAAACCTCGCCCCGGCGGGATTCGTCAGCGGCCCGAGCATATTAAAAATCGTCCGCACGCCCAATTCCTGCCGCACCGGCACGACGGCGCGCGTCGCGGAATGCAGGGCCGGCGCGAAGAGGAAGCCGATTCCCAGCCGGTGAATGCACTCCTCCACTTTCTCTGGCGGCGCGGTGGTGGGGATGCCGAGAAATTCCAGCACGTCCGCGCTTCCGCACTGGCTGGAGACCGCCCTGTTTCCATGTTTGGCGACCACGCCCCCAGCTGCCGCGACGACGAATGCCACGGTGGTGGAAATGTTAAACGTGCCGGAGCCGTCCCCGCCCGTGCCGCAGGTGTCAATCACCGGCTGCCGCGTCACCTGTAGGTGTTTCGCACAGGCCCGCATGGCCCGCGCGGCTGCCGCCAACTCCTCCGGCGACTCGCCTTTCGTGGCCAGCGCCGCCAGAAACGCCGCCGTCTGTGCCACCGTGGCCTCCTGCGTGAAAATCGCCCGCATCATCCGCGAAATCTCGTACTCGCTGAGATCCTGCCGGGCAAACGTTTTTTGAAGAATAACTCGAATCATGGGACACTCGGGGATGGGATGTGAGACAATAAAATGGCGATGCGTCACTCTTTCACTCTTTCACTCTTTCACTCTTTCACTCCGGAGGCACGCAGTGCTGACGGCCCGCGTATACTCCGCGATTTCCGGCACAGGGTCACGATTTTCCAGCACCGCGGCCTCCACGATTTTTTCGAAAGCGCTGCCGATGATCACGCCGTCCGCGAACTGCGAGATTTCCGCCACATCCGCCGGCGAGGAAATTCCGAACCCCACACACAGCGGCGTTTCCTTCCCACACGCCTTCATCACGCGGCGAATACCCTGCACGCGGGTTTTGATTTCCGCAAAATCCAGCGTCCGCGTGCCGGTGACGCCCATGCCGGAAATGACGTAAAGGAAGCCACCCGCCGCGGCGCAAATGGCGTGCGTGCGCTCTTCGCTGGTGGTGGGGGCCAGCAGGCGAATCATGGGAAACGGCAGTGTGCCCATCTCCGCCGACTCCTCCAACGGCAAGTCCACACACAGCACACCGTCCAGCCCCAGCGCCTGCACATCCCGCACGAAACGCTCCGGGCCGTACATCAAAATCGGGTTATAATAACTGAAAATGACGATCGGCGTGTCCGGAAACTCCGCCCGCATGTCCGCCCCCAGCTCCATCGCCCGCCGCAGCGACGCCCCGTTTTTCAGGGCCCGCACACTCGCCCGCTGAATCACCGCTCCGTCCGCCGACGGATCCGAAAACGGCACGCCCAGCTCCAGCACGTCACACCCGTTCTCGCACATGGCACGCATCGCCCGCCGCGACGTTTCCGCATCCGGATCCCCGGCCGTAATAAACCCCACCAGCGCCGCCCGCTTCTCGGCCCGCAGCCGCGCGAACATTTTCTCAAAACGCCCCGCATTCATTTTATTCTCTCCTTCATTCACCTGATCACCCATTCACGCATTCACCTGTTCACCCGCCGCAGCGCAGCGGCACGCGAAATTCGCCAGCATCCGCTTCCCGACGTACGTCATGATAGACTCCGGATGAAACTGCACGCCCTCCACATCCAGCGATTTATGGCGAACGCCCATGATGACCTCATCATCCAACGCCGCCGCGGTCTGGACGAGTTCATCCGGCAGCGTCCCCGGCATCACCGCCAGCGAGTGATACCGCATGACCTGAAACCGCGGCGCAAGCCCCGTGAACACACCCGCACCGTCATGCGAAATTTCGGAGACTTTCCCATGCCGGGGCGTTACACGTGCGACCGTCGCGCCGAACGTTTCCGCGATTACCTGATGCCCGAGACAAATTCCTAGCACGGGCACCCGGCCCCCAAAATGCCGCACCGCCGCACCGGAAACGCCCGCATCCGCCGGCGCCCCGCCACCCGGCGAAATGACCACGCCCGTGGGCCTCAGCGCCTCCATCTCCGCGACCGAAATTTTATCATTCCGATAAACCGCCACCTCCGCCCCGAGCGTGTAAAAAAGTTGCACGAGGTTATACGTGAACGAGTCATAATTATCAATTACTAAAAGCATGGTTTTCTCTCCGTTTCAAAAATTTTCACACGCACGTACCGCTTCACGCTCCCACGCGGCCACCAGTTTCAGCGCCCGCTCCACACTTCCGGCTTTATTGAGCGTCTCACGGTACTCGTCCGCGGGCACGGAGTCCGCCACGATTCCCGCGCCGGCATACGCCACGACATTTTCGCCTTCCACACATGCCGTGCGGATGGTGATGGCCAGGTCCATATCCCCGGTGAAGGAAATGTATCCCACCGCACCACCGTAAAACCCGCGAGGCTCGTTTTCCAGCGCCGCGATGATGTTCATGGCCGGCACTTTCGGCGCCCCGCTGAGCGTCCCGGCCGGGAACACGGCCGCAAATAAATCCCACGCGTCACGCTCCGGTGGCAGCTCGCACGTCACATTCGTCACCAGGTGCATCACGTGCGAGTAGCGCTCGACGAACATTAAATCCGTCACCCGCACAGAGCCCGGCGCCGCCACGCGTCCGAGATCATTCCGCCCGAGATCCACCAGCATCAGGTGCTCCGCACGCTCTTTTTCATCCTTCAGCAGCTCATCCGCCAGCAGCCGGTCTTCCTGCGGTGTCTTCCCGCGCGGCCGCGTGCCGGCGATGGGGCGTGTCCACGCCGTGCCGCGCTCCAGTTTCACCATGGTCTCCGGCGAAGACCCCACCAGACACCGCCCGCCGAGCTGCATGAAATATAAATACGGAGACGGATTCACATGCCGCTGGGCGCGATAAAGGTTCACCGGGTCCGCCGTGGCGTCACACCGAAACGGCTGCGCGACCACCACCTGAATCACATCCCCTGCTGTGATGCGCTCCTTGGCGGCATTCACCTTTTTCCGATAATCCGCGGCAGTATCCCCCGGCTGAAGATCCAGATCCCGCGCCACAGCCTCCGTTTTCGTCACGTGTTTTGAGGAAAAATCCGCCTGCCGCTCCACAATTTCCGTCAGATCATGCAATTTTCGCAGCCCGTCTTTATACGCCGCCACCACGTCCTGGCCGGCTTCCAGAAACACCAGTTGCACGCACGTCATGCTCTGGCGAAGGTTATCAAAAATCACCAGTTGCTCGGGGAGCATCAGGTGCGCCACCGGCACGGACGCGGGGAGTTTATTCGGAACATCCTCCAGAAAGGACACCATTTCATACGCGAAATACCCCGTCAGGCCACCGAAAAACCGTGGCAGCTCCGGAAGCTCCGCCGCGCGAAAACCGCGCATGTACTCCCGCAGCACCTCCAGCGGCTTCCCGTGATGCGGCACCTTCCGCACCTGATGCACCGCCTGCTGCGCTTCATATTTTTTCGCCGTGATCTCCACATGCTCGCGGTACACCTCCACCTCCGCGCGGGCACGCACACCCAAAAAAGAATACCGCCCCCAGCGATCACCGCCCTCCACGCTCTCCAGCAAAAACAGCGGCGCATCCGCCGGGCCGCCACCACGAAACTTCTGCAGCACGGACACCGGCGTCTGGACATCCGCCAGCACCTCCGCGCAAAGCGGGATCACATTACACGTCTCGGCCAGCGCCATAAACGTCGCGCGGTCAGGATATTCTTTCAGCAGCATGAGATTTCCCCCGTCATTCAAAGAAAAAGTGCGTGAAAACTTCACAAAAAAAGCCGTCAGCGTTTCTGCCGCGGCTTTTCATCCTTATTTTCGCTCACTTCCGGGGAAATTTCGCGTTTTTTAAGAAAAAAACCGCAGTTCGCCGGAGCAAAACTTGCGGTTTTATTATTTTACGTTTATAAAACGTCACCGTAAGCGCTCCCTTTTAGGAACGCCACCACCAGAAACGGAAGTTGGTTACGTTTATGTTTTTCATGATGACTTCATCATACATCATGGCCGGGAAAAGTCAAGAGGCGGTGCGGAATTTTTTCGAAAATCGGCTTTCACTCCGCCATTTCAGCGGTGAAGCGGTTCTCAGCATCCCCCGTAAACGCCGTGGTAAACGTTTTTTGCGTGCCGTCCGCCAGCGTCACCGTGATTTCATAATCGCCGCGGAACACCCGGGTTTTCGCGCTGCCGTTTCCATCCGTTTTCACGGTTTCATCCGTCCACCAGGCGTTTTTGATCAGGCCGTGCAGGGCGTCATAAGCCGGTTTCGGCGTCATGTCCTGGCGCAAAAGTCCGGACGGAGCGTTCATCCACGCGCCGCGGTCACTGAAATCCCACCACGTAATGGCGGCCACCACCGGCTGCGAAAAGAGCATGGTATAAATCCGCGCGACTTCCCGTGCCTGACGCTCCTCGCCCTCCGGTGTGGAAGCCCAATTCTCCAGCCCCCACCCCTCCTGCCCCGAAACGATCGTCATCTCCGTGAAGTGCACCGGCAGGCCGAACTTCTCGAAACGCTCGCAAGTCTCCACGATCCGCTGATTATCCCACCGCCCGCCGTGCATGTGGCTCTGAATCCCCACGACATCAAAAATCAGCTTGCCGTCCGCGCCCCGCAACTCGTCCAGCAGCCCGGCGTAATCATCATACGTCATGTAATCATTCACCAGCAGCACGGCTTCCGGATTCGCCGCGCGGGCTGAGCGGAAACACTCTTTCACAGCCTCCACGCGTCCACGGGCCTTAATCGCCTCCGTCAGCTGCGGCGCACGCTCAGCACACTCCCCACGGTCAAACTGCACCAACTCGTTCACCACATCCCAGACCGGAATCTGCTTCTCAAAACGCGTTACGCAGTCGGTGATGCGAGCCTGCTGGAGCTTCCATAATTCCTCGGCCGACGTTTCGTTCATCCACTGGTTCTGCCAGAAATTCCACATCAGCGGATGCCCTTTCGCCAGGATGCCGTGCTCGGCGCACCAGTGGGCCATTTTCTCCCGCCGCGCGTGATCGGGCTTTCCCTTTTCATGCTCATAATCCCACCAGTAAAACGGGAGCGTCGCGAAATTCAGCAGCTCCGCGAACCGCGTTTCATACGCCCGGTCAAGTTCCGGCTCGCCGCACTGGCCCAGCATAAAAAGGTTACATCCGAAAAGAAACGCGTGTTTCTTCATCTGCACACGCACTTCCGCGGCGGAAATCGGCTTTCCGTCCCGGGTGACGGTAATGGCGACGTCCGTTTTGCGGTGCTTTTCGATCCGCGCGTCCGCCTCGCGCTGCCAGTCATCCTCGGCGCGCAACGTCTGCGTTACGCAGAGCGCCGAAACAGCCGCGACCGCGAAAATCGTTAATAAAAAGGCGTTCTTTTTCATCGTTTCATGTCCTGTCTGGAAAGGAAAGGTGGGTTACATAAATTAAAATGGGCGTGTCCTAAAACAGCCCGTGCGTCATGATATCATCTCCGCTGAGGGCTTTTGTGGAGGGATGAAACTCGATTTTCTGGGCCTGCATGGTCCGCCGCGGCGCGCCGGGCGTTTCCTGAAAACGGATCTGCACCGGAACTCGCGCCCCGGTCATGATCATCAGGTCTTTCACATACGAATAATTGAGGCGGTACGCATTCGCACTGAGCGTGGTCATCTCCACCAGCACATCCTCCTCCGCCTGAAATTCCACCGGAAACGCGTCTTTCTCGCCCGACCCGGCGGCGGCCAGCGCTTCCGGCGCCTGGTTCATCCGTAATTGCCCGCTGCGCAGCGTGAATCCGTATTTCCCCAGATCTTTCGGGTCCACATCTTCCGGCAGCGCCATTCCCCAGTCGCGCACCTCGTCCGCCACGGTATATGTCCGCCCGGAAAGCAGCACTTCCTTCCGCAGCGCATTCCCCACGGCCCCCTCATGAAATTTCACATTCACCTGGTATAAACTCGGCATCTCGCCCTGCCCCGCCGGATGACGCCCCGCGGGCGCCCCCGCCGCCAGCATTCCAGCCGGCGCCGCCGCATCTCCGCCAGCCGCCCGCGCACCATTTTTTTCTTTCTCCCGAAAAAATTCCGCCGACTCAAACGTTCCCAAAAATTTCCCTGCGCCCGGCGCCGTAAACTCTCCCGTGGCTGGGAAATATGTAATCTGCTGAACGGACGTCCTCACCCGGGCCAGGCGTTTTCCGTCCTTAAAAAATTCGTCCTCCGCCTCCACATTCCCGCTGGCACTGACCCGCGCCAATTCCACATCCTTCTTTTCCGGCGGCTGACTCATGAGCACTTTTTCCTTCAGCACCGCCTCCACATGCTGCGCCAAAACGCGGTGTTCTGGGTGATTCACGCGGACGTTTCCGTCAAATGTCGCCGCGTCCCCGTCAAAAATCATCCGGTCCGCCCACCGAATTTCCGCCCCCTGGGGCACATCCAGCACTTCCCCGCGCGCGTTTTTGCGCATATACATTTTCAGCGTCCCCGGGCCTTCCACCCACGCGCGATTCGCACGGCAATTCAGGTTAATGGCACTGCCCGTCAGCTCCACACCCCGGCCTTTAAGCCGTGCCTCCTGCCCGATGATTTTTCCCTGGAGCGTCGCGGGCGTCACGTCCGTAAACTCCACGTGCTCCCCACGCATGTAAAGCGGCACCTCCGCCAACTGTGGAACACGGGGAAATTCCTGAATCTCGATTCCCTTCTCGATTAACACGCGCGACACGAAAATCAGGGAGTCAAGCTGGATGAGATTTCCTTTAATGGACTGGGCCGTCATCCGGTAAACGCTGCCTGCGTCTTCCGCCGAAACCGCACCGGCACCCGGCGTCTGTCCGGCTTCATTCTGTCCGAAAGCCGTTTTTCGCCCATCCTCCAGACGAATATCACCCGCCTGAATTTTCGCCTGAAGCTCCAGCGGCGAGAGAAACCAGAGCTCCATCAGCGCCGTTTTTCCTTCAATCACGGACGTCAGCGCTTTCATCTGAAACTCCACGTTATTCAGTGCCTGCACGCGTGCCAGTCGATAATCCATCCGCGCGTCGGATTTTTTCGCTCCCCCAGCCTCCGCCCCATGTCCCGGCTGCATACCCTCCTGCGGCGTTTTCGCCAGAAACATCCGCACACTCCGCTCCAGGATAATCTCCGCCGGCGTCTTTTTCTTCAGCCAGATGTAAAGTTTATCCGACGAAATCTTCCCGAATTTCTCCGTATCCACCGTGGCGTTTCCGTCCAGCAGCACCGCGTACTCGTCCTCCACTTCCGGATACATCTGAAACTCCGTCCGCCAACTGGCCCGGAACGTGTCCGCCGTTTCCGGGTTTTCATCTTCCAGGCGATACTGCATCCACCCGGAACCGATCACGTTCACGCGTCCCAGCCCGTTCTCCTGCTGCGTAAACCGGATGGAGCGCGCATGAAATTCCTGATTTTCCCGTTTCAGCGTGGCCTCCCGCGGCGACTCAAGCATAATCGTCTTTTGCGGAATATTTACACTTAACTGCGAACCGCGCGCCTCGACCAAAAACTGGCGGGACGTCAGCACCACGTCTGTTCCGCTGGCCGTCACCCGCTGCGGACTGAGCCGGGAGAACGGGGAATCGGCATTTTTAGCATCTTCACTTTCATGTTCTGCGGAAATTCCGCCGCCCGCGCCGGAACCTTCCCCCGCACCGGTGGAAGCCAGGGCTGCCACGGAATTCCCCGTCACGCCCATCCCGGCCATCCGCCCCCCCGATTCTTCCACTGCCGAAGTTTCCTCACCACTTTTTCCCGCCCCGCCTTCCGATTCCGGGTAAAGATTAAACAGAAGTTTATCGCACACCAGCGAATCTTCCACATTATTCGCGTACTGCCACGAAATCCGCACATCCCGCGTGAAAGACGCCTCCCCCATGCCCACATCATAAAAGACCGGCCCCAAACATGTCAGCTTCACGGGCAAAAACATCTCCGGCAGCGCATTCCCAGCATCTGGCACACCCGCTGCGCTGCCCGCGCCGGGCGCAGCCGCCTGACGGGAGGATGCCGCCGCCGTGAAAAATAGCCCGGCCATGGACGCCGACATTTCCCGCGGATCCGCATCCGCCGCCGACTCGGAATCCGCCCCCGAAAACCCTTTCACCATCCGCGGCGTAATCGGCACCCGCATCCGCAGGTACGTCAGGTGCTTCAGCTCAAAAGAACTCACGCCCGAAAATTGAATGCCGGAACCGCTCTGGGAAGCGGGGGGCGCGTCCAGCACAATTACGAAATCCTTCCCCCGGCCTTCATGATTTCCGAAATAAAACTCCACACCCTGCTGGCTGAGAATCCGTCCGTTTTCGTAAATCACATCGCGCGTGTGAATCCGGAAATCATCATCCGGCGCGTCCGTTTTTCCATAAGAATAAATATTTACTTCGCCGTTTAACTGGCCGCGGACCGGGCTTCCCCACGCGCCGCCCATGGGGTTAATCGGCGCATCCAGATGCAGTTCCCCACCTTCCGGTACACGCACAATGATCGCCAACGGCCGCTCTCCCGGCTTTTTCACCGCCGCCGGCGCACCCTTCTTTTTCTGCTCCGGAAAAAGCACGAAAGTGCACACACTCACCTTAATCACCTGCCGGTCAAGAATATCATAATCCTGAAAGACGAAGACGCCGCCGTCCATCTCCAGCACGATATTATCCGGCGACAGTTCCCAGTCACCCGGCGAGAAATGCGGCACCAGCCGCTGATTCAGTTTCCACTCCTTCTCGATATCCGGCGGCACCTCCCATCTCGGCTCCACCACCGGCTGAATCGCCTGCATATACACGCAGAAGAACGCCGCGAGAATCGTGACCGTGGTAATGACACGCAGATATGCATTCATGGTTTACCGGCTTTAAAAAACAGAATCCTGTTTCACTCGAACTGAATGTGCGGGAACAGCCCAATCACGTCTGTCACATCCAGCAGGCCCACGGGCTGCCCAGCGTCATCCACCACGGGAAGTTCACTGATTTTCCGCCGCGCCATGAGCTCCACGCCGGCTTCCATGGCTGTGCCCAGCGAAATGGAAAGCGGGTTTTTCGTCATCACCGCCGAAATGGGGGCGTCAAACGTGTTTTCCGCACCGCGCTCGAATAACCGGGATAAATCGCTGTCCGTGAACAGACCGCTGAGCGTGCCGTCCGCCGCGGTGAGCATGATGGCCCCCGTCCGCCGCCCGGGGCGTTCCAGCGCGCGAAACACGCTGCGCACCGTTTCCGTCTCCCCCGCCACACGACACTGGCTGATGGGCCGCATGTATTCCTCCACCCGGCTGAGCTTCCGCCCGAGCATCCCCGCCGGGTGAAAACGCGCAAAATGGGCGTCCGTAAACTCCCGTTCCTCCGAAACCACCAGCGCCAGCGCATCCCCCACCGCTAGCATGGCCAGCGTACTGCTGGTGGGCGCCCGGCCGAGCTTTCCCGCCTCGCGCGTGAAATGAAT
Source organism: Thermoguttaceae bacterium (assembly GCA_031553595.1). Lineage (GTDB taxonomy): Bacteria > Planctomycetota > Planctomycetia > Pirellulales > Thermoguttaceae > RGIG3701. The sequence continues at coordinate 4,811 of JAVBLI010000023.1, read as the reverse complement.
GTCCAGCACCACATCCGCCTGTTTCGCCAGCGCCCCGTTTTTGTTTCCCGTCACCGCGATCAGCGGATTTCCCTGCTCCTGAATGAGCGGCAGCAGCCGGCAAATTTCCTCCGTCTCACCACTGAGCGAAAACAGAATGACGGTGTCCCGCGGCGAAATCCGGCCCAAATCGCCGTGCAGCGCCTCCGCCGGGTGCACGTAATGACTCGGCACGCCCAGGGAAGCGAGCGTCGCGGAAATTTTCTGCGCGATGTGCCCCGCTTTTCCCACGCCCCCCGTCAGCACCGCGCCTTCACACGCCAAAATCAGCGCCACGGCCTGCGAAAAAGACGCATCCAAATTCCGCTGTAAGTTTTCCAGCGCCGCAATCTCCGCCGCCAGCACATGCTGCCCCGCCGAAATACGCAGCTGCTCTTTTTCCGTGACGTTTCCAATTTTCTTCCCTGAAAGGTACATGCTGAATCCGTTCATCCTGAATGAAAAGGTTTTAAGTGGAAACGGTTAACGGCGGCTTCCATTTTCCGTCACTGGCACATTCCGCCGCTCACTATTTTACCCGATTTTCCCGCGTGACGCAATCCGAAATTTTCCACGAAAACCGCCCGGCCGTCACTGATTACAGAACTTCATGTACTCCAGACTTTTTTTACACAGTGTTTCCGCACCGGGCGAAAAATCGAAAACCTCCACGCTCACCCAGCCGTCATATTTCACTTCTTTCAGGGCCTCAAAAATCGGGACGAAATCCAGGTCTCCGAAACCGGGGCCGCGCAAATTGGGGTCATTCGCGTGAAAATGGGCCAGAAATGCCGCGTATCGGTGGATGACGTCCGCGATTTCCACCGGATTCCCGGCCGCGTCGCGCTCGCCGCCCCACATGGCCTTACAGTCCAGATGTAGCCGCAGATGCGGGGAGTCCACCCGGCGAATGAGCTCCACGGTTTCCGCCGCGGTGTTAATGAAATTCGTTTCCGTGGGAGCCAGCGGCTCAAAAGCCACCGTCACGCCACATTTTTCGAGCGTCGGCGCCAATTCCTGAAAGAAATCGGTCGCGCGGCAAAATCCCTCCTCGCGAGACGTCCCCACGGGCAGCGCCCGCTGAAGCGGTGAGCCCCAGACCATGATTTTTCCGCCCAGCTCCGCGCATAATTCGGTCAGCGACTGCGCGTATTTCAGCGTTTCCCGCCGCACGCCAGCATCTTCATGCGTGAGGTGAAAGCCGGAGGTTTTGGCCAGCAGCCAGTGGAGTCCGACGATTTCCACACCCGCCGCCAGGGCCGCCAGCCGCACATCCGCCCGGACGTCCGCCGAAAGCCGCCGCACGTCCATTTCCTCCGCGTCTTTCGGAAACAGCGTAAACGGCGCGATCTCCACCCCCGTATACCCGTACTGTGCCGCCAGCTCGAACTGCCGCGGAATGCTTACGTCCTCAAAAATCTCATTACAGATGGCAAAACGAATGCTCATGGTTCATCCTTCAAATAAATCGGTAACCCATTTTTACTCTTTCACGCGCTGGGGCGTTTCCCGCATCCGGCTTTCCGCCGGCGTCATGGCCGGGCGGTAAAGCGGGTGATCCGCGTACCGGGCATTCAGCCGGCCCCAGTATGACGGATGGTAAATGCAGTTCACGTCCAGCCAGTTATTCACCGCCAGCAGCTCCGCGTCTGTCAGATGCACACCGGGGTGCGCGTCTTTCAGGTACTGCGTGTATTTCTGAAGCGTTTCATCCGGCACAGTGATGCCGTCTCCGCTGAGCCAGCCGGAAAGCGGACTGGAGAGCGCCCCCGTGCGGTACGGCGGAATGTACCGGATTTCGTTAAAGCCCGCGTCTTCGTTGCGCTGGTCGCGGTTCCCCAAAAGCTGCTTCCCGCCGTGATTCGCCAGGTTCAGGAGCTGGAAATAAGAGACGCTGTACACGGACTGGTGCGTGCCGCGGAGATCCAGATTTCCCGCCGGCGAGCCGCCTGTGTCTCCCGCCTTGCGCCACGTGTTATCCGTGTCCGCGCCGTGACAGGAAACGCAGTTTTTGTCCCAGATGGGCTGGATCTGGCGGTCATAATCGAAAACGAATTCCGCCGCATCCTGCCCGGGCTGTGGCGTGAGTACGGCGGCGGGTTTCTTCATGGCCAGCGGCACGGAAACCGTGGTGCCGTACGCGGGCGTGACGTCCGGCGTCTCGTGGCATCCCATGCAGCTTCGCGTTTCGCCGGGGCGGTAATTGACGTACGTCCGCTCGGTCTGGATGGCGCGGAATTTTTCGTCCAGGGCCTGGAAATAAACCGCGCGGTCGGCGGGGACGTAAAACTTCGCGCTGCCGTCTTCCTCCACGGGGGTGATGCCAAGCTGGATTTTGATGCTCAGGCTGCCGTTCCCCGGTGCGGAATGGGCGTGCGTGGTGTCCTGACCATCTCCGCCGTGACGTTTTCTCGCGGCCCACGGGCGCGGAATCTGTTCCAGCACGCGGATGTATTTCACCGCGCCGCGGGGTACATCGTCCATGCTGGTGTAAATATCAGTGACGGCCACTTGCGCCAGATTCTTTTCCGCCAGATCCTCATCCTGGACGCTCGGCCGCATGGGCGGAACCTCGCGGGCCTGCAGCGGAAACGCCTCCCAGCAGGACATGCTTTTATCGTAGTAAAGCGGGGTGTCGGTGCCATTTTCGTCCAGCACGCAGAGATAATAGCCCGCCAGGTCGTTCCACGCCAGGCCTTTCGGCTTGCAGGACGCCAGGATACGCGTCTCGGAAAGCGGGAACGGATCGCGGAAGAGCCGTCCCGGGCGGCCGCTCATTTCGTGCGTCCATCCGCCCTGGCCGTCCGGAAAATGAAAGCCGTTATGATGAAAGGTTTTCACGTCGTCGGTGATGTATTTCATCGTTTCGTGGGCGCGGATGGGGGCGTTGGTGTCGATCATCACCACGGTGCCCACGGCGTTATTAGGGCAGCAGTGCGAGCAGCCAAGGAACACGATTTTCCGCGGGGCGCCGGGCACGGGGCGGCCGTATATGATCGTTTCCGGGAAGGAAATCGAGTTGCCGTAAACTTCGGAAACGTTGCTGCCGTCCTGATTCATGGCCCACAGCGCTTTCGCGTTGCCAGCCGCCTTGTCCACGTATTCCCAGCGGTGATACAGAATCCGCCCGTCGGGCATCAGCACCGGCGACTGCTCGGACAGGGCACTGAACGTCAGCGGGTGCATATTCCCGCCGTCGGCGTCCACCTTATAAAGATTGAAGACCGTGAAGTTGTCGCCCGAGTCGCACAAGACGCCGAACTGACACCGCGTCGTGATGAACGCGATTTTGCCATCGCTCAAGTAACACGGGTGCATGTCGTCGGTGCCGTGGTGGTAGCCGCCGTCAAGCTGGTATTTTTTCACGAGTTCCGCTTCGTCCGCTGGCGGGAAGGTGATTTGCCGCAGGCCCGTGCCGTCGACGTTCACCTCGTAAATGCGGTAGCCTTCCAGCGGGGCCGCTTTGAAGTCGAAGACGATTTTTTTGCCGTCGAAGGACAGGTCGAATCGGCTCACAACTCCCGTTTTCAGCTCCGGACAGACGTCGCGGGCCTCACCGGTCCGCAGATCCAAAATCGTCAGCCCACCGCCGGGCAGCCACCGCGAATTGACGTGATCGGTGTACACATGGTTCGCGTCCAGCGTAAAACGGCGGATGAACACGAGCTGCTCGATTCCCATCGCCAGCAGTTGCTTCGCGGCCTCGGCGTTAAACTCATGCGGGGCGTCGCCGGCCGAAGGCGGGTCGCTGGCCGCTCGCTCGACAGCCGTTTTCGTGAACTCGGACGCCGGCGGATTCGTTATCGGCTTCGCACTGACCACGAACTCCACCGAGCCGTCCACCGCCCCCGCATCCAGCCCGACCTCCGCCTCGAACAGCGTGTATTGGCCGTCCAGCTTGAAATGCAGCACGGACGGGCCGTGGGCGAAAAAGCCTTTCTCGCAAGGATTGCCCGCAATATTGATCGCCTGGCCCTGATGATTCTTGTTAACCAGCAGCGTTCCCCACCCGGTCGCGGCCGAAACCGGCGTGAGCTGGGTCATGTCGATTTTGTCGCCGTCGAGATTCGTCAGCACGGGGGCCGCCCATACCGACTGATCGTAATTATACGAGTCGCCGCCGTACGTCACCACCAGATAAAGATCGCTTGCCCCGTGCAGTGGCACCGAGAGTTTCTTTGCCGCGTCGCCGCAGCGCATCATGTCCGTCTTCACCGCCTCGAACGCCGGCGGACACGTCGGGCACGGCTCCTCCGCAAAAACCGGAGCCGTCAAAAAACATATACAGAAAAACGACAAAAATGTCCGTGTGAGCTGGTGGGGATTCATCATCATACTCCATAATCAAAATTCGTTTCAGGCGGGATAGCAGCATGCAACTGCGCATAGAATACTTCCATTTTACCTGAATATCCCGCCGGTGGAAATAGCTTTGCGACGAAATGAGGTGTAATTCGGCAGAAATATCGCTAAATTTTCAGAAAAAGTGGATAGCGCCGTGATTTCATGGATGCATTCACAAGAACAGCAGCCGGGAATGGAGCGGAATGAAATGACGCGCAATGACCGGAATGAAGGGGGAAAACGCGCGGCGGTGCTTATCCGGTCATTCCGCTACGCTTCATTCCCGGCTGCGGTTCTTGTGGAAACGCCCCGTTTGGAAACTTCATTTCAGCGATACCTCTCGTGATGCTGTTTTGTCCCGAAGGGACGGGATGTTTATAGAAAAGCGGTATTTCTATAAACATCTTGTTCCTGCGGAGCAAAACATGACACGCTACAAACTTTTCCTA
>JAVBLI010000048.1:0-31104 GCA_031553595.1 Thermoguttaceae bacterium | reverse complement strand
CGCCGCACACCCGCCGACCTATCCGTCAGTCGAGTTCGCCCGCCAGCTTTTGCTTCACCGGTCGAGCCCCTTGCCGACGTTTCCGCCACGCAAGTAAGAGAGCATTATAACCACTTCCCCCATTAACACAAGGGGGGCGAGGAGAAAATTTCCCCTTTTTTACCCCTTGATCTGCCATGCTGTGAAAAGCGGGGGAAAACCCCGTTTTGCGATGATGTTCATCACTTTCAGGAGGCGGGGACGCGCGTATTTTTCCCGCGTGTACCTTTTTTTTCATTTTTATTTATCACGCAAATGGCACGGGAGCGATGGGCGCCGCGGTAGATATATCCTTTTCGCTGGAGGGCGTGGAGATGGCCGAGAACGCCGTTTGGGGACTGGATTTCCATGAAATCGCCGATTTCACGGATGGTGGGGCTGTATCCACGCTGGCGAATCGAGCGGCGGATAAACGCCAGGGCCTCGCGCTGACGTAAGGTTAAAGCGGTTTTGGAGAGAAGCCGACGTTTCCCTGGGGGCATAAATTCCTCCTGTTTCTGATAACATACTTACTCCGTTCACTTTACGCCCCACCGCGCCATGCTCGATTCGGAGACAGCGGCGTGCGGGCGAAAGCGCATCCAAAATCTTTGTAAACACGAAATGACAGAGCCGCCATCATAAGACGGCGGGGTGAATTTTCCATCCGCAAAAAGTGCATGGATTTTCAACGTCCGTCCCGCAATTTTACGATTGCGGCTCTGCAGATGACCACACACGCGGCGATTATCTTGATTTTGAATGAAGGATAACTTACGAAAAAATACAAAAATAATGGCACGGGCCAATCCCATTTCACGCGAATTTCGTTCTTTGCGATCGGCCTGTGTCCCTATTTGAAAGTATAGGTCAAAAAAGCGGCGGAGGCGGGGGATGAAGCTGTAAAAATGTGATTTTTTTGCGGACACGATTTTGCGCAGCCGACATAATTGAGAATGGCTGCGCGGCAGTAAAAGTCGGGGCTGGCTTTTGAACAGCAAGAGAAAGAATGCTTACCGGCACAGCCGCGACTGAAGCTGGGTGAGAATTTCACGTTCCAGTTCCACATCCCGGCCCTGGGGGATCCAGCCGACGCGGTAATCGTGGACGGAAATGGGATCCTGGACGTCCGGCAAATCGGTGTCGAGGCGGAATGTGGCGGCGGGCAGACGCGCCATGGACGGGGCGGCCATGTCCTCCAGTTCCTTGAAAACGCGCACTTCGATGGCGTATCCGTGCGGCGTCGGGCGGACACGCACCCGCGCGATGCGGCGGATGGACTGCATGGTGGCTTCTTTCCGCTGCTCCATGGAAACGGAATCGCGGCGCCAGGGTTCCAGGAGCGTGGCGCCGACCTGGGGATGCGTCACGAGAAGGCCTTCCGTCATCATCTCCCCGTTTTTCTGGCAGGGAATCTCTTCCTGGATGCGGCTGAAATAAAGGCGAATCACGTCGACGACGGTTTCCCAGAGCACGTACTGATCGTTGCCGGGCACCATGAGGGGGTTCTGGATGCCGCGTACCTGACCGGGCGAAACGAATGAACCGTACGGCGCCTGCTGCACACTCCCCCGGCAGCCGGCCAGCAGCGCAATCGCCGCGGCCAGACATGCAGTGGACAAGGAAAGGAAGCTGCGCGTTCTCATACGGGTGGGAATAATCGGATGTGAAAATCGGAAAGGACGGACGATTTTCGTCGGCGTCCGGATGATGGCGGTGTGAGAGTATGACGTTTTTTCAGATTTCTGGCAAGAGCGATTTTTCAGTGGCGCGGGAATGAATATTCCCCTTCCGATTTCGCGTGAGTTGTGCTAAAATGCGGTCTTTCATCCGGACGTAATAGCAAGACGTAATATTAATAGTATATAAAGCCTGCCCGGCGGGCGGGGAATTTCCGTAGGAGTGCGGTTCCGTTATGACCCTGTTTCGAGTTTTGTGCCTTCTGATTCTGTCGAATACGTGCATGTGTTTCGCGTGGTATTCCCATCTGAAAATTTTCAATCAGAACACACCATTAATATATGTGATTCTCTGGAGCTGGGGGCTGGCGCTGCTGGAGTACTCGGCGCTGATCCCGGCGTGCCGCATGGCGGAGCGTGTTCTGACGCTTCAGCAGTTGCGGGTGGTTCAAGAACTGGTCGGCCTGACGGTGTTCGTGCCTTTTATCATTTTTTATATGCGTCGGCCGCTGACGTGGAATTATCTCTGGGCATGCCTGTGTATTCTCGGAGCGGTTTATTTTATTTTTCGTGGGAACGCTGAAGCGGCTTCTCATTCGCTATGAGGGCGTAAAAGGTGAAGATTTTCTTTTCGGTCGGAGAGCCCAGCGGGGATATTCATGGTGCGAATCTGATTCGTGCGCTGCGGCGGCAGTATGCGCTGCGCGGGCCGGAGGCGCAGCCGCTGCGGTGTGTGGGGTTCGGCGGGCCGCGGATGAAGGAGGCGGGGTGTGAGATTCATTTTGATCTGACGTCCCTGGCGGTGATGTGGGTGATGCGGGTGCTGTGGAACATCCGGAAATTTTTTCGCCTGGCGGATGAGGCGGAGGCGTACTTCCGGGATGAACGGCCGGACGCGGTGATTTTGATCGATTACCCCGGCTTTAACTGGCACATCGCGCGGCGTGCGAAAAAGCATGGCATCCCAGTGTTTTATTATTCGCCGCCACAGGTGTGGGCGTGGCGGGCCGGGCGTGTGAAAAAAATGCGAAAGTTCACGGACATGGTGTTCAGCGGTTTGCCTTTCGAGTGTGAATGGTTGAAAGCGCACGGGTGTAACGCCGTTTATGTGGGGCATCCGTTTTTTGATGAAGTAGATGCCGCGCCGCAGGAGACGGAGTTGACGCGGGAATTTCAGGCGGAAATCGCCGCCAGGAAAAAAATGGTGGCCCTCTTGCCCGGCTCGCGAAACCAGGAGGTGCGGCAGAATTTCCCCACGTTCCTGAATGTCGCGACGAGGATGATTTCGGAAACGCCCCGCAAGAAAAACGGTGAAACCCACGGTGAAGTACATGGCGAAACGCCCGGGCAGTCGCCAGATATTTTTTTCGTCGTGGCGGCTTATAAAGAATCGCAGGCGGAAATGATTCGCGAGATGATTCAGAAAGCGGCGGCGCGGGATGCGGCGTTACAGTCCCTGGTGGAAAAAAATGGCGTGCGCGTGGTGACGGGACGGACGCCGGAGGTGATTCGCAGTGCCACGTGCTGCCTGTCGGTGTCCGGTTCCGTTTCGCTGGAGCTGCTTTATTACGAGAAGCCCAGCGTGATCGGGTACCGGGTGCCGCGTTACGGGTGGTGGGCGCAGTGGTGGTTTCGCACGGTAAAATATATCACGCTGGTGAATCTTCTGGTTGCGGAAAATCCTTTCAGGAATTATAATTGGGAATACACGCCCCGGTGTGCGGACGCAAAGGAAATTTTGTTTCCGGAGTATCTTTCGTACCGGGATCGTAGCGGGTGGATGGCGAACGACCTGCTCGGCTGGCTGCGGAATGCAACGGCGTATGCCGAAACGGTGCGGCGGCTGCGGGAATTGAAAGCGCGTGTCGCGCAGCCGGGCGCGGCGGAAAAAGCGGCGGAGATGATTTTGAAGCAGCAAACCATAAGCCATAAACTCCTCAAACATGGGGAGCGATAAATGGGCCACCTCCCTATTTTTTGTGCCGAGGCGGAAGCACGAGCGACAAGCTTGAAGCTTGCAGCCCATCTCCATCCGACAAACTTTGGCATATTCGACGATATAGAATTTTAACACAAGGATCCCTCATCATGTTTTTAGGACAGCCGGAACACACGCCGTATGATGTGAAGTTTCATCTGCTGGGCTTCCCGATCCGTATTCATCCGTGGTTCTGGATCATGGCGATTTTCCTTGGCGCGAACACCGGGTCGGCCCCAAATTTAATCATGTGGGTCGCCGCGGTGTTCCTCACGCTGATGGTGCACGAGATGGGCCACGCCCTGATCATGCGGATGTATGGAATTCACTCGCATATCGTGCTTTACGCCTTCGGCGGCGTGACCGTTCCCGTTGCTTCTTATGGGAACCAGCCGCTACGGGCACGGGATGATGCGCTGATCAGTTTCGCGGGCTGCGGGCTCGAGTTATGTTTCGCCGCCGGGGTATGGTGCCTTTTCTTTTTTCATTATCCCATGCAACTATCCGGCGACTTGTCTCTCGGGACGGTGTGGGATTTGCTGTGGTATCCGGTTGAACTGATTTACGACGAAAAGTTCGTCGGCGGCAAATCCTTGAGTTATTTCCTGCTCTACTTTTATTACATCTCCATGGTCTGGAGCGTGCTGAACCTCATGCCCATCCTTCCGCTGGATGGCGGACAAATCGCGCGCGAGTTCTTCACGTGGCTCTGGCCGCGCAACGGAATGAGCGTGGTGCTGATGCTTTCCATCCTCATCGCGGTGGCGCTGGCGGTGCTGATGATCGTGCTGGGGATGCCCTTCAACGCGCTGCTTTTCGGGATGCTTGCGTATACGAACTTTCAACAATTGTCGCGGCCCGGCTACTGAGAAACGGCGCAGCGTAAATGGTATTCGAGTGAAAAGTGAGTGCGGCATACGTCGCGTGCCATTTTGCATCCGCGAAATATTTTGTTAAATTTTATGAAAATGTAATGGAATCACCTTGCACAATCGCATAAAATATTATATCTTAAGCATATGAGAATTGGTAAATGCAATGATGCGGAGAACCTTTGCGAACTTGCATATCACCATCCGGTTTTTATACCTCATCCGATTTATCCGAGGTTCCGTTTTCCTTCCCGGTAAAAGCAGTTTTGGACGCCGTGTCTTTTCGAAGGCGCGGCGAACAGTCCGGGGAAACCTGACGCGTCCCGAGTATAAATTTTCGATTGTCGACCACAGCGGCCATTCGCTCCTCACGGGGTGGATGAATGTTTCGCCGACAGCCGAGCCGCGACGAGTATAAGGCCAAAAAGTTTTTATGGTATTAGTTGTGTGTGGCTGCCGTCCATTGTTCGTGTCGGCAGGGGGGAACCGGCTGAGACATGGTTGTCTTGCAGGGCTTCGAAACGCATGCCGGTGGTCGGTATGGAACACACGCGATAAGGTCTTATTCCAAGATGGAGGAATACTGTGTCGACGACGACAACGAAAAAAGTGGCTGCGAAAGCCGTGACGAAGAAGGCCGCTCCGAAAGCCGCCGCGAAGAAGGCCGCTCCGAAAGCCGCCGCGAAGAAAGCTGCTCCGAAAGCCGCCGCGAAGAAGGCCGCTCCGAAAGCCGCCGCGAAGAAGGCCGCTCCGAAAGCCGCCGCGAAGAAAGCCGCTCCGAAAGCCGCCGCGAAGAAGGCTGCTCCGAAAGCCGCTGCGAAGAAAGCTTGTGGATGCGCCTGCAAAAAGGCCGCCGCGAAGAAATAAGCCTGGTTCATGAAACCATGAACGCCCCTCGGGGTGTCGGACAACAACGAGAAAGAGCCGGACGTGATAAACGCCCGGCTTTATTTTTGGGTGAACAGATGACTGGCGTTGTGAAAATCCCCCTCCAGATTAACACCTACTCACGCATTCACTTACTCACCTACTCACGCACTCATCTATTCACCATGCTTTTACTTGAACCCCATCCTGACGGCGCCATCCTGAACGTGAAAGCTTTTCCGGGAGCCAAGAAAAATGAAATCCGGGAAGTCTCCGCCGGGATGCTGAAGGTCTGCTGCACGCAGGTGCCGGAGAAGGGGAAGGCGAATAAAGCCATCCAGGAGGTACTGGCCCGCGGGCTGGGGCTGCGCAAGTCGCAGGTGACGCTGCTGTCAGGCCAGACCGACTCGCACAAAAAATTTCTCATCACCGGCATCACCGCCGCGGAGCTGGAAGAGCGCATAAAAACGCTGTAAGCAACAGCCGGAACTTCATGCTTACAGCGTTACATTTTAGCGTTCCATGGATTCCTGCTTGATCCTGCTGGAGATATGATTCCGTGCCATGGGGTCTTGGACCATCGGCTCGATCTCGCGATAAATGGAAATGGCATGCTCGCGCATCACCTTCCGCATGCCGACGGGGTACGCCTTGAGCTCGGCCAGCTGCCACCACCCGTCGCCCAGCTTCACAGCCGTTTCGGAATCCACCGCCCCGGCGTCCGCCATGCCGATTTCACTCGCGGCCAGCCGCCGCAGCGTCTCGTCCGTGCCGCGCGCAAAATACGGCAGCGCTTCCGGCAAATTACGCTCCAACTCGCAGAGCCAATTGCCCACGACAAGATTCGCGCCGCGGTCTTCCGGCAACGTCTTCAGCGTTTCCAGGGCTTTTTCGTATCCCTGCCAGCGATTCCAAAGCGAATTGTACCGCACTTTCTGCGCCAGCGCCGAACTGGTCGCCAGCCCCTGGGCCTGCGTGTCACTGCACACATTCAGGATGGTGTCACTGAGACGGGCCGCGAGCTCGAAATGCCGCGTGGTGACCAGTTTCAGGCAAACATCATTCGCCACGGCGAGGAAGTCCGCCGCCGCCGCGGTGGTTTCGGCGGTCTGATTTTGCGCCGCCAGCAGTTTCGCAATATTCTGCAGCACCGTGTAACGGGTCTGGGCCGCGTCGGTTTCGAAATACTGCTCGATGGTCGAAACGATCTTCATCGCCTCCCGGGCGTCCATGTCCTGAGTGGCCAGGGCCAGCGCCCCGGTCAGGGCCACGTACCGCTTCGCGGGCGCCAGCGTCTTGGCAGTCGCACCGCGGGCAAGCTCGCCGATGAAGTTTTTACGGTCGGCCGGCGTCATGATTTTCTCTTGCAGCTCCTTCGTCAGCAGCTGCTGATCCCGCTGCAACTCGGCGTCCGTGGGAACCGGGATTTTCGCCGCCACAGCCACCGCCGGCGTCTGAACCGCTGTCGGCTCAGGCGTCCCCGCCGGATGATCGGCAAGCACCGTGGTAATATCCTGGTAATCCGCCTCTACTGTTTCCGGCAAATGAGTCGATAAAACCGTGGGCAACTCTTGAGCCGCCAGCGTGTCCGCCTCCGAGGTCTGCACCGCAACGGAGGCCGCCGGGGAATCATCCGCGATATGCGTGTCCGCAGCCGTCTGCTGCGAAGCCGACTCAATTTTACTCTCGGCGACCACGTTTTTATCATGCATTTTCAGCAGCGGACTCCGGCGTTTCCCGCCCGGCGTCTGAATCGCGGGCACGAGTGACGGCTGGGTTCCCGCATCCACTGCGGTGTCTTCTTCAGCCACCTCCATGTTCGGCGAAATACTCTGCGTCTGCGTATTTTCCCCCGGAGAAACCGGCTGCTCATCCTGCACCGGCGTTTCCGTTTCCAGCGCGTTATTCTCCGTCGTGTCCGATTCCTCCGCCACCGACTGGTGCGTTTCCACTTTCGGGGCGGTTTCGATTTTCAGGGCAGCGGCCGCCGGCACATCCGCCGCCAACTCACGAATTTTATCCTCAACCTGCCCCACGTCAGGCCGCTTTCCACTGTCATCCGGCAGCGTGGTGTACGGAGTCGCTTCCACCTTATGATTATCTTTCGTAACGAAGATTACCGCCCCGTTCGGATGCCGGGCGACACTCTTCATCATGGAGATGCATACGCACAGCCCCAGCCCGAAAGCCACGGCACACTGGGTGAAGAACACCGCTTTCGACCACCATCCAACCAAAGATCCGTCTCCCACCGGGGCGTGATTCGCCGGATTAGCGCTAATCACACCGGCACCCGCCGCCATCACGGAAGGCATGCCCCCGGCCGTCGCGCCATGACTGCGCAGCGGAAAAATCAGCTCCGCACGGGCCGTTTCCAGCTCCCGGAGCATTTCCCGGAATTCATCAAAATAAACGCTCGCGTCCACCGTCCGCATCAGAGCGAAACGCGCGTCCACCGCTTTTTCGATTTCCTGAATATTCGTTTCACCAGGACGGATGCCAAGTAAGGTATAATGATCCGGAACGCTCCCCGGCGCTACGTTAATACCCAGCCAGTCATGATAAAATTTTGAGTCCAGACGCATTATAAAGCCCTTTAAATAAAACACGCGAACGATTTTCGCGTTAATATCTTCCGTCACCCGGCCGCGTGGCGATAATCCCCTCCGGATCCGATTCACCGGGTAAACGCAGACGCGTCCCCGGTGTGATAGCACGGAACGGCTCCTGAAGCACATCCCGGTTTAACTGATAAATTTCCGTCCACCGGGAAGCGCTGCCCAAGGTGTGCTGCGCAATATCCGGCAGGTTATCCCCCGTCCGCGTGACGTATTCCGTTTTCTCGAGAACGGCCGAAGATGCCGCCGGGGACGTTTTTTTGTCCGTTTTTGATTCCGCCAGCATTTCACGCCCGTCTCCGGCACCGGCCGGGGGGCATAATGACGGGTAATGTTTCTGGAGGAATACCGCCGGGGGAATAAACAGCTTCCTCCCCGCGGGTAATCCCCCGGACGCGACATTCATATTATTATACTGCGCAATCGCGCCGGCGTAACTACCGGTTCCGTAAAGTTTCTGCGAAATTCCGGTAAAATCATCGCCCTGCCTTGTTACGTAAGCCGCATCTTCAGAGACTTTTCTATTACCAGCATCTTCTTTTTCACTTGCGCCGAGTGCGTATTTTCCGTTATTTACGGTGGACACAGGCGTAATGTCTTCCTGTGTGGCGGCTAAATACATATTCGCCTCACCACCCGCGGAAGGGACGTTTCGCACCGTATTTCCAGGGGCCACAGGCTTTTCTCGCACCCCGGACGAAACCGCTGACCGCGTCTGCATGCCGGAAAACGTGTCTTGAGAAAGCTCATTCTCCGGGGCAAAACCCGCTGGCGCGAGAATATCACTCGCAGAAACCATGGGAGATTCCGCCAGCGTCTCGGCCAAGTTGTGTTTTTTCTGGGGATTATCTAAAAAATCGGTTGTTTGTGGCAAAGAAGTTAAAGAAATAAGCTCCAGATCCTGTAAATCATCCCCTTTCACTGCGGAAAATGCGGGTTTCGGCGAATTTCCACCAGCCCCCGCCGACGCGATCTGGTTATTTTTCTTGCCCGCCGCCGCATCCACATTTTTGGCGGAAGCGCCCGGCGATTTCGGCGTGGTTTTTTCACCGGGCATTTCCGGTAAAATTCCAGAAGAAAAATCATCCGTCGTATCAGGGAAATCGGAAATTCCCTCGGCGGCACCAAAATCCGGCATGCCGGAAAGGCCCGAAAAATGCGTGTCCGCTCCCCCCGTACGCGCGGCACGGCCCGAGGACTCCACCTCCTGGCGCCCCGCGGAGCCCGGCAGCGGGATGGCAGGAGATTCCTTCATCGGACGGCCTGTGGATCCCATCATCGACGGAATTTCCTCCCGCGGCGGAGCGGATAACACGGAATCATCCAAAAAACCGGGAAGATCCGGCGGGGGAGCGGAGGAAAATGCAGAAAAATTCTCAGCCTGCGATGATTTTTGTGGATTTTTTTCCGCCGCGTCACCGATTTTTGGGGTGATGGCCGCGGGGAGCGATTTTTCATCCTCGGCCTGTTTCGCAGTCGAGGACGCAGTGCCCGTGCCGTCCGCATGTGCTGTTTCGGAGGCGTTTTCCGCGATTTCTTTATGATTTTCGTTTCCCAAAAAAAGCGGCAGAAGCAAAAAACCGGCCACCGCCAGCACCGCCACGGCTGTGGTGGACGCCGAAATGATTTTTCTCTTCCGTGTGCCAGCCGCCAGTTTCCACGCACCCGCCGCCAAAACGCCCCACGGGCTGCGGTCTTTATCTTCATACGGAAGTGCGGGTTCCGGAGACGTCTGGGAGTCCGTTTTCGCTTTTTCAGGCGCTTTTTGATTTTCGCTCGGCGTTTTTGGCGAAATTTCCGCAGCGAACTCCACCGGTTTCTCACTCACGGTTTTTTCCGTCAGGGCCAGCTTTTCTGCCGCCGCCAATTTCTCCGCTTTCGCCATTTCTTTTAAAGCACGTTTTTCCTCAGCCTGAATTTTTCGCTGTTCCGCACCTGCCGCGCGGGTGATTTTCCGCTCCTCTCGTTTTTTTGCGCTATTTTCAAGAAACGCCTGAACGGCCTTTTTCATCCGTGCGATAAACGAAATTTTCGGGCCGCTTTCCGATTCAGATTCCGTTTCGGACGCAACTTCCTCAAAAACAGGGGCATTTTCTCCGCCCGCCGATTTTTGTTCGGCATCTGCTTCCTTGCCGACCATTAAATCGGAAAAACGATCTTTCTTCTTCTTGAATTTCATCGTAATGCCTCATGCAGAACGTTTTTTTGCAATGTTAAATGCCACAGAAAACAGCGGCGAAAGCGGTCACTGCGGCGCGACAATTTCCGCCACGCGCAATTTCACGCTGCGGCTGCGCGGATTTCGCGCAATTTCATCTTCCTTGGGGAGTATCGGCTTTTTTGTCAGCGGATGATAACGCGGATCGTCGCGAAACGCTTCTTTTACCCGGCGATCTTCCAGGGAGTGGAAGCTGAGGATGGCCACGCGCCCGCCGGGCCGCACGTATTCCGGGAGGCGTTTCAGGATTTTTTCCAGGGATTCCATCTCCCGGTTCACCGCGATTCGCAGAGCCTGGAACGTGCGTGTGGCGCGGTCAATCGTTTCGTGGCGGGAAAAGGGAACGCATTTTCGCACCAGTTCCGCGAGCTGTTTTGCGGTGCGGATGGGCTCCGTGCGGCGGGTTTCCACGATTTTCCTCGCGATTCGCCGACTGTACCGCTCCTCGCCGTACTCGAAAATCAGATCCGCGAGATGATTTTCCCGCATGGTCGCCAGCAGCTCATAAGCAGGCCTGCCTTCCTCCGTATTAAAACGTAAATCCAGCGGGCCCTCACTGTGAAAACTGAACCCCCGGGCGTCATCCGCGAGCTGATCACTGGAAAGTCCCAGATCCAGCATCACGCCATCCACCTGCGGCACGCCGATCTCCGCCAGCACGTCCGGCAAGTCGCAAAAATTGCGTTCCGCCAGGGTGACGCACATGCCCTTCAGAGTTTCTTCCGCGCGAGTGATGGCCGCCGGGTCACGGTCCAGGGAAATCACCCGTCCGTCCGGGGCCACGCGTTTCGCCAGCTCCCGGGTATGCCCGCCGCCGCCCAGCGTGCCGTCCACCAGCACCTGCCCCGGCTGCGGCGCCAGCCACTCCAGAATCTCCTCCAGCATCACCGGGATGTGAACCGTTTTATCAGACATTTCTGCTCCACTTCATATTACAGAGTGCGTGCCATTATAATATTATAATACGCGTGAAGCTTAACAAAAAAAGATTTTTCTGTCCAGAGAAGTTTTTAAATGAGGGCGTTTAAATGAGCCATAAGTGAAGCGCAGCGCAATCCGCAAGTTGCGCTGCGCTTCACGTGCGGCTCATTCACCCGCACACTCAGTGAATATTCACCTGAATGTACCCGCGGTTTCCATAAATATCCAGCGCGAGGAACTCGAAACGTTTCGCGTCCGGGGCGACTTTTTTCACATCATCAAAAGAGAAGGTGTGCGTTTTCGGCGCGTCGGCGCAATCATGCGGCAGGCCCCAGAACCATTTCCGCTCATCCTGGACGAAACAGCCCACGCAGAACACGCCGGACTCGGCGGTGACGGACATTTCGCCGTTATCCGTGTTCAACTCCAGTTTTACGGACGTGTCCGGGCGACTCTTGGCGTCATTCTCCGCGAACCACCGGCTGCACGCCAGCGGATACGCCGAGATGGGCATGAAGCACGCGATTTCGTCATCCCGGAAGTCGTAATAATTCGGATTATGGGCATGCGGGTACTCGCGCACGATGAAGGCACGGTTCAGGCGGTCATGGCCGCGGGTCATGATGTCATGCTCTTCATTCGTGTGCGGGAGGTCAAAAGTGTGGCCGATTTCATGCAGCGCCGCGCCCATGGTCGTCGAGGCAGCCCCCCAGAAATTCGAGCGTCCGACAGAATCATCCTGCACTTTCCGACGGTCGATCCGCGTGGTGTTCTGGAACGCTTCCACGACATTCGCCAGCGAGTCCGGCCACGTAAACAGGTTTCCGCTTCCGAAAAGCGCCAGCCCGCCGCCACCGCCCAGTGCCGTGTGCCCCACCATTTTTTTCGTTTCGGGAAGGAAACGCGAGTACGCCGGAATGACGAGGTTCCGTGCATCATCCATGGGAAATTCTTCTTTAATTTCGTCATAAACCACGCCGTACCACTGGCCATCTTCCAGTTTATAATAATCCTCCGTCTTCCGCCGGCCCTTCAAAACATGCACGATCACGTCTCCGTTTTCGTCCAGTTCCAGATTAAACGTCTTCCGTCCGAAACCCAGATCATGCATCCGCTCGGCCGTGAACGCCTGCATGAGTTTCATGGCCGTGTCCAGCTTCTGGCGGAAATTCTGCGGGTCATTCTCCAGCTGCGACTGATATTCGGTCTCCCCTTCCGAGCCGGTCATGTAAATGATGCGCACGACGGTCGGGTTTTCATTCTTTTTATATTCCAGCTCCAGCGGCAGCGTGTTTTCGCCGCTTTTCAGCACGAGATTATTCTTCCCGGGCACGAGTTCCGCCAGCACCTTAAACCGGCCGTCATAAACCGAGCCGGAAATCGCGCGGGTGGCTTTTTCGGAAGACGTGTTTTCACACACCAGCTCCGTGGCCGCTTTATCCTCCAGCGTGCCGTAAATAATCGCCACGGGATAAGAAATCGTCGTGCCGTTTTCATAATTCGTCACGTGAATGGCTTCCTCGGCCAGCGCGACACCGCCGGAAATGGCGAAAAATGTGAGAACCAGATAAAAAATGTGTTTCATGAGGGGAATCCTTGGTTAAATGGGGGAAACAACAAAAGCCGGGATGGCGCAACAAACATATATTTTACATTTGCCAAAAATAAAAGTCAAGTCATCCCGCAAAGAAAATTTCAGTCGGACACGGCTTGCATTTTTATGGGTTTTCGATCATACTTAAAGAATCACTCATTCTGTGGAATATTATAATAGTGTAATTTAACCCTGCACAATATTAAGGACAAAAATATGAAACGCCCGGAACCGCCGACTTCTCTGGAACTGATGTGCTCTCCCAGTTTTCGCATGGCTTACCAGGATCCGGATCTGATGGAGCAGCCGCAACTGCGTTCCGTCCGGCTTCAGCTCGAGGCGATTAAGCCCGAGTTGGCGCTGGAAAAGGCGAAAATCGACTCGACGATCGTCGTTTTCGGCAGCGCCCGCATTCCGGCCCCGGATGATGCGCTGCATCACGTGCAGGTGGCGGAAATGACGCTTTCCGAAAGTCCGAAGGATAAACGCCGTCAGGCAAAACTCCAGCAGGCGAAGCATTTACAGGACCTCAGCCGGTATTACATCATGGCCCAGGAGTTCTCGCGGCTGGTGGCTGAGGAGTGTAAACACGACATCCGCAAGAATTACGTCATCATCACCGGCGGCGGCCCCGGTATCATGGAAGCCGCAAATCGCGGTGCCTGGGACGCCGAAATGCCCTCCATCGGCCTGAACATCAAACTCCCGCGCGAGCAGCAGCCTAACCGCTACATCTCGCCCGACCTCTGCTTCCAGTTCCATTATTTCGCCATCCGTAAGATGCATTTCCTGCTGAAGGCGAAGGCGCTGGTTGCGTTTCCCGGCGGTTTCGGTACGCTCGACGAACTTTTCGAGGCCCTGACACTCCGCCAGACCGGACGCATGCAGCGGATTCCGATTATCCTTTTCGGGACGAAAAATTTCTGGGATAAAGTCATCAATTTTGATTTCCTGGTCGAGAGCGGCGTGATCGACGACGCGGATCTGGACCTGTTCTATTCCGCGGAAACCCCCCTGCAGGCGTGGGATTATATCAAGCGTTTTCATCAACTGTACGAGGAACGAGAATGAAAATGAAACAGCAGACAATCGAATCGTGGAGCCGCTTTTTCTTCGTCGCGGCCTGTGTTTTCTGCCTGGTTTTATCCAGCGCGGCCGAAGTTTTCGCGCAGAAAGCCGGGACGGCGAAAAAAACGAAAATGCCGGCCGAGCCCGAGCTGACCGCGGACGATCTGGATCTGAATGCCGAACTGGACGAGGACACCGCCGCGCCTGTATTCCGTGGTGAGAAAAAAACGCCGGAGAAAACTGCCGGCAAGAAAACGGATGCAAAAACCGATTCGAAAACCGCCTCCAAAACGACGGACGCAAAAAAAACGTCCGGGGCGAAAACCGCCGACGATAAAAAACCCGCCGACGAAAAGAAGACTTCCACCACCGCGAAGAAAGGAAAAAACAAATCGCCCATCAGCGATAACGGAAAGGGCGGTTTTTGGGTCGAAACGCCGGATTATGCCGCCCAGGCTGCCGCCAAACAACTGAAAAGTTCCCGCGGGACGAAAAAGAAGAAGCCGGCGGAGGCTGAGGAGGAAAAAGCGGAGGACACGCGAACGCCCGAACAGCGGGAGCAGGATCGCATCAAGCATTTCCTCAAGACACAGGTATGGGTCTGGCCCGAACTGACCGAGGAAGACCTGGAGGAAATCGACACCGAGCAGCGGGCCCTGATCGACGCCGCGAAACAGACCTTTCCGCAACTCAAGCTCCAGTATTACGAAAGCTCGCACTTTTTCTTCGTCACCGACGCGCCGCAGCTGATCGCCGGCGAGTGTGTGCATTACCTCGAGGCGATGTACGTCAAGTTATGCGAGATTTTCGCGATCCCGCACGACGCGCAGATCTGGTACGGAAAGTGTACGGTCGTGGCGTTCGCCCACCAGGAACACTTCATGCAATTCGAAGCCGCGTTTTACCGAAACATCGCCGTCCGCCCCACAACCACCGGCCTGGCCCATCTCAAAGGCAACGGCGAGGTGCTCATCAGCCTGTATTTCGGCGACGTCTCCCGCATGGAGAAACGCTGGCAATTTATCGGCACGATGGTCCATGAAACCACGCACGGGTTTTTCCACCGCTACAAAACGCGCTCCAGCCTGCCCACATGGCTGGAGGAGGGGCTGTGTGAATTCATCGCCATGAACGTCGTCCCCAGCGACACGCAGGTGCCGCGGAAGCAGCGGGCCGGGCTGCAAATCATCCGCGCCTCCTCGTCTGTCGGCGGCATGCTCCAGGCCGAGCAACTCGACGCCTGGCAGTATGGTGTCGCCAGCGGCCTGGCAAATTTCCTCCTCAAAAAGCCCGACGGCATCAAACAAATGCTCGGCATGATCAAAGACGGCACCCCCTGGGAGCTCTCCCTGAAAACCGTCTACGGCTGGTCGCCCGAGGAGATGCTGATGCTGTTCGGCCGCACCATTCAAGTGCCGGGACTGAAACCCTGATCAAAATGAGGAATGAGAAGTCAGGAATGGCACAAACGTTGCGTCAAACCCGTTCTCATTCCTTATTCCTTATTCCTCCTTCCTAATTCCTCATTTCCCTCTTTCCATTGGCTATGTGCATCTTTCTCATCAAGCGTTTCCTCTGGATGCTACTGACGCTGTGGATCGTGTTTTCCATCAGTTTTTTTCTGATGCGCAGCGTGCCCGGCGGGCCGTTCGACCGCGAGCGGAAGATGGATCCGCAAATCGAGGCGAATTTGCGCGCCCGGTATCGGCTTGACGAACCGCTGTGGAAGCAGTACGTGCGGTGCCTGGCCGGCACGGCGTGTTTCGACCTCGGCTACAGTTTTACCCGCGCGGATTATAAGGTGAACGAAGTCATCATGGAGGGCCTGCCGGTTTCCGCCTCGCTGGGCATCATGGCCATGGCGATCGCCATCACCGTGGGACTGGCGGCCGGGATTCTCTCCGCCGTATGGAAAAACTCCGTCTTCGACCATCTCGCCATGATGATCGCCACCGTCGGGATCGCCCTGCCGAGTTTCGTCATCGCGAGCCTGTGCATCATTTTTTTCGTCTTCATGCTGCACTGGTTCCCGGCCGGCGGGTGGGGCACGGTCCGCCAACTCGTGCTGCCCGCGTTCTGTCTGGGGGCGCCGTATGCCGCGTATATCGCCCGCCTGACACGCACCGGCATGCTCGACGTCCTCTCGCAGGATTACATCCGCACCGCGTGGGCCAAAGGCCTCACCGCCCGCACCGTCATCCTCAAGCACGCCCTGAAAGGCGCTCTGCTGCCCGTGGTCTCCTACCTCGGACCTGCAATTGCCGGCGTCATGACCGGGTCACTGGTGGTGGAACAGATTTTTTTCATCCCCGGCCTCGGCGCCCATTTCATCGAAGCCGCCACCCAGCGTGACTACACCCTGGCCATGGGCCTGGTGCTGCTCTACACGCTTCTCTTATATGTCATGAACACACTCGTCGACCTCACCTACGGCATGATTGACCCGCGAGTGAAACTGGAGTAGAGTATCTTATTCTCATCGAAAGGAGCCGTCATGTCCTCGTCAAAACCACTTTTCTTTTCGGCAGTATTCATGGTGCTGTTGCCGCTGTGTGTGACAGCCGAAGAAATTCCCTCGCCGGCGGAGCTGCCTGATTCGCTGAAACTGAAAACTTCGTACGACGTAACGCTCATGTTTTCCGAGGAAATCGCGAAGGAACTCGCTTCCGGGCGGAAGAAACTCGCGCAGTGGGCCGACGAACTTGTCGGTTCGACACCGCAGACGCCGAACGATGTGTGGGTGGCATTCCGGGTCTGTTATCGCGCGGAAAATCATCCTGGAGCCTGCCGGATGTTGCCATACTTGTTCAAAATGGCGGAGACACTGCCGGAAAATGTTTACAAACGGGACGGATTCTGTGAGCGAATCTTCAACACCTTCCGCGACGCAACGGCAGCCGATGCCGATGTCATTCGCGCGGCGTGCGAAATGTTTGCCGGCATTTACTGCCCTTCCAAACAGGTGGACTGGAACCTGAACCGATGGCCTGAATGGGACGCGGAGGCGAGGACCGAATGGCTTTACGCCAGGTTTCAGGATGCTTTGATGGCCGGGCGGGCGGAAACGCAGCGGCGGGGAAGCAAAACGCCGGTTCCCGTTTCCGGGGCGGCAAAAGATTGGTTTAACCTTTATCTGGAAATGCTCCCGTCCACGGACCGCCTCCATGCGGAATGGGACCGCCTGTTGCAAGACGCGAAGCAAGACCCCACAAATCTCGAAAAGCAATCGCTGTTTCTTCTGGCACTGGAGTGGCTCCCTCGGTGGACTAAAGAAGGGCCGAAAGAACTGCCTGATCTAGCCTGGCTGCTACCGAATCTTTCTGCGACCGACGCTCGATATGCGGCGATGCGGCTGCGCCAGTCGAAGGGGCACGCCGATCTGTTTATTCCTTTTTTACAAAGAGCGGCGGCGGCTCCTCTGGCCGATGATGAATTCAAAACATGGCGTGGTCCTTTCTACAAAGAAAATCCTGCAATACCAAAAGAGCGAATGCAGGCGCTATTTCACGTCGAGGTAATGGCGGTGCTGGCCGGAGACCTCCGCCGGCTGGGGCGCGACGCCGAGCTGAAGCAGGTCGTCGACCGGCAACAGGCGCTGATGAATCAATACCGCATTTACCAGTTGAAGATGTCGGCGAAGAGCGACGATTATCGATTGCTACCGCCGGGAGAAACAGAGGAATCGCTTCAGAAGAAAAGACCGGAAACACCTGTCGATGTGAATGACCCGCGATACTGGTACTACAAAGCGTTGAGTTATCGCGACGAAACCGACGTTGCGGCGCAGCAGGAAACGCTGCGTGCCGGGCTGGCACTTTACGAAACTCCGACGCCGACGAGTAGACTTCTCAGCCACGACTATCAAAATCTTTACAGCGTCCTGGTGCGTTCGCTCAAAACGCATGACCAACGGGATGAATTGCTCGCCCTCTTCGCCCGGCAGCATGAATTGATGAAAGGCAACCAGGGAATCCTGCCACTGATTTATCGCGAATCAGTGCCGGCAATGGTCGCAATGGGGGAAGCGGACGCCAGGATGATTTTCGAGAAGTTGGTAGCTGACCTCTGTGCGACTGCGGACACGGACATGTTCAATATCATGATTATGGAGCCGGGATTTAAGAAGCTGGTCGATCTCAAAGACCAGCGCTACGGTAAAATCCTGACGAAAATTGGCTGTTCCGATGAGCATCGCCTTCAGCGCTATCTTTTCTATCCCGCGATGAATGATCGAGGGAACACGATGGACCGAACGAAAATGACGCTCAACGAAGACGCACTGGCCCTGGCCGTGGAGTACGCGAAAAACCAGCCGAAGGATTATTACCGCTTGTATATTCTTGGGCAGGTTTTGAATCGCCATGAGCAATGGCAGCGTGCGATGCCTCTACTGGAGGAGGCGATGAAACGCGATCCGGGCAACGGGCGGGTTAAGTCCGAAGCACTCAAGGCCGCCCTGAACCTCGGAGACTGGCGACGTGCGGAGCAGATCGCGGTGGGCTGGTTCCTCACCAGCGATGCGTTCGGAAAAATGACCGAGGCGGAATATCGGCAGTCGCTGAAACGCATCCTTGCGATGGCGCAAGCCGGCGGCACGACTGACGACGTCGCGCGAATTCAAAAACGGATCGATGACTTGGGAAAGCCTGATTGACCCGCGAGTGAAGTTGGAGTAGAATAACGGAAGCGATAAAAAACATCCTATCACGTTTGTCCCGTTTAGCCGCGCAGCGCGTTCGCCGTAAGGCGTGGATGCATTAATAGCAATTCCACTGCTTACGCAGAACGCGCTGCGAGGCTAAACGAGACAAACATAATGGCACAATGAAATTTATTCTCACCCACGTGAAAGGAATACCTCATGCCCACTCAAAAACCACTTCTCCTCGCGGCGATGTTCGTAACATCCCTGCTTGCGACGGCGTTTGCCGAGGAGCCACCCGCGCCCGCCGTCATGCCGCACCAGACGATGCAGGCCGTGCCGTTCACGCAAGTGCAAATCGCCAAGGATGCCCCCATCTGGGGTGAGCGGCTGACGATCAACCGCGAGGTTTCCATCCCGCACAATTTCGCGTGGTGCGAGAAAACCGGGCGGTTCACGAATTTCGCGAAGGCCGCCGGGCTGATGGAAGGCGATTTCGAGGGGATTTATTTCAACGATTCGGACGTCTACAAGCTGCTCGAGGGCGTGGCATACTGCCTGCAACTACACCCGGACAAAGAGCTGCAAAAGAAGGCCGACGCGGTGATCGACTGGATTGCGAAGGCCCAGCAGCCCAACGGCTACATCAACACCTATTACGAACTCCGCGAGCCGGACAAGAAGTGGACGAGCACGGCCGTCATGCACGAGCTGTACTGCGGCGGGCACATGGCCGAGGCGGCGGTCGCGTATGCCCAGGCTACCGGCGAGACGAAGCTGCTGGACGTCACCGAAAAGTTCATGGATCACATCATGACCGTCTTCGGCCCGGAAGCCGGCAAGCGCGTCGAGGTGCCCGGCCATGAGGAAATCGAGCTGGCCCTGGTGAAGCTTTATCAGTACACCGGCAAGAAGAAGTATTTCGACCTGGCCGAGTTCTTCATCAACGCCCGCGGCGACCAGGCCAAACGCACCGACACGCTCCACGGCGTGTATTCGCAGGATCACAAGCCGGTGCGTGAACAGACGGAGCCGGTCGGGCATGCCGTCCGCGCGATGTACCTTTTCGCGGGTATGGCCGACGTGGCGGCTTACACCGGCGACGAAGAACTCAAGAAGGCGCTGGAAGTTCTCTGGAACGACGTGACCTGCAAAAAACTCTACATCACCGGCGGCGTCGGCGCCCGGCACGAGGGCGAGGCGTTCGGCGACGCGTTCGAGCTGCCCAACCAGACCGCCTACTGCGAGACCTGCGCCGGCATCGGCCTGGCGTTCTGGGCCCACCGCATGAACCTCATGACCTGCGACGCGAAGTATGCCGACGTCGTCGAGCGAGCCCTCTACAACAACATTCTGGCGGGCATCGGCCGCGACGGAAAGTCCTTCTTTTACGTCAACCCGCTGGCCTCCAACGGCGATCACCACCGCCAGCCCTTCTACGACTGCGCCTGCTGCCCGACCAACGTCGTGCGGTTTCTGCCATCTCTGCCGGAGTATGTTTACGCGACGCATGACCCGGGAATGGTGTCACGGATACGTCCCAACCCGAATTACAGTTGGCTCAAACAACAGCTTGGAAAGAACACCGACGGAGAAAACGAATACGGCAAGGTGGAAGTTTCGTCAGATGGAAAGTCAATTCTCGAAAACGCCAAGCCCGGCGTGAATAAAATTATGGTAAATCTGTTCATTCCCGGTAAATCGACGATTCAACTCGGTGCCGGCAAGGTGGAAGTGGCCCAGGAAACCAATTATCCGTGGGATGGAAAGGTAAAACTCACGTTCACGCCGCAGGATAAAGATGTCCCGGATTATGAAATGTACGAGATCGCGGTGCGTATCCCGCAATGGTGTGAAGGAACGATCATGCGGGATGAACTTAGGATCGGAACATCTCGCAGCTTTCCGCCGCGTGAATGGGGTGATGCAAAGGATTTTGAAAATTGCCTGACGATGACCGTTCCGTATGCCAAGCCTTTCTCCATGACATTCACACTCCCCATGCAGATATTCCGAAATGTTGCGAACCCGCATGTCGACGCCGATCGCGGGCGGGTGGCGATTCAGCGTGGGCCGCTGGTGTACTGTTTCGAGCAGTGTGATAACGAGGTGCCGGTGAATGAAATCGTGCTGGCGCGGAATCCGGAATTTACGGAGACGTTCGAAAAAGACCTGCTCGGCGGCATCACGGTCATTAAGTGCAAGAACGCGGACGGCCGGGCGCTGACGGCGGTGCCGTACTTTGCGTGGGACTCGCGCAAGCCGGGAAAAATGGCCGTTTGGGTGCGGCAGCAAGGATTGACGCGGACACAGGACGTGGAAAATACCGCGTGGGTGGATGAAAAAACCGGCGAGCCGATTCTGTACCGCCGTCTGGCGGACGACATGCTCACGGGCGGCGATTCGTGGATGGCGTTCATGGAAACCTTCACACCCAGCGCGTCCTTCCGTGGACATCCGGACACGGCGGAGGCGCTCTTGAACGAGATGACGCCGAAAGATTCCTGCGACCACGGCATCCCCCGGCTGACGTTCTGGCCGCACAAAGGCACGGCGGAGTGGGCGGCGGTGGAGCGTGAGAAGCCGTTCAAGACGAAGCACTTCGGCGTGTACTGGTTCGACGACACCGGGCGGGGCGAATGCCGCGTGCCGAAGTCCGCGACGCTTTCCTACAAGGACGGTGACCAATGGAAGAAGATCGACGTGGCCGTCGGCGTTGCGAAAGACACGCTGAACACCGTCGAATTCCCCGAAATCGAAACCACCGGAATGCGACTCGACGTCCAACTCCAGGACGGCGTCAGCGCCGGCGTGCTGCAACTGAAATTGCAGTAGAGACCAGGGGCTAGAGCACATCCAAAATCAATATAAACGGCAGAAAACAGCAGCCGGGAATGGAGCGAAACGCAATAACCGGATAGAAGTGGATACTGATTTCCCACCTCTATCCGGTCATTGCGCTTCGCTTCATTCCCGGCTGCTGTTCTTGTGGCCGAATGAATTATAAAAAGGCCCCACCCCCCTACAGCAGCTTCAGCTGCCTCTGCACATACTGGGCGCGGAAGATGTTCGCGTCCAGGGAGGAGAAGATGCCGCCGTAAATCCGCTCGAGGTGGGCGGGCTGCGTGTTCAGGATCAGGAGATTCACCGTATTCATGGGGATATCGGCCACGAGTCCGAGCTGAATGCCAAGCCGCGTCAGCGAAAGGCAGTGCAGCGCATCCTCCGGCGTCAGGATCTCGGCCGAGCGAAGCGTAGTGATGCACTCGCGGATTTCCGCCTCGACCTCCGTTTTCCGCTCCTGCAGCAGATGGTCGCGGGCCCGCATTTCATAGCCGATGACCGAATCCGCGACGTCCCCGACGAGATCCAGAATGTCGTGCTCCGCCATGCCCAGCGTGGCCTGATTGCTGATCTGATAAAAATCGCCCAGCGCCTGCGAGCCTTCGCCGTACAGGCCGCGGACGATGAGGGAAATTTTCTGCAAACTCTGGTGCATCCGCACAAACTGCTTCGTCAGCACCAGCGCGGGCAGATGGAGCATGAGGCTCACACGCATGCCGGTGCCGACATTCGTGGGGCACGCCGTGAGATACCCGAGCTGCTCGTGCCACGCATACACCACGCGGCTTTCGATCTGGTCGTCCAGCGAGTCGATCTCTTCCCACGCTCCTTCGAGGTTAAAGCCAGGCTTAATGACCTGGATGCGGAGGTGGTCTTCCTCGTTAATCATCACGCTGGAGGACGCACCGGCGGCGATCATCACACTGCGGGCGCCGATGCCTTCCGCAAACTCCCGGCTGATGAGATGCCGCTCCATGAGGAATTGACGGTCGGAATCCGCCATTTTTTCCATGGGGAACGCATGAAAGGTAAAGTCGGGGCAATCTTTCACCACGGCGGTCAGCCGGCGCTCCACCGCCTCTCGGTCAGCGGTTGCCATCCGCACCGCGAACGGAAAATCCGCCAGATTCCTTGCCAGGCGAATCCTGGACGACACCACGATTCCCTGGCCTTTCTCATCCGATGAAAGCCACCTCTCCGGATTTTCAAGCATTCCGTAAAGAATATCCATCACGCGCCCTCTGCTTCAATCTCGCGAATCTTGTCTCGCAACACCGACGCCATTTCGTATTTTTCATCCTGCACGGCCGACCGCATCTGCTGCCGCATCCGAATGAGTTCCGTAAACCGCTCACTGAGACGGGACGCCCGCAGCGGGGTTTTCCCGACATGCGTCACCTCGCCGTGCACACTCATCAGCAGCGACTCCAACTGTTTCCAGAAAAAACGGTAATCGTTCGGGCAGCCGAGCCTGCTGAGATTCCGGAATTCATAAAACGACATGCCGCACACTGGGCACGCTTCCTCGTCGATCTGCGAAAGCTCTTTACTGGTTTTGGACAGCGACATGTGCTGGGCCATGTGGTGCGCCAGCGCCGAGGCGACGTCGACGGTCTCCGGCGAAGCGTTTTTCGCATGATCCAGATATTCCTGGGCATGCTCCGAACACAGATGCAACTCCTGGGGTTTGCCGCCCAACAATTCGGTAATGTGAAAGGTTGCCGGGCGATTACATTTCTGGCATTTCATCGTTTTACGTTCCGTTTATTTTATTCGCCGCGCGAAGATTGGTTCGTCAGGTGCACACCCCGCCGCTCCGCCGTATCGGCCCACCGGTACAGGGTATCCTTTTTATTCGATTTTAGCACGCCGGGCGATTATGTCAAGACGAGGTTTACGGAATCTCACTCCACGAAAAAACCCCGCCAGCTTCCTGCCGACGGGGCCTGTGGATTCATTACATCCTTATAATGAACGTTTTGAAGTTATTGGGAGAACTTACTTGCGGACGATACTGCGGCTGGCGTTGAAGAAATTCAGGCCATTCTGCGAGGTTTCCGCACCGTCATCTTCCACTTCGGCTTCCGCTTCGGGTGCCGCGGGGAGCTCGGGAGCCACTTCGGCTTCCGCTACCGGCGCTGCGGTAGAGGTTTCGGGGACGGTGGCCGGAGCCGGGGCCGCCGTGGGGGCTTCCGCTTCGGCTTCTTCGCTGACGCTCACCGGCGAGCAGGCATGGCAGCCGCCGTTGCACGAACAGGCTTTCACACACACCGGACGGCACTTCGGCTTGCAGGCCGGTTTGCACGCGGGCTTGCAGGCCGGCTCACATGCCGGTTTGCAGGCCACGGGCTTACAGGCCGGTTTGCACGCCACCGGTTTACACACCGGCTTGCACACCGGTTTGCAGATGACGGGCTTGCACATCGGCTTGCACACGGGCTTGCAGATGACGGGCCGGCATACCGGTTTGCACGCGGGTTCGCATGCGGGGCTGACGGCCGGAGCACACACGGGCTGGGCCGCCGGGGCACACGCGGGCTCGCAAGCCGGCTTGCAACCGGTATTGCAGCTGGCCACACGGGTGCCGAACAGCGTCCGCAGAATGCCTTTAAAGGTGGCGCCGGGCATCGGGGTGCATGCCGCGTTGCAGTCGGCTTCGACCGCCGCACACGCTTCGCAACCGCAATGCTGCTGGGTCGCAGCCACGCACGCCATTCTCTCGGCGCGGGCATTGGCGATGTTGCAATGCATTTCCGCACGGAAGCACTCGAAATCGTTCCGAATGTTCATGCGGGCTTCGCACAGGTGCATGTCCATACGCTGGGCCGCGCAACGCAGCCGCGGGAACAGCGGCATCAGGGGGCGACACTGGGGTGCGCAGCTGCTTTCGCAGGCGGCGTCGCTAGCCGGTTCGCAGGCGGCTTCGCAAGCAACCGGTTTGCACACCGGTTTCACCACGGGTTTACAGGCCGGCTTACAGACCGGCTTGCATGCCGGCTTGCATGCCGGCTCACAGACCGGATCGCACACCGGCGCACAGGACGCCCTGCGCAGGCCGGAAAACAAATCGCAACGGGGACGGCACGCGACATGTCCGCAACCAGGCGAACATGCCGAATCGCACGCCGAAACCGCTTGAGGCTCCGCAACCGGAGCACACCCACCCGCCGCATAAAGCTGCGAAGTGAATGCGATCACACTCACCACGAGTGCGGAAAAAATGATATGACATTTCATGGATTCTCTATCTCCTATTAAATTACGTGGAACAGGACTCTCCCAAATCTCCTGCCTGACCGTTCTTGCGCAAGGCTGTGACACAAGCCGTCCCGCGGTTCTTCCATGAAGCGCAACGGAACGTTGACGATAAATGCGTTTGATCGGAATATTTCCGTTCAAATTTTCATCAGACGCCGCCGAGTTTCTCCCTACTCGTGAACATCTTGCTCAGCGTCTGGCGGATCTCCACCTCCGTCAATGCTGGGACACCAGCGAAGGTGGGACAAATGAGGTATCGGATAGAAATTCCCGTTTCCTTGAGGCTATAACCACTGCAACCGTCACGACAGGAGCCTCCAGTACATGCAGAAAGACAGAAAAAACCGGCGATTTTTTCAGAATATGTTTTTCGCTCGAATAGCGAGGCCGCAAACCTTGCGTAATTTGTTTCAATGTTAATCGAACAAGAAAAGCTTTGACGGTTGTATCGCTCGTGCCGCTCGTGTTTTTTTTAACAAAATTTCCAAAAATTTTTAGAAAAGTTGCGTTTTCGCCACAATCAGGTATAATAGAAGTATAAAAAGAATAGTCTAGAGCATCTATCAGATTAATTTACTCACAAGAAACAGCAGCCGGGAGCGCAGCGGAACGAAGTGACGCGCAGAGACCGGATAGAATCGCCGGGGTTTTGCCCACTTCGATCCGGTCTCTGCGCTAACGCTCCGCTCCCGGCTGCTGTTCTTGTGAGTGACTCAATTTGGTAACTGCTTTATCTCGGCGTAAAATCCGCGCCGACTCCTTTTGAATACAATTTTTTTATCATGTTCCGTATTTCGTATACCCTTTTAAGCACCGCCTGCCTCTTCGGTGCAATATGTGCCACGGCGATTGCCGCCGACCCTGCTCCGGACACCGCGTGCTGGGGTGTTTCCCCCGCCCGAAATAACGTCCTTCCCGGCGTGGACACCCCGCTGGACTGGAAAGTGGGGAAATTTAACGCCCGCACCGGCGTGTGGGATGGTGAAAAGGCGAAAAACGTGAAGTGGGTCGCCCTCCTCGGGACGGAAAGTTACGCCACGCCGATCATCGCCGACGGGAAGATTTTCGTGGCGACGAATAACGGCCGGAACCATCTTCCTCGTTTCGAGCCGGGGACGGATCTGGGCGTGCTGCTGTGCTTCGACGAAAAAACCGGCGAGATGCTCTGGCAGCTTTCGCGACCGAAACTGGAAGCCGGGATGGATGTGGACTGGCCCGAACAGGGCATCTGCTCGAATCCCGCCGTGGAAGGTAAGCGGCTGTGGGTCGTGACGAATCGCGGCGAGGTGATGTGCCTGGATACGGAGGGGTTTCGGGACGGGAAAAATGACGGCCCGTTTACCGCCGAGGAAGTCGAGGCCGAGAATGAGGCGGATATTCTCTGGTCGTACGACATGGTCGAGGCTCTGGGTGTTTATCCGCATAACATGACGAGCTGCTCGCCGGTGATTCACGGCGATTTGGTTTTCGTCGGCACATCCCACGGCGTGGACGAAAAGACGCACACACAGGTGAAGCCGGGCGTGCCGAGTTTCATCGCGCTGAACAAGAATACGGGCGAGCTGGTGTGGCAAGATGCGTCGCCGGGGCAAAATATTCTGCACGGCCACTGGAGTTCGCCGGCGATCGGGGTTTTTAAAGGCGCGAAAACGCCGGTGCAGGTGATTTTCCCTGGGCCGGACGGCTGGTTGTATGCATTCAGCATTTCGGCGATTCTGGAGAAAAAGCCCGCGCTGGTCTGGAAATTCGACTGTAACCCCAAAGATTCGCTCTGGCGGCGCGATGGTGCCGGGAAGCGGAACAGCCTGGTGGCCACGCCGAGTGTGGCGGACGGACGGGTGTTTATCGCGGTGGGCGATGACCCGGAATTTGGAGAAGGTGAGGGGATTTTATGGTGCATCGACCCGACGAAAGAAGGGGACGTCAGCCCGGAGCTGGTGGTGGACGCCGCCGGGAATGCCGTGCCGCCGCGGCGGGTTCAGAATTATGATCAAGACGCGGAGGCTCGGGGCGAGAAAATCGTGCCGAACCCGAATAGCGCGGAAGTGTGGCGTTATACCGGCGCGGCCAAACATTCGGACGGCAAGCCGGATTTCGAGAAGCAGTTTCACCGCAGCCTCAGCGCGGCGGCGGTCGCGGACGACATTTTAATTACCGGCGACCACGCGGGGCTGATTCATGCCGTGGACGCGAAAACCGGTGCCCAGCTCTGGACTTACGACATGATGAGCCAGGTCTGGGGGACGCCGCTGATCGCGGGGAAGCACGTTTACGTGGGGGATGCGGACGGCGACGTGGCGATTTTTGCGCTTTCGCGGGACTTGGATGTGGTGGCGGAAATCGAGAACAAAAATTCCATTTACGGCGGTCTGTTTTTCAAGGACGGCTGCCTGTACGTCCTGACGCGGAGCCATTTAATTGCCGTGGGGAAAGAATAATCAAAAAAACAGGTCTTTTTTCGTCGCTAGTGATGTTCATTCGCGATTTTATTTGATACAATCAAAAAATACAGCTTTCGTTTTGAAATTTTGAAGAGCACGGAGGGATGGCATGTCGACGTGGGAAAAAATGGATAATGTTCTGGCACTAGTTCTGGGGGGCGGTCGGGGAACGCGGCTTTATCCGCTGACGAAAGTCCGTTCGAAGCCGGCGGTGCCGGTGGCGGGGAAATACCGGCTGATCGACATCCCGCTGTCGAACTGCATTAACAGTAATATTTTAAAGGTATATGTGCTGACGCAGTTCAACTCGATGAGCCTTCACAGCCACATCCGCAGCGCCTATACGTTCGACGTGTTCCGGCAGGGCGGATTCGTGGAAATTCTCGCGGCTGAGCAGACACTGGAAAGCAGTAACTGGTATCAGGGCACCGCCGATGCCGTGCGTCAGAGCATGCGGCATATCGAAAGCCACGACGTGGATTACGTGGTCATTCTTTCCGGCGACCAGCTTTACCGCATGGATTTCCGGAAGATGCTTCAGGTGCACGAAGAAAACCGCGCGGAGGCGACGATTGCGTCGATTCCGGTGGCGGCAAAAGACACGGCTGGGCTGGGCGTTATGCGGACGGACGGCACGGGGCGCATCCGCGGATTTCTGGAAAAGCCGAAGCATCCGGACGAGCTGGCCGGTTTCGAGACCGACCCGCAGTGGCTCGAGCGGCGGGGTGTCATGCCTCACGGACGCGAGTACCTGGCCAGCATGGGCATCTACATTTTTAATAAGAGCATGCTCGTCGAAGCGCTGGAAAAGACGCCGTACAAAGATTTCGGCAAAGAAGTTTTCCCCGCGATGATTCACTCCCGGCGGGTGCACACGTACGTGTTCGACGGTTACTGGGAAGACATCGGCACGATACGCTCCTTCTTCGACGCGAACCTCAGTCTGGGCCACGTCGAGCCGCCGTTCCGGATGTTCGAACCCGAAGCGCCGATTTACACCAACGCCCGTTTCCTGCCAGCCTCCCAGATATCCGCCGCGAAAGTCAAGAATTCGCTGGTCGCCGACGGGTGCACGATCGACGAGGGCGCGGTGCTCGAAAACGCCATCATCGGCGTCCGCTGTCGCATCGGGAAAAATGTCACCCTGCGGAACTGCATCGTCATGGGCAGCGACTTTTACGAGCACGAAATCTCCCGCGCGGCTTACGAAATCCCTCTGGGAATCGGTGACGGGAGCCACATCGAAAACGCCATCATCGACAAAAACTGCTGCATCGGCACGAACGTGCGGATCGTCAATGAAAAAGGCCACGTGGATAGCAACGAGCACGACCTGTACCAGATCGTCGACGGAATCGTCGTGATCCAGAAAGGAAACGTGCTGCCCGACGGCTGGCAACTGTAGCGAGGGCGAGGTGGAAAGCCGTTTTCTTGAGCACATCCAAAATCGATGCAGCCGCAAGAACAGCAGCCGGGAGCGCAGCGGAACGCAGTGACGCGAAGAGACCGGATAAAATCGCCGAGAGTTTTCTCACTTCTATCCGGTCATTGCGCGTCATTCCATTCCGCTTCATTCCCGGCTGCTGTTTTCATGCAAAACCAACCGGTTTGTGGTATGTGAGAGTATAATATTTAAATGTAACCTATCCATTAACCCTGCAAAGGAAATCGAAAAATGTGTCGTCGTCTCTCCGCGCTGTTCTTCACAGCGGCGTGTCTTTTTCTTATGACCCTGCCTGGCTGCGATTCCGCAAATGTGGTGGAAGTGCCCGGGCGGGAAAAGCCGGTGGATGCTTCTTCCGACAAAAAGCCCGCTTCCGTCGATAAACTGGAAGTGACGGACCCGTTCCTTGTCTCGGAGATGTCGGACGAGGTGAAACGCCTGACGCAACTGCCCGCGGACCGCTCGCCGGAATCGCTGTGCAAGTTTCTTGAGATGGATGACGAAAAGGGCAGGCTTCTGGAGTCGCTGTTCAAGAGTATGAAGCCCGCGCAGGCCGATGCACTGGAGGCACAGCTGCGAAAAGTATACGCCGAGGCGGCCAACGCGATTCTTGCGGATCCGTCGGCCACCCTCGATCAGTGTCGCCAGGCGGTGTTTGCGAAAGCGCGTCTGTTACAAAACCAGGCGGCTGTCGACGCGTGTAAAAAAGAGGCCGAGTCGCTGCGGAAAGCCGGGAAGACGGAAATCGCGTGGGAGATGGATTTGACCCTGCTGCAGATCGAATACCTGCTTTTGGAGAACAGCATCCGGTCGCAGGAAGATTTGGAGAAGGCGAAGGCCCAGTTTAAGGAAATCCGGACGCGGGCCGTGGAGCTGCTGGCGCTGGGGAAAAATGAGGGGCTGCACTCGCCGGAAAGTATCTCGCTGATTATGGGCCTGATCTCCGGCGCGAACGGATTCGTCGGGCCGTCGGAAGAAGGCGACCAGGCAATGAAAGCCCTGCGCGACACACTGGCCACTGCCGAGCCGACCGAAAAATTATCGAAAAACACGATGGCGAATCTCCTCCTCCAGATGGATATCGGCCTGCTCATCCACAATGCGCGCGACGCGTTCATGGACAAGGGCGACATCGCGCAGTTGAAGTCGGACGCGTTCGACCCGCTGCTGTCCGACATGGTAAAATTGCTGAAAAAAGCGACGGAAGATAAAGTTTCGCTGGCGGCACCAAGCGTCGCGATTCCACTGCAACTCGCCAACCACTGGGAGCCGTGGGCGTCGCGCGACAACGTGGCGGCGGTTTACGACGCGCTGCTGGCGGCGATGGCCATCAACCAGGAAGCCGATAAAGAAGCACTCACCAACCAGGTCCTGGCCTGCCAGCGCTGCTTCAACCTGCCGGGAACGGAAATGGAATTCCACGCCGTCAAGGCGGACGGTACGCTCGTTTCGCTGAAGGATTTCGTAGGGAAAGTCGTCCTGCTGGATGTGTTTCCGGTGAAGGTCTCCCAGGCGTATTATGGCGAGTATATGCTTGCCGGGCGGGTGGATCAGATGTATAAGGACGCCGGTCTGCAAATCATCTGGTACTCCACCGATCCGATGCCGGAAAACCCGAAAGACATCCCGCAGGCCCCGGGGCTGCTGACGTTCCCCATGCCGGGAGCGACAGGCCCGGCGGATCTGGTGGAGTATTACGGACTTTACAGCCAGCCGCGAATGATCCTCATCGGCAAAGACGGCAAAGTCGTTTCCACGAATCTTGATGGCAACGAACTGGTGACCGAACTGGAAAAACTCTTCCCGGGCGTGAAGCCGCAGGATCCGGCGACCGCACAGTTACAGACGCTGGAGCTCGAGACGACGCCCGGCATTCAGCCGATCGTGCTGCCGGAAGACGAGACGATTCAGGAAGAACGCGCGGCAGCGACCGAAGCCCTGACGGAAGATGTTCCGGTGGAAGTGGGGCCCGCTGCGCAGGAAACGGAAGCGGAAAAAGAAGAGGCCCTGGAGGAGGAAAAGATTCTCGTCGAGGAAGCGCCCGAAGAGACGCCCGCCGCCCTGGATGACATACTGATGGAGGAAACGCCCGGGGAAATTCTGATGGAAACGGAAGCCGTGCCCTCCGTGAAAATACCCGCGGAGACACCGACGGCCCCCGAAGAAGCCCCGGATGAAATCTCGGCCGAGTAAATTTACTGGGCGAGAAAAACGGAAAACCGGAATGTCACGTGGTGAAACGCCCACGCGGCATCCCGGTTTTTTGTGGAATATCGCAAACCCCGTCACCGCAAGAACAGCAGCCGGGAGCGAAGCGTCAGCGCAGAGACCGGATCGAAGTGGAAAAAATACCGGCTATTCTATCCGGTCTCTGCGCGTCACTACTTTCCGCTCCGCTCCCGGCTGCTGTTCTTGTGGCGAAATCGTTTTTGGATGTGCCTTAGAGCATTTCCCTAATTTATCCACTCACATACCCGGCGTGGGTGAAAAAGTTATAACCCTCGCAGGGGGTGAAAAGTTGGGGGGAGGCGAGCAGGAATTGTTGCAGTTCCGGCAGGGTGCGGAGGCAGCGTTTACGGAGGATGGATTTGAGTTTTGAGAACGAAAGTTCGATCGGATTTTGGTCGGGGCTGTAGGGCGGG
>JAVBLI010000013.1:0-20495 GCA_031553595.1 Thermoguttaceae bacterium | reverse complement strand
CAATCCGTCGCCGCATTTCCTCCGGAATCGCCCTCATTTTTCTCTCCATCGCCCATGTCTATTACCCATCGACGGCACACTGACTCGCCTATATTATTTATCGACATTTAGAAAGAAAAAGAATAGATTAATTAGGGAAATGCTCTAGCAAAGGGCAAGGCGCTGCAAATTCTCGGCGACGCACCTGTGGCAGAAGAGGCGTTTCTGGAGGCGATCAAAAAATCTCCGGACAATCTGGAAGTGTATTACGCTATCAGCAATTTTTATATCGAGGCCGCGCAGCCGGAAAAAGCCAAACCGTATCTGGAGAAAATGCTGGTATTGATCGAAAAATCGGACGCCGACGCGGAAATTAAAGCGCAACGGTTGCAGTGGGTGCGCGAGTCGCTGGAGAAAATACAGGCGGCGGAGTGATTTAAAACAACAGCCGGGAACGAAGCGCAGCGAGAGTGACCGGATCGAAATGGGAAAACACTTACCACTTCAATCCGGTCACTCTCGTTGCACTTCGTTTCGCTTCGTTCCCGGCTGCTGTTTTTTATTCCGGCTTCTTCCGCAACTGAATCCACTCGGTGTGGAACGCCTGGTCGGCCGGGGCGTCGACGCGCTTGTAGGTGTGGGCGCCGAAATAGTCGCGCTGGGCCTGGAGCAGATTCGCGGAAAGGGTGGCACTGCGGTAACCGTCATAATACGCCAGCGCGCCGGTGAAGGCCGGGGCGGGGATGCCGCGGGCGACGGCCGTGGTGACCACTTCCCGCCACGCATCCTGCGCGTCCGCCACCTGAGCGCGGAAGTAGTCGTCCAAGAGCAGATTTTCCAGCGCCGGATTTTTGTCGAACGCATCCTTAATCCGCTGCAAAAACACCGCACGGATGATGCACCCGCCGCGCCACAGAAGCGCGATCTGGCCGTACTTCAGATCCCAGCCTTCCGCCTGGGCTGCGTGCTGCATCTGGACATAACCCTGGGCGTACGAACAGATTTTGGATGCGTAAAGCGCTTTCCGCACGGCTTCAATGAACGCCTTTTTGTCGCCGGTGAAGGCGGGCACATTTTTCGGCCCCGGCAGAATTTTGGAGGCGTTCACGCGGGCGGCTTTCTGGGCCGAGAGGGAACGGGCGTACACCGCCTCCGTCACCAGCGTGCTGGGCACGCCGAGGTCCAGGGCCAATTGGCTCATCCACTTCCCCGTGCCTTTCGCACCCGCCGCGTCCAGGATCATGTCAACCAAACCACCGTCGGTTTTTTCGTCCTTCACGCTGAAAATGTCCCGCGTGATCTCGATCAAATAACTGTCCAGCTCGCCGCGATTCCACTCGGCAAAGACGTCATACAGCTCGTCATTCGTCAGGCCCAGCGTGTTTTTCAGCAGCCAGTATGCCTCGCAGATGAGCTGCATGTCGCCGTACTCGATGCCGTTATGCACCATTTTCACGTAATGCCCTGCCCCGCGGGCGCCCACCCAGTCGGCACACGGCGTGTCGGCATTCGGCCCGACCTTCGCACTGATGGCCTGGAAGATTTCCTTGACGGCCGGCCATGCGGCTTCCGAACCGCCGGGCATGATGCTCGGGCCCTTTCGCGCTCCCTCTTCGCCGCCGGAAACACCCGTGCCGATGTAAAGCAGGCCCTGCGACTCGACGTATTTCGTCCGCCGCTCGGTGTCTTTATAATGCGTGTTTCCGCCGTCAATAATAATATCGCCCGGCTCCAGAAGCCCCAGTAGCTCCTCAATCACCGCGTCGACCGCCGCACTCTTCGGATACAGCGCCACCTCCGGCGCCGGCACCGGATCCTTCGACTGGATCATCAGCATCACCTTCCGCGGCCGCTCGAGCTTCTCGACCAGCTCGGCCAGCGAATAACATGCCACGATCTTCTTATTCTTCCCCGCCACCTCCGGCGAGTTCATGAATTCATCAATCTTCGAAGTCGTGCGATTAAAAACCGCGACGCTGAATCCGTGATCCTCCATGTTCAGCACAAGATTTTGGCCCATGACCGCCAGGCCCATCAGGCCGATCGAGCATTTTGACATTTTTGAGACTCCTTTTCAATAAATACCGCGTTATCGCAAGAGAATGACAGAATTTAATAGAGTATATCAGCGGCAGCGCGGCATGTCAAGCGGCGGGGAAACGAAAAAACCGGGCTTCCGCACATCGCGTGAAACCCGGTGACTCCTGAAATCGAGGGGTATTATGCACTCCGCCGCCGCACCAGCAGCATTGCCGCGGCACCGAGCATGAGCATCACCCACGTTGCCGGCTCGGGGACTGCACCGATATCCTGCATCAAACCGATTTGCCCCAGGGCATAAAAATCACTCGTGTCCCACATGAATCCGGCAATCGTCGGCAAACTGCCAAGCGAAAGCCCGCCGAGCATGGATGACCAGTCCGAAACGGCATCATTTTCCGAGCCGAACAGCGTCCACGTCATCTCTTCCGGCGTCCCCAACAACGAAAGGTTCAAAATCGCATCTTCCAGATTCAGCGTCCCACCGGTCATGAGAAATATCTTGTCGTTGTCCGAACCGTCCGCCAGCAGGTCGAAATGCAGCACCGCAGCATCCATCCGACCATACGCCTCCACCTCGTAGATGTTCATGCTGGTGGTGGCTGGATTGACGCTGAGGTCTCGTGCAAGACGCAGCACCGTCCCTGTGCCAGGGGTATCGAAAACATGGGTTTTCAGCGGTTTGTCGGCGTCCGTGTTATTCCCCGTGACCGGATGGGTCTGGTATGTGTCCGAAGTCCAGACATCGGAAAGAGAATCGTCATTGGACGCGTTTCCGCTGTACATCTGAAAAAAGTAAGGCGTGATATACCTGCCGCTGGCATAATTGATGGAGTCGGCATTCTGCTCCGCCGACACCCTCACGCCCCAAATTTCCACCGGGGTGTCCGGCGTGTCCAACACCAGTTCCACTTGTCACCACTGGACGGGGCTTTCCTTGGTATGCGCCCGCGTGCTGAGGTCTCCATCCACTGCAAACCTCGCGGCAAACGTGTTACTGTCATCGTCCCAGTACGACGACTGGCTGGCCGAGCCGCCCCGTGCGTAATTTTTCGAATAATCCAGCGCGATCGTCGCGGTATATTCGCCGCCTGCATTGATGGTCGTCGTGCCGATCGTACCGACTTCGCCCGGGCTGAACGTTCCGGACGTGTGGTTCAGCTTGCTGGTGAGATTCTTTACGCTCAACGTGCCGCCGTTGAGATCGGTGCGGACGGACAGCGTGTCAATGGTGGCAAGGGTTGCAACCCCCGCGTTGGCCTGGGAGATGTTTAATTTAGACGTGGCGAGGGAATTTGCCGCCGCCCAAAACTTATTCACGTTCAATTCGCCTCCGGTGAGATTGTACGTTCCCGTCTGCACCGCATCATTGTATCTGCCAACTTTAATCCCATCCCCCGAGGCAATGACCCTTCCGCCCGACTGGTTCACCGTGGCATCGATTGTCCACCCGCCGTATCCAAGATAAAACGCTCCGGTGGATGTGAATACGTGGTCGCCGGTAATGTCGAGCGTTGCGCTTTGGTGGGTCCCTACATGGAAATGTTCATTGTTTATAACCGTTCCGCCGGAAAATTTTCCATAGCCGAGAGAACCGTTGTTGTTTGAAAAATACGTTGATTTGTCGAGCGTAAGCGATCCGCCTGTGATATACAGCGACCCCGTTCCCCCGCCGAGGCCAATGCTAAACTCATGCCCCGTGATAGCGATATTCGCCCCGGCCTGGATGGTAAGCGACCCGTTCACCCCGCCACCGCTGCCGATATATAACCCGTTCAGCGCCGCCGGAGAACCCTCCGCACCGAGATCGTTCAAATAGATCATCCCGTTGGAATTACCGATATAGAATCTGTTATTGTTATTGAAAATAGTGGCGTCCAACCCCGAACCCCAGTTGTCCGGCGTGGAGAAATTCATATCGCCCGCCGAACCGTTCCAGTTATAGTCCACCGCCTGAATATTACAAACAGACGCGCACATTGCGTATATCATCAACAATGTTCGTGTAAATTTCATTATTTCCTCCCAATAACTGGCAAGCCAGGAAAAGCGACATGCGCTCCAAAATATCCATGTTACCATTATATGTCAGATCGTGTGAGAGTTCAAGTAAAATCTCTCCCAAAATGGCTTTTTTCACAAGAAAATAACGGAGCCGCAATTGTGAAATTGCGACAAAAACCACAAAGGCATGGCAAACAGGCTGGGGGATGTGGGCCAGCTTTTTTTTCATCCTTTCGAAGTGATTGTTGTCGCGATTTTACAATTACGGCTCTGCAATTCCGGATTCACTCCTTCTCTTTTTTTGCCATTTCACGCAACTCGCGCTTCAGAATTTTCCCTGTGGAACCTTTCGGCAACTGGGGAAGCACGGCGATTTTACGGGGGCATTTATACGCCGCGAGGCGGACGCGGAGGTATTTTTGCAGCTCCGCTTCCGACAGCGAGCAGCCCTGATTAAGCGAAATGTACGCGATCACGTCCTCCCCGTGCAGGGCATGCGGCGCACCCACCACGGCGGCCTCAAAAATATCTGGGTGCGCGTACAGCACTTCCTCGATTTCCCGCGGATAAATATTCATCCCGGCCCGGATAATAATGTCTTTTTTGCGATCCACGATGAAGAAAAATCCGTCCCCGTCGCGGTACGCCATGTCGCCGGAGTGAAACCAGGAATTCGTGAACGCCTGCTGCGTGGCGAGGGAATTTTTATGGTATCCTTTCATGACGTTATGGCCGCGGATGACCAACTCGCCGACCTCTCCGTCTTCCGCGAACGTGCGATCATCCCGCATGATGCGGACCTGGCAGCCGAAAATTTCCTGGCCGATCGAACCGGGCTTAATCACGCCGTCCGGGCGAGTGACGGTGGCCAGTGGACTGGTTTCCGACAGCCCGTACCCCTCCACCAGTACAGCGTTTTCGAAAATACGCGCTACCTCATGAAACACGTCCACGGAAATCGACTGGCCGCCGGAAATGATCAGCTGCATGCTGGAAATGTCGACCGGCGTTTTCGTCTGCATTTTCGCGAGGTGAATGAGCATCGTCGGGACGGCCGGCATGATCGTGCCTCGCTGATTTTCGATCATTTGCAACGTGCGTTTCGGGTCGAATCGCGGCACCATGAGAATCGCCCCACCGGCCAGCAGCGACGCATTTTGCACCACCGTCTGCCCGAAGGAATGATACAGCGGCAGAATGGCCACGCAGCGCGAGCCGGGCCCGTATTTCGTCACGTGCTCCCGCACAAACATGGCATTCGAATACAAATTAAACTGGCTGAGCATCGCGCCTTTCGGCATGGCTGTCGTGCCGGAAGTGTATAAAATGACCGCCGTATCACTCGGCTCGGTGGCCACCGGCGACGGACACAGCAGCGTGCCGGTCTGGGAATCGTACCGCAGCGTCTCGCAATAAAGCGAATTCTCACGGAACATCTGCTCCTCGCGCGGCACAGACGCCTCCTCCGCCTCATCCAGCTTCTCCCCCACCTGGAGCGTGACGTACGTCACCGCCTCCTCATGCACGATTCCCGCCGGCCAGGGCGAATTTTCGAAATCCCCCCCCGCGTCCACATCCGCTCTCTCCGCGAGCTCCGTTTTCACACTCCGCGGAAATTCCATCGCCAGTTTCATCGAAACGCCGTCCCGGGCAAACTTCGCGATTTCGTCCTGCACCCAGAAAATCGGATCCGTGACATACTCCATCGGGATCTGCTCCATGCCATCCGCCGCCGAGTCGGGAATGATGACGCCCATGCACGCGTCCGTGTCCCGGCATGCCGCCAGCGCCGTCAGCGCCCCGCTGAGATGCGTGATGATGTACCGCGAATCGGAATGATAAAGCGTGTACGCCAGCTCGCGCTCCGTCAGCAGCGTATTACACGGCACGACCACCGCCCCGAGATGCATGATCGCAAAATATCCGATCGTAAACTCCGGCACGTTCGGCATCAGCAGCGCCACATAATCGCCCCGCCGTACGCCCAACTGCGAAAGCACCACCACCCAGTGACGGATGTGATTCGCCAATTCGGCATAAGAAAGTTCCACGTCATTACAGATGATCGCAGGCAGGTTGCCGTATTTCTCCGCCGCGATCTGAATGTCCAGGGCAAGATTTAAGCTCATGACCGATTCCGTTCGTGCTCAAAAAATTCGAGAATAACACATATTGTTTGTGCGGATTATATGCTATAATTTAATATGTGTAAAGTGGAATTTTCATGACGGAATCATATTTTTTTATTCTTTACTTGCCTTGTTATTGCACAAAAAACAGCAGCCAGAAGCGGAGCGTTAGCGCAGAGGCCGGATAGGAAGCGGCGAAGTATTCGCCACCATTATCCGGTCTCTGCGCATCACTGCGTTCCGCTGCGCTCCCGGCTGCTGTTCTTGCATACCAATTAACCTGCCAGCGCCATCACGGCTCGCTGGCCGCGGTGATTCCCAGCAGCGCCAGTCGCCCGGCACCATCTTTCCCACCTACCACATCCACGGATTTAATCTCCACTTCCGGCCGGGGGTTCATCCACTGTTTCACGTAAGCCACAGCGGAGTCGGCACTTCCGTCATACTTCCGCACCCAGCCCAGCGTCGCGCCGGGGATGGGCGAAACGGTTTCTCGCCGGTAATCGTCCACGTCAAGCTCCGCCATGACGGGCACGTCCACCGACTGGCCGTCCGCGTAATGGATGACGTATTTCGCCACTTCGAAAGCCCGCCCGTCACGGATTTCGTCACGGTTCCGCCGACGGTCGACTTTCGCGGTGTGGAGGAAAAAGAGCGCGTCCGCTTTCCGCTGCACGGGAACGCCCTGCACCGCGGTGTCTCCGCCGACGATCACGCAG
Source organism: Thermoguttaceae bacterium (assembly GCA_031553595.1). Lineage (GTDB taxonomy): Bacteria > Planctomycetota > Planctomycetia > Pirellulales > Thermoguttaceae > RGIG3701. The sequence continues at coordinate 13,624 of JAVBLI010000013.1, read as the reverse complement.
TTCGGCACCGGGGACGTGGGAAAGTCGTAAATCATGAACGGCACACCCGCGTATTTCCCCATTCCGGAGGGCATGGCCGCGAACGTGAAATTGGCGTCTCCGAACCAGCCGCGCTCGCTGCGGAAGGCGTTACACTGTTTCGAAATGTCCACGGCCGCGTAATCCAGCGGCGTGCCGGCGATGATCGCCCGCGATTCGGTGAACTCTGCCCCGAGATTCCGCAGGATGGTAGCCAGGATATTCCGCTTCTTCACGGCGTTCGCCGCCACGGCCTCATTCTCCGGGAAGTTCAGGTTACACAGCAGAATCCGGCCATTTTTCGCCGCGGCTTTTGCACCCTCATCGCCCACGCGGTACTCCATGATCGCCCCCACATTCAGCAGCGGCTTCACGTTTTCCAGAAACTCCGCGGGCCGTTTCGCTGTCAGCGTGATGTTATCCAGCCCCGTGGTTTTCTCCTTCCCCGGCACAGGCATCCACGCCGCCAGACGCAGCGTTAAATTTTTTCCGCGGATGGATTTCGGGAATGTCAGCGGCTGCGGCTCCGCATTCGGCGCCACGTCAAAAGTCACGCCCGCGTCCGCTTTTCCGTCAAAAAACAGCCCGATTTTCGTCACCGGCGAGTAAAACGTGTTCCCCGTCCAGACCATTTCCGTCAGTTCCTGCTCCGCCGGGAATTTCAGCGAAAAGTCAAGCGGCGGATTCTCCGGCGCTGGCACGTTCACGATATACGGCCAGCCGTCCGCCGAAACCATCCCGTTACTCATCATTTTCACGAAATCGTTATCATACTGCGCGAACGGCGCAACATCTCCATAATCCACGACATATGTAAACGTGTCGGACGCGACGTACTCGTCATTTGCCCAGCCGAAAAGGCGCTCGCCGCTGGAAAGCGCCACGTCCGCCAGCGTCAGCCCCTGCGTCAAAGGGTGCCGGTGCGCGGGGAAGCCCACTTTTTCGCGCGTGAACTTCCGGATCATGTGCGGGAACTTCACGAGCTGATTATACTCCGCCAGACCGTCCGGCGTCAGGCCGTGCAATAAAACCGTGCCGCCGGCCGCGTAAAACGCACTGAGTTTCTGCTGCGATTCATTCAGCGTTTTCAGATTTTCGGGCGTGGCCGCGAGGATGAAAATGCCGGCCGTTTTTTCCGCGGAAAGCTCCGGCACGCACGCGTCCACGGTGGCGTACTTCAGCTGCATGGCATCCAGCTCGGCCCGCAGCCGCGCGTCCAGCCCCCGTGTGCAGACTGTCACGGGCGTGTACTCCAGTTCGTAACGTGCCGCACGCATGATCATGCCATTCAGCAGCAGCTTTGCCGCGACGCTTTTTTCGAGTTTCTCACCCACCAACACCTGCGAGAGAATCATCAGGCCCGTGCCGACGGGGATTTCGACCACCGCCGCGTTCTCCAGCCGATTCCCGCACTGCAGCACCGAGCGGCCGCCGCGCGTGGGCTTTTTGTAAGCGTTCTTATACACCACGTGCCCGTCCGGCCAGGTGAAAAAGTCCGCGGACGTGAGGCCGCCGTAAAACCAGGGCTGCCCCTCCACGAACGCGGTCCGGCCTTCATTCTCCGCCACTTCCATCTCGCACGGCAGCGCGCCGTACCGCAGCGGGAACTGCTGCTCCAGCACCACCACCCGGTGGCCCGCCGCCGCGAACGCCTGAAACGCCGGAGAGTCGCAATCCGCCGCCGTCAGCGCATCACGCCCCACCACCAGCACAGCTTTTCCCACCGGCGGTTTTATGTCCGCCAGTTCATCCAGGCTCCGAATCGGTTTACCCCCGGCACGCTTTCTCAGCCATGGCTCCACGCTCTGTTTCGGGTCATACGTGTAAAGCGTCAACTGGCCGTAATTTTCCTGCCCCATCGTCTGGGCCGTCGGATCATACACGGATTTCGGAGTCATAGCGATACTCAAAATATAACCATCATCCAAATTGAAAATCCGCACGGGCTTCCGGTCCGTAAACACTTCGCGCCATTCTCCGGTTTTCGCATCTTTTGTGGAAAGGGCGAAAATGAGTGTGCCTTCGCCACTGCCTTTTCCGACTTTCATCGTTCTCCACAGACGCGGCACGGCTAAATTCAGCGTGAATTCCTCATTTTTTCCCGGCATAACCTTAAAAATACGCGAAAACGCTGTTTGCTGCTGCATTTCCTTTTCATTTGCCAATCGCTTTTCGGAAACTTGAAGGTTTCGTTCATTTTCCCACACCGCCGTGAAGCGGATTTCCTTCGCAGAAAACGTGTCATTAAACACTTTCATCGTGCGCGTGACTTTCTGCCCGGCCTCGAACGTCCAGTCCCACTCCTTGCACAGCACCGCCACGGGGGCGTTCGCGCCGTACTGATTTTCCGCTCTGTCCTGACCCGTCCAGAAATGCCACGCGCCGTATTCGCTCCAGCGGTAACCTTCCGTCAACATGCGATACAGGATGCCCACGCCACGTTTGGCCGCCGTGCGTCCGCCGAAGGCTTCTTCGCCGCCGATGACCGCGAAATCCGCCGGGGTGAAACCGTTAACATAAAAATCCTCGCCGATAAACCGCGGGCGCTTTTCGTCCCACACCCACCGGCCACGGCCACCCCCTTCCGGGAACGGCTCGTACGCGCGATCCGGATATTTCGTGAAATCACTCACCACGTAATGATCGCCGGCGACTTCCAGGCCATTATTCTTGCACGCGCCGCCGCCGTCCACCATGCTCGTCCGCGTGGGGTCCACCTCCTTCACGGCCTTCGCCGTCTTGATGACCTCGTCCTCGAACTGATCCATCAGCCCGCCGTAAAGGTTGATGCAATTAATATAAAGGATTTCGTTTTCGATACTCCAGATCATGACGGACGGGTGATTCCGCTCGCCGCGAACCTGCGCGACCATCTGATCCCGCCAGTTGCGGAAGAGGTCCATTTTCAGCTCTTCCTTCGCCGGGTCCTCGGCTTTATTCATCGCGCGGAGTTCCGGATCATTTTCGATGATGTTATAGCCGATCGCTTCACCGTCGAAAACACCGCTCCGCCGCACGACGACGCCGTTTTGGTCGAAGAAATTCAAGGCGTCTTCCGGGCCCATGCCCTTCCAGGTCGTCCCCCAGAACCGCATGACGCTCTGGTTCGATTCGCGGTAGAATTTCAGCCACTCCTCTTTCGTCGGCACGTCGAAACAGTCGGCCCAGCCGTGGAACGGAATGCCGTTAAGCATGAAATTCTTGCCGTCCACTGACCATTCGCGGAAGCCGAAGGGCGTGATGGAAACGCTCTTGGACGCTTGCGGCTTTTTCTCCGTGATGAGCACATTAAAGTCGTACATCTTCGGATTTTCCGGCGTCCAGAGCACGGGATTTTCCCATTTCCGGCTGACGCGGAACATCTTTTCCTCGCCCGCCGCCAGCGAAATCGCCTGCGCGGGGAACTCCAGCACCGCTTTGGGCGTTCCCGCCACGGAGGATTCCAGATTCACGGTGACTTCGCGGTCGCGCGTGTTTTTCACGGTGATTTCCGCTTCCAGTGTCTTTTTCGCCACGGACGGCTTAATGAAAACGTCGCTGACGTAAACCGGCCCGGTCATCGTCAGCGTCGGCTCCAGTAACATGCCGGATTGCGGGTGGCTCCAGACGGGGTAAACCAGGTCCTGGAATCCGTCTCCGAAATATTTTTTCGGCAGATTGAACTTTTTCCGTAGTTTCATCGGGTCGTCCGCCTTTTCGGTGAAAGCGTACCACGCGTCGCGGATGCCGACGTAAATGACGTTCAGGCCGGGTTTTACGGCGTTCGAGATGTCGATCTGAAATTTCGCGTAGGGGTTTTTGTTGAAGCCACAGAGTTGACCGTTGACGTAAACGGTGGTGTTCAGGTTGTTCTGCGGGAACGTGATGTAAAACGCGTTTTTCGCCTCCTTCTCCGAGAGTTCCAGCCGCGTGCGATACCAGACGCGGTGCGCGAACTGGAGGTCGGGCCGCAGCGTGTTTTTGTCGCCGGGAACCTGGATGGCCGACCAGCGTTCGGTATTCGGGAGGGATGAAATCGGCTGCGCGACCGGCTCGGGGAGCATTTCGTCGCTGCGGCAAATTTCCCAGATGCCAGAAAGCGGGATTTGATTGCCTTTCATTTTCATTGTCCGCGTCGCGGCGGCCCGGTCGGCGTCCGTCCGGTGATCCTCGTCCGGCTTATACTTCGAGTACGGCTCGAATTTCCCCTGATAAAAACAGATGCAGTCGGATGCGTACAGAATCCGCTGCGGCTTCCCCTCCGCATCCTGTTTCGGCAGGCGGATTTCCAGCGTGTGGCCGCCCTGCGAGAGATTCACGTCGCCCAGCTTCAGCCACGCGATTTCGCACCAGAATCCGATTTCCATCAGATCCACGGTGAGGTCTTCCGGGGAAGCGGTTTTCCAGTCGCCGCCATCCAGCCGCCAGTCGAACGGGCTGCGGACATACTCCAGCCCCACGCGGTTCCAAAGCTCGTATGCCCCGGCTTTCTCCGCCTGGAAATCATACTTAAGCGTCACCGCGTCGCCCTGGACGGCATCCTTCACCTTATCCGCTTCCAGGCTAACATGAAGCCACTGGCCGGAAAAATACTCGTGCGGCCAGGCGTTTAATTCCGTCAGCCCGGACTTCGCCGTGGGCGTTTCGGACTCCAGCCAAATATACGTGTGCTGCGTCTCGGCCCGTAGCATGGATGTCAAAATAAAACAAAACAGAACGCAAGGCAGGATTTTCGACAATAATTTCATGGCAAACTCCGAAGCGGATGGGGAATTAGGGGGTGGGGGTGGGGAAGGAATACGAAATGATTTTTAGTATAACACGCGGGCAGCAGCGGGGTCAAGCCACCGGGCAAAATTTTCGAGAGTCATTCCATCATCCATTTATTTCTTTATTTTTTTATTTCTCATTCCTAATTCCTCATTCGAAATTTTTTCCTCTTGCATTCTTTTCGGGTTTTTGCTATTTACGGGTATGAATGAAAAATAGAAGCGGAAATTTCGTAGGAAATGGACTTCAAAATGCGAGCAAATCAGACAATTTTCGGGATTTTTTGCGTCTTCGGCGTGTTTTTATCGGCGGGCACTTTGGCCCATGCGCAGGCGGCACCGCGGGCCACGTGGGATCTTCCGCCGCCGCCGGCCGGGCCGGGGAGCTCGGCTCTGGTGGATCCGTATCAGCCGCCGCAGACGGAAGCGACGCCGCTTTTCAATAACACGGGCAATTTCCTCTCGAATCCGTTTTCCGGCATGGGAACCCAGGACACCACCACACGCCAGCGGTTTTTTCAGAACTGGGGCGTGGAGACCACGTGGATTACGGCGGATAACGGCTCGAAGAATCTCGGCCTGTTCGAACTGGATTTCATGGGCGAGATCGCGTTTCCGATTTTCGCGCTGGAGCGTCCGATTTTCATCGTGCCGCGTTTTTCGGTTTATTGGTGGGACGGCCCGCAGTCGATGTATTACGACATGCCGCCGCAGACGTTCGACGCCGCCATGGGCTTAAGCTGGTGCCCGCGCTGGACACCGGCATGCCTGGGCGGTGCGACGGAGTTTAATTTCGACCTGTATTTCAGCGTGGGCCTTTACTCCGACTTCCGGAAAGTCACCAGCGACAGTTTCCGCTTCCCCAGCCATGCCATGGTCAGCGTGGACATCACAAAAACCATCGCCGCGAAGGTCGGCCTGCTTTACATGGACCGCGTGCGCTACGATTTCCTGCCGTGTGTGGGGCTGGTCTGGAAACCCAGTCCGCGATGGGAATTTCAGATCATGTTCCCCAACCCGCGCGTCATTTATCGCCCGGCGCAGGCCCACCTCCAAAACCTCGAGCTTTACGCCCGCGGCGAGTACGGCGGCGGAAGCTGGACGATCAAACATGCCGACGGAAGCGGCGCCGAACGCGTGGACTACAACGATTATCGCCTCATGCTCGGCGGAAGCTGGCGTACCCCGCGAAGCCATTCCGGATTTTTCGAAATCGGTATTTCCTTCGCACGCGAATTAGACTATAAATACAGTGGCGACCTTTCCCTCGACCCCGGATTCGTGATGGCCGGCGGACTGCATTTTTAGTTGTTAATGAGCCGCAAGTGTAACGCAGCGAAACTTGCGGAACGGCGTGGAGCGTAAAATACCGCCGCTTCAGACGTCGGAATCCACGTTTTCACAAGCCACCACCCATCCGCAAGTTGCGCTACGCTACACTTGCGGCTCATTTTTCATCCCTACTGCTCATGAAACGCTTTTTCATCCTCATCCTGCTAACGGCTGCGGCGCAAGTCGCCGGCGCCGAGGAGCCGTATTACCAGTACACACCGGAAAACGTTTACGGCGTGGCCGCGCCGCCACAGCTATCCATCCCCAGCGTTTCAGCGGAGGGGCTCCTGCCACCGCCGGCATCTGGCATGAACGCGGTGGCCGGGGCGGGAAATCGCGGAGGCGGGCCGGTCTGCGTGCTGCTGAAAAATCAGTCCGTCATGGAAGGCACCGTGACGGAGTCCGGCGAAAGTTACGTCATTTCCCTGCAGGGCGGGAATATCACCGTGGCAAAAAGCCAGGTCTGGATGCTCGGCCGGGATTATGAAGAACTGTACACGTTTTTACGCCAGCAGGTGCATTTTTCGGATGTGGAGGGCCGAAGCGAGCTCGTGCGATGGTGCTTGAAATATCATCTGGTGGACCAGGCGGGCGAGGAAATCGCGGCGATGGAGCAGGCGATGCCGGAATCCACGGCCATTCCCGGGTTGAAAATGCGTCTGGACGCCGCTCAGCGGATGCTGGTTTCGCGTCAGGTGCAGGATTCCGTCTTTTCCGGTGAAAACACGATTTCCCAGCCCGAATCGCCCGAAGACCGCGGCCCCACCTCCCGCGAGCTGGGCCAGATGGCCAAAACCCTCCCCCGGGACGCCGTGACCATGTTCAGCCGCAGAATCCAGCCGATTCTCACCAAAAATTGCATGAACGCGGGATGTCACGGCCCGGACGGAAACTCCGATTTCCAGCTTTTACGCCCTTCCGGGGATGCCGGCGGAACCGTCACCCTGCGCAACATGCACGCCGCGCTGCAGCAGATTAACCTCGCGAATCCGGAGGCCAGCCCCCTGCTGCGAAAGCCCGTCACCCGCCATGGAAAAGACGGCCGAGTGGTCTTCATGAACCGCGATTACGCCACGTACCAGCTTTTAATCGCCTGGGCGTACCTCGTGGCCAGGAACGAATACGTCATCCCGCGCGACCGCATGCTGCCCACGCCGAAGCCCATTCCCGTCCTGACATCCACCCCCGGAGGCGTCCAGTCCGTCACGAGCCACCAGCGCGACACCGCCGAGCACGTCAGCGAAATGGCCGGCGTGGACCAGACCCTGTATCCACAGAATCTGTACCCCTCCGAATACCGTTACCTGCATGACACCCCCGCGCCGAAAGAAAACCCCGCCACGCGCTACCAGCGTCAGAAGCACGACGCGGAAATCGACTCCCGCGTTATTCCCGCCGGGGCGAAAATGCCGGCCGTGAAAGATGCGGGCGGAAGAAACGCTTACGACGCGTATTACGACCCGAATGTCACCCCCACCGCGCACACCGCGGCCCCGGAATGGCTGGAGCAAAATGCGGAGCCGGAAACAGACGCCGAAACCCCGGCGGACGGCGCCGAGCCCGAATTCGGCATCCGCGTTTTCGAGGTTATTCGGGGCGGAAAATCCGAATTCGTGGCACCGAAAAAAACATACGCGCCCGGCGAGTCCTCCGAAAACCTCAGGCACGGCGAGATGCAGAAGGCCGTCCTGCCGACGTACCAGCCGAATACCCGCCCGCTGTCCCCCATCGAGCTGCTTTTGAACGCGCAGGAGGGTGTCAGCAATTATTCCGAGAACGATTTTCAGTATACCGAGGAATACGGAAAAGAGCTCCGGGATTACCAGGCCGACGAACAGAAAGCGGCGAGGGAGAAAAGAGCGGCCACCCCGCGCAACGAAAACCGCCAGAACGGCTTCCACCCCTGGAAAGACGGCCTGGAAATGCAGCGCGTGATGGGAAATTCGCAGAAAAAGGACTGAATCATCAGGATGCCCCAAGCATCCCGTCCCTTCGGGACGAAATAGCCGCCCGGACCGCCCTTCTCCCCATTCCCGTCCGCAATCCCCCTCCCTCCGCAAATCTGAAAAATCCCCGATTCTCCCCAAAATCCCTTCTTTTTCCTTGACAAACCGCCCCGCTTCAAGCATAATAGCACTAATTGAGGCTATATTTTATCTCGTGGCAACATAACCAATTCCCGGGGGTATTAATGTTTTTGCGCAAAATTTTTGTAATAGCCATTCTCTCCGCCTTGTTTCTATCCGCTTCGGGCCGCGCGGCGAACATTACGGGTGGGCGAAACCCGGAGAATGGCGGGGACGCGTATAGATCCCAACAAGATTTTGAAACTCACTACCCTTTTACACCTGGTGCGATAATTACTATCGATGGAAATGCGAATGGCCAGCTTTGGGTGGAAGGCGGCGTGGAGATACAGCATAACATCGTCGCTTCCGGCCCCGGCCCTAATGAAAATCCAGGCTTCGGCCCGCTCCGGCTGGACAATTCGACGTTGTTGGGCAGTTTTACTTTTACCGGTGACACATCTATCGGCGTTCACGGCACTCTTGGAACACTCAAAGGGGATTTGCTGACGGGTGGACTGGAATCCACTCCGTATACCATCAGTGTCGTGCGGACCGGCATCATCAAGATTGAACCCACCTCGGGAGATAATTCAACTTTTAACGGTCAATGGAATCTCGTCTCCGGCTATCTGGAGACGACGAACACGAATATCTCTGCAGCGGCCAACGGCGGAGACCAAGTTTTGGGTCAAAACGCGATTTTTTTCAACGGCGGAACGTTACTGGCGCGGGATACAAATGTCACCCGGACGCTGCACTCCAACATCGTTGTTCAGCCCAATGGGGGGCGTTTTCAAACAGAAACCCACCTCACCCTTTACGGCAACATTACCGGCTCAGGCACTCTGACCAAAAACGCCGGCTACAATCTGGTGATAAACTCCGCCGACAACTCCGGTTTTTCCGGCAATTGGCGACTTGAAAGCGGCTGGGTAATCCCCAACCAAAATAACGCGTTCGGCACGGGGAACATCACTCTCGCCGGCGGCGGTATCCAAGCCGCTTCGGGTGACGCAACAATAGGTAATGATATTATTGTTGAGAATGTTGGGCATTTATACACTGCCGCGGGTAATCTGTATTTATCCGGTACAATTTCCGGTACCGGCACATTGAACGTCAGGGGAGGGAATACCGTCATTGCTTACGGCGCAAATAAAATGACTTCCGGCGTGATCAACATTACAGAGAAAAATTACTACCTACACTCTGACGATGCCGCGGCGGGAAATGAAAAAATCGCATGGAATATCTCCGGCGCTGGGGCATCGCTGCGAACGCGGGGGATGACGCAAGACGTCACCGTAAAGCTCGGCGCACTGATGGGCAGCGGTATGTTGTCCAGAGAAGCGGACTCCTGGACAACCACGTATGAAGTCGGCCATATGGGGATAAGCACGGACTTTGCCGGGAGCATCCGAGAGGTGGACGGCGCCGGCAGTACGCACGGCAAGACGGCGCTTCGTAAAGTCGGAGGCGGCACTCTAACTTTATCCAGCGCGACGAACGATTACTCGGGCGGCACGGTCGTCGACGGCGGCGCCATCCGCCTCAGCGACGCGGGAACGCTGGGTACCGGCGATGTGAAATTTAACGCGGGCACCGAGTTGCAGCTTGCGCGGACATCGATCACGAATATTGATGGCAAATACACGTTTGACAACGCCGCGTCGATCAAGGCGATTTCGGGCGTCGTGAGCCTGCAGAAAACCGGGCTGACACTGAAAAATTTGCATGCCGAAGCCGGTTCGACGGTCACGACGACGGACGCGATCAACGTTACAGGCGAATACGGTCAGGGTACCCGCCGATTCACGCAAACGGGTGGTAACGGAATGTCCATCGCTGCTACGGCGAGCAATAACCTGGCCGCCGCCGCGGACATCACCCTCAATGGCGGTACGGTCAAACTCAGCGAACCCTTAAGCGGCGCCCATCTGCCGGTGGCCACGGGCCTGGCGCTGCGGCTGGACGCATCTTCCGCTGACAATTTTTCCTTTAACGGCGACGGTTCGATTGCGACATGGTACGACACGTCGGGAAATCATAACAACGGGCAGCTAAGTGTGAGGAACAGTTCTGCACAAAGGCCGACCCTGCAAGGGAACGCGGAACGGGGAAATACGGTTGTTCAGTTCCCGACGGACGGTAATTCCGGCTTTGATTTTACAACATCTGCGACGCTCTCCCAGTTCCAAAATACGATTCAAACCGTTTTTTGGGTATTGAATGACAATCCTGCCCGCGAGTCTTTCGTACTCGGGGCGACCGACGATTCTTATCACTTTCATCGTGGTGAACCAAACTCAGATGGTGTGAGGTATCTATGGGAAGGTCCGCATAATTATACAAGCGAGCGCATTCGAACCGGGACAACCATGCTCAACGGCGAGAAGATTGACGGCACGCAAACGACTTTGTCTTATGAAATGGTTGACGGAACCGCTGTCGGCAAATGGGACTTGTTATCGGTTCAAACCAAGGGGGGCGGCGTCACGGCAACTTCGCTCAGCCATGATCGAGGTCAAACTGACAATCGTTCCTGGGACGGCAGCATGGGCGAAGTGCTTATTTTCACGGAGGCCCTGACCGACGCGCAGGTGGCGGAGGTGAATCGCTATCTGAATACGAAGTGGAATCTGGGGCTGGGGCTGGCCGAGTTTAAGATCGACACCTTCAACGCGGCGGGCACGACGCTGACGTTGGCGAATGATACGGCGCTGGATATTTCCGCGTTCTCGAACGTGGTTTTCGACAACATTAATGTCGCCGGCAATGCGTTAACACTGATGCAAAACGCGACGGGCACAACGTTGCGATCGAACATCGTGATGGGCTCCGGCGGGCAGATCTCGCTGCTGGGTGACGACAAGCAAGTCATCGTCGGCGACGTATTCGTGACGGGCGACAAACTCGCCACCACGACCTGGGACGGCGGTTTTGAAGTTCAGGGCAAGCTCGTCTTCGACATGAGCAACATCGACCTTACCGACCTCGCGACGCCGCTTTTGCACGTCACGGGCGATATGGATTTCGCGCGAACGACGATTGAATTCATGAACCTCGGCGATGTCGAACTGCCGGCTAGCGGACTGACGCTGATGCAAATCGACGGAAAAATCCTGAATCTGATGCTGGGGGATTTCATGATGCCGGAAGATATCAGCTGGACAATTTCGTTCGACAAAGCGGGGGGAGCGATTATCCTGCTGGGGAGCGATGTGCCGGAGCCGGCGACGTGGCTGATGCTGCTGGCCGGTACCGCGGGGCTGGCAGTGCTGAGGAGAAATAAAAAATAAGATATAAAAACATAAAAAAATGAGAAATGTCGCGGGCGTGCCTTAAACATTTCTCATTTTTTTATTTCTTTATTTCTCATTTTCCCTGCCGCATCGCCTTGTCGGAAATATCGTGCCGGCACCAGGCTCCCGTCCAGCGGATTTGGCGTACGGCTTCGTACGCCGTCTTTTTTGCCAGCGCGATGTCGTCGCCCATGGCCGTGACGGTCAGCACGCGGCCGCCGTTATTCACGACTTCGCCGTCCGCGTTAAAAGCCGTCCCGGAGTGGAAAACTTTCACGTCCGGCATTTTCGCCACCTCGTCCAGCCCGCGAATGACGTGCCCGTACGTGCTCTTGCCGGGGTAGCCTTCGGAGGCCATCACCACCGCGACGGCCGGGCGGGCGTCCCATTTCAGCGGGCCCATCTTGTCCAGCTTCCGGTCGATGGTCGCTTCCATGAGCGTCACCAGGTCGGTCTTCAGGCGGAACAGCAGCGGCTGGCACTCCGGGTCACCGAAACGCACATTATACTCCAGCACTTTCGGCCCCTGCCGCCCGATCATCAGCCCCGCGTACAGCACGCCCAGGAACGGCGTCTCCATGCGGTTCATCACGTGCACCGTCCGCACGAGGATGAATTCCTCGATCCACTCCATGAGCTTTTCGTTGACCAGCGGGGCCGGGCAGTAGGCACCCATGCCGCCGGTGTTCGGGCCGCGGTCGCCGTCGTACGCCGCCTTGTGATCCTGCGCGGGCTGAAGCGTGACTATCGTCTTGCCGTCGGTGATGGCCAGCACGCTGACCTCCTCGCCGTCCAGTTTTTCCTCGAGAATAATCCGGTTGCCGGCGTCGCCGTACCTCCGCTCGACCGCGATTTCCTCCACCGCTCGGATCGCCTCGTCGCTGTTTTTACAGACGTAAACCCCCTTGCCCGCCGCCAGCCCATCGGCCTTCACCACCACCGGCTGATCGTCCCGGTCACGCAGCGCCGTGACGGCCTGGGCCGGGTCGGTGAACACCTGACAGTCGGCGGTGGGGATGTCGCCCAGTTGCAAGGCCTTTTTGCAGAACGCCTTGCTGCCCTCCAGTTGGGCCGCGGCTTTCGAAGGGCCGAACACCCGCAAGCCCTCGGCCGTCATCGCGTCCGCCAGCCCGTCGCACAGCGGCTGCTCGGGCCCGATCACCACCAGCCGTACGTCGTTTTCCTTCGCGAAACCGATGAGCCCGGCAAAATCCGACGCCCGAATCTCCACATTCTCCACTCCCAGCGCGGCCTCCAGCGCCGTGCCCACGTTCCCCGGAGCCACAAACACCCGCTTCGCCCGCGGACTCTGGGCCAACTTCCACGCCAGGGCGTGCTCCCGCCCCCCATTGCCGACGACTAAAATATTCATATCCAAATTCCTGTATGATTGTTGCGTAAAAGAATAAAGAATGTGGATCTATTTTAGCAGATTTTGAGAAAAATGGTAGTGTGGGGATGGAGATGGGGGGTGTGGTTTGGGATTTGTGGTTTATGGTTAGATTTTTCAGGATGATTTCATGGTGTGAGTGCCCCGTTTAGCAGCTTTAGCGAGGATTCGTATGTTATATAAAATCAGTTAAAATATTCGCCCCGGAAGACGCGATGAATGGTGTCCCGCACTTCGTCCCAGTCGGTGTCACATTCCGGCTCTTTCATGCGCTGAATCAAGCGGTCGAAATACTCCCTGTTTTTTGTGTGGCATTCCCACAATCCCGGCTTGTCGATTTCCACCTCGCCCCAGTCCATGTCCACAGCTTTGCGTACCTGCTTCTCCATGGCGGTGAAAAAACGCTGACCGAAATCCTCCCATTCCCACACAAAATCGGCGTACTTCATCCAGCATGAGCCGTTTTTGGCGGTCCAGACGGGAATGTTGTCGTCAATACAATCGGCAAACCATACGATCTGGATATCCTCAGCGTACCGGAAAAACCATATGACCGGCGGCGAAACGAGGTACCATGGTTGGAATTTTCGCCCGGAAAGCCAGTGGAGCAGCATTTCTTCATCATGATATACTCCCGCCACTTTAAAATTCCGGTCACGTGGTTTTGTAAAGATGGAAATTTTCGGTCATGAGGGTGGTGTGTTCGGGGAGATATTTTTTGCGACAGCGGAAGAAATTTTTGCACGCGGATAAAAATTCGGCGTA
>JAVBLI010000006.1:0-71110 GCA_031553595.1 Thermoguttaceae bacterium | reverse complement strand
CGGGCCACGGGGGCCTTCACCGCGGAAACCCGGGGGCGGGCCCATCGGGCGATCGCCGTGCTTGAATTCCGGGCCTTTACCGTCGCACGGCTTGCCGTCTTTCGGACACTCGCCGGGCTTCATGTCGGAGCGCGGGCCACGGGGGCCTTCACCGCGGAAACCCGGAGGCGGGCCCATCGGGCGGTCGCCTTCTTTGAATTCAGGCCGCGGGCCACGGGGGCCTTCACCGCGGAAACCAGGAGGCGGGCCTTGCGGACGGTCGCCCGGTTTGAATCCCGGAGGCGGACCCATCGGGCGGTCGCCCGGCTTGAAGAACGGAGGCAGCGGCATGGGATATTTCTCGCCGCATTTCGGACATGTGCATTCCGGAGCCTTGAATCCCGGGGGCGGAGGCGGCATGGGAGCATCCTGAGCCGCTTCAGGCGGGGCGGGCGGCGGAGGCGGGCCGTCGGGGCCGTCCGCGAAAGCGTGCGCGACGCACCCGGTGACCAGCACGGCCAGCGCGAACGTCAAAAGATTTTTGTGTGTTTTCGACATTAAACCTCTCCTTATAGAAGTCGTGTATTTTTCACACTCCACGTGAAGTGCGTTTCTCGTATCTACAGTAATAGTGGCGGTTGGGGCGGAAAGCCGCCGGGGAATTTTTATTTTTTTGGAAAAATGTGAAAAACAGCAGCCGGGAGCGTAGCGCAGCGGAGAGACCGGATGGAAGTGGAAACGGATTTCGCCATTCCAATCCGGTCTCTGCGCGAACGCTCCGCTCCCGGCTGCTGTTTCTTGCCTAAATCAAAACCTTTTCATTCCACGCTGAGGATGAACGAAAAATCGTAATCGCGGTCGGCGGGGATGCGGAACTGCGGGTGCGGCTGGGCGCCCCAGGCGTTGTCGCCGGCGACGCCCATCTGCTGGAGGTCGATGTGCACGTACGTCTCCGGCCGGCCTTTCGAGCCGTTGGGAAGCTGGTACGGATGCTTGGCCGACTCCAGGTCTTGCGTCGTGTAATGCAGGGCGTTGAAGCCAAACAGGGCTTCGCCTTCCCAGCCTTTGACACCGCGAACCTTCACTTCCGCCACCGACTCTTTATCTTTTTCTCCGTAGAGCCTCAGGAAGGAGGTGTCGGTATGGTTGCCGGTTTCGCCGGGTTCGGAGTACGGGAAGAAATTTTTGGTGACGGAGGATTGCCACACGCCGAATAGGGCGCCGCTCTTGCGGTCGAAGTAAGTTTCTTCCGGGCCGCGGCCGAACCATGTGAAGTATTCGAATCCCGGTATTAGACCGAAACGCATGCCGATGCGCGGGATGTCGGGCAGGTTTTTCTTGTCGCCGGTGCGCGTCAGCTTCAGATCCACCTTTAACCGGCCGTCTTCGTCCATAGAGTAAGCCAGCGTCAGGTCGGTGTCCATGTCGGGCAGTGTGCCTTTCATGGCTACGCTCTGATTTTCAGTCCCCGCTTCCACGGCGGTGATTTTCCAGTTGTCGGCGGCATTTTTCCAAATGCCCTGACGCCCGACCATATTATTGCCGCGGTCGTTGTCGGTCGGGGCACGCCAGAAATCGGGTTTCATCGGCGCGGAGAGCAGTTCATTGCCGCCACATTTCCAGGAAGTCATCTCGCCGGTTTCCGTGTCGAAAACGTAAACGTTTTTGCCGCCGGAGAGCGTGACGAGTTTTCCGTCGGTTTTCGGCTTGCCACTGGGAAGGGTCAAATCGTCCTGCCATTCCGGGCCGGCAAAATATTCCGGGGTGAGGATGAATTGATCCTGTGCCACCACATGCCCGGCTTTCGCCCACAGCTGGTCTTCCTTGAGGAAGAATTCCACCGTGAGGAAATATGTATCTTTCGGCACCTCGATTTCCACCGTAGCGGTTTCGTCGGACTTCAGATTCGGCAGCGGAATGACCGTGCCATTATCCGTGTTAAGTACCTTCCACCGCATTCCGAACTGCGAAAGGTCGATGAAATTGTAGCGGTTCAGGATTTCGATCGTCGCGACGTTATCCTCGAAGGAGACGAGCTTCGCCTTGATGCCCTGGTAAGTCCATTTGACCTGGGCCAGGCAGGGGTGGGGCGTGCGGTCGGAGGAGAGCAGGCCGTTCATGCAGAAATTGTCGTCGGAGGGGACGCCGGGCGGGCCGAAGTCGCCGCCGTAGGCCATGTAGGTTTTGTCGGGGACGGACGCGTCTTCCTGGATGGGCACGGCGCCGGTGATGGCGAAAACGGGCTTGCCGTCGGCGGAAATGTTCACGTCGGCGAGCTGGCCACGGAAAACGCGGCTGGGATATTGGGTGTTCAGGCCGACTCCCCAGGCGTAGGCGTTCTGGTTGATTTTGCCGGTGAATTCCTTCTCGCCCAGCAGTTTGCCGTCCATGAACAGTTGCATTTTCCTGCCGTCGTAGTCGGCTTTCAGTGTGTGCCATTCGTTGAACCAGTTTTCGGGCAGCGGCACGTTGAGCACCCGCCACGTGGTGTCGTAGATGAAGAATTCCAGGGCCGGGCCGTATTGACCGTTGCTTTGTTTGAGGCCGATCTGCGTGTCGCCCTTCATGATGATGGGGTTATGCTCGGCATCCTCCAGCGGCAGGACGGTGGCCTCGAGGGTGAAGGGGCCGGTGATGGCCATGTCGGCCGGGATGGTGAATCCGGAGAGCAGCGGTATCACGCCGGTAATATTCTGGATGGGATTGCCGGGGCGGAATTCGCATTTGCGGCCGCCGACGGTGTCCATCGCGAAATACGTTTTCGGCACGGGGGTGCGGATGCCCTGGTCGACCCAGTCCCAGATGTAGCCGCCCTGGAAGTGCTTGCATTCTTTGTCATACACGGCGTCCCAGTAGAGATCGAGGTTGCCGGTGGAGTTGCCCATGGCGTGGGCGTACTCGCAGAGGATCAGGGGCTTGGTTTGATTGCCGCGGCCGTAGTTGGCGCAGTGGTTGGGGTCGGCGTACATGGGGCAGTAAATATCGGTGTTCGCTCCGGTACCGGCGGGCTCGAAATGCACGGGCCGGCTGGGATCGCGTTCACGGATAAATTTGGCGCAGGCCGTGAAATTCACGCCGTCGCCGCATTCGTTGCCCATCGACCACACGATCACGCACGGGTGGTTCTTGTCGCGCTCGAGCATGTTCGTCACGCGGTCGAGGTGGGCCGCCATCCAGTCGGGGTCTTTGGCCAACGAGCGGTCGCCGTAGCCCATGCCGTGGCTTTCGATGTTCGCCTCGTCGGTGACGTACAGGCCGTATTGGTCGCAGAGGTCGTACCATCGCGGCGTGTTCGGGTAATGGCACGTCCGCACGGCGTTCATGTTGTTCTGCTTCATCAGCAGGATGTCGGCGATCATCGTATCGTCGCGGACATAGTGGCCGGTGTCGGGGTCGTGTTCGTGACGGTTCACGCCGCGGATGGTGACGGGGACGCCGTTGACGAGGAACTGGCCGTCTTTGATTTCGACTTTGCGGAAGCCGGTTTTGATGGCGGTAAATTGGGAGGTTTCCTTAAAACCATCGTATACCGAGAGCGTGAAGGTGTAAAGATTCGGCGTCTCGGCCGTCCATTTTTTCGGATTGGGTACCATGTAAGCAAAGTTGAGCGTCACTTCTTCGCCGGGGTTTCCGGCGATGCCATGCGTGTCACTGAAAACCTCCTTGTCACCGTCCCAGAGCGTGATTTCCAGTATTTTTCGGATAGATTCATCGCCTATTTTAGCTGTCTGAAGCGTGACTTCCACTTCGAGCATGGCATCTTTATATTCCGCGTCCAGGTTCGGTTTCACCCAAAAATCGCGGATACGCACATCGCCGGGGGCGGAGTAAAGATACACGTCGCGGAAGATGCCGGAAAGGCGCCAGAAGTCCTGGCATTCGAGGTACGAGCCGTCGGAATAGCGGTAAACTTCCACGGAAACCTGATTCTCGCCTTTTTTGAGGTACGGCGTGATGTCGAACTCCGCCAGCGTGCGGCTGTCTTCAGTGAAGCCGACTTTCTGGCCGTTGACCCAGATGTAGGCGGCACTGCCCACGCCGTCGAAGCACAGGAATGTGCGGCGGTTCTGCCAGTCTTCCGGCACGGTGAACGTCGTGCGGTAAGACCCCACGGGATTATAGTCTTTCGGCACGATCGGCGGGTCGGCCTTGAACGGATACGCGACATTCACGTAAATCGGGTAGTCGTAACCCTGAACCTGCCAGTTGCCGGGGACGGAGATGGTGTCCCACGGGGTGACGTCGTAGTCGGTTTTGTAGAAATCCGTGGGCCGCTCATCAGGGTTCTTCGCGAAATGGAATTTCCACTCGCCGTTGAGGCACTGATAATACGGCGACGCGGTCTTGTCGAAGGTTTTCGCCTGTTCGACATTCGCGTAAGTGAAGAACGTGGCCCGTGGCGCTTCCTTGTTGATTCGGAATACCGCGGGGTTCTCCCAGTCGGGGTGGTCGGAAAAGTCGGCGGCACGCAGCCCCTGCACACCGGTCAGCACGCCGAGGGTCAGCGTGGAGAGCAAAAGGAGGTTTTTCATGGGATTGTGGAATGGGGTTAGTGGATTGGGGTTTGGGAATGGACCATTGTCCTTTATCAATTAATTTTAAACCGGAACGGGTGAAAAATCAAGCCGTCCGGTGGTGAGGCGGTGATGGTGGGATTTTTGGTGGCCTCGCGGGGTGTGTTGCGGTTTCGGTGGCGGGGTTATATAATAAGAGTGGAGATTTTGAGTGGAAATGCAGTTTTGGTAACCCTATCGAGGTTTTTATGCAGGATGACGCGACGCGGCAGGCACGGCTGGAGGATTATTGGAAGCGGTATTTTGCGCTGACGAACCGTAGCCATGACGGGGGGGCGGATGCGGATTTGCGGGCGGGGCAGCTTGCGCTGGCGGCGGACGCCGAGGCGGCGGGGGATGAGGATTTCCGGTTGTTTTTCACACAGGATGCGGAGACGTATAAGCCGGACGCGGATGTTCCGGAAGATGCTCGAAAGGCGCTGGCGGTGATTGATGAGGCCCTGGCGTGGGAGCGTCAGCAGGGCTTGCCCGAAGCGGCTTTGCTGACTTTAGCCCACGGAATGACGAATTTTAACCTCGGAAAAATCGTGGAAGCGGAAGCGGACAGCACGCGGTTGATCGAGACGCTGCCGGGAGAGGCCGGCGCCTGGCGGTTGCGTTGTTGGGTGCTGATGGGGCAGGGAAAATACCCGGCGGCCAAAGACGCTATCGAAAAAGCGCTGCAATTAAACCCCGAAGGCGCGCGGAACTGGGAACTGAGGGCGAAGTTGCACAGCCGGATGCGGGAAACGGCGGAGGCAATGACATGCTTCCTGAAAACGCTGGAATTGGCGCCGAATTGCGTGACGGTGCGCTGGGAAATGGCGGGGTATTATCTCGCGCTGGGGGCGGAAGACCGGGCGATCGACTGCTGCGACGAAATGATCCGCCTGCGGCCCGGGGAAGCGATGTATTATGTCATAAAGGGGAATGTGCTTTACGTCCAGAAGAAATACGCGGAGGCGCTGGCGTGTTATGTGCAGGCCGAGAAGGTGAATCCGAAATATCCGCTGACTTTCTGGAACCGGGGGAATACGCTGTATGCGATGGCGGATTACGCGGGGGCACTGAAGGATTATGAAACGGCGCTGGAACTGATGCCGGCGGATTACCCGATGCTATTTTTTAAGGGGCTTTCGCATTACAAGCTGCGGCAGTACGACGAGGCGGTGACGTGCCTGGACGCCGCGGCGGCGCTGCCGGAAGCGGATGGCCAGCAGGTGTGTGCCGCGAGACACTGGCGCATGCGGGCGAAATTCCGGCGATTCTGGGCGAGATTATTCAAAAGTCGGACGAAATAACGCGATTTCGAAAAAATTCAGGAGATACTCGCTTTTTTTGAATTCTTCCGATATAATAAATGGTATCTTGCGTGAAACCAGTTTTGCTTTTTTTGTTTTCTGAAGAATAAGGAGTCCGGAGATGCGTTTCATCACGAAAACCATGGTTGGCCTGGCGTTTCTGTGTGTCGGCTTTTCTTCGGCTGAGCGGGGGTGGGCGGCGGAAATCGTCACCACGAATTATCCCAGCGGCCGGCTGAAGGATCAGTTCTCGGTGGATGAATGGCGAAGGCCGACCGGCGTTTACAAGACGTTTTATGACGACGTGAATAAAGAAACCGGGCGGTCGCTGCCGAAAGGCTCCGCGAAATTCAAGGATGGTGTGCTCCACGGGGCGTTCGTGCGATTATATCCCAACGGAAAACCGCACGTGAAGGCGACCTACAAAAACGGTGCTCTGGACGGTACGTATACCGAATACACCGCCGCGGGGCAGGTGATCGAACAGTCGGAATACGCGAACGGCCTGCTGGAAAAAGCGACGGTTCCCCGCAAAAAGATCACGATTCCGGTCATGGACGACGACGTTTATTCGGGATCCTCGCGGGTGACGATTACCGTCGGCGGCACGCGAACCACCACCACCGTTCCCCGGACGGCGACCCCGGCCGAGGGTTTCATCGAGGAAACGCCGGCGAAGCCCCTGAACCCGGAGGAAAACGAGGAAGCCCTGAAGAAGATTTACGGTGGACGGCCCGACCGGGATGAAGAAGACGCGCAGCTGGAAGATCATGCCCTGATGGAGAATCGGGTCGAGATCATTCGCGCCTCGTACGGCTCCGGAAATATGCGGGTCGACGCGACGGAAAAGCTCAGAAGAGCGTATAAAATGGATAATCTGGAATCCCTGAGGCCTTATAATGAAACCTTCGGCGACCCGTGCAGCGGATGGGTAAAGACCGTCCAGGTGACTTTTAAGCGTGAGGACGGTACGGAAGGATACGCGGAATATTGGGAAGGTGACGCACTGGTGATCCCGCCTGCGAAGAAAGATTAGAGCGGTAATCAAATTGCTGCATCCTCAAGAACAGCAGCCGGGAATGCAGCGAAGAGAAATGACCGGATTAGAAGTAGAAACACATTCTCCACCTCTGGAAGCCCGATTTGAATAGCCGGGCATTCCCCAATTCTATCCAGTCATTGCGCTTCGCTTCATTCCCGGCTGTTGTTTCTTACGCCGCTCACGGTTCTTCGGACGAAAGCCCCGGCCAGATGTGGCCCATGCGCTCGACTTTCGTGCGGATGTAATGCTCGTTATACGGGTTCAGCTCGCCGAGAATACGGACCTGGTCGACGACTTTCAGATCGTAACCGCCGTAGACGAAGGCGTCGATTTTCTTGGGGTTATTCGTTAACAGACGAATTTGCGTCAGGCCGAGATCTTTGAGGATTTGCAGGCCCACGCCGTAATCGCGGGCGTCGGCGCGATGGCCCAGCGCGATGTTCGCGTCCACGGTGTCCAGCCCCTCGTCCTGGAGTTTATACGCCTTGATCTTCTCCGCCAGCCCGATTCCCCGGCCTTCCTGCGGCAAATAAACCAGCGCCCCGTAACCGTCTTTCTTCATCATTTCCAGCGCGTTATGAAGCTGGTCGCCGCAGTCGCAGCGCAGCGAGCCGATCAGATCGCCGGTAAAACACGAGGAATGCAGACGCACCAGCGGCGCGGGCGGATCGAATTTCATCGCTTCCGGCGAATCCTCCGGCGCCCCCAGCAGGATCACCGCCGGCTCCATGGTTTCATACTCCACGCCGTACACCAGAATCCGGCCGATCCCATATTTCGTAGGCAAAAATGCCTCCGCCTTCCGGTACACCAGCTTTTCCCGCACACGGCGGTAACGGATCAGCTCTTCGATCGTCGAGATTTTCAGCGAAAACTGCTTCGCCAGCGCGAACAGGTCGTCGCGCGTGGCCCGGTCTCCGCCTTCGCTGAGGATTTCGCAGCAGCAACCCGCGGGCCGACAGCCGGCGATACGCATTAAATCGACGGTGGCTTCCGTGTGCCCCGCACGCCGCAGCACGCCGCCTTCTTTGGCCGTCAGCGGAAAAACGTGGCCGGGCCGGACGAAATCACTCGGTTTCGCGCTTGGATTGGCCAGTTCCCGCATGGTCAGCGCACGCTCCTGGGCGGTGATGCCGGTTTTCGTGCTGATGTGGTCCACGGGAATCGTGAATTGCGTCGACAGCGGCGCGGTGTTATCCTGCACCATCTGCGGCAAATCCAGCCGCGCACACCCCTCGGCGAGCATCGGCACACAGACCTGTCCCCGCCCGTGCGTGATCACGAAATTTACCATTTCCGGCGTGGCGAACTCCGCCGCGAAAATGAAATCCCCCTCATTCTCCCGGCCTTCGTCGTCCATAATAATGACGATTTCCCCCCGCGCGATGGCTGCTGCCACGTCTTCGATTTTCGAGATTTCCATGCGATTACCCCCTCGGCATTTTCCATACGGACACGAATTTTGAACAGACAGATACACCGCATTTTACCATGTTTGCGCAAAAATGCAAGGATGGCATAATGAACCGCATGTGCAGCGGAGCGCGACTTGCGGACCGGACGGCGGATGTGATACCTCGTTCCACACGTTCCGCAAGTTGTGCTTCGCTGCACATGCGGCTCATGAAATTTGCGTCACGTATGGTAATCCGCGTTGATGTGGACGTACTCCACGGTCAGGTCGGAGGTCCAGAAACAGGTTTCGGCGGTGCCCTCGCCGAAGGTGAGTTCCACGGTGATTTCGCGATTCGCTTTCATGCTCGCGGAGACGGCGGCGGCGTCGAATTTCGCCGGCGTGCCGTTTTCGAAAACGAGAAAGCCGTTAATTTTCAGCGAGACCCTCGCGATGTTGAATGGCACATCCACGTACCCCGCCGCGGAGACGATTCGGCCCCAATTCGGGTCGTTGCCCGTGAAGGCGCACTTCACCAGCGGGCTGTCGGCTACGGAGCGCGCGATCCGGCGGGCGTCGACTTCGGTTTTCAGGCCGCGGACGTGGATGGTGATCATGTGAGAGGCGCCTTCGCCATCATCGGCGATTGCGCGGGCGAGCTTCGTGCACAGGTCTTCGACCACGGCGTAAAACTCCGGCGACTCGGCGGCGTCCGGCGCATCATCGGCATCCGGATACGCCGCACCATTGGCCAGAAGCAGGAAGGAGTCGTTCGTGCTCGTGTGGCCGTCGATCGTCACGCAGTTGATCGAGCGGTCGGTGATCCGCTGCAAAAACATGTCGGCGGTGGCCGGCTTCATGCGGGCGTCGGTGAGAATCATGCCCAGAAACGTCGCCATTTTCGGCGCGATCATCCCGGCCCCTTTTCCCATCACCGCCACGTTGACGGGTACGCCGTCGAGGGTTGCGGTGGCGGAGAAAAGCTTCATCGTGGTGTCGGTGGTCATCAGGCCGCGGGCGACTTTAATCATGGCGGCTTCGTCGGATGCCAGCAGCGCGACGGCGTCCTGAATGCCGCGCTCCACGATTTCCATCGGGAGAAAATGGCCGATAATGCCGGTGGACATCACCAGGGCGGCGTTTTCATTGTCGGCCCCCGCACACAGGGCCGCCAGCCGGGCCATGGCCTTCGCGTCCGCCACACCTTGCTCGCCGGTGCACGCGTTCGCGTTGCCGGAATTGATCACCACGGCCCGCACATCCGCCGACGGCGTTCGCTGGCGATCCACGATTACCGGGGCCGCGCAGACGAGATTCTGCGTATACACCCCCGCCGCCGTGCACGGCCTGTCCGAAACCACCATCGCGAGATCTTCCCGCGACTTGTCCCGCTTGATACCACTATAAATGCCCGAAAACCGAAAGCCCCGGGGAACGTGATGCGTCATGATAAGATTCTCCTTAAAAACAGCCCCGAAAGGGGTAAAACATGGTAGCCGGGGGTGTAAGCCCCCGGAATGGGTGACGCCGTTTCTACTCCCAGACGTATCTTTCGTCGAAAGGGACGCCGTACATCGTCAGCCATTTTCGAAATTCCTCCTGAAATGTTATCGTCCGGTGATGCTCACGCTGGTTGTCGATGTATTCTTTTACATTTTCCAGTTGCGATTGGCTGACCGAAAACACGCCGTAACCATCCTGCCAGTGAAAACCATTCCAATTTCTTTTTTGGGTTTTAACCCACGTGCATGAGTTCGATTTTATATCCCGGATCAGATCGGCAACCGTTTTCCTTCTGGACAGCGAGCACAATAAGTGCAAGTGATCGTCGTGGCCGCCGATTTTCTTAGCGAAACAATCCTGATTTTTGCAGATTCCCGCGATATAAGCGTATAATTCCCCGGCAAACGTTGCATCGTGAAAATAAGGGTGTCGATTTTTTGTCGAAAACACGATGTGCAAGTAAATTTGTGCAAGCGATTGAGGCATTTGGTGGAAATGGTGTTACACCCCGTTGGGGTAGGTTGGTTTGGGGGATACCGCATTCCGGGGGCTTACGCACCCCGGCTACCATTTTGCGCCCCGTTGGGGCTGGTAATGCGGAAAATTTTACTTCCCTTCATCCTTACACAATTTATACTCAAAACTGTCCACCAGGGCCCGCCAACTGGCCTCGACGACATTTTCGCTGACGCCGACGGTGCCCCACGTGTCGTCTTCGTCTTTGCTTTCGATGATGACCCGCACGAACGCGGCGGTGGCGGCTTCGCTGTTGATGACACGCACTTTGTAGTCCACCAGCTGCATGTTCACGATGTTCGGGAAACGTTCGGTCAGGGCCTTGCGCATCGCGGCGTCCAGGGCGTTGACTGGGCCGTCGCCCTCGGCCACCTCGTGGAGAATTTTGTCGCCCACGCGGAGCTTCACGACAACCTGCGTCCGGGCGGCGTTTTCCGTCTCCGCGGAGATGTCGATCTGATATTTCAGTAGCTCGAAATGTGGCGTGAACGTGCCGGCGCAGGCTTTGGCCAGGAGGCCGAATGAGCCGGAGGCGCCCTCGTAGCTGTAGCCGTAATTCTCGCGGGAGACGACTTTGTCGAGGATGCGCTCCATGAGCTTGGCGTCGGTCTGGATGTTATGTTTTTCCGCAAGGGCGATGATGTTCGACCGGCCGGAAAGCTCGCTGACCAGCACGCGGCGCTCGTTGCCGACGCTCTCGGGGCTCACGTGTTCGTAGCTGGCGGAATTCCTCGCGACGGCGCTGACGTGCATACCGCCCTTGTGCGCGAAAGCGCTGCGGCCCACATACGGCTGGTGCGTCGGCTGCTGGAGATTCACCATTTCGTAAACGAAGCGCGACAGCTCCGTCAGCCGCTCGACCGCGCCGGGGATGAGCACGTCGTAGCCCTGCTTGAGCGTGAGATTCGCGATGATCGAAATGAGGTTGGCGTTGCCGCAGCGCTCGCCGAAACCGTTGATCGTGCCCTGCACCTGGGACGCGCCGGCCTCGACCGCGACCAGCGAGTTCGCCACGGCCAGGTCGCAGTCGTTGTGGCAGTGGATGCCGACGGGGAGGCCGATTTCTTTCACCACGTCCCGTGTCGCGGCACTGACCAGCTCGGGCATCGAACCGCCGTTGGTGTCGCACAAAACGACCGTCATCGCCCCCGCATCCCGTGCCGCACGCAGCGTTTCCAGGGAATAGTCGCGGTTTTCACGCCAGCCGTCGAAGAAATGCTCGGCGTCGAAAATCACCTTCCGCCCGTGCGAAATGAGGTACGCCACGGTGTCGCGGATCATGTCGAGATTTTCCTCTTCCGTGACACGCAAAATGTCGACGGCCTGGAAGCGGGATGACTTGCCGACGATAGTGATCACCTTCGCGGCCGACTCCAGCAGCGAGCGAATCCCCGCGTCGCTCTCCGGCAGCGCCCCTCGCCGACGGGTCATGCCGAAAGCCGAAATCAGCGCACGCGGCAACGGCGCGTCGGCCATCTGCTTGAAAAAAGTGGCGTCCTTTTCGTTCGACGCCGGATAGCCGCCCTCGATAAAATCAAAACCCATCTCGTCCAGCCGTGCGGCCAGTTGACATTTGTCCCGCAACGAAAAAGTGATCCCCTCCGCCTGCGAGCCGTCGCGGAGGGTCGTGTCGTAGATTTGGATATGCATGATTGAGATGTAGGGTGTAGGGAATGAGCCGCATGTGGAGCGCAGTGTAACTTGCGGGACGGGTGGTGGCGTGATTAAATGTGTTTTTTGGAAACAGCAGCCGGGAGCGGAGCGTTAGCGCAGAGACCGGATGGAAGTGGGAAAACATTCGCGGGACGAATCCCGTCTCTGCGCGTCACTGCGTTCCGCTACGCTCCGGGCTGCTGTTTCTTGTGCGGCTCATTATTTATACGCGGGTAATTTGTTAATGCCTTCCTTCAGGTGGCGGACGGTTTCCTCGGCCTGCTTGTTGTTCTGCGGCTTTTTCAGCTCGGAGGGCATGTCGATTTTAGTGGGGATGTAGTCGACGAAACGGAAACCGTCGGCGATCTGCTTCAGGGAGATTTTTCCCTCCTGGACGGCGACGGAAAACAGCACGCCGGCGATGTCGGCGTTGAGGTCGGTGACGTCGAAACCGCTTCCGCCGGGACGATTGTCGTAAAATTCTTTCGAGACGCCGATGTCCTCCACGGCACTGGGCGCGAGGTGGGCGGTCAGGGCGGCCGACACGCTGAAATGCTGGCAGAGATCGCCACGGCCCAAGGCGCATACGTTTTTCACGTTATTCCGGCGGTTTTTCTGCAGCACGTCCGTTTCCAGGTCGCGAAAACGCTTGTTCAGCGGCGGCGGCAATTTCGTTTGCAGCGATTCTTCCGGCTCCAGCAGGATGCCCAGCGCAAGGAGGAAGGCTTGTCGCGCGATTTTCCCCTCCAGCGTGTTGGCGGGCATGTCTCCACCCACCTGGAGGGCCGCCTCAGCCGCGTAACGGATGAGGGTTTCGGTAAAGGCGTCTTCCTTGAATTCGGACGGTGCGACGGCTTTCAGCGGCGATTTCTGCGTCAAAGACATCAGTGTGCCGGTGATGATGTACTGCGTGGTACGCGTGGGAAGCTGGAATTTCTCCACGACTTCCGTCTTCCAGAGGCCGCTGCGCAGCGGTTTGTCAGGAATCGGGTCGGGCATGGTCGTGTCCATGGTTTCCGTCACCACTGCCCCGATATCTCCGGGGGCAGCGGTCGCGGTGCCGGGGGCGACGTCGGGCTGCTGCATGTTTTTGATGCCCAGCGGATCGTTCGGATCTTCCCTTACCGGCTGCGTTGTCGCCGCAGGCTTCTCCACGGATTTCGGCGTTGGCGATTTCGCGGCCTGCTTCTCCTGCCGCTCGATCTCCTTGAGCATCGCGTCGGAATTCAGGCCCTCCTCGGTAATGACTTTCTCCGGATTCGATTGATTCTGTTTGTCCAGCAGACCCAGCGGGTCTTCGGGGTCGTAAGCCGTCTCGGCCACCTTCGAAATGGTTTTCTCCTTTTCCGGATCCTGCACCACCACGCCCTCGGCCAGTTGCACATTCTTCTCGCCCAACAGGGCAAGCAGGAACTCGACGTTCGGGTTCACCTCGGGCTTTTTGTCGCTGTTGGCCGCCTGGAAGTGGGCCGCCTTCTGGAATAATTGGTACACGGAAACCAGCTTTTTCCGCAGGTCGGCATCCACCTGGTATGGCGGGAACGGGCCCTTATTGCGGTAATACTGGCGGATCCAGAGGTTCATGGCCAGCGTGTTCAGGGGGTCGAAGGTGATGACGAAATCGGCCACCCGGCCACGACGGTCTTTCATCACCGTACGCATGATGGAATTTTCGTCGGAGGAATGGGCCGCGCCGAGGTAATGGCCCAGCTCGTGCAGGAGGGTTTCCAGACGCTCGACCTCCGTGGTCTGCGGCGCGGCCTCGCGCAGGAGAATGTATGGGAAAAAGGGATGCCCGGCCACACCCAGCTCCGTGATGCCGTTTTTCCCCCAGTTACGGTGGGCGGTGAAGCCGATCGCCAGCGTCGCGGGGGCCACCTGAACTTTTTTCTGAAAATCACGCAGCAGCTCCCGGATATCCGCGGCGTCGTTGTCGGATTTCCAGGTATCCACGTCCACGATATGAAGGCGGATCAGGCAGGTGCGCTCCAGGATGTCGGAGGCCACCTTCAGGCGGGCACGCACACGCCGCTCCCAGACGTCCTTGACCAGCGGCACTTTATCGTCGCACAGCACCCGCACCGGAATGACGAGAATCCGCGGCTTTTCGGCCAGCGTCATGGTGGGGGAAATCGGCCCCACCGGAGAACCCGGCGCCGCAGGGCCCGCACCCATCGCGGCTTTCGTCGGGGCCGGCGTCGCACCGTGCTGCGTGTTCACTTCCCGGATATAATCGGGGCCCAGGAGGTATAAATCCAGATTGCCTTCGTGATCCGAAAAAACCTGAATGCCGTCCGCCAATAAAAGACGCCGGCCCACCTCCTCGTTCTTTTTCATGAAAATCACTTCCGCTCCCGGCGAGTACGGCAGAGAAATGGTTTCCCGCTTGCGGAGCTGCTTCGCCACCCGCTGGCCGTTATCCTCCACCAGCCAGAACGCCACGGGCACACTGGCGTAATTCGCCAGCACCGTGACATACTCGGGATAATCCTGTTTTGATGCGACGGACGTGGGCTGAGCCGCCACCGCAGGGGTTACCGGCGCAACCGTCGGCGGAAACAGAGCACCCGGAGACGGATTCACGGCCGGCTCCGTCAGCATCTGCGGCACCGTTTCTGCCGGAACCACATTCGACGGCGTTTTCCCCGGATCCACAGGCATGTCGGTCACCACATCCGAAATCGGCTCCGCTTCCGCTTCCGTCGCGGCATTCGCTGCCGGCACGATGGGCCTCAGCAGATCGTCGTCCGCCGACAGCACGTGCAGGCCGAGCGCCGAAACGAAAACATACATCGCGATGACGGCAAAAATTCGTTTTTGAAACATAAATGCATCCAGTTCGCGTGAAAGCCCATGAGAAAGAAGGGATGAATCCAGAGTTTCCTCCGAATGTCCTTTTTACAAAAAAAGAACAGAAATGAAACGGAAATTGAAAACTCCCTTGGAATTAAATTTTACGCCATTCTTATATTTTAACACCGGGGAGTCATTCTGGAAATACGTTTTTTCGAAAAAAAACAGTTTTCGATAAAAAATATAGTGATATTTCGCGCTTCCGGCGGTTTTTAGAGCGTCTATCAAATGAATTCGCTCATAAAAACAGCAGCCGGGACTGAAGCGAAACGCAATGACCGGATAGAAATGGGGGAGAGCACGTCTACTCTAATTGGCCTTCTGGAAGTGGAGAGTGGTTTCCACTTTAATCCGGTCATTTCGCTGCGCTTCATTCCCGGCTGCTGTTCTTGTGGATACCGTTGTTTGATCACTTCCCTGGACGGCATTTCCCGCGTGTGCACAAAAATAGCGGAGAACGTTCGCCCTCCGCTTTTGGATTTTCATGCAGCCGTAAGTCGTGCCGCGCCGTTCGGCGTCAGTTCATGCCATACTCTTCATCCATCGGGCTCTTGTTCAGGCTGCGGAAGGGGAAGCTCACGGTCCGGTTTTCGCCGGCGCGGAGAATAATCGTCTGGGTTTCGGGATAAAGTTTCCCGTCACGCACGACTTCCGCGCGGACGTGATACTCATATTCGTAACCGGCATCCAGGCCGAACGAAACGAATGCCCGCTTGCTGCCCTCGGTGGAGGTGAGTTTTTCGTTGACATACACTTTCGCGTCCAGCGGGACGTAAATCGTCAGCAGGCCGCTGTTATTTCTGTTCTGGGAGTTCTGGAATTTCTGATAGCTGGTCTGATACACACCGGGATTTTGGCCGCGGACGGACACCGGGGAGGGCTCGATCGCGGAGCGTTTCTGGGGCGTCGCGGGCGTGACGGACGGCGTGGTATTATACGGGGTGCTGTTATAAATGGTGTCGTCGCTGACCCCGCCACCGCAGCAGGAGTCGACGGTGGTGGTGCAGCAGTCCCATCCACATCCGCCGCAGCCGTATCCACCGTAACCCACGTTATACCAGCGGGTGGAGCCGAAAAGCAGGCGGCGAATCGGGCCGGGCCGGCATCCCAGGACGTATGTGCCGCCGCAGGGCGAGCAGCTGGAGACGCACGGCGAACAGGTGGAAACGCACGGCGAGCAGCATGAATCATACACCGGCATGCACGGGGCGCAACAGCCGCCGCCGAAGAACGGGGCAGGGCTCCAGCCACAACAACCGCCCCACCACGCCGAAGCGTCGGAACACATAAACGCAGCCGCCAGCAGGGCGACAGCCGCGACACTGATTTTTCCCATTTTCTTTGTCATCGGTTTGCTCCTTAGAAATTCTTCCATTCGTTATAAGGGGGCTTTTTTTCTCTCGACCGCGACTCGCATGGAATCGCCGGAAATGATACCACTCGTATTCTGCTTTTATCGGTTATGCGTTTCCTTATCCGCATAATCTTACTGAGGTGCTGCAAAATCGAAATTTTAAAAAAATCCGGTGTTTCGCGTAAAGTTTTCGTATTATACGTATATTATATTACTGTGGGTGGGTAACGTAAAGTCATGCGGAAATTTTTGCGGGGGGAAAAAGCGTCTGCGCGCATGGAAATGTGGGGGCGATTTTACGGAATGAAGTTAATCACGGCTAACATTTTTCGGCCTGGTTTCGTTTGCGTTATGAAAATCGCACTGACTGTTTTGGCTGAAATTATCAAAATATTTTGAAAAAATCGCTCTGCCGCATGAAAGAGGCGTTGAACTTCCATCGAAAATGTTTATATTGAATGGAAAGTATTATTTCGTTTCCCGTGCGCGGCCCATTTAATAAAGCCCCCAGCCGACCGTGGTCGGTGTGTGGCATGCGAAACGGTGATTTTCAGGATGATTTTTGTTTGAACTTGTTAATGTAAGGAGTGATAAACGTGGCATCAACGGTGATCAGTTCCATTTTGGAACGCTATCCAAACGCACAGCGCGACTCGCTGATTCCCATTTTACAGGACGTTCAGGACGAGTTGGGATTTCTTTCCGAGCCGGCGGTCGTGGAAATCGGGGATTATTTGAATCTTCCTACCAGCAAGATTTACGGCGTGGCGACCTTTTATAACCAGTTCCGTTTCCAGCCGAAAGGGAAGAATCACGTGCAGGTGTGCCGCGGGACGGCGTGCCATGTGAAGGGCTCGGCGGCGGTTCTGGACGCCTTTCAGCGCGAGTTGAAAATCATGCCCGGCCAGACCTCGCGGGACGGCGATTTCAGCCTGGAAGTCGTGGCGTGCATCGGGGCCTGCGGACTGGCGCCGGTGATTTGCATCGACGGCGAGTTCCACGGAAACGTCACCACGCAGAACGTGCCGAAAATTATCAACACGTACCGGAAGTAAGTGCAGAGTGTAACGTGTAGAGTGTAGAGTTTGCCACTGGAGCCCTATACCCTATACCCTATACCCTATACCTGACACCCCAACAAAATATCACACTACTTATAATAAGGTTAAAAATATCTATGGACAAAAATCCTGAAACTTCGTTGCTGGTGCGCTGGGCCGCTGGTGCCGAGCTGACGGCGGAAGAGACCGCGGAGGTCGAGCGACTGACGAAATCGCTGCGGCGTGAGAATGTGGAAAAAACGCAGATTTTCGTTGGTGCCGGGACGTGCGGCCTGGGTGCCGGCGCGCACGCGACAATCGAGGCGGTGAAGAAATACCTGGCCGACAAAAATCTGGACGTGGAAGTCGTCCCCGTCGGCTGTATCGGCCTGTGCTGCGAGGAACCGCTGATGGAAGTGCACATGCCCGGCAAGACGCGCGTGATGTACAAGCAGGTGACGAATGACAAAGTGAATAAGATTCTCGACGACATTTTTGCCGGCACGGTCACGAAAGAAGATGCCCTGTTGCAGCACCGCCCGGCGGAAGGCATCCAGACGTGGGAAAACCTCGAATTCATCGACGAAAACGAGTTTTTCGCCCCGCAGACGCGGTGGGTGCTGAAAAACTGCGGCCTGATCAATCCCCGCTCCCTGGGCGAGTACCTGGCGCGTGGCGGTTATAAGGCCTTGGCCCGCACGCTGCGCGAGTTCAATCCCGCCCAGCTCTGCGACGAAGTCGAAAAAAGCGGTCTCCGCGGGCGTGGCGGCGGCGGTTTCCCCACGGGCAGCAAGTGGAAGTTCGCGCTGAATGTGGAGGCCGACCAGAAGTATCTTGTGTGTAATGCCGACGAAGGCGACCCAGGCGCGTTCATGGACCGTGCGGTGATCGAGGGCGACCCGCACCGGCTTTTGGAGGGCATGGCGATCGCCGCTTACGGAATCGGGGCCACGAAAGCCTACGTATATATTCGTGCCG
The DNA here is from genome assembly GCA_031553595.1 of Thermoguttaceae bacterium. Classification (GTDB taxonomy): domain Bacteria; phylum Planctomycetota; class Planctomycetia; order Pirellulales; family Thermoguttaceae; genus RGIG3701. The sequence goes on along the minus strand of JAVBLI010000006.1, from coordinate 52,945 downwards.
AGTACCCACTGGCGATTGAGCGTCTGATCGAGGCGATCGAGCAGGCCGAGACGTACGGCCTCCTGGGCGACAACATTCTCGGCTCGGGGGTTTCGCTGCATATTAAAATCAAAAAAGGTGCCGGGGCGTTCGTCTGCGGCGAGGAAACGGCCCTGCTGCACAGCATCGAGGGCAAGCGCGGCATGCCGCGTCCGCGTCCGCCGTTCCCCGCGGTGAAGGGGGTGTTCGGGAAGCCGACCGTCATCAATAACGTCGAAACGCTGGCCAACCTCCCCGAGCTGATGATGCACGGCGCGGAGTGGTTCGCCTCGCACGGCACGGCCACCAGTAAAGGCACGAAAGTGTTTGCGCTGTCCGGAAAGGTCGCGCGGACGGGCCTGGTGGAAGTCATCATGGGCACGACTATGCGGGATGTGGTGTTCAAGGTCGGCGGCGGAATCGCCAACGGCCGGGCGTATAAAGCCACCCAGATCGGCGGCCCCTCCGGCGGATGTATTCCGGATTCGCATCTGGACATCGAAATCGATTACGAATCCCTGAAAACCGTCGGCGCGATGATGGGCTCAGGCGGTCTGGTCGTCATGGATGAAGATAACTGCATGGTGGACGTCGCGAAGTTCTTCATGGACTTCATCCAGCGCGAAAGCTGCGGGAAATGCACGCCGTGTCGGGAAGGTACGCGGCGAATGCTCGAAACGCTGAACCGTTTGACCCGTGGCCGTCGTAGTGAAACCGGGGAGGATTCGCTCCGCCGGTTCCAGAGCGTGATCCAATTGCAGGAGTTGGCGGAAACGATCCGCGACACGAGTCTCTGCGGGCTGGGCCAGACGGCACCGAACCCGGTGCTGAGCACGCTACAGTGGTTCCCCGAAGAATACGAGGCGCACCTTTACGAGCGCCGCTGCCCGGCGGGCGTGTGTTCCGACCTGCTGACCTTCGAGATCGACACCGAAAAATGCGTCGGCTGCACGGTCTGCGCGAAACGCTGCCCCACGGAGGCGATCGTCGGTTCGCTCAAGCACCCGCATTACATCGTCCACGACAAGTGCATCGGCTGCGGAAGCTGCCTGGATGCGTGCCGCTTCGGCGCGGTGATCAAGAGCTAAAAACGTCCCACAGGGACGAGATGTTTATAGAAAATGCAAAAAAATTTGATTCCCACTCCGTAGGAGTGAAATGTTTATGGAGAAGCTTATTTCTATAAACATTTCGTCCCTACGGGACGGGTGAACGCGAAATAAAAGGATAAAATCTTATGTCTACAGTAATGATTGAGGTCAACGGCAATCAAGTCGAAGCGGCGAAAGGCGAGACGCTTCTGACGGTTTTGCGTCGCAACGGGTACGAAGTGCCGACGCTGTGTTATTATGAGGGTTTGCAGCCGACCGGTGCGTGCCGGATCTGCGTGGTGGAGCTGGAAGGGGCGCGGAGCCTCGTGCCGGCTTGTGCGTATCCGGTGGCGGAAGGGCTGAAAGTGAAGACAAGTTCCGAGCGCGTCATGCGTGCCCGACGGACGATCGTCGAGCTCTTGCTGGCGAATCATCCGGACGACTGCCTGTACTGTGTGCGGAACGGCAATTGCCAGTTGCAGAATTTCGCCGAGACCTTCGGCATCCGCACCCGGCGTTTTGCGGGCGAGCGGAAATTCCATCCGCTGGATATGTCGAGCCCCGCCATTGTCCGCGACCCCGACAAGTGCATTCTCTGCGGAAAATGCGTGCGTGCGTGCGAGGAAATTCAGAGCGTGGCGTGCATTGATTTCATCGGCCGTGGTAGCAGCACCGTCATCGGCACGTCCTTCAATTGCGGCCTGAACGTCTCCAGTTGCATCAATTGCGGCCAGTGCATCGTCGTGTGCCCGACCGGGGCGCTGACGGAAAAGAACGATATTCCGCAGGTCGTCGACGCGCTGGGCGACAAAACGAAATACTGCGTCGTGCAGCATGCCCCCTCCGTTTCGGTGGCTCTGGGCGAGGAGTTTGGCCTGCCGCCTGGTACGGATGTGGATGGCAAAATGGTGGCGGCGCTGCGCCGGCTGGGATTCCAGAAGGTTTTCGACACCAGCTTCTCCGCGGACTTGACGATTATGGAAGAAGCCAGCGAGCTGGTGGATCGCATTAAAAATGGCGGCGTTCTGCCCATGTTCACGAGCTGCTCACCGGGATGGGTGAAGTTCATCGAGACGTTTTACCCCCAGCTTTTGCCGCATGTGTCGACGTGCAAGAGCCCGCAGATGATGATGGGCGCGATCATTAAGTCGTATTTCGCCGAAAAGCAGGGCATCGCCCCGAAAGACATTTTCAGCGTTTCCGTCATGCCGTGCACGGCGAAGAAGTTCGAGTGCGGCCGGTCGGAGATGGATCGGGACGGCGTGGAGGATATCGACGTGGTGCTGACGACGCGCGAATTGGCGCGGCTGTTGCGCACGGCGGGGATTAACCTGGCCGAGCTGGATCCGTCGCAGGCGGATAATCCGCTGGGCGAGCGGACGTCGGCGGGCAAGATTTTCGGCGTCACCGGCGGTGTGATGGAGGCGGCTCTGCGAACCGGTTATCACCTGCTGACGGGCGAGGAAATGCCGGAACTGACCATCGACGCGGTCCGCGGTATGGACGGCATCAAGGAAGCCCACCTTAATATTAATGGTCTGGAAGTCGGCGTCGCCGTGGCCAGCGGTCTGAAAAACGCCCGCACGCTGATGGACGAAATCATTGCGGGCCGGAAAGACCTGCACTTTATCGAAATCAGGACCTGCCCGGGCGGCTGCGTAAATGGCGGCGGCCAGCCGATCCGCAATCACGCCAACGTGATCGCCCGCGCCCAGGAGCTGTATCATATCGATTCCGAGAGCCGTGTGCGGGTGTCGCACCGGAACACGGAAATTCAGCAGCTTTACAAGGAATTTCTCGGCGAGCCGCTGGGCCATAAGAGCCACGAGCTGCTGCACACGCATTATCACTCGCGCGAGGGCGAAGTCCTTAAGTAAAGTGTAAAGTGTAGAGTGTAGAGTGTAGAGTTTACCAAGCGTAAAGCAATGATTTTTCACATGGAAAACTGAATTGTTTCCATGATAAACGATTTTGTACCACGTTTGACAAACTCTACACTCTACACTCAGCGCTCTACACTCTTTCACCTTACATCTCAACATATTTGAAAGACGATACCATGGCTGATCAAGCGAAAAAAATATTTGTAGTGGACGACGACATCGATTTTCTGAAGAATGCGAAGGCGTTTTTGGAGAAATCCGGTTATGCGGTAACGACGGCGGAGACGCAGGAGGAAGCCGAGAAGATCCTGAAGGAGACGGCGTTCGACGGCGCGGTCTTCAATCTGGGGTTGGAGTTTCCCGACTCCGGTTTTGCGCTGTGTTATCACGCGAAGAAGGCGGCCAAGCCGTTCCCGATCGTGATGCTTACCGGGGCGAACAGTTGCGTGCAGTTCGAGTTTAATCTCGACAGCCCGTCGAGTCGCCGGTGGATCAAGGCGGACGCGTACCTGGAAAAGCCCGTGCGGCTGGAGCAGGTGCTCAGCGCCCTGGAGCATTTGGTGCGAAAATAACAGGGCGGTAAAACAGCAGCCGGGAATGAAGCGAAGCGGAATGACCGGATAAGAATCGCTGAGCATGTCTCCGCTTCTTATCCGGTCTCTGCGCTGATGCTCCATTTCCGGCTGCTGTTTCTTGCCATCTCGCACGCCCCAACTCTTGACAAATTCCGGCGCGTGCTTTAAGCTAAATAGTATGTATCTTCTTTCCTCACCAAACATTAACCCACCGGAGGTGTATATGCACGTTATTTCCCGTCGTCATTTCATGAAAACCGCGGCCCTTGCGGCCGTCTCCACCGCTGTTGCGGCCCCGACGCTCATTCCCGGCGCAGCGCTGGGCATGGATGGGAACGTCGCCGCCAATGATCGCATCACCATGGGCCTCATCGGCTGCGGCAGTCACGGCTGCGGCTGGAATCTCGATCTCATGTTCCGCAACCCGGCCCAGCAAGTCATCGCCGTCTGCGACGTGGACCGGGATTATCTGAAAAACGCCGAAGACCGCGTGAACGGTTTTTACTCCCAGAAAGCCGGCGAGGCGTACCGGGCGTGCACGCCGTACACGGATTTCCGCGACCTGGTGAACCGTGCGGATGTCGACGCGGTGGATATCGTCACGCCAGACCACTGGCATGTGCTGATGTCCGTCTTCGCGATGAAGGCCGGGAAGCATGTGATTTGCGAGAAGCCCACGCTGACCATCCGCGAGGGGCGGATTCTTTCGGACGTGCAGAAGGCTACGGGCCGGGTGTTTCAGACGGCTTCCGAGAACCGTTCCGTGCCGTGTTATCAGCAGGTGGTGAACCTCGCGCGGCATGGGCACCTGGGCGAAATCCGCAAAATCAAGGTGCTGCTGCCGGGGGGAAATACGTGGGCCCGCGACCCGAACAAGTCCGACGTTGCGCGGGAGGATACGCCGCAGGATGTGCCCGCGCACCTGGATTTCGAGCTCTGGACGGGCCCCGCGCCGATGAAGGCGTACATCCCCGCCCGTGTGCATTACAACTGGCGCTGGGATCTTGATTACAGCGGCGGCGTCCTGACCGACTGGGGTTCCCACATGGTGAACCTCGCGCAGTGGGTTAACGGCACCGACGACACAGGCCCGGTCACCGTCTGCGGCACGGGGAGTTTCCCCGCGCGGGAGGAAGTCTGGAATGCCGCGACGTCCTTTAATATTTCGTATCAGTACGCCAACGGCGTAAAGATGGACGTTTGGTCCGAGGTGCCGGGCATTAAAGTCGAGGGCACGAAAGGCTGGGTGCTTAGCCGCGGGTGGCGAACGCCGCTGAAAGCCAGCGACGAGGCGCTTCTGGCCATCACGTTTTCGGACGAGGAAAACTTCGGCCGCGTGGAGTGCACCGCCGACAAGGTGGACGGCATGGGCGGCGAGCATCTCGACTTCACGAACTGCATCAAGTCCGGAAGGCCCTGCTATTACACCGCCGAGTGCGGCCACCGTACCCACACCATCGCACACATGGGCAACATTTCCATGCTCCTGGACGGGGCGCAACTGACGTGGAACCCCGACAAAGAAGTTTTCGAGGGCGAGCGGGCCGACGAGGCGAACGCGCACTTCTGTTACGACCGGCCGCAGCGCGATCCGTGGACGTTTGAGAAGGTGGACTCGTGGATTAACGTGGGATAGGTGTAAAAATGAAAAAATGGTTGTTTACGTTTTTAGTGGCGGCTTTCGTGCTGCCGGTTTCCGCCGCGGTGCTGGCCGAGGACGCGCCGGGGTATACGGACGGGCCGCTGCTGCCGAATTCCGAGTGGCGAGTGCACGATCTGGCGCGTCCACAGCCGGAAAAGGTCGCGCCGCAGGAGGAGTGTCTTGGCCTGCCGGCCCCGGAAGGCGCGCTGGTGCTTTTTGATGGAACCAATCTCGACGCCTGGCAGCGGACGGACGGCCAGCCGATCGGCGATGGCATCCAGGACGGGACGTTCGACATTTTGAAGACCGGCCAGCTTCGCACCAAAGTGGATTTCGGCGACTGTCGGCTGCACCTGGAATGGATGTCGCCCGTAGAGCCCGCCCACCGCATGGTCTGGGGCAACAGCGGCCTGTTCATGATGGGCCTTTTCGAAATTCAGATCATCGAGTCGTGCGACAGTTTTATTTATGCCGACGGGAACGCCGGCGCGGTGTACGGGCAGTTTCCACCGAAGGTGAACCCGGCCGCGAAGCCCGGTCAGTGGCAGAGTTTCGACGTCTGGTTCACGGCCCCGCGTTTCGACGGCGAAACGATGACCGCCCCCGCGTACGTGACCCTCGACTTCAACGGTGTGCGCGTGCACGATCACCAGGAAATTCTCGGCCCCACGATGCACAAAACGCTCCCCGGCGCGTATCCCGTGATGGAGAAAGGGCCGATCGAGCTGCAAAATCACGGCTCGGATGTGAAATTTCGCAACATCTGGGTGCTGCCGCTGAAAGACGGGGAGTAAATGAGACGCACGATCTGTTTTCTGACGTTCGTCGCCATGATTGCGACCGCGTTCGGGGCCGACATTTACCTTGCGGGCGATTCGACGATGTGCAATTACCACGAACGTCAGGCGCCGCAGCAGGGCTGGGGCTGGGCGCTACCCGAGTCGTGCGCGGACGGCGTGAAGGTGTTCAACCAGGCCATCGGCGGGCGCAGCGTGAAGTCGTTCCGGGGCGAGCAGCGGTGGCAGCGGCTGCTGGCGGACGTGAAAGAGGGCGATTACGTTCTCATTCAGTTCGGCCACAACGACGCGAACCGTCAGCGGGAGGAGCGTTATGCCGACCACCGCACGACATACCCCGAGCTGCTGACGCTGTATGTTAAAGAAGTGCGCGAGAAGAAGGCCCACCCGGTCCTCGTCAGCACCACGGCCCGCTGGGCTTACACCGCCGACAACAAGGATATCGGTAACGGCACGCTCAACGCCTACGCCCGCGCGATGGAAGGCGTGGCGAAAGCGGAGGCCGTGCCGTTCGTCGATTTGAACGCCGTAGCGGTGAAGAAATTAATTGAACTTGGCCCGGACGAGACGAAGAAATATTATATGGTCGAAACCGCCAACGATACGTGCCACCTCACCGACGTCGGCGCGCGGGCATATGCCGCGTGGTTCGTCGAGGCGGTGAAAGCGCAGAAACTTCCACTGGCGGAGTTGTTTAAATAGCGAGCCATTTCCATCTTTTCACAAGGAGCGTATCATGAACGGGATAAGCGAAAACACGCCGCACACGTCGCTGGGTATGCCTGTGCGGGCGGCACTGAATTTTATCGGCCTGCTGATCGCCACCGGATGGGCGTACGCGATGCTGCCGAAAGAGATTTTTACGCACGGGCCGGAAAATCCGATGGTGCTGATCAAAGCGCTGACGCTGCCGGTCATCTTCCTGGTGGTCTGGAGTTTCATCGTCTCCGGCGTGCGCGTCGCCGCCCAATGGGAACGCGGCATCGTCATGTTCCTCGGCAAATACAGACGTACCTGCGGCCCGGGCATGGTCTACATCATCCCGGTCATCGAGTTCGTCCAATTCGTCGACACCCGAACGCTGGTGGCCAACATCCCCAAACAGAAAGTCATCACCAAAGACAACGTCCCGGCGGAGATCGACAGTGCGATTTTCTACATGGTCGCCAACCCGGAAAAGGCCGTGCTTTCGGTGCAGGATTACCGCTTCGCCATCATGCAGTACGCCCAGGCGGCGCTGCGGGATGTGGTCGGGGCGCTGTCGTTGGACGAGCTGCTTGCCGAGCGCGAGCAGATCCAGACGCGGATCCGGGAAAACGTCGAGGCGCATGTCAAAGAATGGGGCATTCACATCGACACGATTCGGCTGCAGGACATCGAGCTGCCGGAAATGCTCAAGCAGATGATGTCGCGTCAGGCGTCGGCCGAGCGGGAAAAGCGTGCGACGCTCACCAAAGCCGAGGGCGACTTGCTGGCGTCCGAGAATCTCGCCAAAGCGGCCGCGCAGATGTACTCCAGCCCCGGCGCGATGCAGTTGCGTGCGTTCCAAACCATCGACGGTCTTGGAGCCGGCGACTCGAACACCGTGATCCTGTTCCCGATGGAAATCGGCGCGATGCTCAAAGGGCTTTTGGAGAAGAAGCAGGAGTAACCCATGACCGAAAACGAACGTCGCAAATTTTTGAAAGCCGCCGGTGCGTCGCTGGCCGGGGCGATGGGAATGAGTGTCGTGGGCTGCCAACCGAATGGCGCCGCGCCGGACACTGCTGATGTGCCTGCTGCGACGCCGAAAGAAATCGTTTCGCCGCCGACCGTGGAGAAAATCGCCGTGGATCCCAACGCGGTTAAGCGTGCGGAGTTGGTCAAACGTTTGAAAAAACTTGCCCTGAGCGAGCCTGCGGTACCGGAGGCATCCAAGCCGGAAATCCATGCGATGTGTTATTTCCCGATCTATGTTCCTCCGCCCGAGCAATATCCTTGCCCGGCTTGCGGTAAAACCATGATCGCCGGGCAGATTGATCCCATACTCAGTCAATACGATGTGCCCGTGAAACGTGTCCGGGATTTGGGCCTCGATATGGAATTGATCCGTCCCGAGCACTGCGCAACCTGCGGCGACGGCCTGAGAAACGGCAAGTACCGCGTGGAAATTCGATACCCGGATGATCCGACTGTCGTCCAAGCCGATTTGCGTGACGTCCATGACCTCGAACGTATGGCGCTTTTTATGCAGGGGGAGGAGCTGGAGGGCGATATCCCGCTGAAATACCGAATCGAGCGGCTGCGGTATCTTTTTGGGCTGAAAGAGAAAAATAAGGAGTAACCTATGACCGAAAACGAGCGTCGCAAATTTTTGAAAGCCGCGGGGGCGTCGTTGGCCGGGGCGATGGGCGCTGGGATGCTGGGATGTACCCCTGGCGGCACTCCAGCGGACACCACCGAAATACGGAACCCCACGCGGGAGAAACTCGTCGAACGTTTAAAAAAACTCGCCGAAAGCAGGCTGCCCAGTGGCCTCTCTCCCGGGGCAATGTGCTATCAAGTGGCGATCCCTTTTTTGAGGAGAAACCATGCCCGACATGCGAACGAACCATGCAGGTGGGCGAAATGGATGAGATTCTCAGGGAATACCATGTTCCGCTGAAACGAATTCAAGATCAGGGTGTCGACGCGAAACTGATTCTCCCGGAGCACTGCCCAACATGCGGTTTCGGCCTGGAAAAATGTGGTTTGGACTGGGAGCAGAGGTCGGAACTTTCTCTGGAAGAATGGAACGTGAAAAAATTCCAGTTGGAAATCAAGTATCCGGATCAAACAGAGCCTGTTCGTGTGGTGCTGGAAAGAGCCGAGGACCTGGAACTCATGGCACTTTTCCTCCAGGGGAAAGACCGTTATTCGTTGGGCCAGGGTGCCGAGGGGGCCCTAAAGGACGAGGTGGAGCGATTACGGAAACTTTTTGGCGTTACGGTGAAAAACAAGGAGTAACCCATGACACAAAACGAACGTCGTGAATTTTTGAGAGCCACCCTGGCCGCGCTGGCAGCGACAGCTGTGACGACTCTCCCCGGGTGTGCCAGATGGGGGGCGATGTGCTACGCGCCTTTGCCTCCGCCGTCAGAAAAGCAGGATGATGAAAAGACACAAGGAGAGGATGATGACCGAGAACGAACGCCGTAAATTTTTGAAAGCCGCAGGTGCCTCACTGGCCGGGGCGGTTGGCGTGGGTGTTTTGTCCACCGTTTCCTGTAGTTCTCTGGCGGACACCACCGAAATACGAAATCCCACGCGTGAGGAATTGGCCGAACGCCTGCATAAACTCGCGGAGAGTAGTCCGCCGAAAGATCTCTCATACGGGGCGATGTGCTATGACATTGCCGGGGAGCCGATCCCGATTGAAAAGCTTTGCCCTGAGTGCGGACAGACCATGCGTGTGGGCGAGAAGGACGAAATTCTCCGCGAGTACAATGTGCCGTTAAAGCGTATCCAGGATCAGGGTGTCGCTGCGAAATTAATTCTCCCGGAGCACTGTCTGACATGCGGTTCGGGTTTGACAAAAGAAAAATTCCAATTGGAAATCAAGTACCCCGATCAGGCAGAGCCCGTCCGTGTCGAGCTAAACAAACCCAATGATCTTGAACTCATGGCGCTCTTTCTTCAGGGCAAAGACCGCTACGAAGGCATGCAGGGAGAAGAGTATCCGCTTAAAAACGAAGTCGAACGATTAAGAAAACTGTTTGGTATTACAGCACAAAACAAGGAGTAGCCCCATGACTGAAAACGAACGACGTGAATTTTTAAAATCCGCGCTGACCGTGCTGGCAGCGACGACCGTGGCGACTCTTCCCGGGTGTGAAAGACTGCCTGGGGCGATGTGCTACGCGCCCGCGCCGCCGAAAGACGAGACGGTTCCGCCGGCCTCCGTGCAGAAGGATGCCGCTTCGCCAACGCCGCCGAAAGAAGTCCCGACGGATGACAAAGCCGCCAATCGCGAAGACCTGACCGAAAAGTTGAAAAAACTTGGCGAGGAGGAGCCGCCGGAAGAAAAGGAAATTTTCAGTGCGATGTGTTATGCGATAATCCGCTGACATGCAACCGACATCATTTTTTGTTAAGAAGGACTGACCGATGACTACTACCCCAACCTTTCCCCGCACGGCGGTGCTGGAAATGACGTACCGCTGCAATCACGCGTGCCTGTTCTGCTCGTGTCCGTGGTTCGCGGACAAGTTTCCCGTGGAAGAGGAAATGGGTATCGACGAGTGGAAGGCGGTGCTCGACGCGCTCTCGGCCAGGAATATCCGTGACGTGGCGTTCACCGGCGGCGAGCCGCTTTTGAAAGAGGGACTGTTCGACATTATGCGGCATGCGATTTCGCTGGAGATGAGCACGCATCTGCTATCCAACGGACGGATTATGTCCGACGAGGTGCTCGCGTTTTGTGCCGAGCATAAGGTGCAGTTGAGCATGAGCCTGCCGGGGATGGAGACGTTCATGGAACATACCGACAGCGACACCGACCCGCGAGACATCCTGGCGTGGATCCGCAAATCACATGACATGGGGATCGCGACAGTCGCCGGCATTACGGTCACGAATCGCAATCTCGACGAGCTGTTCGAAACGGTCGCGGAGGCGCTGCTGGCGGGAGCCGATTTGATTCTCTTGAACCGTTTCATGCCCGGCGGACGCGGGCTGCAAAACCGCGATATGGAATTGAACGCCGCGCAGTTGCGCGAGATGCTCGACACCGTGGAGGAAGTGCTGACCACCGCGAATCGCCACGGCCATGTCGGCACGGAATTGCCGTTATGCGTCATTGAACCGGCGAAGTACGAACGCCTGAAAGTTGGCACGCGGTGCAGCGCCGCCATCGGTTTTTTCGTCGTCGATCCATCCGGGTACATCCGCGTATGCAACCATTCAGAGAAGCGTCTGATGCACTGGCGCGAACTTGACCAGGCGCCAGAACACCCGTACTGGAAACGGTTCACGGAAAAGTCGTTCCTGCCGCCGAGCTGTTTAAGCTGCGAGCATTCCTTTAAATGCGACGGCGGTTGTCGGGAAGCGGCACATATTGTGGGTGGGGTGCTCGAATCGCTTGATCCGTTGCTGGAAATCGGGGCGTAGATTATATTAACGACAGGTTTTACTAATGAAAAAAACAATCAGTATATTTACCCTCCTTTGTGTTTTGCAGTTTTTATCGCCCTCGGTGTTGGCGGAGGATTGGGATGTCGAGAGTGATACCTGGGACGCGACGGATGGCCTAGGGCGGGCACTACCGACCTTCGAGGAAACCGGTTCGGTTCGTGAGGAAAAACAGATCGGCGTGTTCTATTTTCTCTGGAACGGCCGGCATGGCGAGGAAGGGCCGTATGATGTTAATAAAATTCTTGCGCAGGACCCTGACGCGATGCAAAAGAAGGATAGTCCGCTGTGGGGAGGGATGTACGTTCCGCATCATTGGGGCGAGTCGGTTTTTCATTATTATGTCGGCGAGGACGAAGGCGTGCTTCGCAAACACGCGCAGATGCTGGGCGACGCCGGAGTCGATGTCGTGATTTTCGACGTGACGAACCAGCTCACGTACCCGGAAAGTTATCGAGCTTTATGTAAAGTGTTCAGCGAAGTGCGTGCGGCTGGTAATCACGCTCCGCAAATCGCTTTTTTGACGCCGTTCTGGTCGCCGCAAAAAGTCGTTCGCGAACTCTGGCGAGACTTTTACAGTAAGGGAGATTACGCCGACCTCTGGTATCGCTGGGACGGCAAGCCGCTGATCCTGGCCGGTATGGATTTACTACCAGCGGATGCTGAAGATGAAGAAATGTCGAAGATACGGGACTTTTTTACTTTTCGCAAGCCGCAGCCGGATTATTTCGTCGGCCCAACCGATCCGAACCAATGGGCATGGCTTGAGGTTTACCCGCAGCACGGATTTTACACACTCGACGAAAACGGTAACCCCGTCATTGAACAGGTCGCTGTCGGCACGGCCCAAAACGCCGTCGACGGCAAGCTCGGTGTGCTGAGTAATCCGCATTCGCACGGCCGCAGCTTTCATGATGGCAGCGAACCATCGTCGGAAGAACAGGATTTTACCGGAAAGAACTTCGCCGAACAATGGCAGCGTGCATTCGAACTGGATCCGAAATTCGTGTTCGTCACCGGCTGGAATGAATGGATCATGGGGCGTTTCGACGAAACGGCACCGTTCCATGGTGTCGGCGTGGTATCGTTCGTTGATCAGTTCAACACGGAATTCAGCCGCGATATCGAGCCGATGATCGGCGGGCACGAAGACGCGTATTATTACCAATTCATCGCGAACAACCGCCGATTCAAAGGAACACGTCCGGTGCGGAAAATCATGCCGCGGCCGATCGCCGTCGACGGTGCATTCGATGATTGGATGGATATTTCGCCGGAATTTCGTGATACGATCGATGACCCGGTGCGCCGTGACGAGCGTGGCTGGGGCAAAGATACACGGTATACGAACACGACCGGCCGCAACGACCTCATTGCCGCGAAGGTGAGTTATGATGAGGAAAACGTGTATTTTTACGTGCGGACAAAGGATCCGATCGTCGGTGCCGGAGAGCCAAATTGGATGATGTTGTTTTTGGATACTGATGGCAATCACGAGACAGGTTGGCTCGGTTACGATTTTGTCGTTAATCGTAATCCGGTGAAAATCGAGCCGGGAAAAGACGCCAACTCGCAGGTGATGCGCGTGACGCTGGAAAAAAATGTCGGCGACCAATATGTCTGGGATTCGCCGCTGGAAATCGATTGCCGTGTGGCCGGGAACGAACTGGAACTGGCGATCCCGATCAAAACGCTCACTGCCGGAAAAACGCAGTTACCGGAATTCCTCCGTTTCAAATGGGCCGACAACATTCAGCAGACCGGCGAATGGTCCGATTTCACGATCAATGGTGATGTGGCCCCGAATGATCGTTACAACTATCGGGCGGTGTTTCGGTCAGACAAGGAGATATATCATGATTGACAGACCAGCTCGTGATCAATTGGTCGCCGCCATAGAAGCGTATATGAACGACGAAATAACGGCTTTCACGTTTGACGAGGCGATTAACGCCATCCCTGAAACCCGCGACGAAGCAGTGCGGGAGGCGAGTGTGTTCCTCTGGTATTTTTATGACGATTGTAAAGACCATTTGATCGTTGCACAAAAGGAAATGTGGAACGCCATGTATCGGATGATTTTGTTCCTGCGCAGCGACGCCGATCTTGAAACACAATGGCACAGCTATTGGTCGGCTACGCAGGTGGCTGCCGGTGGAGTGTTGGTTCTTTTTATTCTGCTGGCATGGATTTACGGAATGAATTGGCCGCTGATAATCGCCTGGATTGCGGGTGGCGTTTTTGCGTGGGGAATGAACCGTTGGGTTCGCGAGCCTTTGCGTTCGAAACAGGAAAAGCAGAAACGCGAGGATTTGTTTCCGTTCGACTCAATCATGGATATTTTTCATGCACGCCAGTCAGTGCCGGACTTTCACAAAAAACCGTTTCCGCCGGAACTTGCAAAACGTCGGATTCGCAGTGGGTGGCTGGAAATGAACATCAACATTCCCGGAATCGATTTTTTGGGGAGATGCCTCTGGATCATTTTTTCGCCGTTGATTTTATTCCGACAGATGTTTCCAATCCAGGTCATGCGACGAAGCTATCGATTTCAGTCACGGCTTGAAAATGAAAAACGCGAACGATATATTGCAATAAGAAGCACCTGACATGAGTAATGCAACAAATGCGGACAAAGGCATATCCGTATTGCGCAACAAAGAGGGAAACATGCCGAATTACACTACATTCTAACCTCAAACTCCTAACCCACTTACATCCCATGAATTACGAAAAACTTTATGAAGAACGTTTGACCCGCTATTACACCGCTATGCGAAACGGAAAACCCGACCGCGTGCCGGTGCGTCCGTTCGCGGCAGAGGTGACGGCGGTATATGCCGGCATGTCGTGCCAGGATGTGACGCAGGATTACAACCTGGCTTTCGAGGCCATTATTAAATGCTGCAAGGATTTCGACTGGGACGCGACACCGGCGAACATGGTTTATGTCTGGAGCGGTTTCGTGCAGTCGGCCGGGATTAAATACTATGCCATGCCGGGGGTGCAGATTCCGCCCACGACGGCGTTTCAGTATCTGGAACCGCCGGAGGAGGATGCGAATATGCGGGAAGATGAGTACGATTTGCTGGCGAGAAATCCCACACGGTTTCTGGCGGATCAATGGCTTCCGCGAGTAACATATACCGTCACCGGGCCTGGGGAACCGAATACGCACGCGAATAATATTTCGCTTTTATCCGGGATGGCCGCGATGAAAAATTATTTTAACGCCTACGGCCCGCACTGTGCCCGAATGCGCAGCGAAACCGGTACTCCCGGCGCCATTTGCGGCATCCTGAAGGCTCCGTTTGACATCCTGGCCGACAAACTTCGTGGTTATAAGGCACTGTGTATGGATATGTATTTCCGTCCGGAGAAAGTTTTGGCCGCCTGCGAGGCGCTGATGCCGCATCTGCTTTATATGGCGAAACGAACCAGCGACCCAGCGAAAAAACTTCCCGTCGGCCTTTGGCTTCACCGCGGCTGCGTACCGTTTTTGTCGCCGCCGCAATTTGAAAAGTTTTTCTGGCCCACACTCAAACACATCATCGAAGCACTGTGGAAAGACGGAATCCAGACGCTTTTTTATGCCGAGGGGGAGTGGAATCCGAACCTGAAGTACGTCGCCGAGCTGCCGGAAAAGAGTATTGTTTACCACGTCGATCGCGGCGACATTTTCGAGGTGCACCGGGCCGTGGGGGAGAAATTCTGTATCAGCGGTGGCATTCCGAACGACCTTCTGGCCTTCGGCACCCCGGCGGAAGTTCGCGAAACTGTCAAAAAAGTCATTGACGGCGTAGCTCGCGATGGCGGTTATATTTGCGACGCTTCGGCGATCATGCAGGATGATACGAAAATTGAGAATTTGCGGGCGATGTGTGATGCTGCGAGGGAATTTGGAGAATATTAAGAAACAGCAGCCGGGAGCGTAAGCGACCGGATATCACCGTAACGGTACCGAGAATTGGAGAATATTCCACTGATTCATATCCCGTCGCTGACGCTCCGGACTGTTGTTTTTGCGAGTAAATTCTTTTTTTTAATTTCAGGAGCCTATTATGAAAAAAATCATTATCCCCATTTTTATGACCCTCGCCCTCACCCTTTCCGGCGCCGTGCAAAGCCAGGAATACACGTCGCGCGAGGAGGTCGCCAAAGACCCGACCGTGCTGCGGGATTTTAAAGTTCAAGGGGAGTATGTCGAGGATGATGACGATGGCCCTGCCGGCATGAATATCATCGCCGAGGGTGACGGAAAATTCAAAGTCGTCGCATTTACCAGCGGTTTACCCGGCGACGGTTGGAAAAAAGGCGATGTCCGGGCGTTCGGAACCGCGACGTTTAAAAACAATACGGAACTGGAATTCATTTTAAACGAATCTGAAACAAATGGAAAGCGAGAAAAGATGAATCCCTATTCGACGACTGTGAAACTCGAAGACTGCAGGCTGGTTGAAGTCGCCAAGCCGAATGAAGGAGGCCCTCTGCGCGTCGAACGCAAAAGCGCCACGCTTGGCCTGAAAGCTCCGGAAGGCGCGATCGTTATCTTCGACGGCGAAAGCGAAGGCTGGCTGAAAGACGGCAACCGGAACGAGGAAGCCGGTACGATGTGGTCGGAGTTTACTTCCAAGCCGCTGGAGCGAAAACCCTACACGCTGCATGTCGAGTTCATGCTTTCCTACATGCCCAATGCCCGCGGCCAGGCCCGCTCCAACAGCGGTGTTTATCTCGACGAATCGTTCGAATGCCAGGTGCTCGATTCCTTCGGCGGGGAGGGGGCCGACAACGAGTGCGGCGGCATTTACACCGTTTCCGCTCCGAAACTGAACATGTGCTATCCGCCGCTTCAGTGGCAGACGTACGACATCGAATTCATGCCTCCGCTTTACGACGCCGACGGCAAGCAAACCGCCCCGGCCAAATTCCGCAGCGTGAAACTCAACGGCGTGGTCGTTCAGGAAAATGTCGAACGCGCGGACGCCACGGTTGCCGGCAAACCCGCCTCCGGCGAGCCTCGCGGCGTTTATTTCCAGGGGCACGGCAACAAAGTTCAGTACCGCAACATCTGGGTCAAGTACGATGAATAACGCATCCTCCATTCCCAAACCCCTAACCCCTAAACTTACCATGAACGAAAACGAAAAAGACCCTGCCGCGATGCCCGGCGTGTGTATTCCGTGGGACGAAGCGAAGTCCAGTTACGGCGAAATCCAGGGCGACGAAGAACAAATTCGCCGCATCTGGGCGATCAACGACGCCGAGGCTTACGATTATTTCTGGCAGTGCCTGCTATCATTTTAACTTGAGGAGCGACCCATGGCGGACATGAAACTTGTGGAAGAAACCCTGAAAGACGCCCTTTCGCGGTGTGATGAACCGGCGGTTCAGACGGCGATCGATGAATTACTGGCCGGGGGCGTGGCGGCGGACGAAATCGCCGGCTTTTGTAACGTCGGCATGGCGATTCTCGGCGAGCGCTTCAATGCCGGCGACGCCTTCATCCCCGACCTGATGTTCGGCGGTATGATCATGAAGAAAGTGATGACGCGCCTGACGCCGCTTTTGGCCGACGGGGCGGGGCCGCGCGATGAGAAAACCTTCGTCATCGGCACCGTGCAGCACGACGTGCACGACATCGGCAAAGACATCACCGCGATGGTCTTCCGCGGCAACGGATTTCGCGTCGTCGACCTAGGGGTCAACGTGGCCCCGGAAGCGTTCGTCGCCGCCATCCGCGAGCACCGCCCGGAGTTTCTGGGCATGAGCCTGCTGCTGACGACGTGTTACAAATCGGTGACGGAAACGATGGAGGCGATTTGCAGTGCCGGCTTGCGCGACACCGTGAAAATCTGCATCGGCGGCGCCGCGGCCAGCCCGCTTGTGGCGGAACGCACGGGCATCGACTTTTACGCCAAAACCGCCATCGACGGCCTGAACTGGGCCAAGGAAATCGGTGGATGAAATCGCCTGTGAAACAACAGCCCCAAACGTGAGCGAGGGATAGAGCATCTACCAAATTATGTATTCACAAGAACAACAGCCGGGAGCGTTAGCGACCGGATAGGCTGTGACGGTACCGGGAAATTGAGAATTTTTAAGCGATTTTTATCCCTCGCTCACGCTTCGGGCTGTTGTTCTTACATTTAACCCATAACCAAACTGGAGAAATACCATGCCTACCACACGACGAAATTTTTTGAAAACCGCGGCGACTGTTTCCGCCATGCCTTTTTTAACCGGCAGCGCGGCGGCGCTGGCCGACACGGTGAAGGAAGCCGCGGACGGCGGACGCCTTCACATCGCGGCGAATCAGTACACCTGCGCGAATCTTTTCGGGCGGGACGGCAAGCATTTCATGGACTGCCTGGCGGAGTTGAAGGCCGCGGGGATTGACGGGGTGGAGCCCACCATTTCCACGGCGGCAGAGGCCGAGGATTTCGCGCGGCGGCTGGGGGATGCCGGGCTGGAGATGCGGTCGCTTTACACGGGCCCGAATTTTTACACGGATGACGCCGCGGTGACGCAGGAGCTTGCCCGCATGACGGAGTTGGCCGAGAAGGCGAAAACGTTCGGCACGCGCGTGATCGTGTGCAATTCCGCCGCGAAGTCCGGGAAGTCGGACGAGGAAATCCGCCGCCAGTCGGCCGCTTACGAAAAATACGGCTGCGTGCTGCAAGACCTCGGCATGAAACTCGGCATGCATTACCACACCACCGAGTGGGAGTTCGGCGGCCGCGAGTTTCTGCACCTGATGGCGACCACCGACCCGGCGAGCGTCGGCTTCTGTTTCGACACGCACTGGTCGTACCGCGCCTCGGGGAATTCGACCGCGGCAGTCGAGGCCCACATGCACATGTATGCCGCGCGGACGGTGGAGTTCCATTTCCGCCAGTCGGTCGACACCGTCTGGAGCGAGAGTTTCGGCGATGGCGACATCGACCACGCCCAGATCGCAGCGTATTACCGCAAGCTTTACGGCGACGATCTTCCGCACATGGTGCTGGAGCAGGCCGCGGAGAACGGCACGCCACACACGCTGGCGGCGCCGGAGATTTTCCGCCGCAGCGCGGAGTATATCCGGAAGTTGTTTGCGTGAGAGTCGCAGGCGTAAAATGCGAAATCCTCATCCCGGAGGGATGGAATGTTTATAGAAAGCGGACGCAGAACGGATTTTATCGCTCCGTAGGAGCGGGATGTGCGTGGCGCTGCTGCGCAACAGATAACCTCCCCTATTCCATTTACGAAAGGCGACTCCATGTTCCACCGTGTTATTAAAATTCCCCTGCTGGCGGCGCTGGCCGTGTGTGCCGTCATGCCGATGTCCGTCGCCGTGGCGGCTCAGGAGGCGACCGTGATGAAAGATATTTCGTATGTGAAAAAAGGCGGCGAGCGTCAACAGCTTGACATTTACCTGCCCAAGGGTTACAAGAAATCGGAGAAGCCGCTGCCGGTGCTGGTGTTTTTGCACGGCGGTTACTGGGAGTTCGGCGACAAGACGCACGTGGCGGCGCACGCCAAACTCGCGGCCCAGTACGGTTACGCGGCAGCGGCGGTTAATTACCGTTTTGTGCCCGACAACCCGATGCCCGCGCAGATTCAGGATGCCAAGGCGGCGATTCGGTGGCTGCGTGCGAATGCGAAGAAGTATAACATGGACACCGAGCGTTTCGGCGCGTGGGGCTACTCGGCCGGGGCGCACCTGACGGCCCTGCTGTGCACGATGACCACGCGGGAGTTCGACGTGGGCGAGCATCTCGACCAGCCCAGTACGGTGTGTGCGGGTGTGGTGGTGGCCGGCCCGACGGACTTCGAGGCGTTCGTCGCCGAGGACCCGAGTATCGAGGCGGAGTGCGAAAAAGTTTTCGGCGGCACACGCGAAACGAAGCTCGCGATGATCCGCAAGATGGGCCCCGTGAATCACGTCACGAAAGATTCCTCGCCGATGCTCATCCTGCACGTGGAGGACGACACTGTGGTGCTGGTTTCGCAGGCCCGGCTGCTGGACAAAACGATGAAAAAGGCGGGGGCCAAGAGCGAGCTGCTCATCTTCCCGGCCGATGGCGGCGGGCATGTTTCCGAGCGGCTGTTCGACGAGGCCGCCGCGATACGCATGGGGGCATTCTTCGCGAAGTATGTTCAAGTGAGTGAAGCAAAACAAAAGAAATAAAGTGGAAAGGACATTCCCATGCGGCTGATAATGATCCTCGTTTTTTTATGCGGCCTCTGGCTTTCGGCCAGCGCCATCGCGCAATCCGACGCGTTGACCGCCGTTTTCGAAGGCGCGGCCGACAAACCCGGCAGCGGCAAGCATGTCGTGCTGCTCTCCGGCGACGAAGAGTATCGAAGCGAGCAGATGCAGACGCAACTGGCCAAAATCCTGGCCCTGCACCACGGCTTCCGCTGCACCGTGCTGTACGCGATCGACCCGAAAACCGGCGAAATCGACCCGACGGTCGTCGACAACATTCCCGGCCTTGAGGCCCTGGCCTCCGCCGATCTGGTGATCATGTTCCTGCGTTTCCGCAACCTGCCGGACGAGCAGATGAAGCACATCACGGATTATCTTGCGGCGGGCAAGCCGATCATTGGGGTGCGGACGTCGACGCATGCGTTTAACATCCCGCCGGGACGGAAGTGGTCGCGTTACAGTTTTAATTACCGCGGCGAGGCGGGCGACACGAGCTGGGATGGCGGATTCGGCCGGCGGGTGTTGGGCGAAACCTGGATTGATCACCACGGGCATCATAAATTCGAGGCGACGCGCGGTGTGATTGCCGCGGGTGCGGAAACGCATCCGATCACGACCGGGTGTGATGACATTTTTTGCCCGACGGACGTTTACACCGTGCGGCTGCCGCTACCCGGCGATTCCGAAACGCTCGTGCTGGGGCAAGTGCTTTCAGGGATGAAGCCGACAGATGCCGCGGTCGAGAATGAAAAGAACGCCCCGATGATGCCAGTGCTGTGGACGAAAACGTACCGGGTCGACGATGGCCAGACCGGCCGGGCGGTGACGACGACCATGGGCTCGGCGATGGACCTCGAGTCGGAGGGCTTCCGCCGCCTGTTGGTAAACGCCAGTTACTGGCTGCTTGACATGACGCCCCAGATCACGCCCGCCATGTGCGTCGAGATCGTCGGCGAGTATAAGCCGCTGGATTTCGGCTTCGGACAGTCCGCGAAAGGCTTCCGGCCGGGGCAATTGACAGTGGACGATTGACAATGGACAATAATGTTTTTATGGAGACTTTTATGCGACGCGTCCTTTCCATCCTCACGTTGATTCTTTTTTTGACGACACCCGTCGTCGCCGCCGAATTGCCGGCCGCGTCGTGGGACAAACTACCGCGCTGGCGGGGGTTTAACCTGCTGGAGAAGTTCATGGTGCATAACAACCAGCCGTTCGTCGAGAAGGATTTCGAAATGATCCGCGACCTGGGTTTTAATTTCGTCCGCCTGCCGATGGATTATCGGTGCTGGATCGTGGATGGCGACTGGGAAAAGTTCGACGAAAAGACACTGGCGGAAATCGACCAGGCGGTCGCGTGGGGCCAGCAGTACGACATCCACGTGAACCTCAATTTTCACCGCGCCCCGGGTTACACCGTGGCGTACCCGCAGGAAAAAACCAGTCTCTGGACGGACGTCGAGACGCAGCGGGTCTGCGCGAAGCACTGGGCCATGTTCGCCAAGCGGTATAAGGGCATTTCGAACGCCCGGCTGAGTTTCAATCTCTTTAACGAGCCGGCGAATGTCGACGCGGATGTGTATGCAAAGGCCGTGGCGGTGATCGTCGCCGCGATCCGTAAGGAGGACCCGGATCGGCTGATCATCTCCGACGGACTCGAGTGGGGCGGAAAACCGTTCCCCGGCGCGAAAGCCATGCAGCTTGCCCTGGCCACACGCGGCTACGCCCCGATCGAGCTGACGCATTACAAGGCCGACTGGATGGGCGGCTCCGATACCTTCCCCGTCCCGACCTGGCCCACCCTCATGGGCAACGGCATGGTTTACGGTTCATGGAAAAAGGAGTGGCACGAGCCGATGACGATCGAGGGGCCGTTCCCGAAAGAAACCACGCTGGTCATCCGTGTGCATCAGGTTTCGACGAAGGCGGAATTTTACGTCGAGGCCGACGACAAGGATGTGTTCACAAAAACGTTTGAGCCCGGCGAAGGCGAGGGCGAGTGGACGAAAGTCGTGCACGACTGGGGCTGTTACCAGAACATTTACGACAAAAATTACACCGCCGTCATCCCCGCGGGAACGAAAACCGTGAAGATCGGCATCCGCGAAGGCGACTGGATGAAGCTGACGTACATGACGCTCTCGCCGCAGTCGGAAAAACCTATCGGCGTGGAAATGCTGCCGGCGTGGGGCGAGCCGATCACGAAATTCACGTATGACGCCGCCCGGCGGACGCTGGACAGCTCGACGAAAAAAGACCGCCAGTGGCTCCGCACTGCGCAGATAGAGCCGTGGCTGGCCGTCCAGAAAACGGGTGTCGGCGTCATGGTCGGCGAGTTCGGCGCGTATAACAAAACGCCGCATGACGTGACGCTGTGCTGGATGGAGGATAACCTGAAAAACTGGCAGGAAGTCGGCTGGGGCTGGGCCCTGTGGAACTTCCGCGGCGCGTTCGGCATCATGGACAGCGGCCGCGCGGATGTGGAGTATGAAGATTTCCACGGCCACAAGCTCGACCGCAAAATGCTGGAACTGCTGAAGAGGAATTGATAATTGATAATTAACTGCGTCACAACAGGTTGTTTCCCAAAAAACAGCAGCCGGGAATGGAGCGGAATGAAATGACGCATAATGACCGGATCGAAGTGGAAAAACGCTCTACGGTGCTTATCCGGTCATTCCGCTGCGCTTCATTCCCGGCTGCTGTTCTTGGGGAAACGGCCAATAGCTCGCTTGCGTCAATTATCAATTATCAATTATCAATTTCCTCCCATTCCATCCCCCATATCGCCGCGGGTGCCGGGATGGTATAATCGGGGTATCGTGTGCATGGCGCGGGGGTGCGTGATGCGCTGCTGTTTTCTGAGTGTCTGAGGTGTGCCGTCCGATGCAAAATCCGTTGCGAAATATCCCGTCTTTGGGTGAAATTCTGGAAAACCCGGCCGTGAAGTCGCTGCTGAACAAGATCAGCAGCGGGGAGATTGTGTCGACGACGCTGAATATTTTGGACGAGCTGCGCAACCGTGCGGCGATTATTGCCAGCGAGCGGACGCTTCCCAGCGTGACGGAGGTGGCGGACCTGGTGGCGAAGCGGATCATGCAAGGGGATCCGTCGCAGATCGGGCCGGTGATTAACGCGACGGGCGAGTTGTTTCCGGAGACGCTGGGGCCTCCGCCGCTTGCGGATGAGGCGGTTGCGGCGGTTGAGGCGCTGATGCGGGATTATCCGGGGATGGGTGAGCCGCTTTCGGGGTGGTCGTCGCGGCGTCAGGAGATGGCGATTGAGAAGCTGGTGAATAAAATTGTCGGGGCCGAGGCGACGATGATCGTTAACAGCACGGCGGCGGGGCTGCTGGTGGCGTTTTCGACGTTTTCCGCGGGGCGGAAAATCGTAGTGTCGCGCGGCCATTTGTATGAAAGCCGGCGGCGGCGGTTTCGGATTCCGGAGTTGGCGGCGTCGGCGGGCGTTGCGCTGGCGGAGATCGGCACGACGAATCGCACGCTGGCCACCGATTATTATCATGCGCTGATGCATGAGGACGCGGGGCTGGCGTTTTATGCGTTTCCCGGGCATTTTTCGATTGACGGGGCGGCGGAGGCCACGCCGATTGGGGATGTGGTGAAGGTGGCGCGGACGCTGCGGAAGCCGCTGTTTGCAGATTTGGGCATGGGTGGCCTGCTGGATTTGGACGCCGTGCTGGGCGGGTCGCTGCCGTCGGCGAAGAAGCTGCTGAAGGCGGGGACGGACCTGGTGCTGATCACGGGCGATTATATGGTGAACGGACCGGCGTGCGGCATGCTGGTCGGAAGCCGCGAGATGGTGCAGGCGTGTCGCGAGAATCCGCTGGCGCCGGCGTTCGCGGCCAGTCCGCTGGTGAAGACGGCCCTGGAGGCGACGCTCGAAAAGTATGTTTCCGCGGACAGCATGATGACGTGCGTGCCCATTATGCAGCTGCTGGACACGTCGATCGAAAATCTGCGTTACCGCGCGGAGCGGATCGCACGCCGACTGGATGCGCTGGCGATCGTCGGGAAAGTGAGTATTCGCAGCGTGCCGGCCCACCTTTTCGGCGGGTATCCGGAAACGCCGCTGCTGGAGACGGTGCAGCTGTGCATTCACCCCGTGGCGGAGATCGGGCGCGGGGCGTCGGCGGAGATTGGTCGAATCGCGAATCGCCTTTCCGGCGGCAGGCCCGCGATCTGGGGAAGTCTCGAAAGTGACACACTCGTGCTGGACATGCGCTGTGTCTTCCCGCGTCAGGATGCCCTGCTGGTCGAGGCGTTCGAAAAACTCCCCGGCGCGGATACGGTGGAGCTTTAGAATTAGGAATGAGGAATTAGGAATGAGAAAGTACGGATTGATTGTGGCATGTGTGGTGGGGATGGCGATTTTGGGGGGCATGGTGCGTGCGGAGGACGCGGTGCCGGCGGGCGGCGCGAAGGATGCACTGAAAGAAAATTTCCGCACCGCCCCGGCCATTCTTCCCGGCGCGAAAATTCCGCTGAAGGGCCTGCCGCTGTGGCACACGAACGGCGAGCTGACGTCCGCGCTGATTCAGGAATTCTTTGAAGGCGCCAAAAAATGCGGCTTCGCGGGGTACACTTTCCTGCCGGTTTCGTCCACGCGGCCGAAATATCTTTCGGAGGAATATTTCCAGTTGTTCGGCGAGATGCTCGAGACGGCGAAGTGCGACGGCATGAAAATCGTGTTTTACGACGATCTGGATTTCCCCAGCGGGTGTGCCGGGTGGACGTTGAAGGTGAAGTTCCCGGAAGACACGATTAAGCGGCTGGATAAGGTGGAGTGGACGGTCGCGGGGCCTGCCGAATTCAAAGAAACGTCTTCCATTCCACTGGTGGAAAAAGCCGTTTACGGCCAGCCCGGCGGCGTGCTGCAGGCGGCGGTGGCGATGAACGTGGAAACGCTGGAAAGGGTGGACATTTCAAAATTTGTCAGCGGGAATGACATCACGTGGAACGTCCCGGCCGGCGAATGGAAAATCATGCTGTTCGTGTGCGTCGCGGATCCGATCGGGCTGGTGGATTACATGTGCCCGGAAGCCGTGACGAAGTTCATCTCGCTTTCGTATGATCCGTTTTACGAGCGCTTCCCGGAGCATTTCGGCACGACCATTCCGCTGCTGTTTTATGACGACATTTCCGTTTCGCTGACGCAGGGCTTCCGGGGGTGGACGCCGGCGATGAACGCGGCTTACGAAAAAACTTACGCCCGAAATCCGGCGGTGGATTACCCCGCGCTCTTTTATTACATCGGCGAGGAAACCGCCTCGGCCCGCGCGCGATTCTGGAAAGTCCGCAGCGAGCTTTTCGCGTCAGGGTATCCGAAAGTTGTGCATGAGTGGTGTGAAAAACGCGGCGTGAAATCCAGCGGGCATCCGCAGGGGCCGTACACCATCCAGCCGGTGGATTTTGCGGGCGACAACATGAAAATGCATAAATACTCGGATTACACGCTGTTCGACTCCATTCATTATTACGGCCACGGGCGCGACGGATTCAAGATTCCGTCCTCCGCGGCGTTCAATTACGATCAGCCCATCTGCGTCGTCGAGATTTACGGCAATTACCGCAATAACACGTTCGACATGAACATGATGTACCGTTCGGCGATGGAAATTTTCGCCCGCGGCGGGAACCTGCTGCTGCATCACGGCACGTGGTCGCACACGGACGGCGTGTACATCCCTCCGGAAATTTCGTGGCGGAACCCGCGATTGGCGGAAGGGCTGCCCGCGCACAGCGATTTCGTGGGCCGGGTGAGTCTGATGCTCCAGGGCGGACGCCACGTGGCGGATATCGGCATGCTGTACCCGATCGACGCGCTGGAGGCGTATTATCATTTCCTGCACCCGGAGCGGTTTTTGAAAAATCGCGGCACGTACGGCATTTATTACCCGCAGGAGACGGATTATCTGGCCGTGGGCGCGGACATGACCGCGCGGATTTACCGGGACTTTACGCTCATTCATCCGGAAGTACTGGACGAGAAATGCACGGCGGCAGAACGCGGTGACTCGGCCGTCATGCGGCTGAATAACGCGAATAACTGGGAGGAATACCGGGTTGTGCATCTCACCGGGGCGGACGTGATTTCATGGAAAAACATGGAAAAAATCCTGAAATATCACGAGCTGGGCGGGAAGGTTCTCGCCACAACGCGCCTGCCGTCGCGCAGCACGGAGGGGGATAAAGACGCGGAGGTGTGCGCCGCCATTCAGCGGATTTTCGGAATCGACCCGCGTACGCAGGCCCCGGCCGAGGCGATTCTCAGCGGTCAGGAGGAAATCGAAGGGCGCGGCGGATTCCGTGAATTGCGCGACGCGCACAAATACGGCAGGGCGCCGGAGCTGCCGGTGAAAGATGCGGAAAAACAGGTGCTTTACGAGGAGCCCGTTTATAAAAAGAACGCTATTTTTCTCCCCCGGCCCACTACGGACTCACTGCGCGAGGCGCTGAACGCGCTGCTCCCGGTGCCGGATGTGAAAATCACTGCCGCGCCGGGGACCGCGCTCCCCGTCCTGACGGAAACGCCGTTCTGGGAGAGCAAAATCGAGGGAATGCTCCAGTACATCCATAAGGTGAAGGATGGCCGGGACGTGTACTTTTTCGCGAATTCGTCGGATTTCGAGGCGGAGTTCGACGCCCAGCTCCGCGGCGACTTCCAGACGCTGGAATTCTGGGATCCGCACACCGGCGAAATCACGCCCATCCCGGCACAGAACGTTAAACGCGGCGAAACGGACGGTGTGAAGCACGTCACGCTGTGGGTGAAGCTGCCGGCGATCAAGAGCGTTTTTGTCGTGGGGCGGTAAATCGCTTTATCCTCAGGAAACAGCAGCCGGGAGCGCAGCGGAACGCTGTGACGCGCAGAGACCGGATAGAAGTGGGAAAATCCCGGCTCTTCTATCCGGTCTCTGCGCTGACGGCTGCTGTTCTTGCGGGCAAATCATGTTTCCAGCGATTCCCTTTTTCGCCCTCGTTTCTTTCCCGGGTCTCTTGCGGGATGTGGGGGGATGCGGTATGATATATGTAGCGAACGTATTTTCATAAAAATCTTTCATAAACTGTGTTTTTTCTTGGCAAATTGGATTAAAAGACGATGACAACGCTTAATATTTCTTCCGTTTCCGGCGGCCGGCGGCCAGCGGTGGCGCGCGCAGCGGTTCTTTTGGCGATGATGGCGGTGTTGGCGGCGGGCTGTAAAAAGCAGGTCGTCGCGCCGAAACCGGAGCCCCCTGTGGTGACGGTCGCGGAGGCCCAGCAGCGGGACGTCCAGCTTTATGAAATATGCACTGGAAAAACCGTCGCGTATCAGAGCGTGAAAATCGTCCCCCGGGTGAAGGGGTATCTGGAGGAAATGCATTACACGCCGGGCGAAATCGTCCATCCGGGGCAGCTGCTGTTTAAGATTCAGGATTTCGATTATAAAATCAATCAGGCGAAAGCGTACGCCGATTTTTATCAGGCGAAGACCGCGGCCGACTTGGCGAAAGCGCTTTACGAGAGTGCGGTGAAGACGAACCGCCTGACGCCGAACACGGTCACCGCCGACGACATGGCGCAGAAGCGTTCCCATTATTTAAGCACCTCCACGCAGGTTTACGCGGCCCAGGCCGAGTACCAGTACCAGACGCAGCAGCTGTTTTACACGGATATTACCTCGCCGATTCGCGGGAAGGTGGAAGAAAAGCTGGTCGACATGGGGAATTACGTCGGCGCGTCGCTGATCATGGAAACGCTCACGACGGTCGTGGAGATGGACCCGCTGTATGTGGATTTCGAGGTGGCGGACAGCGTTTTTGCGCAGAAGTACATCGAGATGGTGAAAAAGACGGGTGGCCCGAAAATCCCGGCGCCGACGAGTCGAAAACCTGCCGGGGCGGACAGCCCGGCCCCGCACGTCATGCCGGCGCCCACGATTCCCGAGGCCGTGGAGAAATATAACGAGGCAGACACGGTAGCCGATGATCCGGCGCCTGCGGAAGGTGTGGACACGGCGGTGGACGCCCTGGTGGTCGACGCCACGCCGACGATTCCGAATCCGACGGAAAAAATGGTGCCCAAGGTGCTCGGCCACACCGGGACCGGACTGGCGGGCGAGCGTCTCACGCAAACCGGTTCGGTGGCCGAGACGCTGAGCATTCCGTTCGAAGTCGGTTTCGATGAAGATCCGGACGCGTACCCGTTCAAGGGCGTGTTGATCTACGCGGACAATAAAATCAATCCACAAACCGGCACGATCACCATCCGCGGCCAGTTCGCGAATCCGCAGTACGAGGTGTATCCGGGGCGGGTCTGTAATGTGCGTGTCCCCGGCGAGATGGTGAAAAACGCGATCGTCATCGACGAGCGGGCCGTCAACGCGGATCTCAGTTCGAAATATGTGTGGGTGCTGGATGAGAAGAAAGTCGCCGAGAAGCGGTACGTTCAGTCGTTGCATCTGCTGCCCGGCGGGCGCGAGCGGGTCATCGCGGCATACACGAAAGAGAACGTCAAGAATCTGGACGGCACGCCGGATACGGTGGAGACGGGGCTCAAGCCGGGCGAAAAATACATTGTGACCGGGTTCCAGAAAGTGCGTGCCGGCATGATGGTCAGCGATAAGTCGAATATGGCGGAAGGCGGTGCGGCGGCGAAACCGGCGGCGGCATCTCCAGCGGCGGTGCCTGCAAAACCCGCGGAGGCGCCTGTTAAACCCTCGCCGGCCGATAAACCCGTGGCCAGCGGTGTAAAGAAGCCTTAAGTTTTGCATGAAAACAGCAGCCGGGAATGCAGCGGAACGAAGTGCAGCGCAATGACCGGATCGAAGTGGAAAAACGCTTGGCGGTGCTTATCCGGTCATTCCGCTGACGCTCCATTCCCGGCTGCTGTTTTGTGGAAACGGCCGGTGGGTTACGCCGGTGGTATATTTTGATGTTTTCGTTAAAATCACGACTCTTTTCCTTTTGATTCGAGCAGACGCATGTTTTCACGTTTTTTCATCAATCGTCCGGTTTTCGCGAGTGTGATATCCCTGCTGATTTTTATTGCGGGGGTGGTAACGGCGGTTCAGTTGCCGGTGGCGCAGTTTCCGGATATTGTGCCGCCGGTGGTGAGCGTCTCGGCGACATACCCCGGGGCGGACCCGCAGACGTTGGCGGAGACGGTGGCCGTCCTGATCGAGCAGCAGGTCAACGGCGTCGACGACATGATTTACATGAATAGCACCTGTGCCAGCGACGGTTCGTATACGCTGTCCGTGTATTTCGAGATCGGCACGAATCCCGACATGAACACGGTGAACGTGAACAACCGCGTCGCGATCGCCGCGCCGCGGCTTCCGCCGGAAGTGCAGGCCACGGGGGTGACGGTCAAGAAGAAGTCGACGAACATCCTGGGGTTTTACAGTTTTTCGCTCAACGCGAAGGCCGGGCCCACGAAAACGGAGGAGTATCTCGCGAACTACGTGTCCATCAACGTCCGCGACCTGCTGGCCCGCATCGAGGGCGTCGGCGACGCGCAGGTGATGGACCCGAAAGATTACAGCATCCGTGTCTGGCTCAACCCGGCCCTGATGGGCGAGCGGAACATTTCGGTGCAGGAAATCGTGAAAATCATCGAGGAGCAGAACGTGCAGGTGGCGGCGGGCAGTGTGGGTGCCGAGCCCGTGCCGGCGGGGCAGTTGCAGGCGATTACGATCACCACCAAAGGCCGGCTGGCGGATGCCAGTGAATTCGCGGAGATGGTGGTGCGGCGGTCGGAGAACGGCGAAATTCTGAAATTGAAGGACATCGCGCGCATCGAGCTGGGCCGGCAGATGTATACGAAGGGCTCGTTTAACAGTATTTTTCCGCCGTCGGAGCATGATAAAAAGGAACTTGAAAGGAAGAATCCGGGGCTCAAGGGCGTGGTGATGGAGGATACGTACCGCGAGGCGGCCACCGTGGCGGTGTATCTGATGCCCGGCGCCAACGCGGTGCACGTGGCGAATGCCGTCAACGCGGAGCTGGCGGCCCTGAAGCCCGACCTGGATCGCGCGGGAATCGATTATGTCTGTGCATACGACTCGACGGTGTTCATCCGCGTTTCGCTGGAGGAAGTGGTCTTCACGCTATTTTTCACGATCGCCATCGTGATCGTCGTGGTGTACGTATTTTTGCAGGACTGGCGGGCGTGCCTGATTCCGTCGGTCGCGATTCCCGTTTCGCTGGTGGGCACCTTCTTCCTGATGGGCATGTTCGGCTTCTCAATCAACACGCTGACGCTGTTGGGGCTGATTCTGGTGATTGGGATCGTCGTCGACGACGCGATCGTGGTCGTCGAGAACTGCACGCGCCTCATCGACGACGAAAAACTCTCGCCCATCGACGCGGCCATCAAATCCATGACGCAGGTCTCCGGGCCCATCATCGCCACGACGTGCGTGCTGATGTCGGTATTTTTGCCCACAACGTTCATCAGTGGCATGGTGGGCGTGCTGTATCAGCAATTCGCGCTGACGATCGCCGCGTCGGTGGTGCTGTCCGCGATCTGCGCGCTGACGCTTTCCCCGGCACTGTGCGCGATTTTCCTCAGACCGTCGAAGCCGGAAGAAAAGAAATTCGTGTTTTTCCGGATGTATAATAAGGGCTTTAACGGCTTCGCGTGGGGATACGAGCACGCCCTGAAATTCCTGTTGCGGCATGCGTACGTCATCATCGCGTTCTGGATTTTCCTGATCGTGGCCGTGACGTTCGGGATGAAATACATGAAGCAGGGATTCGTCCCGAACGAAGACCAGGGCGTGGTGTTTCTGGACATCCGTCTGCCCGACGGGCGTTCGCTGCAGGAGACGAACGAGGTGTGCCGCAAGGTGAACGCCATCCTTGAGCATGATTTTAACGACGTGATCGATAACGTGCACATGGTCACGGGATATTCGATGCTGGATCAGACCAGCGCCACGAACCTGGCCATCGGCGTGCTGCGGCTGCGGGAGTGGAAGCAGCGTAAGGCGCCGCAGATGGAGGCCCAGATGATCGCGAACCGGATGATGGGGCTGATTAATCAGGAGATTCCGGAGTGCCTGCTGTTCGCGTTCGTGCCGCCGCCGATTACGGGTGTGGGAACGTCGGGAGGGCTGGAAGGCCAGTTGATCGACAAATCGGAATCCGGCGTCCTGGCGCTTTACGAGGCGTCGCAGACACTCAGCGACGAGGGTGTGAAAAGCGGTGGGTTTACGCGCGTGTTTTCCACGTTTAACCCGCATTATCCGCAGTATTATCTGGACGTGAATCGTGATAAAGCGAAGAAAATGGGCATCGATCTGGACGAAGTAAACGCGTCGCTGCAGGCGTATCTCGGCTCGACGTATGTGAACGACTTTAACGCGTACGGGCGGGTGTTCCAGGTGAATCTCCAGGCGGAGGGGCGCTTCCGGACGCATTATCTGGACATTTTGCAGTTGCCGGTGATGAACCTGCAGGGGGAGAAAGTGCCGCTTTCGGCGATTGCCCGGGTACAGGACCGTGTGGCACCGGCGTCCGTCACGCGCTTTAACCTGTACACCACTACGCTGATGACGGCGAACATCGCCCCGGGCGAGAGTACCGGTACTGGTATGGCAAAACTCCAGGAGCTGACGGATACGAATTTGCCGGAAACGTTTGCGGTCCAGTGGACGGGCATGGCGTTTCAGCAGAGCAGGGCGGGGATGGCGATTGCCGTGATTTTTGTTCTGTCCCTGATTTTCGCGTTTTTGGTGCTGGCGGCCCAGTATGAAAGCTGGAGTGCGCCGATTATTATTATGATGGCCGTGCCGCTGGGGGTGTCGGGCGCGATGCTGGCGGTGTATATCGCGGGGCTGGATATTAACCTTTACACGCAGGTCGGCTTTATCGTCATGGTCGGACTCTCGGCGAAGAATGCCATTCTCATTACGGAATATGCCCGGGATTCGCACCTGAAAGACGGCATGCCGATCACGGAATCCGCGCAGGTGGCCGGGCGCATGCGGCTGCGGCCCATCATGATGACCTCGTACGCCTTCATCCTCGGCGTCATTCCGCTGGTGATCGCCACGGGGGCGGGGGCCAACAGTCGGCGCGCCATCGGCACGGCGGTTTTCGGCGGCATGTTCGAGGAAACCATGATCGGCATTCTTGTCACGCCGGTGCTGTTTATGCTCATCACGAATATGGGTGAGGCCAGCATGAAAGTGATTCGGCGGTGGATCGGTGTTCCGGAACAGCCGCCGGTAGCGGTGTATGCTGCGGAGGCTGCAGGGAAGACAGCCGAGGCGCTGGGAAAAGTGGCGGAAGCGGCTGGTAAGGCTGCCGAGGCGGCGGCGAAGGCTTTGGAGGATGCCGAAAAGCAGGCAGAAAGTAACGTGGAATTTGACCCTGAAATTCGGCGGGGCGAAGGTCATGGACTGTAAACTCGCGGCCCTGCTGACGGCCCTGCAAAAATACGCACGCCCGGCCGTGGCGTTTTCCGGTGGCGTGGACAGCACCGTCCTGCTGCGGGCGGCGCTGGAAACGCATGCGCCGCAGGATGTGCTGGCGCTGACGGCTTTTTCGCCTTCCATGCCCGCGCGGGAAAAGGCGGAAATCGGGCGGCTGGTGGCAGAGATGGGCGTGCCGCATCATTTTCTGGAGACGGACGAATTGCGCGATCCGGATTACCGCCGGAATGACCGCGACCGCTGTTATTTCTGCAAGCGCCGCCTGTTCCGGAGGATGCTGGAGCATGCGGAGGCGGCGGGGTGTGACGTGCTGCTGGACGGCAGTAACGCGGATGACCTGACCGTGTGGCGGCCCGGGCGGCAGGCGCTGGCCGAGTATGAAATTCCTTCCCCGCTGGCGGATGCCGGGCTGCGGAAGGCGGAAGTCCGGGAAATCGCGCGGCGGTGGCAATTATCCGTGGCGGAAAAGCCGTCCACGCCGTGTCTGGCGAGCCGATTCGCTTACGCCCTGGAGCTGACGGAGGCGGGATTCGCGCAGGTGGAAGCGGCAGAGGAATTTTTGGAAGCGCTTTTGGCGTCCCACGGCATGAAAAGCGGCGATGGCGGGGGCGTCCGTGTCCGTGTGCATCCCGGAGAGCTGGCGCGGGTGGAAGTGCCGCCGGAGTTTTTTGAACTGCTGACGCGGCCCGCCATTTGCGCGGCCGTCACCGCCGAGTTTCATCGCCTGGGATTCCGCTTCATCACCCTGGACCTGGACGGCTTTCGCAGCGGGTGTTATGACTGACGGCGCGGGAACGCAAAAGCGGCGATTCACATGTTAAGCATAACGAAACACGGAATTTTTTTATCACGCGGCGGCGTCATGCGGCCGTACCAACCTTCCTTTTGACGAATGAAAGCGAATAAGGATAAACCATGAAACGACGTGAATTTTTACGGGCGGGCGCCTTTTCCGCGGCGGCGGTCGGCGGGCTGAGCGTTTCTTTTGGGCATGAGGGCCATGACCACGATCACGACCACGAGCACGGCGGGCCGTATGAGACGATTTTTAAGGGCAAAACGGGAAAAACCGTGCCCGAGTGGGGCGACAATCAGGTCGAGCACATGACGACCTACAACCCGGATTTCGCCGACAAAACGCTCTGGATCCGCAAGGATAATATCGTCCTGGCGGCTTATCGCAACAATCCGAATCAGATTTATCCGTATATTTATCCGCTGGCCGGGCCGTATTCGATGGTTTCGGTCACAGCCGAGTCTGCGCAGCCATGGCCCCACCACCGCTCCGTGTTTCTCGGGCTGGATAACACCAACGGCGGCAATTACTGGCAGGGCGACCGCAAGAGCGGCCAGATTCTTTCTCAGGGCGTGAAGATTGAGGAGGCCACGGAGACGAAAGTGGTCTTCACCGATTCAGCACTGTGGCAGAAGGAAGGCCAGGAGCCGATCATGAAGGACACGCGGAAATACACGCTGGCCCTGCGGACGCCGGAATATTACGTGCTCGACCTGGAATACGTCATGACGCCGCTGGTGGAGGTAACCGTCGGGCGGACGAATCACGGCTTTTTCGGCGTGCGGGTCTCGCCGGAACTTGCCCCCGACGGCGGCGGCGTGTTGATCAACAGCAACGGTCAGCGCGGCCAGGCCGAGACCGAGGGCAAGCCCGCGAAGTGGTGCGCCTATTACGGCCCGCGCTATTTCAACGACGACATCATCGAGGGAGTCGCCGTCCTGTGCCCGCCCGAGCAGCCGTTCAAAGACTGCCCGTGGTTCACGCGGAATTACGGAAACATTTCGCCCATGCCCTTCAATTACGGCCCCGGCCCGTGGATTTTCCCCAAAGACGAACCCGTCTCCGCCCTGTACCGCGTCGTGGTCTTCGCCGGCACAACCGAAGACGTCGACCTCAACGGCCTGTGGAACGAAATTTACGGCGGGTGATGTCCGTCCAAAATCGACGCAGCATAAAACAGCAGCCGGGAGCGAAGCGGAACGTAGTGACGCGCAGAGACCGGATAGCGTGGTCGAATGTTTTCCACTTCTATCCGGTCACTGCGCTGACACTCCATTCCCGGCTGCTGTTTTTGTGCATTCCCATTCATACAAAGGAACCATAAAAAATCATGAAACCGCCCCAAAATCTCGTCGTCGCCCAGAGCGGCGGCCCCACGTGCGTCATTAACAGCAGCCTCCGCGGCGTGATCGAGGCGGCCCGCTGTTTCGACAATATCGGAACAGTCTACGGCGCCGCCCACGGCATCGAAGGCGTCCTGACCGAAGACCTGCTCGACCTCTCGGCCCAGTCGCCGGAGGAAGTCGCGCTCTTGCGTTACACGCCCGTGGCGGGCAGCATCGGCACGTGCCGCTACAAGCTCAAGAGTTGGCAGACTGAGGATTTCGAGCGCGTCGTCGAGGTGCTCAAGGCGCACAACGTGGGCTATTTTTTGTATAATGGCGGCAACGACTCGATGGATACCGCCCACAAAATCGCGGAGCTCGCCAATGATCGTGGCCTGGAGCTGACGGCCGTCGGCGTGCCGAAAACCATCGACAACGACGTCGGTGACAGTGCGTTCAAGCTCATCGACCACACGCCGGGGTACGGTTCGGTGGCGAAATACTGGATGCACACGACGCAGTACGCGGACCAGGAAAACAAGGGGTCATGCCCGGCCGACCCGGTGCTGGTGATGCAGGCGATGGGGCGGAAAATCGGCTTCATTCCCGCGGCGGCCCGCCTGGCCGACCCGCGGCGCGAGATGCCGCTGCTGATTTACATTGCCGAGAGTCCGTGCACACTGGAGCAGCTCCACGCGCAGGTGAACGAAAAGCTGCGGCAGTGCGGGCGGTGCGTGGTGGTCATCAGCGAGGGATTCCACGTCGGCGATTTGGGGGCCGTGAAGGATTCATTCGGGCACACTGAATTCGGCGCCAGCCGCTCGACGGTCTGCCAGAATGTGGTGAATTATCTCAACGACGCCGGCCTGTGCGTCCGCGGTACGGCCCGTGGCAACGTCCCCGGCACCGATCAGCGGCACTCGATGGCGTACGCGTCCACGGTGGATCTCGACGAAGCGTACGCGCTGGGCCAAAAGGCGTGCGAGCTGGCGGCTACCGGGCAGGGTGGCTTCATGTCCACGATCCTGCGGGCGCCGGGCCCGATTTACAGCGTTTCGTATGATAAAGTCCCCCTGCGGGACGTGGCCAACAGCGAGCGGACGTTCCCCGCCGAGTGGATTACGCCCGACGGGTGCGACGTGACCGACGCGTTCCTGGATTACGTCAAACCGCTGGTGGGCAACGAAATGCTCCCACTGCCGACGATCGACGGACGTCAGCGGCTGACGCAATTCGCCCCGATTTTCGCCGAAAAGAAACTCCCGGCCTACATCCCCCAAGCGGCAAGGAAGGAATGAGGGATAAAGAAATAAAAAAATGAGAAAGGTATGAAGAACGCTTGCGTGATTCCTCATTTCTTTATTTCTTTATTTCTTTATTCCCAATTCAGCCGTTAACCTGAATAAGCTGCGGGAATAAAGGAAGGGAAAGCTGTGAAAAATGCGTTGCAAGCTGGTAAAAAATAGAAAGAGGGCTTGCGGGTGGCGGTATTTTCGGTTAAACTGGGAGAAACCCTTTTTGAAGGGATCCCACCGTTTTTTTATGCGCCGGAAAAGTCCCGGCGTCCCTCCTGATGAATGGATATAATCGTGATGAAAATGTCGATGACTCCGGAAAAACGTAACTGTTATATAAATGAGTCGAAGAATGCCTGCCGTATGATCGTGCTTGCCGTGCCACCGGTTCCGTCGGAGGATGGCACGCTGGCGGGGCAGGTCGAGGCGGCGCTGGATGAAATCCGTTTATGTCTTGAGCATGCGAAAACTGAAATATCGCCGCGGCGCGGTGGAAAATGGGTGGTAACGCAGCAGACGGTTTTCTTGCGGGATTACGCGTGCCGGGATACGTGCCAGGAGATGATGCGTGCGTTTTACGGGGCGGAGATGCCGGTGAATGTGTACGTGCCGCAGTCGCCGTGTGACGGGCAGATGGTGGCGGTGGAGGCGGTGGCGATTTTCCGTGAGGCGGACGGCGCGAATGCCGTGGAATTCGTCAGTGATGACGCGGTCATTACCCGCCACGGCGGTGTGAGCTGGTATTTTTGCCGCCAGCAGGACCCGGGGGACATGGACGCGAATATTTATGATCAGTCGCTGGATTCTTTCCTCCGGCTTCAGAAAACATACGCGGCCATGGGCGTGCCCTTCCAGAATGTCGTGCGGACGTGGCTTTATCTGGGAAATATAACGGAGCCCACGTTTCATGAGCAGGTGGGCCAGACGCAGCGGTATAAGGAACTGAATCGGGCGCGATCCGATTTTTTCCGCGGCATTTCGTTTTTTGAAGGGATGCTGCCGGAGAAATATCAGGGGCCGAAATACCCGGCCAGTACGGGAATCGGCGCCACGGGCGACTGTCTGGTGGTCAGTGCGCTGGGCCTTACGTTCACGGAGGCGGATGAGGTGATGGTGGTGCCGCTGGAGAATCCGCAGCAGGTGCCGGCGTCCGCGTACGGAGAAGAATACAGCCCGCGGAGCCCGAAATTCGCCCGCGCGATGGCGGTTTCCACGGTGGGGACGGGCGGCGTGAAAACCGGCGCGATTTTCGTCTCCGGCACGGCCAGCATCACGGACGCCGAGAGCCGGTATGACGGTGACCCGGTGGCCCAGACGGAACTAACGCTGGAGAATATTCGTGTGCTGATCGCGGAAGAAAATCTCGCGGCCCACGGAATGCCCGGCCTGGGATGCGCGCTGAATGAAATGGCCGCGGTGCGGGTTTATGTGAAGTATGAACGCGATTATGAAGCGGTGAAAACGGCCTGTGAGCGGCTGATGCCGGATGTGCTGAAACTGTACACGTTCAGTGACGTGTGCCGCCCGGAACTGCTGGTGGAAATTGAAGGCATGGCGTTTACGCAGGAGAAGAAAAAGTGAAACGCGACTGGTGCCGCTGGTGAATCGCCGTATCCGCGGCTGATGAAACGCTGTTGCCGCCGCGAGTGAATGTTTTGGTGCTTCCATTTTATGTGCTTAATGCAAGATTTAATGCAAAATTTGCGGAATGGCGAAAAATGTTGCGTGACTGGGAAGCGGAACGTGCGGCGCGGGTGGCGTGGATTCGCGCGATCCTCGGAAATGCGGGCGTGATTTACGGAAACAGCGGCGGAAAAGACGCGGCGCTGGTGGGTATTTTGTGTCGGCAGGCCACGGAAAACGTTTTCGGCGTGATCATGCCCTGCGAAAGTGCGAGGAATTTCGCGGAAGACCGGGATCACGCGCTGCTGCTGGCGGAAAAATACGGTATTCCCACGCTGGAAGTGGATCTGACGGACGTGAAACGGGCGTTTCTCGCGGTGACGGAGCCGGTGATGGCACAGCGTGTGGAAAAATCGCCTGAAGGAGAATCGCGTGTGCGAAGTGCCGTGATGAACGTGAACCCACGGCTGCGTATGACGGCCCTTTACACGCTGGGGCAGGCGCTGGGGTGCCTGGTGGCCGGGACGGGAAATCGCTCGGAAAAAACCATGGGATATTTCACGAAATGGGGGGACGGGGCGTGTGACTTTAACCCTGTCGCGGATCTGACGGCGACGGAAATTTTCGAATTCCTCGCGTTCCTCGGCGCCCCGGAGGAGATTATTCGTAAGGCGCCGTCCGCCGGGCTTTTTGAAGGTCAGACGGATGAGAGCGAAATGGGAATCACGTACGCGGAAATTGACGCGTTTTTACTCCGTGAGGAGGGAACGCCGGAGGGAATCGCGAAAATCCGCGGCGCGGAACGGGCGGCGGCCCACAAAAATACCCTCCCGCCGTGTTACCCGGGGTGAATCTTTTAAAAATCTTCTCATGAATTCAAAATGAAAAAAATCATGAAACGCTTTCAGATTACTTCTTTTTTAATCTTCTTTTTTTGCTTTTCGGCCGTCACGGCAGTGATTTCTCCGGCGGTTTTTGCGCAAAATGTGCCCGGAATGAACCCGGATGTAATGCGGAATTACCAGGAGTTTTCGCCGGCGGGGGCGGGGATGCCGTCTGCCGGGGGGATGATGCCGGGGATGGACGTTTTTTCGGAGCCGGAGGAGAATTATTCGCGGCATGACCCGGTGCTGACGGTTACCGCGGGGTTTACGCCACCGACGGAAACGCAGCCGGGTTTTTTGTTTATTTCGGCGGAAATTCCGGACGGCTGGACGATTTATTCGGTCACGCAGAAGCCGGGCGGGCCGCTACGGACGAAGATTCAGCTTCCGAAAACGGTCACCGCGCTTTCAGAACCGGTGGCGTTTCCGGACGGGCCGCGGGTGAAATACGAGGAGGAGGTGTGGGGGCCGGACTTTCCGGTGGAGTATCACACGGGGAAAGTGCAGTGGCGGGTGCCGTTCCGGTGGACGGTTTCCGGGGCGGCGCTGACGGAGATTTCCGGCAGTGTGTACGTCCAGATGTGCCAAGAGGAAATTTGTATGGATCCGCGGGATTTCGGGTTCACGGCCCGGGTGATTCCTGGCGGCGAAGCTCCGGCGGCAGGAAATTCGCCGGGAGGAATTCAGGCGGGAACGGGAACTGCGGCGCAGGAAATGGGCGTGGCGCCGGTGAAAAACCCAGGGGCTGCGGTAAAAACGGAAGAAACGCCCGCGGCGGCGCATGAAACGCCGGTGATGAAGGCCGGGGAGCCGCTTTCCATTCCTCCGGCGCCGGAGCGCAAGAGGCTGACGCTGATGATGGCGATTCTTTTCGCGTTTCTGGGCGGGCTCATTCTGAACCTCATGCCGTGCGTGCTGCCGGTGATCGGGCCGAAACTCTTTTCCTTCGCGAAACAGGCGCATGAGTCGCACTGGCGGGTGTTTCAGTTAAATCTGATGTACTCGCTGGGGCTGCTGAGCGTGTTTTGGGTGCTGGCCACGCTTTCCAAATTACGGGAAATTTTTGTTTTCTTCGGGCAGTTCGTCCCCAGTGCCGTTTCCGCCACCGCTGCCGTGCCGGAAAGCATGGCGTGGGGGGAGCAGTTCACATTCCCGGGATTCGTGATCGCGATGATCGCCCTGATTTTCGTCATGGGGCTGAGTTTTCTGGGAGTGTGGGAGATTCCCATTCCGGGTTTCGTGTCCGGCGGCCGGGCGGGGCAGATGCAGAAACAGGAAGGGCTTTTCGGCGCGTTTTTGATGGGCATTTTGACCACGATTCTCGCCACGCCATGTGTGGGGCCATTTTTAGGGCCGGTTTTCGGGTGGGCGCTGGTGCAGCCCGTGGCGGTGGTGTACCTGGTGTTTACGTTCATCGGGCTGGGGCTGGCGGCCCCGTATCTGCTGGTGGGCATTTTCCCCGCGGCCGTGAAATGGCTCCCGAAACCCGGGGAGTGGATGGAAACGCTGAAGGAATTCATGGGCTTCTTTTTCATGGGCACCGTGGTTTACCTGTTTTACATTCTCAGTCCGGTGTATTTCGTGCCCACGCTGGGGTTCATGATGGGCCTGTGGCTGGCGTGCTGGATGATCGGGAAGGTGACGTATTCCGGTGCCGGCGGGGAAAGCGTCCTGGCGGTGTGGGCCGGCGGGATCATGCTCGCGGCGGGAATCGGATACCTGATGTTCACGTTTTTGGGCGGGCCGAAAGCGATTATCGTTTCCGGGCCGGGTGCGCCGGACGTGATGGATGTCGCCATGATCGGCACGGATCAAGAAAAAATCGTCTGGCACGCCTTCTCCACGGAGTTCGTGGCGCGGGAGCGGGAAGCCGGGAAGGTGGTTTTCATCGACTTTACCGCGAACTGGTGCCTGACCTGCAAAATGAACAGCGTGCGAGTGATCGAAACGGCTGCCACCGCGAAATTTCTTCGGGAGCGGAACATCACGCCTGTGCTGGCGGACTGGACGGAACCCTCGCCGGAGATTAAAGCATACATCACTTCCTTGAACCGCAGCGCGATTCCGCTGATCGTGATCTGGACGCCGGGGGACGAAAAACCGATTCTGCTGGACAGTCTGATTACGCAAAAACAGTTATTTGACGCGTTACAGTCGGCGGTGGACAAAAAAATGATAATTGATAATTGACTTGCCGTTCCGTTTTTTGTTTTTTACTGCCACGGCGTTATTTCGCAAAAATCCGCCACAATCGGCCTGGTTTTTGTGAAAAACGCCGTTTTTTTGTTTTTTTTCTAAATTTTAACCTTGCGGATGCCGCGAAAATTCCCTATTATAATTATGGGATAATTATTCTTGCAGACGGAAATTTTCGAGGTGCGGGCATGAAAGATAAAATCGCTGAAAAAATCACGGAAAAACGCGTGCGGCAGGTGCAGCGTCTTTTGTTTTTTGGGGCATTATGTGTGTTTCCGGTAATTCTTGGCTGTAAATCGCTGGATAATCAGGGCCGGGTGGCGGACCTGCAAAAAGAAAAGGCGACGCTGGCGAATCAGCAGGAGTCGCAGGCCATGCGCTATAACGACCTGGAAAATTATAATCGGAAAGTCGGAATCGAGCTGGCCACGAATCAGCACCAGTTGATGCTCATGCAGGACGAGGTGGTGGCCCTGAAAAAACAGCTTCACGACTCCACCGAGAAACTCGTCGCGGCCCAGCAGGAAAAAGAGGCTCTGGACAAACGCATCGGCGAGCTGGCGCGGGCCGTGGAGCGGCAGGGCGGCATTCCGATCGAGCCGAATAACAGCCTCGCGAATCTGGATACGCCGGTCATTCCCGGGGCGGTGACGCGGAACGAGCACGGCAATATTCACGTCGAACTGCCGGGAAATACGCTTTTCGAGCGCGGCGGTGCGCAGCTTACGCCCCACGGGTTGGAGCTTTTGCGGCATGTGGCCGGGAACGTCGCCCAGCGGTATCCGGGGTACAAAATCGTGATCGAATCTCACGCGAACACCCTGCAGCAGACCAGTACGCAATTCCGCTCGAAGATGGATCAGACCGCCGCGCAGGCGATGATGGTGTTCGAGGTGCTGACGAAAGAGAATATCGTGCCGAAAGATCAGCTTTCCATCAGTGCGTGCGGAACGGGCAGGCCACTGGTTTCGAACAGCTCCGAAGACGGGGCGGCCAAGAACTATCGCGTGGAATTAATCGTAAAGCCTAATTAGAATGCGAGATTTGCGCAGTGTGTGCACCCGCCTAGCAGAGCCGCAATCGTAAGATTGCGGGAGAGACGTTGCGTATGCAGGTAATTTTCGCAAATTGGAAATCCATTCCGCAATTTTACGATTGCGGCTCTGTCATTTTATGTGGGTATAATTGTAGCATTTCAAGGAAAACCGGACATGTCCCTCACCAAACGCGTACGCTCTTTTTTCTGGATGACGATCATTTACACGGCGATGCTCGCGGGGGTGGTGGCTGGGGGGATTTATTATGTCCAGCGGTACATGAATCGTGAGGCGGAGCTGCGTGCCCAGGTGTCGCAACTGAAGGAAGATAATGCCCGGCTGCAACTGGCGAATCGCCTGCTGAAGGTGGACATCCGCCGGGCGCGAATCGATGTGCTGAGTCAGACCGAGAGCCCGGATCCGCAGAAAATCCAGACGACGTTCCGTTTCACGGAGTTCGACGACTCCGGGCGGCAGGTGGGCCAGGCTCGCGAATTCACTATTCTTGGCGAGAAAATGTATCTAGACAGCCTGGTCGTGAAATTTAATGATGAATTGGTCGAGACGAATGACGAGGGCCGTTCGCATTCGCTGTGCGTTTTCCAGCGGGTTTTCGGCGAATTTCAGCGTCCCTCAGAAGGCTTTCCGGTGGACGTCGCTGACGCGCCCCCGGCCATTTATCGTGACGATGCCGGCACGTCGGAACTGGAAAAGCAGATCTGGTCGCGGTTCTGGGAAATTTCGAACGACCCGCTGCTGCAAAAATCGCTCGGCGTGCGGGCCAATCACGGCGAGGCGGTGGTTCAGAAGCTGACCGTCGGCAAGTCGTACCTTGTCGAGTTGCGTGCCAGCGGCGGGCTGAGCATCCGCATCGCGGGCGAGGCGAAATAATTCGCACGGGCGGACTTATGGATTTCGTGGCAATCGATTTCGAAACGGCGAACTTTTCCGCGGACAGCGCCTGCGCGGTCGGGCTGGTGAAGTGTGTCGGCGGAGAAATCGTCCAGACGCAAGCGTCGTTGATTCGCCCGCCGTCTCTGTTTTTCTCGCAAGTCTGCGTCCGTGTGCACGGCCTGACCGCCCGCGATGTGCGTGATCAGCCGACGTTTGACACCTTATGGCAGAATCAGCTCCGGGCCTTTATCGGCGAGCTTCCACTGGTGGCTCATAATGCTCCCTTTGATCGCGGTGTTCTGCATGCCACGCTGGCGCATTACGGCCTGACGCCCCCGCCGGTGGCATGGGGATGTACGCTGCGAATCTCGCGTAAATTGCTGCGGAAAGGTGCGGAGTACCGCCAGCCGGATTACAAGCTGAATTCCGTGGCGGCCCATTTCGCCATCCAGTTCCGCCACCATGACGCCCTGGAAGACAGCTTAGCGGTGGCGAAAATCGTTCTGGAGATGGATCGTCTGGTGGGGCCGGACGGGCTGCGGAAATTCTTTTCGTAGGGCACATCCCAAATCTGTGGTGGCGGCAGGAAACAGCAGCCGGGAATGGAATGAAGCATAATGAACGGATAAGCACCGCCGAACGTTTTCCCACTTCTATCCGGTCTCTGCGCGTCACTGCGTTCCGCGACGCTCCCGGCTGCTGTTCTTGCTGCTGCGTCGATACGGTAACCGCTCCGGTAGTGCAACATTCTTCTTTGTCTTTTTTTCTGCCAAAACTTCTGTCAAAATGCCGTCCTACGTTGGGTTTTCTAGAGTGTTCGCGCAAAAAACGTTTTTTTTACAAAAAAATGGGGAAAATTTCATAAATTACATGGGGGGGTGGCTTTTATTCATGCTATAATTTTGATACACTAAATGGAATCCATGATAAATAAAAGAGATGCGATTCATAAAACCGCTTGTTTAGTGAGGTGCCGTCGTTTTTTTGATTTTCCATTTTATTCATTCTCCGATGGATATTGAAAAGATGTGAAAAATTTTGAGGAAATTTGCAATCATTTTCATGGGCGTATCCGTATTCAGATTATTCTGTGCTGTTTTCACCATATGATATCGGGCGTCGAAGGGTTTTCCCGCGGCGAACGTTCCCGGGTGAGACGTTTACGGAACAAGACGCGACCGCTTTAAGGTCGGAAATTTTTTTGGTTTTATACTCGAATCGTCGGAGTTTCGGCGATCAAGTGTTTACCCCCTGAGAACAGCCATCCGGATGATCATGAACCGGGGAATTCATATTTCACGAGTATATGGTTTTATTTTTTCAATAACATTCGAAAGGTAATAAGGAGACGAAAATGCCTCGAGGTGGAAGACGAAAAGGTGCCGGGCGTCCGAAAGGGACGGGGAAATTCGGCGTGCCGACAAAAGCGATCCGGGTTCCGGAGATGATGGTCGACCAGATCATGAACTTTATTTACGGCAAAGGTTATGTGCTGCCGTTATTCGAGACGAAAGTCCAGGCCGGTTTTCCCGCGCCGGTCGAAGATCAGGCGACCGCGACGCTGGACCTCAACGGTTTTCTGGTGAAGAATCCCACCGCCACGTTTTTCGTGCGTGCCACGGGCGACTCCATGACCGGTGCCGGCATCTTTGCCGACGACATTCTGGTGGTGGATAAAAGCGCGGAAGTCGAAAACGGTGACATTGTTATCGCGGTGGTCGATAACGAATTCGCGGTCAAGCGTTTCGTGAAAACGGGCGACAAAATCGAGCTTCGCAGCGAAAACCCCAGCTTCCCCACGATTAAAATTTCGGAAGCTTCCGAACTGAAAATCTGGGGCGTCGTGAAGTATACGATTCACTCTGTCTGAAGAAATTGCCGGTGAAAGCGAGGGAATTTCCACCGGCTTCTGAAGATGCGTGCAATCATGTAGACGCGGTCTGATTCCGATGAGGGGTCAGGCCGTTTTTTTGTGAGCGTTCGGTGGTTTTTATAGAGGTTACCAGATTCGTGTATTCACGAAACAGCAGCCGAGAGCGCAGCGGAACGCAGTGACGCGAAAAGACCGGATAGAGTAGCCGGAATTCTTCCCACTTCGATCCGGTCTCTGCGCTAACGCTCCGCTCCCGGCTGCTGTTCTTGCGAATACCGTATCAACAAAATTCCATTCCCAGATTCTTCATCATCCGCACATCTTCTTCGGGCTTTTCACCCGCCGTGGTCAGCAGATCGCCCACCATCAGGCCGCTGGCGCCCGCGTAAAACAGCATGCTCTGTAACGGGCCCATATTTGCACGCCCCGCGCAGATGCGAATACCGGATGCGGGACACGCCAGACGCATCATGGCCGTGATCCGCAGGATATCCAGCGGCGGTACCGGCGGCAGCATTCCCAGCGGCGTGTTCTTAATCGGCACCAGAAAATTCAGTGGAATGTCATTCACCGCAAGCGCCGCGATTTGCTGCGCAAACTCCACCCGCTGCTCCGCGGTTTCACCCAGTCCGAAAATCCCCCCGCAGCACACTTCCAGCCCGACTTCCTTCGCTGCCAGCACGGTCTCCACC
Source organism: Thermoguttaceae bacterium (assembly GCA_031553595.1). Classification (GTDB taxonomy): domain Bacteria; phylum Planctomycetota; class Planctomycetia; order Pirellulales; family Thermoguttaceae; genus RGIG3701. The sequence goes on along the minus strand of JAVBLI010000006.1, from coordinate 8,544 downwards.
CTCTGGCCATACGTGTGCGTGGTGCAGATCTGCGGAAAGAAACTCTCCGCCGTCTCCAGATTATGATGGAAACGTGTCAGGCCGGCATCTTTCAGCCGCTGTAAATCGTCCCGGCTCAAACACCCCAGAGACGCGCAAAGCTGGGGGAGCCGCTCTCCGCTGGCACGCCGCCGCGTGAGTTCACGCACAGCCGCTTCGACTGCACGAAGTTCCTCGTCCTCCAGCCGGCACCCGCTGGTCACCAGTCCGAAACGCTGTAAAGGTACGGCCGATTCCGAAAACGCGAAATTCAGCACCGGGGTCAGGTTAAGCGAAAAATCCTGCACGGATGCGTGATGGTGGGCCGACTGGGCACAAAACGCGCAATTTTCCGTGCACGCCCCGCTTTTTATATTCATGATGCCGCAGGGCACGATTTTCGCACCGTGATTTTGGAGCCGTACCCGCTGGGTTCGCGCCAGCAGGGCCGGAATTTCCGTGCCCGACGTCTGGAGAATCTCCAGTCCTTCCTGCATGGTAAGCATTCGCATTCCTTTTTACTTTAATAATGCCTGCACGGCGCGGAATGCCGGGTGCTGCGCGGTCTTCAGCAGCAGAAAAATCAGAGATTCGGTGCTGATGAGATGCACGCCGCGGGAACGCATGAAGCCGAGTGCCGCGAGGCGGTCTTTCATCGTGCGGGATCCGATTCCGTCATTCAGCACCCAGACCGTGTACCCCGCCTCCGCCGCCGCGACAGCTGTCATCATCACGCACACGTGCGCCTCGACGCCCACGAAAACGAGGTTCTTTTTCGCTTTCGCCGCCAGCATTTCCGCATACTCCGGGGAATCGAAACACGAAAAGCACATCTTGTCCACCGTCGGCGTCCCAGCCGGCAACCCCGCTTCAATTTCCGGCAGCGTGGCGCCCAGCCCTTTCGGATACTGCCGCGTTACGGCCACGTCCACGCCCATTTCCCCCGCCGCACGCACCAGAATCGCCGCTTTCGCCGCCACGGTCGCAAAATTTTCGATCGCCGGCGCGAATTTCTCCTGCATGTCGATCACCGTCACCAGCGTGTTTTCGGGTGTGATGTCCAGCTTTTCCATCTTTATCTCCGTTTTTTTTATTCACCACATTTTATTCACCACAGAGTACACAGAGAGCACAGAGAATGTGAGGGAAGAAGAGGCGGGGGCCGCCATGATTCTCACTCTGTGATCTCTGTGCTCTCAATGGTGATTCGCGAAAAAAATTATTTCTCGTCATCCAGCATGATGAACTCGATCGCGATGCCCTTATGCTCGACGAAAAGCGTGGTCATCCCCTCCCGCGGGTGCGAAAGCGGCACGATTTCCTTGAACCCCTCCGCGGCCTTCGCGATATCATTCACCGTAAACGCCACGTGCGGGAATTTCTGGATGATTTCCGGCAGCGGACTGCCTTCCTCGAACTTCATCCACTCGATGCCAAACGGGTCGTTCGCGTATTCCATGATGTGCAGCTTCAGGTTCTCCAGATACGCCTCCCAGGGCATGTCGTTCTGGGTGGGGATGCCGAGGTGGTTGTATTTCATGCCGCACTCCTCGATCAGGAACCGCTTCTTCTCGGCGTCCCCCTCGACCATCTGCGCCACCACCTTCTCCGCCATCATCGCGCCCGCGCCAACAGCCACCGCCGCGCCCAAAGCGCCTTTCAAAACATCTCGACGATTCATTTTTTCTCCTTTATTTTTTGTAAAAGTTCCTTGTGAAAATTTTTTCACGTCATTACCAGTTCCAGTAAAACATAAAGTATGAGAAGCACGACGCAAGGCACCCACACCCAGCGGTGGTTTTCGCGGCGCCAGACGGCGGCGCCCCAGGCCAAAATCGCCAGCGCGACGGTCGCCATGCTCGCGAAACACCAGCACTTGGCTTCCTGGATGGCCTGTTGCACGCTGGCATCCGCCGAGGCATTCGCGCCAGCGACGATTTGTTGCGCTTTTATTCTCGCGGCGGCACTCTCATGCTTCGTTTGAATGCACGCCGCAACGACGGCTGCCATCAGCAAAATGATCGCGACGAAGTAAAACACACGCCGTTTTTTTGGCAGCGCTGCGTTATCGGATGTCTGTTCCATAAAACACCTCCTTTGCAATCATAAATGCTGGCTAGAGCATCGATCAAATTAATTTTCTCACAAGAATAACAGCCGGGAGCGGAGCGTTAGCGCAGAGACCGGATCGAAGTGGGGAAAACACCGGTTATTCTATCCGGTCTCTTCGCGTCACTGCGTTCCGCTTCGCTCCCGGCTATTGTTTCTTGCGGCGACTCATGCCCTAAACTTTCTCCTCCGGCACGACCACACCTTCCCCGGCACCGACCGGCGCCGCTTCTTCGGCCAGCGTCATTTCATGCGTTTTCGGGTCCTTGCCGAACAGCAGCAGCAGTACGAACGCCACGGCACACAGCGCCATGGGCACCATGAAAATGCGGTCCCATCCGTACGACTGCGCCTTCAGGTATTCCGCACGCGTGACTTGAATGTCCGTATCAATGACGGCTGACGGCTCGATGTTATGCGTCACGGCATACACGTCCTGGAATATCATCAGCAGCGTTTTACGCGTGAAGATGAACCCATTATAAACGCGGCCCTCGGCCGGGAACGTCATGATTTCGTCATACGTGATGACCTTATCGTTATTCGTGTCCAGGTCGATTCCCAGGTGCTTGCCATCCGGGATGGAGCCGGCCGGTTTCTCCTTCTTCTCGCCTTCGCCCAGCAGCGTGGTCTTCAGGTCGAGGTACTTCCACGCCGAGTCGTCCTGGTCTTTATCATTCCAACTCGGGAGGTTTTTCTTCCATGCGGAAAGTTTTTCCTTTTGCTCTTTCGTCATTTCGTTCACGGACGCGGTGGCCGAGGAACTTTCCGTCGCGGTGGTATCACTCGCGGGTGCCGGAGCGACTTCCGCCAGCATTCGGCCAGACATGGAAAGGGACGGCAATCCGCCGCTGATGGGAAGCACATCCGGCAACACATCCCCATGGAAGATGTCGGAGCCGTCCTGCACGGGCAGCGGCAGGCTGGCTTCCGTCTTCTCGCTGGTCGCGGCCTCAGGCGTTTCGGCAGGTGCCGTGGCCAGGGCCTTCATGTAATCCTCTTCCGACTGCAGCGCGATCTGGGTCTGGGATTTCGCCAGCGGCGCGGGATACACATCCGTCAGGTAACCGGCCAGCAGCGCACCCAGCACCTGCCCCACGCCCAGCAGCAGGAACGCCATCATGCCCTGAACACTGGCCTTCATCTCCGGCGGCGAAACTTTATCGCCGTACATGTACGAGGCGTTATACAGGAAGCTGTAACACATGCCGTGCAGCAGCAGGCCCAAAAGCGCGAAGGAAAACGCATCGCTCATCCAGAACCCATACCGCAGCAGCCACGCGCCGATGCCGATCAGCAGGACTTTTTTCAGGCCGAAACGGGCCGCGCAGAAGGGCAGGGCGGCCATGAAAAACAGCTCGGAAAACTGGTTAATCGTGGTCAGTGCCAGCGGGGCGGGGAAGCCGCGCTGCGAGAGCATGGTGACACTGATCGTGAAGAAGAAGCCGCAGGCCGCGATGCCCGCCAGCAGCGACGCGATGACGAAAAACATGAAGGACGGCTCTTTCAGCAGTGAAAACGCCTTCAGGCCCAGCACGTCTCCATCCCCACTGCCAGCTCCCTGCGGCGGGGTGTTCGGCAGCGTCAGTGAATAAAGCGCCAGCAGGAAACAGCATCCCGCGCCGACGTAAAAGAAGCCGTTCGTTTCGCCGGCGCCGAAAAACGCCTGAATGAACAGCACCACCAGGATCCAGCCCGCGGTGCCGAAAACGAAGACGTAAGGGGCGTTATTCGAGTCGGGCACGTGCTTAAACACCACGGAGTTCAGCAGCGCAATGGTGGGCATGTAAAACACGCCGACGACAAACATCAGGCCGATTAGCGGGGCGGTCATCCCCGGCGTGTTCACGGCGACGTATCCCGCCAGGCACAGCAGGATGCCGCAGATGAAATGTAGGACCGCGAGAATTTTTTGTGCGGGGAAATAACGGTCCGCAATCGGCGCGAACACCAATGGCCCGATAAAAGCCCCCAGCGGCACCGCGGCCCCCAGAAGCCCCACCGCCGAGCCGGTCCATTTCAGCACTCCGGAAGCGAAGCCGAACAGCGCGAAACCGTAACTCCCCCAGATGGCAAACTGTAAAAAATACGCGATTTGAAGCCGCAGGTACGTCGCGACATTCGATTTCGTCTCAGTCATTCAAAATCTCCTTCTAAAAGTGAATACATCCATGATATGAGCTGCAAGCTGGAAACCGCGAGCTGCCCCAATTTAGTTCGTATATTTCACCGCCGTGCCGTAAGCCAGAATTTCGGCCGCGTTCTGCATGACCGCCGAGGAGGAATACTGCACCATGATGATCGCGTCCGCACCCCATTTTTGCGCCTCCGCGACCATCCGCTGCGTGGCGATTTCGCGCGCCTCGGACATCATTTCCGTGTACCCGCGGATCTCGCCGCCGACGACGGACTTCAGACTGGCCATGAAATCCCGCGCGACGTTTTTCGACTGCACGACAGTTCCTTTTACCAGGCCCAGGACGACAAATTCGCGCCCGGGAATCGTCGGAGTGGTGGATAACAGCATAAAAATCTCCCATGATACTTGGTTGCCAGCTTACAGAAAAAACGACATTTCTATTAGAGCAGGAATATTCCCGAAATGCAAGCGACGCCAACATTTTTTTTCAAAAAATCACGGAAAAAGCCGCGTTCACGTCCAGATTTTCCGTTGGCGGGAAGAAGGGATGTTCAGCATTTGGCGGTATTTAACCACCGTGCGGCGGGTGATCGAGAAGCCGCAGTTTTGCAGTTCGGCGGTGATGGCCTCATCACTGAGCGGATTCGTTTTGTCTTCGTTTTCGAGAATTTCCTTCATTTTCAGTTGGATTTTATCGCGAGAAATGGTTTCCTCGTCCCCGCCGACGGCGTTTTGCTGGGGGAGGCCGCCGACGAAAAATCGCCGCAGCGGAAAAATCCCTCGCGGGGTCTGAATCCATTTTCCGTCCACAGCCCGACTGACCGTCGTGACATGAATCCCCAGCGGGTCCGCGATCTGCTGCATTTTCAGCGGGCGCATGGCTTCCGGACCGATATTCAAAAAATCCTGCTGGTAATCAATAATCGCCTGCGAGACGCGCAAAAGCGTGTTCTGCCGCTGCTGGATCGACTCAATCAGCCACTGGGCGGCCCCCATTTTTTTGCGGATGTACCCCCGTGCCTCCTCCGAAACGTTCCGGTCTTTGAGCATGGAGCGGTAACTCGTGTTCACGCACAGCGGCGGGAACATCCCCTCATCCAGCGAAACCACGTAGCGCCCGTCCTCCTGCTGCATGCAAAAAACGTCAGGCACGACATTCGCCACCACCGATTCGCGGAACTCGCGCCCCGGATCCGGGTTCATTCGCCGCAGCCGCAGCAGCAGCACGTCCAGCTCCTCCAGCGTCAGCCTCATTTTCTTCGCCACCAGCGGCAGGCGGTTATGCTCCACATCCGGCAGATATGCGGAAATCAGCTCATGCATGTACTCATAATCCGGCTCGTCCGGCTCGAGCTGCAAAAGAAGGCACTCCTGAAGATTTCGCGCGCCCACGCCCCGCGGGTCCAGGGCCTGCACCACTGCCAGCGCCCGCTCGGCCAGGGCCGTCTGCGCAGGGTCGTCCGGCGGAAAGAGATCCATCAGGGCCGTCTGTAAGAATCCGTGGTCGTCCAGATTAAAAATAATCTGCTCCACCGCCCCACGCAGATCGCCGTCCGGATTATCCCAGAAAAGCTGGCCCTGCAAATATTCCTGGAGCGTCTCCTGCCGGGCCTGGATGTTCGCGAACATGTCCGCACGGCGTTCATTTAGATCCTCCAGGTAAGACTGCGACGGGCGATAATCGTCGTCGCGATAATCTGGAATGTCGTCATCCATGCTCGAAAGCCGCTCGAAATCGGCACTTTCGTCGCCTTTTCCGATTTCCAGCACGCGCTCCTCGAGCGTGGAATGCTCCGGGGCGTCCCCCTCCTCCCATCGTCCGTCTTCGGGGTCGGCAGACTCCTCGCGCAGCTCGAGCGTGGGGTTTTCCTGGAGTTCCGCCTGAATTTTTTCCTGGAGTTCCTGCGTGGGAAGCTGGAGAATCTCCATGGCCTGGATCATACGCAGGGTCTGCACCTGTTTCTGCACCTGACGTGCCTGCTGGCGAAAACTCATGCTCATGGGGGCTCCGAAACGGAAAAAATTCTGGCTGCACCTGAAATTGGAATAAAATTTGCACTTCCACGTTCAGTATACCAGACGCCCGCCCACGTGACAAGTGAAAACCCGCAAAAAACGCCGCCGCTTCCACATTTCAGCACGGAATCCCCTGCAAATTCGCCAAAATCCGCGGGTTTCAGTGAAGTGGTAATCTGCACGGCCACAAGAACAGCAGGCGGGAATGAAGTGAAACGAAATGACCGAATAGAAGTGGAAAAAAATTTCCTATTCAATCCGGTCATTATGTTTTTTTCAAAAATTCTTTCACGCGTCGTCTTTACACAGACTTTTTTCGATCGCCGTGATTTTATCCAGACGCCGCTGATGCCGACCGTTTTCGAAGGGCGTGTCCAGCCACGCGTTCACGATTCCCTCCACGGCCTGCTCGCTGACCATGTCCCCGGAAAGACACAAAATGTTCAGATTATTATGCCGCCGGGCGATTTCCGCCGTTAGCTGATCAGAGCACACGGCCGCCCGCACGCGGGGATATTTATTCGCGACGATGGACATTCCGATACCCGTGCCGCAAATCAGCACGCCGCGTTCCGCCTGACCGGCGCTGACCTTTTCCGCCACCGCTCGGGCGATATCCGGGTAATCGCAACTACCGTTCTCTTCCTCGGAGATGCTGCAATTTTCCACTTGATGTCCGCGATTTCGGATGTACTCCATGAGCTGGGCTTTCATATTCTTCCCACGATGGTCGCAGCCGATTACAATGTGCATGGCATTTCCGTAAGTTAAAGGCCCCTGTTAACGATTTTTCAGGCCAAAAAGGCCATCAAGTACTTTTATTTTAATGGTAAAATTCAATTTGACAAGTACCGCCGGGCGATTTTGCCCGATAAAAGCGTCAGGCCGTGCGATTTTTCAAAAAATGGGGAATAAATTCTGATTCTCTGCTGGAAAAACATCGACGAAAAAAACTCAGCTTGCGGGATATGCGTTTTTGGATATAATCGAATGCGTGAGTGGCTTACGAATTTTTTTATAAAATCACTTTTTGCCCGGGTTAGATGGTGCCGGCAGGAAACGGAAAGGTGCACGCATGCGAAAAACGGCTCCGGGGATGGTTGACTTGCAGGCGAACGGGTATGCCGGCGTGGATTTTAATGACGCGAATATCACGCTGGACGGGTACGTGCACGCGCTGCATGAATTGCGGCGGGGGAAGGTGACCACCGTGCTGCCGACACTCATCACGAATGAAACCGGCTTCATCACCGAGCAGCTTTGTCGGCTGGAGAGTTACCGCGTGGCGTGCGAGGAGAAATTCGGCGCGGCGGCGCTGGGGGTGGAGCTGGCCGCGGCCCCCATGTATCACCTGGAAGGCCCGTTTATCTCGGCGGAAGAGGGGTTTCGGGGGGCGCATCCGGTGGAATTCGTGCAGCGGCCCACGGTAGACGCCCTGCGGAAAGTGCTGCCTGCGTGGCGCGAGGCGGCCGGCGGACGCGTGGCACTGATGACTTTCAGCCCTCATGAAAATTCCGCGGCGGAGTTCGCCCAGATGCTGCGGGCTTTCCATATTATCCCGGCCATCGGCCACACCCACGCCACCGCGAAGCAGATTCACGCCCTGATGCAGACGGTGACAGACGAAACGCCCGTACTGGCCACGCATCTGGGGAACGCGTCCCGGCATGAAAACCCCGCGTGGGCCATTTTGGCGGAGGATGCGTGCTGGATTTCCATGATTGCGGACGGATTCCATCTGCCGCCGGAAATCCTGAAGGTGTTCTGGAAGATGAAAGGGCCGTTGGCGATCGTCGTCAGTGACGCGACGAATTTCGTCGGCATGCCGCCGGGAGATTACTCGGCGTATATCGGCGGCAGCGTCACCCTCACGCCAGAAGGGAAGCTGTACCTCACCGATCATCCGAAAACGCTGGCCGGCGCAGCCGTAAGCATGCTGGACGCGTGGCGGTATCTGGTTTCGTTGGGGTTCGCGTCCGCCGACGAATTATGGCGGCTGGTAAGCGAAAATCCAGCGCGACTTCTGGCGAAAAAAGGCGGATTATGTGCCCTTTACACGCCGGAAGTTACGCTGGATGAAGATTTGTGCCGGATTTAAAACAACAGCCGGGAATGAAGCGTTAGATCATTTCCCTAATTAATCTATTCTTTTTCTTTCTAAATGTCGATAAATAATATAGGCGAGTCAGTGTGCCGTCGATGGGTAATAGACATGGGCGATGGAGAGAAAAATGAGGGCGATTCCGGAGGAAATGCGGCGA